>NZ_JBIDCU010000020.1:31484-111111 GCF_043204765.1 Micromonospora sp. NPDC047730 | reverse complement strand
CACCGCCCGGAAACCCCACACCGTGGAGCCCCCGACCCGGGGCATTTCGTTCACATCCCCGCCGCTCTCGCGCCGGGCACTTTTACTACGTTACCCGGCGGTTTCCGCCGTGTCAAACCGCTCTGTCGCGATCCGCACCACTTCAACCCAATTTCCGGGCACCATGACCAGACCGGCTTCCACCGTTTCCGATCGCGGCTTCCGACAGACCGGCCGCCGCGGTCTCCCGCGAACTCGCCCGGTTTCCTGCCGGCGTCGAACCTTACCCGGTCGGCTCCGCCTCACCAAATCCGCCTCGCGGCGAATCCGGGGCACCGCCCGGTCCCGAACCCGAGGAGTGCAACCCCTCGAACCGGAAGCTCGTTGCCACGCTCCGGCCTCCAGGACTTTCGCCCCGTTTCGTCCGTTCCGCGCTGGCAGAGAGAAAGTTACGCCCCCGGCGGATTGATCGTCAAATCCACCGGGGGCGTCGCCCGTCACACTCGCGCGGGCGTACGGCTAACTGCGCAGCTCGACCCCGGCGAACGACCGCTTGCCGCGGCGCAACACCAGGTACCGGCCGTGCAGCAGGGCCTCCGGACTCACGGTGGCGTCGGTCTCGGTGACCCGGTTGTTGTTGACGTAGGCGCCGCCCTCGGCGATCACCCGGCGGGCCTCCTTCAGGCTCGGGACCAGCCCGGAATCGCGCAGGAGCCCGGCGACGTCGGGCAGCTCGTCGAGGTGGACGAGGCCGGCCTCGGTCAGCGCGGCGCGCAGCGTCGCCGGCGTGAGCTCCTCCAGCGAGCCCCGGCCGAAGAGCGCCTGACTGGCGGCGACCACCTGTGCCATCTCCCGCTCGCCGTGCACGAGCGTGGTCAGCTCCTCGGCGAGCGCACGCTGTGCCGCCCGGGCGGCCGGCCGCTCCGCCGTCTCCTTCTCCAGCGCCTCCAGTTCCTCCCGCGAACGGAAGCTGAAGTAGCGCAGGTAGCGGCTCACGTCCCGGTCCTCGACGTTGACCCAGAACTGGTAGAACGCGTACGGGCTGGTCATCTCGGGGTCGAGCCAGATGGCACCGCCCTCGGTCTTGCCGAACTTCGTCCCGTCCGACTTCGTGACCAGCGGGGTGGTGAACGCCTGCACCGGGCCGGCGCCGCGCCGGCGGATGTAGTCCACCCCGGCCGCGATGTTGCCCCACTGGTCGGAGCCGCCGAACTGGAGCTGGCAGCCGTGCCGGCGGTGCAGCTCGAAGAAGTCGTTGGCCTGGAGCAGCTGGTAGCTGAACTCGGTGAAGCTGATCCCGCTCTCCAGCCGCGCCTTGACCACCTCCCGGGCCAGCATCCTGTTGACCGGGAAGTGCTTGCCGACGTCGCGGAGGAACTCGACCACCGACATCTCGCCGGTCCAGTCGAGGTTGTTGACCAGTTGCGCGGCGTTCTCGCCCTCGTACGAGACGAAGGGGGCGAGCTGGTCACGGATCCGGGCCACCCAGCCGGCGACCACCTCGGGCGGGTTGAGGGTCCGCTCGGCGCTCTCCTTCGGGTCGCCGATCTGGCCGGTCGCGCCGCCGACGAGCAGCAGCGGCCGGTGCCCGGCGAGCTGGAGCCGACGGGCCGTGGTGACCTGCATGAGGTGGCCGACGTGCAGGCTCGGCGCGGTCGGGTCGAAACCCACGTAGTAGGTGGCGGCACTCCCGTCGAGCAGCGTACGCAGCTCGTCGAGGTTGGTGGAGTCCTGGATCAGGCCGCGCCACCGCAGGTCATCGGTCAGGGAGTCCCGCCCGGGCGGCGGGAGGCTGCTGTCGGTCACGGTCACCCATTCTCCCCCATGACCGGGCACCCGCCGTAGCGGGTTTACGCAGCGGGCGGCGGCGTAGGCTGGCGACGCCATGATCGGGAAGGGGAACGCCGTGGACATGCCGGATCTGACGGGCGGCTTCGTCGCCCTGCTCGGCCTCAAGTTCGACGAGGTCAGCGGGGACCGCGTGGTGATCCGCTGGCAGGTCCGCCCCGAGCTGCACCAGCCGTTCGGTATCCAGCACGGCGGCGTGTACTGCTCGGTGGTCGAGACCGCGGCCAGCGTCGGCGGATCGGTGTGGCTGGGCGACCGGGGGCGGGTCGTCGGCGTGTCGAACCAGACCGACTTCCTGCGCGCGGTCCGCGACGGCGAACTGACCGCCGTGGGCACCCCCGTACACCGGGGGCGCAGCCAGCAGCTCTGGCAGGTGGAGATCACCGACGCCGACGCCCAGCTCGTCGCCCGCGGCCAGGTGCGACTGCAGAACCTCTCCCCCGCCTGACCCGCACCCCGGCCAGGGGCGCGGTGGCGACGCTCAGCCGCGGACCTCGTCCAGCACCGGCTCCCCGGCGTCGTCGCGCGGCGGCGCGGCCGGCCGGCGCAGCCGGACGCCGGTGATCGCGCGGTGGTCGATGCGGGCCACCTCCAGCTCCCAGCCGTCCACGGCGACGCTCTCCCCCGCGACGGTGGGGATGTGGCCGAGGCAGGTGAGCACCAGGCCCGCGATGGTGGTGTAGTCGCCGCCGGGGCGGCCGGGCAGCTCGACCCCGACGTCGGTGAGGTCGTGCACCGGGAAGGTGCCGGGGAGCAGCATGGCACCGTCCGGCTCGGTGCGCACGTCCCGGTCGGTCTCGTCGTAGATCTCCCCGACGATCTCCTCCAGGATGTCCTCGAGGGTGACGATCCCGTCGACCGCCCCCCGCTCGTCGACCACCAGGGCGATGTGCTGACGCTCGGCCTTGAACTGGCGCAGCGCGTCGACCACCGGCAGCGAGTCCGGCAGCAGCATCGGCGGGCGGAGACACTCGTCGACCGGCCGGTCGTCGCGGACGCCGACGAGGTCGCGCAGGTGGATCACCCCGACCGCGTCGTCCAGGCCGCCGTGCCGGACCACCGGCGCCCGGGAGTGGCCCGTGGCGGCCAGCAGCAGCCGCGCGGCCTCCGCGGTGGTACCGCTGTCGAGCGTGAAGACCTGCAACCGTGGTACGAGCACCGCCTTCAGCTGGCGGTCCGCGATCTCCACCGCCCCGGCGATGATCGTCCGCTGCTCCTTGGTGAAGCCGTGGTTTCCGGAGACGATCTCCCGCAGCTCGTCGGGGCCGATCTCGTCGGGCTCGTGCTCGGGATTGAGCCCAACCAGGCGTACGACCAGGTCGCTGGTGGCGCCGAGGGCCCAGACGGCCGGCCGGGTGAGGGTGGCCAGCAGGTCCAACGGGCGGGCCACCAGCAGCGCCCACCGCTCGGCGGCCTGCATGGCGATCCGCTTGGGGGCCAACTCGCCGAAGACCAGGGTGACGAAGGTCAGCGCGAGGGTGACCACCACGATGGCGACGGTCTCCGCGGCGCCGCCCAGCGCGCCGAGCAGCGGCACCAGGGGCCTGGCCAGCGACACCGCCGCGGCGGCCGAGGCCAGGAAGCCGGCGAGGGTGATGCCGATCTGGATGGTGGCCAGGAACCGGTTCGGGTCCTTGGCGAGGCGGGCCAGCACCCGGCCGGCGCGGCTGGTGCGTTCCAGCCGCTGTACCTGGCTGTCCCGCAGCGAGACCAGCGCCATCTCGCTGCCCGCGAAGACCGCGTTGAGGACGACCAGGACACCGACCAGGGCCAGTTGGCTCCAGATGCTCTGCACGCCCGGCTCTCCTCACCCACCACCGGTGCCCGTCGCACGACCGGCACCGCCGGCCGAAGGACCCGGCCGGCGTAGGCCAGTCTGTGCCCACCGGGCCGGCCGGTGAATCCTCGCCCGGCCCGGGAAGTGGTCAGGCTCGCTCGGCGACCGGCGGGGCCGTCAGGTCGAGCACGTACGAGCTGCCCTCGGGGCGGAAGCCGAGCCGGTGGTAGTAGGGGGCGACCATGCCGGGCGGGGTGACCACCCGGCGGAACCCCCGATCGGTGAAGAGGCGGCTGCGCCGGTAGACGAACTCGCCCGGGGTGAAGTCCCGGAACCGCCGGGTGACGTAGTCGAGGTCGACCTGCGCCACGCCGTCGGGCTCGGCGTGCGACAGCACCACGCCGACCACCTCGTCGGCCCGCAGCACCAGGAAGGCGGAGCGCTCGGCGAGGGTGCCGGGCGGCCAGCGGAAGCCGGGGTTGAAGCGGGCGATGTCCGTGCCGTGGACGCGCAGCGTGTGGGCGAGGAACTGGTCGTCCACGCCGACCTCGACCACCTGGTAGGTCGCCTCGTCGTGGCGGGTGGCGAGCATGGCGCGCAGGTACCAGACGTTGATCACGGCCAGCACGACGTTCAGCCCGACCATCGGCCAGACCTGCACCGCGGCGTTGTAGCCGATCAGGATCAGACACCCGAGCAGGTTCAGGGCACGCAGCCGGAGGATGCGCGTCTGCAGCAACGACCAGACCAGCAGCGCCGAGCCGGTCCAGCCGATGAGTTCCAGCCAGTCCACCCCGCGAGAGTAGTGCTCACCCGGGTCAGCCCGCTCGGTGGGCGCGGGGCCGGGTCAGCGGTCGGCGAGCTCCAGCACCCACTCCTCCACCTCGGCGCCGCGGCCGTTGGCGTACCCCCTGTCCTCGCCCGTGACGACGAAGCCGCACTTGCGCAGCACGGCGAGCGAGGCCCGGTTGTCCTTGGCGGCGCGGGCGTGCACGGGCCGCTGGGGCAGCTCGCGCAGCAGGGCGGCGAGCGCGGCGGTGGCGTAGCCCCGGCCCCAGCGGCGCGGGTCGATCCAGTAGCTGACCTCGGTCTTGTCGCCGACCGGGAAGGCGGTCACGTGGCCGACCACCTCGTCGTCGACGACGGCCGTGCGGGCGACGATCCGCTCGTCGGCGCGGACCCGGCGCCAGTGCGCGTCGAACCGCGCCCGGTCGGTCGGGTCCTCCGGGCCGAAGGCGGCCATCCAGTTGGCCTCGACGTCCTGCTCGTGGTCGAAGAAGTGGGGCAGGTCGTCGTCGCGTACGGGGCGCAGGCGCAGGTCGGCGGTCACGGGCCCGAGGATAGGGCCAGGCGGTGACATCGCGGACCTCGCGTCACGTCCGCTCCGCCGCGTTCGCCAGGCCCGGCCGCGCCCCGATAACGCCCAGGGCGGACACGGACGCCCGTCGGTGCGCGATTCGGGCGCGCCGGGCCGGCGCCGCACGGACAATGAGCGGATGACACGAGCGGTACGGGGCACGCGGGCGGGCGGGCCCGTCGGCACGGCGGCGGGCGCGCGGGCGGCGGGCGCGGCGTCGCTCGGGGCGCTTGCCGTGGGCGCGCTGGCCGTCGGGGCCGTCGCCGTCGGGGCGCTGGCCATCGGTCGGCTGGCGATCCGCCGGGCCGTCGTGCGGGAGTTGCGCATCGGCCGGCTGGAGATCGACGAACTGGTGGTGCGCGAGCGCCCCGCCGGCGACGGGTAGCGGCCCGACGGTTACGCGCGGCTGTCGACCGAGACGTGATGAACTCCGCGCTGGTCGTCGTCCATCCGCTCAGCGATCCCGTCAGCGCCCGCCAGCCGACGAGCCCGGTGGAGAGGTCGTCGGCGGACATCCCTGGTCCCGCCGTCTCCTCTCGCGGATCGTCACGGGACGGCTGTCGGGGCGGTTGCCAGGTCCCGGGCGGCGACCGCCCGCAGCCACTGCTGGGCCAGCAGGGCGTGACCCGGTTGCGTCAGGTGCACGCCGTCCGCCGTCCAGACCTGCTCGTCGGCTGTTCCGGCACCGAACAGGTGGTCCACCGTCACCAACGTCGCGTCGAAGTCGACGGCCAGTTTGCGCACCACGTCGGCCTTCGGCCCGAGGTCTTCGCGCCATGCCCGTTGTCCGTCGTCGAGCGGGATGAGGAAGGGCTCGATCAGGATGACAGCGGCGTCGAGCCGCCGTCGGGTCAGGTCGAGGATGTGCCGGTAGTCGCGTTCGAACTCCTCCACAGTGGTGGGGTCGTCGGCACTGTACCGGCGCCAGGTGTCGTTGATGCCGATCAGCACCGACACCACCTGCGGCGCGAGCCGCAGGCAGTCGTCGTCCCACCTGGCACGCAGGTCGCGGACCCGGTCGCCGCTGACGCCCCGGTTGAGGAAGGTGACGGCGTGCTGCGGGTGCCGGGCGGTGAACCAGGCCGAGGCCATCATGGCGTATCCGCCACCGAGGTCGTCGGACCGCTCGCGGTTGCGTCCCGCGTCGGTGATGCTGTCGCCGATGAACAGCACCCGTCCGCCGGGTGGGATCTCTTCTGTCATCACGAGCCTCCATTGCTTCGCGTGGGTCGGTGCCGGAGCCGGGCAGGGCGATCGTACGCGTGCCCGGCTGAGAGGTCGGCTGGGCAATCGTGGTAGGGGGCCGGTCCGTTCCGCCCACTCCGAACGGTCCCACGGTGGTCAGTCGGTGCGAAGGCCGGCCAGGATCTGCATGGCGTGGCGCTCCCTGGCCGCGAGTTCGGTGAGGAGTACCGAGGCTCGGGTCAGGTGGTCCGGGTCGCCGGTTTCTCCGGCGGCCGTGATGTGGTGGGAGACCTCGGTCCATGACGGGGCGATCTCGGCGTACAGCCGGTGACCGAGGCGGACGTCGTCGTCGTCGACGATCGTGGCGCATTCGGCGAGGAAGTCGCGGTACATGGCGCGAAACAGGGCGCCGCCGGTCCCGCCGCGTTCCATCAGCGTTGCGGCCAGCGGGAGGTCGCGGGACGGGTCGCGGGAGCGGTCGAGCCACCGTGTCACCTGTCGGGCCGCCTTGTCGATGCCTCGATGGCCGAGGTTGGCGATGGGTGGATTGAGGAAGGCGTGTGCGTTGTTGCGGATGGCCGCCCGGATGGCGTGGCCCAGATCGGGCCGGCCGGTGGGGCTGGCGATGGTGTAGGAGAGGTTGCGGGCGGTCATCGGTCCGCGTTCGTTGCGGGCCCGTTCCAGGCTCGTCAGCGTGGTCGTCACGGCGCCGCCCTGCTGAGCGGTGTCGATCAGGTAGGCGTGGGTGTCGTCGTAGCCGTACATCGCGGCGAAGTGGGCCCCGAAGTGGACCTTCGTGCTGAAGTAGTCCAGGTGGTAGGAGTCCAGTTGCAGGCCGACCGGGCGTCCGGCGGTGAGGGCGGCGACCACGTTCTGCCAGGCCTTACGGGGCGAGGCGGTCTCCTGGATGTGCAGCGTCAGGCCCAGCCGGTCGGCCACGGTTCGGGTGATCGTGGTCGGCTTGGTGCGGCCGCCGAGGAACGGAAAGTCCATGCTCTTGGCATCCCAGTAGACGAAGCCCAGACCTTCGCCGAGGCCGAACAGCATGGGCTCGGACAGGTCGACGCCCTCGTGGCGCAGCAGGGCACCGAGCGTGGTGGTCTCGCAGTGCCGACCGGCGGGGAACGCCACGTTCTCAATGATCATTCGGTCTCCTGGTCTGCTGGTCGGGACGGGCCGGACGGGGGTCGGACCGGCCAGGCGATCTCCGTGCGGAGCGCGGCCGTGGGTGTGCCGGGTGCGGGCGACACGAGGTAGCGCTCCTCGGCTGGGCCCGCCAGCGCCCGGTCGTGCTCGGCGATCCAGCGTCCCAGCGACCGGTAGGCGGTCTCCATGTCGTCGTAGCCGCCCTCGTGGACGCTCGCGGCGAGCAGGCAGCCCGGCAGTTCCCCGGGCGCAATCGTCGCGGTCGGCCGGGGCGGGCGCGCCACCGGCGCGAACAGCTCCACCTCCAACTCCGCCGCGTCGAGGTCGTCGCTGAGGTATCGGGTCCCGACCGGCCCCGCCGGGGCGATCCCCTGCGCGGCGAGGCCGGCGAACAGCCGCGCGAACCCGGGCGCCAGCGCCTCGGCCAGTCCGCTCAGCGGGGTACGCACCAGCATGCGGGCGGTGGGCTGGGCATCGCGCCACCGTTCGTACACGTGTAGCCAGCCCGGCACGCGGCCCGGATCGGCCAGCACGGCCCCCAACCGCCCGGCGATCTCGTCGAGCCGGGCCGCCCGCGCGGCCACGCGTTCCCGGTGCCGCTCGATGACGGCGAGGGTCTGCTCCGGGGTTTCGGCCGCCAGGATCTCGGCGATCTCGGGCAACGGCACCTCCAGCTCTCGCAGCCGCCGGACCAGTCCCGCTCGGGGGAACTGGTCGACGCTGTACCGGCGGAAGCCGGTGTCCGGATCGACCGACGCCGGGACGAGCAGACCCAGCCGGTCATAGTTACGCAGCACTCGAATGGACAACCGGGTCGCTCGCGCGAACACCCCGATCGGCATCAACCCCGTCACCGACGCCTCCAACCAGCCTCGCCCCTCCCCCTGGGAGAGGGTCAACCCCGGCCCGGCCCCTGCCGCACCGACCACGGAACGAATCATCATGGAACGGGCCGGGCCGGCCACGTACCGGCGCGCCTCGCGGGCCGCGCGCCGGCAGCTCGACGTCATGTGGGCTGAACCGGTCGGCACGGGTCCGCGCAACGCCCCGCGTCTGGAAGCCCGCTACGGGCGCCGCCGGGTCCTGCTCGTCTCGGGGGCGCTGCGCGCGCTGTGGCCGATCGGCCTGTTCTTCGTGATGCCCGGCGCGGCCGGCGTGGTCCTGGTGATCGCGGTGCTCACCGCGCTGTGGGGCGTTCTGGCCGGGGCCACCGACGTACGCGTCGCGATCGGTGTCGCCGGCGTACTGCTCCTGGCCACGCCGTTCCTGCTCCCGCGCCGCTCCGGCACGCAGTCGCCGGCCACCGGGTCTGCGCGACCGTTCGTCGGCGCTGCTCGATGACCTGCCATTTCCGATCCCGGCCGGACGGGCGCTGGCCCGTCCGGCCGGCTGTTCTCCGGTGGCCGGGCCACGAACCGCCGGCGAGGCGTCAGACGTACGACGCTATGCGCACAGTCAGCGCAGCCGCCGGGCGGTGAACCTGGTCGGCGGCTCCGCGATCGCGTCCTGGGCCGCGATCAGCTGGATCTCCCGGGTGCCCGCCGCGAGGGTCGCCTCGAGTACGGCGAAGACGGAGGCGATGGTGCGTTCCAGTGCCGTCGCGGGCGAGCCCGTCGTCCGCAGGTGCGCGAGGTACAGCGCCGCGGTGACGTCACCGCCGCCGTTCGGGCTGATCGGCAGCAGCGGCGTCGTCACGGCCCAGGCGCCCTCGTCCGAGACGGCCACCACCTCCAGCGACCCCTCCGGCACGTCGCCGTGGAGCACGCTGGTGACCAGGACGTGCCGCGGCCCCGTCTCGCGCACCACGTCGACCGCCTCCAGCAACTCCGTCAACGAGTTCGTCGTACGGCCGGCGAGGAAGTCCAGCTCGAAGTGATTCGGGGTGATGATGTCCGCACGCGGTACGACGACGTCCCGCATGAACTCCGGGATGCCGGGCCGGACGAACATCCCGCGGCCGGCGTCGCCCATCACCGGGTCGCAGCAGTACACGGCATCCGGGTTGGCCGCCTTGACCTTGTCCACCGCGTCGAGGATCACCGCGCCCATCGCCGGGTCGCCCTGGTAGCCCGACAACACCGCGTCAGCGCTGCCGAGGGCCCCTCGGTCCGCGATGCCCGCGATCACCTCGGCCACGTCGGCCGGCGCCAGCAGCGGCCCTCGCCACGCGCCGTACCCGGTGTGGTTGGAGAAATGGACCGTCAGGACCGGCCAGACCTCGTGCCCGAGCCGCTGAAGTGGAAAGGCCGCCGCCGAGTTGCCGACGTAGCCGTAGGCGACCGAAGACTGGATGGACAGGATCTTCACCGGCTCATCATGCCGGTTCCCGCCGGTGCCACCCGTACTGCCCACCGTTTCTGTCGGGTGACCCACTCCGGGCCTTCCGTCATAGCGGAATCGCGGGTACCGGTCGGCCACCCCATCGGGGGCGGCTCCGGCCGGGCGGGTCGCCGGCGTGGCCGCGCCGACAGGTCACGGCTCGTCGATCAGCTCGGCCAGAGCGGCGTCGCCCTGGGCGATGACCGGGCCGCCGGGATAGGCGACGACCATGATCCGGCGGCAGCCGTCGAGTTCGACGTACGTCTGCGGGTCGCCACCGGCCACGGACCACAGCAGCGCGAAGCGGCTGGCGTGTGTGCGGCACGCCTCCGCCGGGCCGGCAGCCCGCAGAGCCTGCTCGATCGCCGTCCGACGGTCCGCCGGCAGCACCGTCCCGTGCGCGAACTCGCCGGCCGGCTTGCCGTTCCCCCGCTCACTCTTCGGCACGTCGTAGACGCAGAGGCGGACCTGCTTCCCGGCGGGGAACGGCCTCGGCAGCGCTCCGCGGCGGGCGTCCGGGTTCGCCGTCGTCTCCACCGAGACCATGTCGGCCCAGCGCTGGCTGCAACCGGCCGCGGCGGCCTCGGCCGACTCGATCTCGGCGACCGCCCGGGTCGCCACGGTGGTCAGCGGCAGCGCGTCGAGGGCTGTGCGTACCTCGGCCCGCAGCTTTCGGCACGGGTCGAGGGGTATCCCGGGCCGCATCCACCGGCCGTCGGCGTCGACGACCGCCAGCCAGGGCGCCGACGGCATCTCCGACGTGCATGGCCCGTCGGTGCGCGGCTCGTCCGGCAGGCGGAGTGCGGCGACGAGGGCGGCGACGTCGTCGCTACGACGTTCCGTCGCCACCATGTCCTCACCTCCGTCGACGCGTCGCTGCGGCTCGTGTCCGCAGATGACGACCGCGGCCGGGGTGAGGTCGCCACCGAGGCGGGGCAGGGCGGCCGCGTCCCTGGCGGTGATCGTGAATCCTGGCGTGGCCATCTCTGGTGCCGCCTCGGCGCACGAGGTCCACCGCCCCTGTCCGCCGGAATCGCCGGACGGGACTCCCTGGGTCGAGTCCGTCCGCGCCGCGGCACAGCCGGTCAGCGCCACTCCGACGAGCGCGACCAGTATTCCCCTGCCAACCGTCCGCATGCGTACCGCCTCTCCCGCGTCTGACCGCTGAGACGGGTGGCGGCATGCTTCGGTTCCCATGGTCGGTCACCGAACCGGCGTCCTCCCGCCGATCCGTCCAAGCCCCGCGCGCCGCTGACAGCCGGTGGCCTGACCAGCGCGGACACGCCAGGCGGCGCCGGGTCGTCGGCCCGTACGCCAGGCCACCGACTCATGAGCGGAGGAACGCCGGTGTCCGCCGGTTTCCAGGACCGCGCCTGCCCCTGGGTGCCTCGCCGATCATGATCGCCCTGGCCCTGGTGACCGTCCTCGTCGCGCCAGCGACGGCAGCACCCGTGGCGACTCAGGCCGCTACATCGTCTCCAGTTCCCGTCCCCTGGTCTCGCGGACGAAGCGTCGGACGAAGACGAGGGCGAAGGCCGCGAAGGCGGTGTATATGCCGTAGGTGAGTGGGAGGCTGACGTAGGCGAGGCTCGGAAAGGTGATGGTCACCAGCCAGTTGGCGATCCACTGCGCGGACCCCGCCACCGCGACCGCGGTGACGCGGATGCGGTTGTTGAACATCTCGCCGAGCAGCACCCACAGTGTCGGTCCCCAACTTGCCGCGAAGAACACCACGTAGAGGTTGGCCGCGAGGAGGGCGACGACATCCACGCCGGGAGGGAGAGTGAGGTTCTCCCCGGTGCCGGAGGCGCGGCTGAAGCACCAGGCGAGGGTCCCCAGGGTGACGACCATGCCGGCAGCGCCGACGGTGAGCAACGGCTTGCGACCGACCCGGTCGATGAGGGCGATCGCGAGGAAGGTGCCGGCGATGTTGATGACGCTCGTGATCACGCTCGTCACCAAGGCCTCGTTCTCGGTGAAGCCGACGGCGCGCCAGAGCGTGGTGGAGTAGTAGAAGATGACGTTGATGCCGACGAACTGCTGCAGCGCCGCCAGAATGATCCCGGTCCAGACGATCGGCAACAGCCCGAAGCGGCGGTCACGAGCCGTGGCGCCGCGCAGGTCGGACAGGTCTATCGTCTCCTTCGTGCCGGCTAGTGATCGCCCGATCTCGCGCAGCCGCACACCGTCACCGACATACCGTTCCAGCACCTCACGGGCCTGCTCGCCGCGGCGGCGCCGGACCAGATAGCGCGGTGACTCGGGGATCCGCAGCGCCAGGGCAAGGTAGACCGCTGCGGGGACGGCGGCCGAGGCGAACATCCACCGCCATGCCTCGCCACCCCATGGAACGTCCTTGCTGGCACCCCCGGCCGAGGCTGCCAGGGCGTAGTCGGCAAGCAGCGCGGCGAAGATCCCGGTCACGATGGCAAGTTGTTGCAGCGAGCCGAATCGGCCTCGTTTTTCCGCAGGAGCGATCTCGGCGATGTAGGCGGGCACGATCACGCTGGCCGCCCCGACCGCCATGCCGGCAACGGCCCGCCAGACGGTGAGGCTGATCGGGCCCACCGCCAACGCCGATCCGACTGCGCTGACCGCGAACACGATCGCGGTGATGAGCATGATCCGCACCCGGCCGATCCGATCCGACAGTGGTCCGGCGAACCACGCGCCGACCGCACTGCCGAGCAGCGCCGTGGAGACCGCCGCCCCCAGGACCAGGGAGGACAGGTGAAACCTGGCTTGCACGGCATCCACGGTGCCGTTGACCACCGCCGTGTCGTAACCGAAGAGGAAGCCTCCGACCGCTGCGGCCGCGGCGATCGACAGCGCGCCGCCTCGTTTCTCGGGTGGGGTCTTGGCGGCATCATCGCCGGACGCAGGGCCCCCTTGATCCACGCTGCCCATATTGCCCGATTTGAACCATTCTTGCCCGAGGTTATGCCTGAGTTGGCTGTGGTGCCGCTGCCGAGACGGCCTGATCGACTCGGGACTCGCCGTTGAACGCCGCCCGCCACTCGGCATAGCATCGCGACATCGGTGTCGCGACCCCGGCGGCGGCCACGGCCGTACGGGCTGAAACGTCGACTCTTCACGGAAGGGACGACGGCGTGCACCCGACGCTACGACGGCTGGACGATCTCGCGGCCCACCTCGCCACCCTGCCGGACACGGTGGCCCTGCTCGGTCTCGGTTCCGCGGGGGACGAACACGATCGGTTCGACGCACACTCCGACCTGGACTTCTTCCTGGTCGTCGCCGACGGCGCCGTGCCACGCTACGTCGACTCGATCGACTGGCTCGCGGTGCCCTGCCCGGTGGCGTACAGCTTCGCCAACGACCGCCGCGGTCGCAAGGCGCTCTACGCCGACGGGATCTTCGTCGAGTACGCGGTCTTCACCGTCGACGAGTTGACCCGGCTGCCCTATGCCGGCGCCCGAGTCGTCTGGCAGCATCCCGACGCGCCCGCCGGGCTCGCCGAGAGCGGGCAGCCCCCGGTCCCCCCGCCATACGACACGCCCGACTTCCACCTCAACGAGGCGCTGACCAACCTCTACGTCGGCCTGCACCGCGAGCTGCGTGGCGAACGGCTGTCCGCGTCGCGGTTCATCCAGTCGTACGCCGTGGACCGGGTGATCGCCCTGCTCCGGCTCACCTCCCCCGGCATCCCGCACCGGCGCGACCCGTTCGATCCTGCCCGGCGGGTGGAACAGGCGTATCCGGCGGAGGCGTTGCCGTTGGCCGCGATGGTGCCCGGCTACCGGGCAAACCGTGCGGCCGCCCGGGTCACCCTGGAATGGCTGGAGGCGCGGTTCCCGGTGGACCCGGTGATCGCCGCCGCCATCCGGAACCTGGTGGCCACCTCGGCAAGCTGACCGAAGGTGGGATCCGGCGGGCCGGCGGCGAACGCGTTCGACGCAGCGATTAGTCTGCGCGGGTGCGGGAGGCGATGTCCGGGAGCAACCTCGATGGCTGACGCCGACGACGTCCGTCGCCTGGCACTGGCGCTGCCTCACGTGGCCGAGATCGACAGTGACGGCTTCGACTTCCGGGTGGCCGACAAGGGTTTCGTCTGGTCCTACCCGGAGCGCAGACCCGGTGCGCCGCGCCTCATCCGCACCGACATCGCGGTGCTGTACGTCGGCGACGAAGCGGAGAAGCAGGCGTTGCTCCTCGGCGAGCCCGAGGTCTTCTTCACCACGCCCGCGTACGACGGGCTGCCCCTGGTCATGCTGCGCCTGGCGCAGGTGACCGTCGACCGCCTGACGGAACTCGTCACCGACGCGTGGCGCATGCGCGCCCCGGACTCGCTCGCCGGCGACCTCGACGACACGGATTCGTCGAGCCCAGACCTGAGAAAGGCCGCCCAGGAGGCCAGGTAGCACTGGCCCCAATGCCGCAGGCGGAGCCTGCGCAACGCTGCGCGACCGCTCGGCGATCCGCCAGGTTTAGGTTGATCAACTTCGGGTACGTCTGCCGGCAGGCGAGTTCGACCCGTGGCCGAGGGGCAGCACGGGTCGACCCAGCCCGGCGTACGACCGGAGAGCGGAGCGAAAGGCAGGTCACTCGGTGGTGAATTCGTCCCTGAGGCCGACCATGTTCAGGACGGCGGCGATGATCCGGGACGGCCTGCGCACGACCAGCGAGCAGCCCCGTGCGGCGACTCGCCGGCGCACGGTCAGCAGCGCGGTGATCCCGGCCGCGCAGAAGAAGCTCACCCCGCTCAGGTCGAGCACCAGCACCGGAAGCGGTCGGCCGGACGTCACCCGGTCCACGAGGTCGACGAGCAGGTCCACGGTGCCCATGTCGATGGGCCCGCGGACCTCCACCACCGTCACCGGGCCCTCCGCGACGACCGTGAGCGACAGGATGGACTGGCGGGTGACTTCCGACGGTGCCGGGTGCGGCGCCTGATGGACGGACATGAGCTGCTCCTCGGTGAGGATGTCCGGACCGGGTCGGTGCTCGGCCCACCGTCGGTGGGCGGCACTGGTCCTGGGCTCATGTCCGAACCCACGTCGACCCTAGCGGCGTCCCGTCCGATGCGCACCCCCCCTCGTCCGAGCGCGTGCGCTCGTTGATCAGACACACCCGACCGGCGCTCCTCAGGGAGCGGGCCAGGACGGTACGTCACTTCAGTGGAGACCCACGGACACGGTTTCAGGAGGTAGCGGTGGTGTCCGATGCTGCTGATTCGCACCTGGCCTCGGCGTACGGCCGGCTGCTCGCCCTGCTCGTCGACTCGCCTCACGTCGACGTGTTCCTCGACCAGGTCGTCCGGGTCGCGGCCGAGGTCGTCACCCCCGCCGTGGCCTGCGGGCTGACGGTGCGCCGGGACGGTGGCGTCTTCACCGTCGCCGCCAGCGACGACCTCGCCGCCCAGGCCGACGAGATCCAGTACGGCGCCGACGAGGGTCCCTGCCTCCAGGCCCTGCGCAGTGGACGGGCCGTCGAGGTCGTCGACCTGCGCGAGGACGGCCGCTGGTGCCGGTACCGGGAACACGCGCTCCGGCTCGGCATTGTCAGCTCGCTGTCACTGCCGATGACGGTCGACGGCGGGACCGTCGGCGCGTTGAACCTGTACGGCACCGATCCCGCCGCCTTCGATGAGCGGGCACGCCGGCAGGCCGTGACGTTCACCGACCAGGCAACAGCCGCGCTGACCGTCATGCTCCGCCAGGCCGACCAGGCACTACTGCATCGGCAACTCACCGACGCGATGGCCTCCCGCAGCGTCATCGACCAGGCCCTCGGTGTGTTGATGGGCCAGCAGCGATGCACCGCCGCGGAGGCTTTCGCCCTGCTCCGGCAGGCGTCCCAGCACCGTAACCGCAAACTGCGTGACGTCGCCGCGGAGATCATCAAGCAGGTGACCGGCACGTCCCCGCAGCCGGCTCCCGGATTCGTGGCGCCCCGCCCGCACACCTGACCGGGCAGGGCGGCAGGTTCGGCAGCACGGCCAGGGGGCGGCTGACCGATCAGCCCGGTGGCCGGCCCTGGTCGACAGCCGCATCGGTCGTCATCCGGCGGCCCCGGCGCACTCAGCAGATGGGCTGTTGCCGGCATGGACGGCCACGCCGCCGACGACCGTGGCGAGCAGCCGGGGTTCCGCCTGCCGTGGCGGGCCGTCGGGTCCGCGGACGAGCACGAGGTCGGCCCGAGCCCCCACGGCGACGACTCCCCGCTCGGCTGATCCGAGCAGCCGCGCCGGCACGGTCGACGCCATCGACCACACCTCGGCGAGACCGAAGCTGGTCTGCCGCAGCGCCCACCGGACGCAGTCGAACAGCGAACGGCCGCTGCCGGCCAGCAAGTCGGTGCCGGTCAGGCTGAGCCGGCCGTCGGCGTCCACGGTGACCGAGCCGCCGACCGGGGTGTGGTACTCGCCGGGCGGGCAGCCGGCGAGGGCCGCCGAATCGCTGACCAGGACCGAGCGTTCGACGCCCTTCGCCCGCACCATGGCGGTGAACGTGTCAGCGGGGAGGTGGTGACCGTCGGCGATGAAGCTCGCGGTCAGGGCCTCCTCCGCCAGTTGCGCCCACAGGTGGTTGGGATGCCGCGGCAGGACGGCGTGCGACCCGTTGCCGAGGTGGGTGGAGAGCCGTGCTCCCGCGTGGACCGCCGCCCGCACCTGCTCGGGTGTGGCGGCGGTGTGTCCCAGGCCGACGACGATCCCGGCCTCGGTGGCGGCGCGGACGTACCGCGTCGCGCCCGGCCGTTCGGGTGCCAGCGTGACGAGGCGTACCAGGCCCGGGGCGACGTCGAGCCACTGCGTGAGCTCCCGCGGGTCCGGGTCGCGGACGTGCCGCCGGTCGTGCGCGCCACGGGGGCCGTCCGCGTCGGCCAGGTAGGGGCCTTCGACGTGTACGCCGACGACGACGTCGGCGACGAGGGGGTCGCTCGCGCGGGCGGCGGCTATCACGTCGAGGGCGGAGAGGATCTTCTCCTGGCTGGCCGTGATGATCGTGGGGCAGTACGACGTGACGCCCCGGCGGCACAGCGACCGGGTCAACTCGACCACGGTGGCGACCGAAACGTCGTCGGCGTTGACGTCCGCGCCGGCGAATCCGTTGACCTGCAGGTCCACCAGCCCGGGAAGGATCGTGGGCTGGTCCGGCGTCGGCTCGGTCTCCTCGATGGACGAGATGCGGTCGCCGGAGATCCGCAGCCGTACGGGGCGACCGTCGGCGAGCCGGCCCTCGATGCGCGTCTGCTGCCCCGGTGGGATCACGTCAGCTCGTCCAGGCCGCTCGCGGCTGCCGCATCGGCGTGCACCGACACCGATCGGTGCGTCCGGAGCGCGCTCGCGGGGCAGGCCGGGCCGATGGGTCCGGTCAGGGCGAGCCTGAGCGCGGCCGCCTTGTGCCGGCCGTGCACGGTGACGACGATCGAGTTCGCGCTCAGCAGCGTCGGCACGGTCAAGGTGACCGCCTGGGCCGGCACGTCCTCCAGTCGGGCGAACAACCCCTCGTCGACCTGCTGTTGACGCGAGACCGGGTCGAGTTCGACCACTCGCACGGCGGCCGGGTCGTCGAAGCGGGCGGCGTCGGGCTCGTTGAAGGCGATGTGTCCGTTCACGCCGATGCCCATGCAGGTGAGGTCGATCGGGCCCTGCGCCAGCAGCGTGGCGTAGCGGACGGCCTCGGTGACCGGGTCCGCTTCGGGCCGCAGGCGCGCGAACGACCCGAGCCCGGCGACCGACAACCGCTCCTGCAACCACTGCCCGAACGCCTGGGGATGCGTCTGCGGAAGTCCCACGTACTCGTCCATGTGGAAGGCGTGCACCCGGGACCAGTCGATCGAGGCATCGCGTACCAGCGCCGCGAGCATCTCCTGCTGCGAGGGCGCCGCCGCCAGCACGATCCGGGCGCTGCCACGGGACGCGATCGCGCCACGGATGACGTCTGCGGCGACGCGTGCGGCACCGGCGCCGGCGCCGGCTGGATCCGCTGTCACGTGCAGGGTCACGTCGTCCGCACTCAGCCCCGCCGGCATGCCCATTCCGTCTCCTCAGGCTCTGCAATCGGTTGCACAGACCCTAACGACGAAGCGTCGGCGGGTCAACACGTTGCGGCAGCGGTCAGGCGGCGGGACCGGTCGAGGCGCGGAGGGTGAGCTCGCCGTCGAGGCGGATCTCCGCGGTCGGCTCACCCGAGCCGCAGCGCTGCAGCAGTTCCACGGCCACGTGTCCCAGCCGCTGCACCGGGGCCGTCACGGTCGTCAGGCGGGGCGTGACGGTACGCGCCAGCAGCACGTCGTCGCAGCCGATCACGCTGCGCTCCTCCGGCACCCGCACCCCGGCGTCGGCGAGTCCCGCCAGGACGCCACACGCCATCAGGTCGTCGAACGCGAAGGTGGCGGTGCAGTCGGTGTCCAGCAGCGCCCTCGCCGCCGCCAGCCCGCCCTCGAAGGACGCCGCGAAGGGCCCGAGGTCGACCAGCGTGACGTCGGACCGGACCGCCCACGCGTGGATCGCGTCGGCCCGCTGACGCGCCGCCCACGAGGCGGAGGGACCGCGCATCATGGCGACCCGGCGGTGACCGAGCTGCTCCAGGTGCCGGCCGGCGGCCCGCAGGGCGCGCGTGTTGTCGCAGGTCACGCCCGGCAACCCCCGGATCCGCCGGTTGATGACGACGCACGGCAGATCGTTCACCCTGTCCTTGAGCCCGGACGAGGACCGGGGCGACGCCAGCAGCAGGCCGTCGACCTGGCCGGCGAGGTGACGGATGAGCTGGGGCTCCGCGGCGGCTCTCTCCTCCGTGTCGACGAGCAGCACGGAGGAGTCCAGCTTGTCGGCCGCCTGCTGGATGGCCCGGACCAGGGGCGGGAAGAAGGGGTTGGTGATGTCCGGGACGAGCAGCCCGATCAGGCCCGTCCGCCCGGTCACCAGGCCGCGCGCGGCCTTGTTGGGCTGGTAGCCCACCTCGCGGGCCGCGGCGTGGATGCGTTCCCGGAGCTCGGCGTTGACCACGTGCGGCCGGCTGAAGGCACGCGAGACGGTCGACGCGGACACGCCACACGCCTCTGCGATCGAGTAGATCGTCGGCCGCTTCATTCGGTCCTCCTGTTTCGGGTGTCGCCGCGCTCGCTGAATGTGAAGCGTGCCGCTACTCTAGCCACCGACACGGCATGCAAGCGATTGCACCAGGAGGGGTCGCATGACGTCTGAGGCCCGGGTCCAACTCGAGAACGTGATCCTGCCTTTCTGGCTGCGCCACGGCGTCGACGAGCGGCGGGGCGGCTTCCACACCTGCTTCGACAACCGCGGCCGCCGGCTCGTCTCCACCGAGAAGTTCACCTGGTCGCAGGGACGGTTCGTGTGGCTGCTCGCGCGAGCGGCCCGGCTGGCCACGGACGGGCTGCTGGACGTCGACGCCGACCGCCTGGTGACACTGGCCGAAGGCGGTGCCCGGTTCCTCGCCGACCATGTGATCCGATCCGACGGCACCTGCCACTTCGTGGTCACCACGGACGGCACCCCCACCCACGGTCCGGCCGGCGAGACGCACAGCGTCTACGCGGACTGCTTCGTCGTGATGGGACTGGCCGAACTGGCCCGCACGACCGGGTCGACGGCGTGGCTGGAGGTCGCCGAGCCGCTGCTGTCCCGGGCGACCGCGGACATCCGGGCGAACCGCGCGGCGACGCCGCCGTACGCCGTCCCCGACGGGCATGTCGCCTTCGGCCCCCGGATGATCCTGCTCAACACCCGCCTCGAACACGCTCGGGCCCTGCTCCACCTCGACCGGATGACCTCGGACACGCTGGCCGACCTCGCCGCCGACCGCGACGCCATGCTCCGCCACCGCACGCCCGACGGCACCTTCCGGGAGATGATTCCCGACCGGCCCGACGACACCACCCTCGTCGCCCGGCACCGGGTCCCCGGGCACGCCCTCGAAGGCGTCTGGGTCGCCCTGGAGGCGGGTGACCTCCTCGGCGAGAGCGACGAGGTCACCGCCGCCGAGCTGCTGACCAGCATCGAGGCCCTCTGCGCATCGGCCTGGGACAGCCGGCACGGGGGGCTCTTCCGCTACGTCGACGCCGAGGGCGCCACGGAGCCGCGCGGCACCGGGGGTGACACGCCCTACGAGAGGCTGGTCCGTTCGACCTGGAGCACGAAGCTGTGGTGGGTGCACACCGAGGCGGCGTACACCACGGCGCTGGCCGCACGCCGCTACGGCGACCGCGACGCCGGTCGGTGGGCGGAGCTGATCTGGGACTACACCCTCGCGACGTTCCCCGGCCGGGACGAGGGCGAGGAGTGGGTCCAGATCCGCGACCGCGGCGGACGCCCGCTGGACCAGGTCGTGGCGTTGCCGGTCAAGGACCCCTTCCACATCGCCCGGAACCTCATGCAACTGGTCGAACTCGGTGCCGAGGTGCGGAGTTGACAGCCACCGCTGACACCGACATCACCGTCCGCGACGCCCGGGTCCGCTTCCGGGAGATCGACCTGGACCAGCCGTTCATGATCAGCGGTCGCGCCATCACCTGGTTCACCCTCGCCCTGGTCGACGTGATCGCCACGAACCGCCGCGGCGAGGCCGCGACCGGCCGGGGTGCTTCGGTGCTCTCCGTCCCGTGGGCTTGGCCGACATCGCGGCTGGACGTCAGAGGACGGGACGCCGCCCTGCGCCGCCTCACCGAGCGGTTCGCGCACGCCGCACTGGGTGCCGAGCCGGCCGACCCCGTCGGCATGTGGCTCCGGCTGCACGGGACGGTGGCCGACACCAGTGCCGCCGTCGAGGACGCCCCGATACCCCGGCTGGCGGCGCTGCTGTGCCTCGGCGCGGTCGACAACGCCCTGCACGACGCGTGGGCACGCGCGGCGGGCCGCCCGGCGCACACCATGTACACCCGCGACCACCTCGCCCACGACCTCGGCGCGTGCGTGGATCCGACGTTGGCCGGCCGCTACCCGGGTGAGTTCCTGACCGCACCGCGCCAGCGGCTGCCGGTCCAGCACGTGGTCGGCACCTCCGACCCGCTGCGGCCCGGCGACGCCGGCGGCGGGCGGTCGCTCGAGGAGTGGCTGCGCCGGGACGGCGTACGCCATGTGAAGATCAAGGTGACGGGTCGCGATCCCGACGCCGACGCGCGGCGGATCGCGGACGTGCATCGGGTGGCATCGGCCCGGACGGCCGACGTGATGCTGTCGGTGGACCCCAACGAGGGCTACCCCGGGCCGGCGGCACTCGGAGCGATGCTGGACGCCCTGGCGGCGACGGCACCCGACGCCTTCCAGGCCGTGGCCTTCGTCGAGCAGCCCTGGCCCCGGGACAGCAACCCGGATCCGGCCGCCGTGCGGGAGCAGAGCCGGCGCAGGCCCGTACTGATGGACGAGAGCCTGCACGACCCGGCGCAACTTCGCCACGTGCGGAGCGACGGCTGGTCGGGAGTCGTGGTGAAGGCCGGCAAGGGCCAGACGCCCGCCCTGCTCACGTACGCCTTCGCCCGCGCTCGCGGGCTCTTCGTGACGATGCAGGACCTCACGGCGGTGGACGCGGCCCTCGCCCACTCGGCCCGCCTGGCGAGCGTGTTCGACCTCTCCGCCCCGCATCTGGAGTACAACAGCCGCCAGTACGCGCCGACCGGCAACCGCGACCTCGCCGGTCGGCAGCCGTCCCTGGTCACCGTCGACGACGGCGTGATCGTCCTCGACCAACCAGCACCCGGCATCTACTGACGCCGCACCGACCGCGATCCCGAGGAGGACCACATGACCCGCGTCGCCCTGCTGCCGCCGGACGAGAGACCCAACACCCGTGGCTACGCGGTCGCCATCGGGGCGTGCGCCGGGTTGGACGTCGTCACCCCACCGCCCGCCGCCATGCCGTCGTTCCGGCGGCCGGCGGACACCGCAGCCCTGGCGCGGTGGCTCCGGGAGATCTCCACGGAGGTCGACCACGTCGTCGTCTCCCTGGAGTTGCTCGTCCACGGTGGGCTGATCCCGTCGCGCAACACCGACGACCGGATCGGGCAGGTGCTGCCCCGCCTCGACGTCCTGCGCCAGATCGACGTGCCGGTCACGGCCTTCGGCGTGGTGACCCGACTGCCGTCGTACGACAACGCCGCCCGCTCCCGCCAGGAACCGGCCTACTGGGCCACGCACGGGGCGCGGCTCGGCGCGTTGTCGACCGTCTGGGACGCGCACGACCTGGGCGAGGCGACGGCCGAGGCGGTCGCCGCCGCTCGTGGGCAGGTGCCGGACGCCGACGTGACCGACCTGGTGCGCCGGCGCGCGCGCAACCACGCCGTGCTGCTCGCCGCGCTGGAGATGGCCTCCGACGGGACCCTGGACACCCTCGTGATCTCGTCCGACGACACCGCGCCGCGGGGACTGCCGGCGGCGGAGCGGCGACAGTTGCAGCGCTGGATCGATCGGCTCGGCGTCGACGTCCTCACCTACCCCGGCGCCGACGAGGTGCCCAGCGTGCTCGTGGCGCGCGTGGCGGCTCAGGTCCGGGGAATCACCCCGAAGATCGCCGTCGACTGCCCGGACGCGGACGGCCTGGACCGGATCGCCCCGTACGAAGACCGGCCCGTGCGGCTCGGCCTCGCCAACCAGGTTCGTGCCCTCGGAGCCGTGGAGGTCGCGGACGCCGACGAGGCCGACCTGGTGGTCGTCGTGCACCCGCCCGCGCCGGAGCCCGGCGACTGGGTGCTCGACCCACCCGACGCGTCCGCCGACACCGGCTGGACGGCCGTGGCGGACGCGGTCGCGGCCCACGTCGCCGCGGGGCGCCGGGTGGCCGTGGCGGACATCCGCTTCGCCAACGGCAGCGACCCCCAGTTGCTCGCCGGGCTCGACGACCGGGGCCTGCTGGGCCGGCTCGTGTCCTACGGCGGCTGGAACACCGCGGGCAACACGATCGGCACCACCCTCGCCGCCGGTGTCACGCCGGCACTGTCGGTCACCCCGCGCGCGCAGGACGCCCGCGACCGGTTCCTCGCCCGCAAGATCATCGAGGACGGGCACTACCTGCCGGTCGTGCGGCGACGCCTGCAACAGGAGGCGGCGCGGCGGGGACTGACCGACCCACCGCTCGACGAGCTGCCCGACGTGCACGCGCGGATCACGCGGGATCTGCACCGGTGGGCGACCGGCACCCGGACGCTGTCCGGCTGGACCGTGACGAACGCGCGGCTGCCCTGGTCGTACACCTTCACCGTCGACTTCGACCTGACGCCGCCGGACGGGGCGGCAACCTGACCGGTTGCCGCCCCGCCGGCGGTGCCGCCGCCGTCACATGCCGGCGCACTGCCCCAGGCTGTCGCCGGTGACGCTGTTGGGCTCGCCCCGGTCGGTCGGTTCGCTGTCGTTCCCGGTGCAGGTCAGTGATCCCGAGATCCGGTTGCCGGACAGCACCACCCAGCCGCCGGTGCCGGCCACGCTCACCGCGCCGCGGACCTGGGCCCGGCGGAGCCACACGGCGCGCGCGTGGTCGGCCTCCACCCCGCCCTGCAGCTGTGAATCCTCCACGAGTACGCCCGCGCCGGGGCCTACGACGATGTCGCCCCGGACGTCGGCGTTCCGGACACAGGTCGTCCCGGCCGAGACGGCGAGGTCGCCGTGGTGCGTTCCGGTGACCGTCCGGTCGCAGGCGGGCGCCACGGGCTCCGGCACCCACCGGTACAGGGTGCTGCCCCGGTTGTAGTAGTAGGTGCCGTTGCGGTCGATGGCCAGGTTCTGCATCCCGCTCTGCAGGACCGTCATCTCCAGAGTCGCGGGGTCGATCTCGAAGAGCCGGCCGGTGGAGGTGCCGACGAGCTTCCCGTGGTGCCAGAAGAGCTCCCGGCCGGTCGCGTAGATCTTGCTGTCGTCCACGCCGAAGTAGGTCTTGCGGAGCACCACCGTGCGGGTGTCCGGGTCGAACTTGAACAGCGCGTTCGCGGTGAAGCCCCACAGGTTGCCGTCGTCGTCGAAGGTGAGGGCCGAGACGTTCTCCTCCCCCGGGACGGGCACGGTCTCGAACACCACATTCCCGGTCGCCGGGTCGAAGACGAACAGCTTGCCCTCGCGGGTGGTCGGTTCGATGCCGATGCCGCCCCAGATGCCGGTGCCGCCGTAGACGAGGCCGTCCCGGTAGGCCAGGGCGAGCGGGGTCTGGTCCTTGACGACGTCGCGGAACACCCGCAGGTCACCGGTCGACGGGTTGAACAGGGACAGCGCTCCGCCGAGCTGCCCGTAGTCCGGCATCGAGCCGATGGCCACGACGTCACCGGCGCTGGCCCAGCCGAGTGGTCGATCCTGGTGACTGCCCAGTGAGACGACCCGGTCGCGGTCCGTCACCGGGTTCGTCGCCGGATCCCACGGCCGGGTGGTGTCGTAGGCGTAGATCCGCGCACCGGGATAGGTGCCGAAGACGAGATGGTCGCCGTGTGCGACGAGCCCCTCGGTCTGTCCGACACCGTTGAGCGGCTCGGTCGCGCCGCTGTCCACGTCCACCCGGGCGATCCCCGGCGGGGATCCGTACCCGCCGACGTAGACGTCGCCGCGCGGGCCGGTCGCCATCGACCGGATCAGGAACGGCGTCAGCTCCGCGTCGCCGCGTACCGCGGCCGTCCGCCCGGTGGCGGGGTTCCAGGCGTGGAAGATCGACTTGCTGGTCGCGGTCACCACGGAGGTGCCGGGGAACCCGTCGGTGCCCAGCTCCATCAGGGCCCAGCCACGGGCCGCGGATCCCTGGAGGTTCATGGAGATCCGGCGCTGCTGCCGGGTGTCGAGGTCGTAGGCGATCACCGCACCGTCGATCGGCGCGATCAGCGCCTCGCGCCGGCGCACGCCGCTGTCCTCGGTGCTCACCTCGGGAGACACCGCCAGACCCACGACCTGGGGTACGACGTCCACCCACGCCTGCTCGGCCAGCGAGTAGACGAGCAGGTCGGTCGAGGGCGTCGGCCGGGCGAAGAGCAGCCCGCCGGAGACGGTCACGTCGTAGAGGAAGGTGTCGGCGTCGTGCCCGGGTGGCAGCGGGATCTCCCGGATCTCGCCGGTGTGCGTGTCGAGGCGGGTGAGGCTGGCCCGCAGCGCGCCGCCACCGGCGTACACGTACCGACCGTCGGAGTCGATGCTGCGCACGTAGATGTTGCCGTCGACCTGCACCCCGTAGTCCTGCCACTGCCCCGTGGCGGGGTCGTAGGCGATCACCTTGCCGTCCGGGTAGGTGCCCCACACCGGCCGGCCACGGTCGTCGAGGGTCGCCGACCACAGGTGCGTCTGACCGAACGGCGCGGTGGCGACGAGTTCGAGGGTGAGGTCGTCCGGGTCGAACCGCCACACCTCCCCCTTGGTCTGGGTGCCGATGTAGATGTCGCGGTCCGGGGTCGTGACGAACGACCAGGACATGATCACGTTCGGCATCGTCCGGCTCATCAACCGCGCACCGGTCACGATGTCCACCGCGCTGAACGTCGAGGGACTGCCACCGCCGATGACCACCCCGAT
Organism: Micromonospora sp. NPDC047730; assembly: GCF_043204765.1. NCBI lineage: Bacteria > Bacillati > Actinomycetota > Actinomycetes > Micromonosporales > Micromonosporaceae > Micromonospora > Micromonospora sp. NPDC047730. The sequence continues at coordinate 86,049 of NZ_JBIDCU010000020.1, read as the reverse complement.
GTCCCGTCCGGCCGAGTCGGTGGTGTAGCCCGCCCCGGCGTTGGTGATGCCGGCGATCGGCTCGCCCAGATCCTGCTCGACACCGGCCGGCGGCTGTGGAGCGGGGCCGGTGGCGGCGAACGCGACCGAGTCGACGAGGCCGTCGGCGGTGCCGACCGAACTGGAGTAGATGACCGGCTCCGCGCTGACCGCGTCGGCCGGCGCCGCGAACGTCGCCGCCTGACGGTCCCACGCCCCGGGTGCCGGGCGCAGCACCTGGTACGGCTGGGCGACCCTGGCGCCGGCGGAGTCGTAGAAGTAGACCGTTGGTTGCAGGACGCCGCTGGCGAGCTTGAGGTCCATCGAGAACGTGTAGCTCGTGCCCCCGGTCACCGGCACGCGCGTGGCTCGCAGCCCCGCGCCGGCAGTCGTGCTCGCGTCGCGCACCCGCAGGCTCCGGGCACCGTCGCTGGCGTCGGTGTCGTCGAGGGAGTAGTACTTCTCCGAGCCGGGCCACACCGGGGCCCAGCCCGTGGGCAGGCCGTCCGGACCCAACTCCTCGAAGCTCGCGTTCGCCAGCAGGTTCCCGCTCGTGCCTGCGGTCACGCCGGTCGTACCGGCGCTCGCGGGTGGCGCCACGAGCGCGACCGGCGCCAGCACCACCGCGCTCAGCATCCACCGGGCCCAGGCCCGGCTCCGTCGGTTGTCGCTCACGAGGACTCTCCCTTCAGTCCGACGCACTGCCCTGACACCTGCCCGGTCACCGTGTTGCGGACGCCGTCGTCGGTCGGCGCCCAGCCGTTCTCCGCGCAGCCGAGCGCGCCGTCGATGGTGTTGCCGGACAGCAGCACACGTCCGCTGGTACGCGTGATCGACACCGCCCCGTCGACGCGGGACCGGGCGATGCTCACCACCCGGGCCTGGTCCGTGGTGACGCCACCGTGCACGCGGGAGTCCTCGATCCGGACACTCGCCCCGGCGCCGACCTGGACGGGACCGTCGACCACCGCGCCGGTGACGCAGGTCTTGCCTTCGGTGACCCGGAGCGGGCCGTCGTGCGTACCGGTGACCGTCGCGTCGCAGTCGCGCGGGTCGTCGGCGGGCTCCCAGCGGAACACGTTGGTGTTGTTCGCGACGTAGATCGTCTCGTCACGGTCCATGCCAGCGATGCGGACGTCCTGCGCCAGGACCAGCCCGTGTTCCAGGGTCTGCGGGTCGAACCAGAACAGCTTCCCGCCTGCGTTGCCGTAGAAGCGGGCGTCCGCGGCGCGGTAGAACAGCTCGGTGCGGAAGCCCCACAGGTTGCCGTCGGCGAATCCGGGGTCGAAGGACCGGGTGACGGTGCGGGTACGCGGGTCGAACTCGAAGACGGTGCCGTCCCCGACCAGGCCCCACACCATGCCGTTCGGGCCGACGGTGAGCGCCTGGACCACGGCGCCGCCGCCCACCACGGGCGCACTCCAGACCTTCTCACCGGCCTCGACGTCCCAGACGAACAGTTCGGCCCGGTCCCGGGTGGGGGTGCTCGACAGCCCGCCGTGGATCGAGGTGCCGCCGACGACGAGCCCGCCGACGGTGGTCAGCGCGGTCACGCTCTGGTCCGGTACGACGTCGCGGTGGAACTGGTACGCCCCGCTGGCCGGGTCGAAGACCACGAGGCCGCCGCCCAGTTCCCCGTAGTCGGGGACGGTGCCGCCGACCACCAGGTCACCGGCCGACACGAGGGTCACCGGCCGGTCCTGCCCGAGCTCGGCGCGGCCGAGCGAGAACAGGTGCCGGGGGTTGCTGCCCCAGTCCCAGGCGGCGTCGCCGCCGACCTCGCCCGCGTAGTACTCCGCGCCGGGATAGCTGCCCACCACGATCCGGTTGCCGTGGGTGGTGATGCTGTCCGCCTGCTTCGGCCCCGACAACTGTTCGAGCTGGCCCGTCCCGCGGTTGACGCGGGCCATGACGCCGGCGCTGAGGTAGGCGCCGAAGTAGACGTTTCCGTCGGGGCCGGCGCCGACGGAGTGGACCGTCGCCGGGGTGCTCCGGATGACGTTCGGCAGGATGTCGCCGGTGCGGTTCTGCAGGTTGTACCGCCAGATCGTGCCGTCGCCCCGCATGCCCACCAGGGTCGTGCCGGGGAACTGGGGCGTGCCGAGCTGCATGGGCTCGAAGGCGCGGGTGGTGCCGAGCGCCGCGGCGAGGGGGCTGTCCTCCCAACCGATGGAGGTCGTCTGCCGGGTGGCGGTGTCGTAGCCCTGGACCTTGTCGCCGGAGGCGTAGAAGAAGCGGCCGTCCACGGCGCCGCGGGTCATGTGGCCGAAGGCGATCGGCTGCCCGATCGTGCCGGTGCAGCACCACTGCCCGGCGGACAGGTCGTAGACGAGGTGGTTCCGGCCGTCCAGGCTCGGTGAGTACTGCACGAACGCCAGGTCGCCGTGCCGGGTGACCCGGTTGATGAAGCTGGCCCTGGACGCCACCGGCTCCGGCAGCGGGATCTCGGTCTTCCCGCCGGTCGCCGGGTCGAGGCTGAACAGGTGCGGGACCGCGCCCGTGCCGACCCAGAGCCTGCCGTCGGCCTCGTCGAAGCCCCAGGCGTAGTCCCCGTCGGTCGTCATACCGCCGTAGTCGCGGAACGCACCGGTGGCGGGGTCGTAGGAGTAGACCTTGGCGTCCGGGTAGGTGGTGCCGTAGAGGATGCCGTCCCTGATCAGCAGCGTCCGCAGCATCCCCTCACCGACCACCCCCGTGGCGATCTTGGTCACCTGGTCGGTCGCGGGGTCGTACCGCCACAGGGTGCCGTCGTTGGGCGCCCGGACGCTGAAGTAGACCAGCCCGGAGTCGTCCACCACGATGGAACTGGCGACGGTGTAGCCCGGGAAGGTCGTGGTGTGCAGCAGCTCGCCGGTGCGGGCGTCGATGGCGTTGAAGCTCACCGGGGTGCCGTCGCTGAAGCCGTAGACGACGGGTGTGCCGTCGGGGCGGACGTCCATCGCCGCGAGCCGCACGTTGGCCGTGTACATCGAGCCGAGGTCCACGAACTCGGCCATCGGGTCGTGCTGCGCGGCGGCGCCGCTCGTATCGGAGGCGGGCGACGCGTGTGCGGGCCCGGCGGACGTGGCGAGTAACGCCACGCCCAGGAGCAGGGCGAGCAGGGCTCTGCGGCGGATGCGTGGGTCGGGTCTGGATGAACCTGGCATGGTGGCACCTTTCGGTCGACGCGGGACGGGACGGTGGGCGAAACGGGCCGGCCCGCTCGCCGGGGCGAGCGGGCCGGGTGGGCGCTACTGGTGTGTCGTCGCGGGATCGAATCGGTAGACGTGGGTGGCGTCGGCGAGGTAGATCCGGCCCTGCCCGTCCATCGCCGACTCCCGTACGCCGGTCTCGACGAGCACCTCGATCGCCAGCGTCCCGGGGTCGAACCGGAAGAGCCGGCCACCGGCGTTGCCGTAGAAGAGCCCGTCGGCCGGGCGGTGGTACAGCGACGAGACCCGGCCCCAGGTGTTGGTGTTGCGCAGGCCGGTCGCGACCGACCGGAGCACCTTCCGTTGACCCGGGTCGTACGCGAAGACGGTGCCGTCGTCGGCCATCCCCCACAGCAGGCCGTCGGGGCCGAACTCGAGCTCGTGGATGACCGTCGCGCCCGGCACGACCACGTCGCTCCACGCCAGCCGGCCGGCCCCCACGTCCCAGGCGAACAGCCGCGCCTGGTCCTGCGTCGGCTCGCTGGACAGCCCGCCGTGGATCGACGTGCCGCCGTAGACGACCCCGTCCCGGTAGGCGAGCGAGACGACGCTCTGGTCGTCGACGACGTCGCGGTGGACCTCGGCGGCCCCGGTGGCGGGGTCGACGAGGGTCAGCGCGCCGCCGAGCTGCCCGTAGTCCGGGACACTGCCGACCGCGAGCCGCTCCCCCGCCGAGGTCATGGCGAAGATCCGGTCCTGGAAGTGCGGCTCGCCCCGGCCGAGCTCCAGCACCTTGCGCGGATTGGTGCCCCAGGCCCAGGGCTGCGCCGGATCGCCGGTGTGCACAACGGCGCCGGGGTAGGAACTCACCGCGATCGTCCCGTTGTGGCTGACGATCGCGTCCGCCTGCTTGGGCCCGCGGATCTGCTCGACCTGCTGCGACTCCTGGTCGATCCGGCTCATCACGCCGCTGCTGAGGTAGGCGCCCAGGTACACGGTGCCATCGGGGCCGACGCCCATGCTGTGTGCCCCGGCGGGTGAGCCCAGCACGTCGGCGGGGACGATCCGGGACCGTCTGGTGGCGAGGTTGTAGTGCCAGAGGCGGCCGTCGGTGTCGATGCCCGCCACGGTCTCGCCGGGGAAGAGCGGTTCGCGCAGGTCGACGAGGCTCATCCCGTACGTGCCCACCGCGTCGGCCAGCTGGGCCGGCAGGGCGCTGTCCTCGAATCCGGTCGAGACGCTGCGGCGGGCGGGCACCTGGTAGCCGGTGAGGGTTCCGCCGGCCATCAGGTAGAAAATGCCGTCGCGCCCCTGGGCGGTGGGTTCCGCGCCGAAGGTGTTGCCGATGACCTGGTCGAGCCACCGCTCGCGCTTCAGGTCGTACACCGCCATGTCGTACGTGCCTCGCGGCGAGAGCCGCACGAAGACCAGGTCGTCGCGGGGCTCGATGCCGATGAACCAGTCGGTGTTCTCGAGCAGGGGCGCGGGCACCGACATCTCGGTGGTCCGACCGGATCGCGGGTCGACCTGGTAGAGGTGGGGCACCGGTCCGGTGCCGGCCCAGACCTTGCCTGCCACGATCCCGACCGAGAAGACGTACGCGGCGTCGGTGGTGAGGCTGCCGTAGTCGCGGAACCGGCCGGTCGCCGGGTCGAACGACACGAGCTTCGCGTGCGGGTAGGTGCCGAAGTACAGGACGCCGTTTGCGTCGAAGGTGGCCGAGTAGAGGGCGGTCTCCCCGGCGATCCCGCCGAGCTGCTCCAGCCGCATGGTGTCCGGGTGGAAGCGGAACACGGCCGCCGGCGTGGGGGCGCGTACGGAGAAGTAGACGGTGCCGTCGGCCGCCAGCTCCACCCAGCCGCCGACGGTGTAGCCGTCGAGCGGGATGGCCGTGATCCGCCTGCCGTCGCGGGCGTCGACGACGGTGAAGCTGGCCGGGGTGCCGTTGGAGATCGCGTAGGCCACCGGCGTGCCGTCGGGCAGTGTGCCGAATTCGGCGTTGCGGACGTTCACGGTGTAGAGCGCCGGCCCCAGGTCGGTGACCTGGCCGGCGGTCGCCACGACAGCGGGGGGTGCCGCCGGGGCGGCGGTGGTCGTCAGCAACAGGAGAAGCGGGAGACAGGCGGCGAGGACGACCGAGCCTCGCCGGAGTCCGCTGGGCAGGAGCGATCGCATGAGGGCACCTCTTCTGTTCGTCCGGATTGCGCCTCGCGGTACTGCAATCGATGGCATAGACAGGGGGAAGGGCGTGCCGCTGAGCGCGTGACGCCGCTACTTGAGGCCGCTCATCATCACGCCGCGGACGAAGAACCGCTGCAGGAGGACGAAGACCACGACGGTGGGGACGAAGGTGATGACGGAGGCGGCCATCGTGGTGGCCAGTTCGGTGTCCTGCTCCTGGAGGCTGTTCAGACCCACCGTCAGCACGTAGTTGCCGGGACTGCGCTGGGACACCAGCGGCCAGAGGAAGTCGTTCCAGTGCCACAGGAAGACGAAGGTGCCGAGCGTGGCCATGATCGGCTTGGTCTGCGGCAGGATGATCGACCAGTAGACCCGGAACTCGCTCGCCCCGTCGATGCGGGCCGCCTCGAGCAGCTCGTCCGGGATCTCCTGGATGAACTGCCGCATCAGGAACATGGCCTGGGCGTTGGCGATGGTGGGGACGACCATCCCCCACATCGTGTCGAGGCCACCCATCTCCGACACCATGATGAACAGCGGGATGAGCGTCAGGTGCCCCGGCACCATGAGCATCGCGACGAACAACCAGAAGACGAACTCCCTGCCCAGGAACCGCTTCTTGGCGAACGCGTAGCCCGCCATCGAGGCGAAGAGCAGGACGAGGACCACCGACGCCAACGAGTAGACCGCCGAGTTGAGGGCCCACTCGTACACCTGGTTGCTGCCGAGGGCGTCGGCGTACGCGTCGAACGAGATGCTGTCCGGCAGCAGCGAGCCCGGCAGCTCCACGCCCTGCTTCGGTTGCAGGGACAGCACGAGCATCGCCCAGAAGGGGAAGAACGTCACCACCGCGCAGAGCGCCAGCGGCACGTGCATCCACAGGGCCCGGCGCCGCCGCCGGTCGGGCCGCCGTACGGGAGGCTGCGGTGTGCTGGCCGTCGGTGGGGCGGGGGCGTGCGCGACCGTGGTGCTCATGCCGACTTCCCCTTGTTCATCAGGCGGTGCTGGATCAGCGAGGTGATGAGGGTGATGACCAGCAGGACGACGCCGGCGGCGCTCGCGTAACCGAAGTCGAAGTAGCCGAAGCCCTGGTCGTAGATCATGTACGTCAGCGAGTAGCTGGCGCGTACCGGGCCGCCGCCGGTCATCACGTAGATGGTGTCGAACACCTGGAAGGATCCGATGATCTCCAGGACCAGGACGAAGAAGAGGGCCGGCTTCAGCAGCGGCAGCGTGACGTGCCAGTAACGGCGCCGCCACCCGGCCCCGTCGACGTGGGCGGCCTCGTAGTACTCGTTGGGGATGGCGAGCATTCCGGCGAGCAGGATGAGCATGTTGTAGCCGAAGCCCTTCCACGCGCTCACGATCGCGAGCGCGGGAATGACCATGGCCTCGCTCTGCAACCAGCCCACGCTCGGGATGCCGACGAGGTTGAGCAGCCAGTTGAGCGGACCGTCGACCTCGAAGATCCACACCCAGATGATGCCGGACATGACCGTGCTGGTGACGACCGGGAGGAAGAAGACGGAGCGGTAGATGCTCATGCCGCGCAGGGTCCGGTCGCACAGCGTCGCCATCGCCAGGGACACACCCATGCTGAGCGGGATGGTGAGCAGGGTGTAGTAGGCCGTGACCTTCAGCGAGTTCCAGAACAGCGAATCGCCGAACAGGCGGGTGAAGTTCTCCGTGCCCACGAAGGTGAAGGTGCCGGCGATCCCGTAGTCGCCCAGGCTGAGGAACATGCCCATGACCGCGGGGATGATCCGGAACACCAGGAAGAAGAGGACGTACGGCAGGATGAACAGGTAGCCGGCGAAGGCGGCTCGCGAGCGCCACCAGGGCCTTCTCGCGCGTCGTGCCCCCGACTGCGGCACTGGCTGGACTGTCCCTACGGCCTGCTCGCTCACCACACCTCCTTCGCCGGTGGTCGCAGGCGTGCCGGATGCGGCCACGCCTGCGACCGTCGAATGTGAATCAGCGGCGCTCGAGGAGCGCGTTGACGTCCTTCTCCGCCGCGGCGAGCGCATCCCCGGGTGCGGTCTTGCCGAGCAGCACGGCCTGCAGGTGCGGCTTGATCAGGTTCATGATCTCCCGCGCCTTCGGGTGGATGACGCCCGACCGGATGACGTCCAGGTGCTTCTCGCCCTCGGCCATCCCCGGGTTGTCCGCGTACAGCCCCGTGACGGACTTCCTCGGCGCGTAGTAGCCGTTCTTCTGGTCGAAGGACCGCATGTGCTCCGGGCTGGTCAGGAAGTCGATCCACGCCTTCGACGCGGCCTTGGCGTCGCTGCCGGCCAGCACCGACAGGCCACCCACCGAGCCGGCGGCGACCTGCACCTTGTCGGTGAGCGGCTGGCTGACCACCAATTCCTCCGGCTTGAACAGCTTCGCCAGGCTGGCGGTCGTGTTGTTGGGCGAGTAGGCCTGCTTGCCCTGCCCCAGCGCGCTCTGCTCCAGCGTCTCGGCCGTGGTCAGGCTCTGCTGCGAGGTCCACCCGTTGTCGACCAGCTTCTTGACGAACTCCAGGGCCCGCAGCCCCTCGGGGCTGTTGAACGCCGCCTTCTTGCCGTCGGCGGTCAGGACCTCACCGCCGGCCTGCCAGAGGTAGGGGTAGAAGCTGTGGTTGAGGGTGAGGGTCTGGGCGGCCACGTAGTCGGTCGGGACGTATCCGGCGGCCTTCACCTTCGGCGCCATCTGCTCGATGTCCGCCCAGGTCTCCGGGCACTTCTCCACCCCGGAGGCGGCGAGCACCTTCTTGTTGCACACGCCGATCAGCGCCTGCATCAGCAGCGGCACACCGTAGAGCTTCCCGTCCCACGACATCGCGTCGAGCGCCGCCGGCGTGAAGTCGTCCCGGTCGTCGGCGATGACGTCCTCGACGGGCTCCAGCACGCCCTCGACGGCGAACTTCGGGATGAAGTCGGGGTTGAAGTAGACGACGTCGGGGCCCTGCTTGCCGGCGATCGCCGTGACGAGGGTTTCCTCGCGGTTGGTGAACGGTTGCACCACGACGTCGACGTCGACCTTCGGGTACTTCTGCTTGAACTGCTCGACCACCGGATCCCAGTAGCTGTCCTTGCCGCTGTCCCCGATGGGGTAGGTCCAGAAGGTCACCGAACCCTCGACGGCACCCGGATCCGTCGGCATCGCGCTGTCCCCGCCGCTGCAGCCGGCGACGGCCAGCGTCATCGTCAGCGCCACGGCGCCCAATCGGAGTCTGGAATTACCGCTCATGCCGCCCCCTCTTTTCTGAAACAGCCTGCCCCCGCCTGCTCTTTATCGTGCAATCGGTTGCAGAGAACCTAGCGTCGGCACCGCCACCGGTCAAGGGCATCGATAGGCCGAACTGTTCCCGGCGCGCGGGGGTCGTCAGTGCAGGGTGGCCGGTCGACGACCGACGAGCGGCCACCGTCCCGCCGGGGTCCGCACCCGCCCCTCACCGCGACGCGCCCGCCGGCCCGGTCACGCCAGCAGGTCGTAGGACTCCACGCTCACCTCGTGTTCGAGCGGTGCGCCGGCCACGAACCGGCACAGCTCGTCGACCACGATCCGACCCTGCGTCTGTCGCGCCTCGACCGTGCCGCCCGCGACGTGCGGCGTGACGACGACGTTCGGCAGCCCCAGGAACGCACTCGTCGCCGGCAACGGCTCGGTGTCGAACACGTCCAACCCGGCCGAGAGCCGGCCCGGCACCAGCTCCGCGAGCAGGGCCTCCTCGTCGACGACCCAGGAGCGGGCCGTGTTGACCACGATCGCGCCGTCCGGCAGCGCGGCGAGTTCGCCCCGGCCGACGAGGTGCCGGGTCTCCGGGGTGGACGGCGCGTGCACGGCGACGACGTCGCTGCACCGGAACAGCTCCGCCAACCCGACCAACTCCACCCCGTGCCCCGCGGCCACCGCCGGGTCGGCGTACGGGTCGTACGCGCGCAGCGCCGACGCCCCCAACGCCCGCACCATCCGCGCGTACTCCCGCCCGGTGCGGCCGAAACCGACGATCCCGACGTTGCGCGCCGCCAGCGCCCGCCCCAGTACCGGCTGCCGTGCCGCCGCCCAGTCCCGTTCCGTCCACAGGGCACGGTCGTGCCGGTGCAGGTTCCGCAGCAGGGCGAGGGTCAGGGTGAGCGCCATCTCGGCGACGGCGGGCGCCATGGCCGCCGCGCCGGCCTGGCAGACCCGCAGCCCGGACCGGAGGACCGCGGCCGGGAACAGCCGACGGATCGAACCGGCCGAGTGCAGGGCGAGTCGCAGCCGCTCGCCACGCAGTCGAGCCGGGTCGAACGGCGTCGTGCTCCACGACGTGACGACGACGTCGAACCGGTCGGCGGCGGCCGGCGGCAGCACCGTCCCCCGGTCGCCGTCGCCGAACTCGACGACCGCGTGGTCGTGGAGTCGCTCCTGGGACTCCGGCGCGAACAGCAGGTCGTACTCGTCGGGGGCGACGACGACGCAGAGGGTCGGCTTGGTCATGGCGGGCAGGTCTCCTCGGGGGTGTCGACAGCGGCCAGGCGCCCGCGCAACCACGCGTAGCAGGCGTCCAGGACGTGGTCGGGGTGGGCGTGTCCGGTGTTGTGGTAGAGGGTCTCCAGGCCGGGCGGTCCGGGCCACCGTCGGGCGGCCCGCTCGACCAGAGGGTGGTTGTGCCATCCGTCCGAGGCGCCGCCGCCGGCGAGCAGGAACGGTCGGGGCGCGACCAGGGCGAGCAGGTCGTCGTGGTCGCGGTCGGGCGGCACCGCGCCGCCGAGGTACCAGGGATCGGCCCAGTTCGAGTACGCCAGGCCCAGGCCCGGTTCGTGCGCGACTCCCGCGGCGATCCGCGTGTCCAACGCGGTCAGGTGCAGTGCCAGCTTCCCGCCGAGCGAGTGGCCGAAGGCACCGATCCGCCGGGGCGCGACCCACGGTACGCAGGCGAGGGCGTCCACCGCGAGGAACAGATCGGCCAGGCTGCGGCCCAGACCGGTGATCGCCAACGAGTCCGCGTGCGACGCGGCACTCGGTCCGTACCGTTCGCTCAGCGAGGCCGCTCCCGTTCCCGGATCGAGCACGTACTCGAACCACCACGGCACGGCGAGGACCGCGAAGCCGCGCGCGACGAGGTGCCGGGCGTAGGCCTGGGATCCCCGTTGGGCGGGACCGCGGCCGGCGGTGCGGGCGCACGGCTCACCGAACAGGGTGGCCACCTCGTAGAACGGCACGACCACGGCCGGGCGGACGTCCTCACCCGCCGGCCGGACCAGCTCCGCCCGCATCGTCGTCCCGTACGAGGTCAGGTCGACGGGACAGCGCAGCGTCCCGTCGGCGGCCCGCCGCGCCGAGCCGATCTCCCACGACCCGTCCGGATCGCGGACCGCACCCAGCCACCGCCGCCACCAGTCCCGGCCCTGCTCCGGCTCGTGATGCTCGTCAGCGGCACCATCCGGGTTCACCGGGCCAGGGTAAGGCCACGCATAGCTCGACTGCAATCGGTTGCTCCGGGGAGATGACCGAGCGATCCCCGCGCACGGCAAGCCCATCGGACATGGCTAACGTGCAGCAGGTCCATTCCAGGCAGGACAGTCCGACAACCAGGGAGGCTCTTGACGTGCAACCGATTGCAGGCGAGGCTGGGGGCAGTTGGCCGTCGACTTCGAAGAGGGCAGTCGCGTGAGACGGATCGGAATCATCGGCACCGAGAACTCGCACGTCGACCACTTCATCCGCTTCCTGAACACCGAGCAGCGGCACCCCGGCAACCGGGTGGTGGCCCTGGCCGGTGGCCCGACCGACCGCAACGCGGCGTTGTCCGAGACCGGCGGCATCGAACTCGTCGTCGACGAGCCGAGCGACCTGATCGGACGGGTCGACGCGGCGATCGTCAGCAGCCGCGACGGACGCCACCACCGGAAACAGGCCGAGCCACTGCTGGACGCCGGGCTGCCGGTGCTGGTCGACAAGCCCCTGGCCGCATCGGTCGACGACGCCCAGGCGATCCTCGCGGCCGCCGCGCGCGGCCACGCGCCGCTGGTGTCCTGCTCGGCCCTGCGGTTCGTCCCCGAGGTCGCCCGGCTCACCGACCCACAGGAACGGATCGGTCGGCTGCGCCAGCTCGCCGTCATCGGCCCGGCCGATCCCGACAGCGAGTGGGCAGGCCTGTTCTTCTACGGCATCCATCAGGTCGAACTGGCCCTCCAACTGCTCGGCGACCCGCACGTCGAGCCCGAGTCGGCATCGGTCGACCTGGTCCGCGAAGGCGACACCACGGTGGCCCTCACCCGGATCGGCGACGTCGTGGTGACCTTCACCTTCGTCACGCCCACCGACGACCGCGTCCCGTTCCAGGTGGTGGCCACCGGGACGCGCGGCGTACTGACCGAGTCCCCGACGATCGGCCCCGACTACAACGCCCCCGCGCTCGCCCGGTTCGTCGACGCCTGCGACCAGGGGCGGTCACCGGTCGATCCGCGCGCCCTGCTCTCCCCGATCGTGGTCATGGCGGCGATCACCGACGCGCTGACCAGCCGGTCCTAGGAAAGGACGGAAACATGCCCCCACCCCACGGTCCGCTCCGCGTCGGCGTCATCGGGGTCGGCGTCATCGGCAGGGCCCACGTCCAGCGCCTGGTCAGCGGCGCCGCCGACGCGACGCTGGTCGCGGTCGCCGACGAGAACACCGGACACGCCGACGCCGTCGCAACCGAGTTCGGCGTCGACGCCACCCGGTCGGTGCCGGAGCTGCTCGCCCGCCCGGACGTCGACGCCGTGATCGTGGCGATCCCGAGCGGCCTGCACGCGGCCGTCACGGTCGCCGCGCTCGAAGCGGGCAAGCACGTGCTGCTGGAGAAGCCGATCGACGTGACGGTCGAGGCCGCGGATCAGATCCTCGACGCGGAGAAGCGGTCGGGCCGGACCCTGAGCGTCGTGAGCCAACGTCGGTTCGCCGAGGCGAACCAGTTCGTCTTCCGCGCCATCCGCGACGGTCACCTGGGGCGGATCACGTCCGCCACCTTCGAGGTCGCGCTCTGGCGCAGTCAGGAGTACTACGACGCCGGCGACTGGCGTGGCACCTGGGCCCTCGACGGCGGCGGCGCCCTGATGAACCAGGGCGTGCACCTGGTGGATCTGGCGCTGTGGCTGCTGGGCGAGGTCGACGAGGTGTTCGCGTACACCGACCTGCTCGCCCACGAACGCATCGAGGTCGAGGACACCGTCACCATCACCGCCCGGCTGCGCAGCGGCGCGCTGCTGACCTTCCTGGCGACCACCGCCGCCTACGACAGCGTCCCGATCCGCTACGCGGTCTTCGGTGACGGCGGGTCGGTGGTGGTGGAGGCGGAACAAGTCACCCACTACACCTCGAGGCACGGCGGGCAACCACCCGGCCCGGACGGCGTACCGACCGACCAGCAGCTGGCCCAGCTCACCGATTTCGTCACCGCGGCCCGCACCGGTGGCCCGCCGCTGGTCACCGCCGCCCAGGCGCGGGCGGCCGTGGCCTTCATCGAGGCGGTCTACCAGTCGGGTCGGGCCGGGAAACCGGTACGCATCCACTGACCGAAGGAGCGAAACGTGGACCCGCACCCCGCACTGACCGCCGTCATCGCCCGGCAGACGCCGCTGACCTGGACGTTCATCGGCGACAGCGTGACCGCCGGGACCTGGCACACCTACGGCGCCCGGTCGTACCCCGAGCTGTTCACCGAACGCCTGCGCGAGCTGGGTCGGACCGCGGACGCGTTCGTCAACACCGCCGTGAGCGGCTACACCGTCACCGACCTCGACGAGCGTCTCGACCGGCTCGCCCTGCGCTTCCGGCCGGACGTCGTGGTGGTGGGCATCGGACTCAACGACACGAAGCACGGCGAGGCCGGCCTGGCCGCGTTCTCGTCCACCTACCGGTCGGTCGTCGAGCGGCTCCGCACCGGGGCGGACAGCCTGGTCGTGGCCCAGACCCCGAACGACACCCTGCCGACGGCTCCCGAGCACGTCGTCGAGCACCTCCCCCGCTACGTCGACGCGATCCGGGCCGTCGCCACCGACACCGCGGCGCCCCTGGTCGACCACTACGCCGTGTGGACCGACACCGACCGGCCGGCGCCCGAGCACTGGTACGCCATGGGGTGCCACCCCGGCCAGCACGGTCACCGGGCCATGGCCCGCACCCTGCTCGACGCCTTCGGGGCCTGGGATCCCACGAGCCGCTCCGGCCGCCTCACGATTCCCTGACCCACGGACGAAGGCAGCAGCAGCGTGCCGGGCAGGACCCACTCGATCCCAGACGCGGAATGGAAGGTGCCGATGACCACGACGGTGCAGGCCAGGACGACCGACCCGCTGACACTCTTCCGTACCGGCACGGTGATTCCCGCGCATCCTCTGGCGCTGGACGCCCACCTCAAACTCGACGAACGCCGCCAACGCGCCCTCACCCGCTACTACCTGGAGGCCGGCGCCGGCGGCGTCGCCGTCGCCGTACACACCACCCAGTTCGCCATCCACGAGCCCCGCCACGGCCTGCTCCGGCCCGTCCTCGAACTGGCCGCCACCACCGCCGCCGAGTACGAGACCCCCGACACCATCCTCGTCGCCGGCGCCTGCGGGCCGACCCGACACGCCGTCGCCGAGGCGGAGCTGGCCGCCGAACTCGGCTACCACGCGATCCTGCTCGCCCCGTACGGCGCCGGCGACCTCACCGAGGACGAGCTGGTCCAGCGGGCGGCGGCGGTGGGCGAGGTGCTGCCGGTGATCGGGTTCTACCTGCAACCGGCCGTCGGCGGCCGGGTTCTGTCCCGGTCGTTCTGGACCAGCCTGGCGGACCTGCCGTCGGTCATCGGCATCAAGGTCGCCCCGTTCGACCGGTACGCGTCGCTCGACGTCATCCTCGGCGTGGCCGCGTCGGTGCGCAGCACCGACATCGCCCTCTACACCGGCAACGACGACCACATCGTCGGCGACCTGCTCTCGCGCTACCCCGTCGACGGCTCCCGGGAAATCGAGTTCGTCGGTGGGCTGCTCGGTCAGTGGTCGGTGTGGACGCAGCGCGCGGTGCACCTGCACCGGACCGCCCGGCGGGCGAAGGCCGGCGACCCGGACGCGCTGCGCGAGGCGTTCGCCACCGAACTCGCCCTCACCGACGCCAATGCCGCCATCTTCGACGTCGCCGGCAGGTTCCACGGCTGCCTCTCCGGCATCCACGAGGTGCTGCGCCGGCAGGGGCTGCTCGCCGGGCTGTGGTGCCTGGACGAGCGCGAATCGCTCAGCCCGGGTCAGCTCGCGGAGATCGACCGGGTGTGGCGGGCGTACCCGCATCTGCGCGACGACGACTTCGTCGCCGAGCACCTCGACCGCTGGCTGTCGTGAGCGCCACGGCAGGGTCGGGGCCACGGCTCTCGCTGGGCAGCCTCGCGGCCGCACCGCGGGGGTGCGGTGGCTGGATCGGGCCGGCGGTGGACCCGCGCGCGGTGCGGGTCGGCATGGTGCACCTCGGCATCGGTGCCTTCCACCGGGCACACCAGGCGACCTTCACCGAACTGGCCGCGGCCGCCGCCGGCCGCGACGACTGGGGTATCACCGCGGTGACGCAACGCTCCACGGCCGTACGCGACCAGTTGACGGCGCAGGCCGGCCTCTACTCCGTGCTGGAGCGCGGGCCGGCAGCCGCGCCCCTGCGGGTGGTCGGCAGTGTCCGGGAGGTCCTCGCCGGGCCGCACGATCCGGCGGCGGTCGTCGACCGCCTCGCCGATCCCGCCGTCCGGCTGATCACCCTCACGGTCACCGAGAAGGGCTACCGGCGAGGCGGCGACGGCCGGTTGGACCTGACGGATCCGGAGGTCGTCGCCGACCTGCGGGGCCGCCCGCCCCGCACCGCCGTCGGTCAACTCGTCCGCGGGCTGCGACGACGGCAGGCACTCGACGCCGGTCCGGTCACGATCCTGTCCTGCGACAACCTGGTCGGCAACGGCAGGGTCCTGCGCCACCTGGTGCACGACTTCCTGGCCGCGCTGCCGTCGGCCGAGGGCGACGTGCTCGCCGACTGGATCGCCGGGGCGGCACGTTTTCCGTCCTGCGTGGTCGACCGGATCGTCCCGGCCACCACCCCCCGGGACCGTGCCGAGGCCGCGGCGATCCTGGGTCTGCGCGACGAGGGCCTCGTGGTCGCCGAGCCCTTCCGGCAGTGGGTGATCGAGGACGACTTCGCGGCCGACCGACCGGCCTGGGAACTGGCCGGAGCGGTGCTCACCGATGACGTCGCCGCCTGGGAGGCCGTCAAGCTGCGCATGCTCAACGGCACCCACTCCCTGCTCGCCTATCTGGGCGCGCTGCGCCGACACGAGACGATCGCGCAGGCGCTCGCCGACGACGACCTCGCCGCGACCGCCGACGCGCTGATGGCCGAGGACGTCGCGCCCACGCTGCGCGTCCCGCGGGGACTGGATCTGGACCGCTACCGACGCGAGGTCCTCACCCGCTTCGCCAACCCGGCGCTGCGGCACCGCACCGCCCAGGTGGCGATGGACGGGTCCCAGAAGCTGCCGGTCCGGCTGGTGGGCACCGTTCGGGACCGCCTCGCCGCCGGTGTGGTGCCCCACCATGCCGCGCTGGCGATCGCCGCGTGGATGACGTACGTCGCCGACGTCCGC
The DNA here is from genome assembly GCF_043204765.1 of Micromonospora sp. NPDC047730. NCBI lineage: Bacteria > Bacillati > Actinomycetota > Actinomycetes > Micromonosporales > Micromonosporaceae > Micromonospora > Micromonospora sp. NPDC047730. The sequence goes on along the minus strand of NZ_JBIDCU010000020.1, from coordinate 70,107 downwards.
GACAGGGCGGTGCCGTTGGAGGACCCGTTGGCCGACCGGCTGTGCGCCGCGGTGGTGGCCGGCGGCAGCGATCCGCACCGCCTGGTCAGTTCCTTCCTGGACGTCCGGGAGGTCTTCGGGGCTGACCTCCGGGACCACGACGGTCTGCGGGCCGCCCTGGTCGACCACGTCGCCCGCCTGCGGTGCGACACCACCGCTCCGGCGTAGGGCTCGGCGACCGCCGTGCTGGAAGCATGGCCGCCCCGGGGCGGTGAGCCAGCCGCCCCGGGGCCGCACACCGTGCTGGTCGCCCTGCTTCAGGTCCGGTCCGCGCGCGGCACACATGGACTGCGCACCGCCGCACGCGGTGTCGCCGCCGGCGGCGTCCTCCTGGCCCTGGCGTGCGCGCTGTACGCGGCCGCCGCCGTCGACGGCGTCGCACTCGCCGTGTTGCTGCACGACATCAGGCGCGTGCCGAACAGCGCCCGTTCGTGACGGTCGCACGGGCGCCTTCGGCTACGTCATCGGGCGTCACGACCCTTCGAGAAACGGCACCTGGCACTCGCTCCAGTCGGGCGAGCCGTGCTGCCAACCAGTTGGCCGCCTTCCGACCTGGAGCGGGATGATCGGCCCCCCGTCGGCGAGAGGCGCATACCGGTCGGGCTGTCCGGTGAGCAGGTGGCACTCGTTGTCGACGGCGGCGAGCAGAGCGCTCGCGGCGTCGAAGCGCCCCAGCATGAGGTGCGCCATGGCGCACGCCCGCCAGTTGAGGGGGTCGACCGTCAGCACCGCGGCGGCCGGATGGTTGACGACCATGTCGAGGCGGTCCGCGTCGGCCAGCCGAAACGCCTCGGCAAGGCACGCCACCGGCAGCCCGAACATGCACCCCTCGTCGGCCACCTCGGCAATCACCTCGCCCACGTCGATCGACTCCTCGGCGAACGCGAGGATCGCCGAGGAGTCGAGGATCACCCGGATCGGGAGGCCGTTCAGGCGGCGCGGAGGAGAAACCCGGTCTGCCGGCACCTCAGCCTCCACGACGATGCGGTGCGCCACGCCGGCCCGAGCCTTGCGGGGCGTCGACGACCGACTCCCCGCCAGCGCCACGGCGGGGCGAATGACCGGCACCGCTTCGCTGCGGCCGTGTCGTAGCTGGTTTCGACACCGGAGTGATCCCTTCTGACGGTGTACGCATGCGGAAGGCAGACAGGCACGGCGGTGACGGGAAGAGGTCAGCCGCCGACAGATTCGCGTCGGGTGAGCTGCGCCGGCGTCCCGCCCGCTCCTGGGCTGCGCCACATCGGGTAGGCGGTGCTCCCGTCGGGGAGCGTGAAGGGCTCATGGGCGACGTAGCCGTGCCGGGTGTAGAGGTCACGTTCGGTGAGGGTGGTTGCCTCGGTGTAGGCGGGCAGCAAGGCGTGGTCCATCCGGGCGTGGCTCGTGGTGAGCAGGGCGCCGGCGCGGTTGACGCCTCGCCGGTCCGGCGTGGCAGCGAAGAACGCCAGGTGGTTGTGGGGGCCGGTGGGCCGATGGGCGGCCAGGACGCCGTCGAGGCAGAGGAAACGATCGAGGTGGTCGCCGCAGGCAACGGCGAGCCGTTCGCCGTATCCGGTCGGTGGCGGGATCCGGCCGTACCGGTGGAACCAGACCGCGGCGGCGGAGTGGTCGTCGAGGAGGTAGGCCTCGCCGAAGAGGAGCGCGTGCTCGGTCCAGATCCGGGTGACGGCGCGGAGCACGTCGTGTCGACGGCACTCGTCGGGTACGAGCCATGCCCCGATGGCGCTGGTGGCGAGGGCAGCGGCGACGAGGTGGACGACCTCGCCGATGTCGCACCACCGGGCACGTCCGAGCGGCAGGGTTTCCTTCATGACTTCTCCTCTTCACGGGTACGGCTGGTCGACAGACGGAGCAGCCGCAGGGCAGATGGACTTGTTCGATCAGGCCCGGCCCGCGCCGGCCGACAACGGTGCCGGGAGTCCAGGCGGCTTGATCAGTACGACGGAAGGCGCCGGGTCGATGCAGGGCATCGCTCCCCCGCCCGGACGCGGGCCCACGCCCCTCGTCGTGCGGACACGGCATCTGGTCGTTCGCCCGCCCCCGAGTCCGGTGGCCACAGCGACGACCCGTCAGCGGACCGTCCAGGCGATCGTGGTGATGCCGACGCCGCCAGCGGTACGGCTCGTCATCGCGACAGCGACCACCACTGCCCGAAGCGGGTTGCCGACATGGCGAACCGCTACCCGTACGCCGTCCGTTGGGTCTTTCCGCCTCCGATGACTTCCGGTGGTGACGGCGACGATGCGTCCGGGGCCGGGCGCAAGGGCTCAGGCGGGTCGGGTATCGGGCTGGCGCGGCCGGTCCGCGAGTTCCTCGCCGCGGCTGGCGCACCAGCCCTGGGACTCGGGTTCTGGGGCCCACGAACCCAGTGCGGTGTCGGCGGCGGTGCCGGTCCACCCGCCGGCGGAGCTGTTGCCCGCCGAGCTGCCAGACGCGGCCGGCGTGACACCGGGAACGTGGGCCGGCGAGGGCTGCCGGATCGGGTGGCTCGCCTCGGTTGCGCCGGCGCCCGGCGCACCGGCGGGCGTCGACTCCCCCGTCGCGGGTGACGTGGTTGCCGCGCTGCTCGGGATGTGTGGCATGACGCCCGGGATCATCGGCGGCACGGGCATCGGGCCCTCGTCAGTGGCGGGTAGCGTGACGGCCGGCACGTCTTCGGCCGGCGCAGGCACGACATCCGCCGGATCGCCGGCCGGGGGCCGGGGCGCGACGGGTGGGCCGACGATCGGCCGGGTCAGCTCGAGCACCGGCGCCAGGGCGGGCGCCAGGGCCTCGACGACCGGCTCGACCACCGGACGAACGACCGCGCCGACCGGCTCGACCACCGGACGAACGACCGCGCCGACCGGCTCGAGCGGGCCGGCCTCGGCGGCCTCCCGTACGGCGGGCGGGGCATCGCCCACGACCCGACGCGTCACCGGTTCGGCCACCTCGGTGACTGAGTCCACTCCGTCGGGCGGGATCGCGCCCACCGGCGCCTTCCCCCGCGCCGCCGGGCCGACGCCCACAGCGACGATGGCCGGGGATCCACGGTCGGCGGCCGACGAGGCAGTGCAGGACAGCGAACCGTCCGCGATGGCCCCGGCGCTGTCAAGCAGATCGCCCAACGTACACAGGCGGGGCGGTCCGGCAGCGTAGGCAGGCTCTTCCGCTGTCGCCTCGGCCATGCCCCAGGCTCCGAGGACGCCACCGACCACCAGCGCCCCCCGCAGCATCGTCCGGGCAAATCGGCCGCGAACCCGCACCACACGCACCTCCGGGGACTGCTCTTCCCGACCACGCCGATTGTGCCAACAGTGAACGCATCGACACGCTCCGACACGCGAACGGACGGCACCCGCCGGCCACGGCGACGTCCCCGGGCCGGTCGAGGCGGGCCTGCTCGCGTCGGCGAAGCCGCCCGGGGCGTTGAACCCCACCAGCGGTACGGCGAGCCCGAACAGGGCTCGACCCCTCCGGCTACGCCCAACCGATGAAGAGAGGCGCGGGCTCCAGCCGTCCTACACCGGCTGGCACCCGCGCCTCTCAATCCCCTCGCCGCGTGACACATACGTGTCAAACAACCCGCTGGGAGTCTGCCATAAGGTTGACCATCGCCGCCACCGAACAGCCGACCCCCGGTAACCCGAACGGATGATGCCGAGCGGACCTGATGCCGCCGCGGGCCGAGGCGTCAGCGCCTCAGATCACCCGCTCGTTCCCCCCGTCCACGGTGATCTGCGCGCCCGTGGTGGCCGCGAACGTCTCCCCGCAGAGCGTGGCGGCCAGGTCGCCGACCCGGGCGCTGGTGATCTCCGTACGGAGCAGGTTCCGGCGCGTGTACTCCGCCACGGTCAGCCCGTAGCGCCGGGCCCGAGCCTCCAGCAACTCCGCACTCCACAGCCCGGTGTCGAAGACCGCGTCGGGGTGCAGCACGTTCACCCGGATGCCGTCGGTCGCCCACTCCAGCGCCGCCACCCGGGCCACCTGCGTCACCGCCGCCTTCGATGCGGAGTAGGCGACGGCGCCGGGCCCGGGGGCCAGGGCGTTGCGCGAGGCGACCACGACGACCCGCCCGCCCCGGGGCGCGAGCGCCAGCAGCGGGTGGGTCCGGGAGAACAGATACGCGACCGACTCCGCGTTCACCGCCATCGTGCGCTGCCAGTCGGCCGGGTCCAGCCCGGCGATCTCCCGGCTGGCCGGGAAGATCCCGGCGGCCGCGACGACGATGTCGACTCCGCCGAACCGGTCCACCGCCGTGTCGAGGGCGGCGTCGACGGCCGCGGAGTCGGTGACGTCGACGGTCAGGCCGAGCCGGGCCGGGCCGTCCGACGCGGCGACCGACGGGTCCCGGTCCAGGGCCACCACGCAGGCCCCCCGGGCCAGGAGCGCCTCGGCGCAGGCCCGGCCGATGCCCGAGGCCGCCCCGGTCACCACGGCCACCTCGCCGGCGAACTCCGGCACCGGGCCGCCCCGCCGCAGCTTCGCCTGCTCCAGCTCCCAGTACTCGAGGTCGAAGATGTCCTGCGCCGACAGGGCCTGGTAGCCGCCGACGGCCTCGGCCGCCTCGATCACGTCGACGGTGTGCCGGTAGATGTCCCGGGCCATCATGGCCTCGGCCGCCCGGCGGCCGGCGGTGAGCATCCCCAACTCCGGATCGAGGATCACCCGGGGCGCGGGGTCGAGCGTGGTCAGCGCCGTCCGGGCCCGGGAGCGGTTCTGCTCGACGTACCGGCGGTAGTTGTCGGCGTACCCGGCCACGTCGGTGCCGACCAGCGGGATCCGCTTGGTGCGCAGCACGTGGTCCGGGGTGACCGGGCCGCGGGTGGCGACCGCCGCCAGGTCGGGCCGGTCGAGGAACGCCCGCACGGCCGGGTCCTCGTAGCGGCTGAGCAGCATCGGGGCGCCCGCCGCGGTGGAGACCTCGTGACGCAGCCGGGCCAGGCGCAGCCGGTCGACCGGACGGGGCTTGGCCGGCGCGACCCGGGGGCGCGGCAGGGCCATCCTCTCCTCCGCCAGGGTGACCAGCTCGATGTGCCGGCGGTACGCCTCCTCAGCGTCCGCGCCGAAGGTGAACAGCCCGTGGTTGAGCAGGACCACGCCGACCGTACCGGCGTGGGCGCGCGCCGGGTACAGCTCCGCGCAGAGCCGGGCCAGGTCGAACCCGGGCATGACGTACGGAACCACGACGACGCGGTCGCCGTAGACCTCCTCAACCAGCCGGTCACCCTTCGGCTGGTTGGTCAGGGCGAGCAGCGCGTCGGCGTGGCTGTGCAGCACAGCCGGGTACGGCAGCAGCGCGTGCAGCAGCGTCTCGACGCTCGGGTCCGGCGCGGTCGCGTCGAGGCGGGCGCAGCGCAGCTCGTTCATCATGTCGCTGTCGGCGAGCCGCTCCAGCCGCAGCAGCGCCCGCAGCCGGTCCAGCCGCAGCGCGGTGAAGCCGGACGCGTCCATGGTCGCCAGGTCGGAGCCGCTGCCCTTGACGTGGAGCACCTCCACCGGCTCCCCGGTGAGGTCGGTGACCGTCGTCTTGACCGAGGTGTTCCCCCCGCCGTGCAGCACCAGGTCGGTGTCGGCACCGAGCAGCCGGGACGCGTACACGAGTCGCGCGATCGGATCGGAGGCGTCCGGGGCGTCGGCGGCGGACCAGCGGTCGAGCATGGGGGGCGGCTCCTCGCAGGAGAGGTCGGGGTTGGTCAGGCCCGGGCGGTGGGGTCGTCGGGGCGGCCGCCGGCAGCCGGCAGGATGACCCGACGCTCGGTGACGATGGCGGTGACCAGGTCCGCCGGGGTCACGTCGAAGGCGTAGTTGAGGGTACCGGTGCCCTTCGGGGCCAGGTCCGCCGCACCGAGAGCGGTGATCTCCTCGGGGGCGCGTACCTCGATGTGGACGTCCCGGCCGGTCGGGGTGGCCAGGTCGACGGTCGACTCCGGGGCGGCGACCACCATCGGCACCCCGGCGCGGGCCGCCGCCAGGGCCAGCGGGTAGGTGCCCACCTTGTTGATCACGTCGCCGTTGGCGGTGATCCGGTCCGCGCCGACCACGACCGCGTCGACCAGGCCCTGGGCCAGCACCGACGCGGCGGCCGAGTCCACCACCAGGGTGTGCGGCGCGCCGATCTGGGCCAACTCCCACACGGTCAGCCGCGCGCCCTGCAGCAACGGGCGGGTCTCCGAGGCGTACACGTGGGCCAGCGCCCCGTGCTCCTGGAGGGAACGGACCACGCCCAGCGCGGTGCCCCACTCGACGGTGGCCAGGGCCCCGGCGTTGCAGTGGGTTTGCACCGCCACCTGCGGCCCCACCGTCTCGACGAGCCAGCGGGCACCCCGCTCGCTGAGCGCACGGCAGCAGCGGACGTCCTCCTCCAGCACCGTCAGGGCCTCGGCGAGGGCGGCCTCCGCGCCCTCGGCCTCGAGCCGGACGCGGACCCGGTCGACGCCCCAGGCGAGGTTCACGGCGGTGGGGCGGGCGGCCCGGATCGCGTCGACGGCCCGCCGCAACTCCGCCGGGTCGTCCGGATACAGCCGGGCGGCGAGGGCCACGCCGAGCGCCCCGGCGACACCGATCGCGGGTGCGCCCCGGATCGCCAGCGACCGGATCGCCGCGATCAACTCCTCGACGGTCCCGATCTCCAGGAACTTGACCTCGTGCGGCAGCCGGGTCTGGTCGATCGCGATGATCAGACCGTCCCGCCAGTCGATGGTCCGCATCCACACCCCTCACTGTCCGGAGCCCATAACCTACGGTGGCCGCCCGCTCCCCCGCTACCTGCCTGCTGGTCGGTGACCACGCCGTGGGATCACATCCGTTCGAGGGTTCGGATGCCGAGCAGGTGCAGCCCCTGCCGCAGGGTCCGGGCGGTCAGGTCGGCCAACAGCAGCCGGCTCTGCCGCAGTTCGTCGGGGGCGCGCAACACCGGGCAGCGTTCGTAGAACGCGCTGAACGTGGTCGCGAGCCGGTGCAGGTGGCCGGCGAGGTGGTGGAACTCCAGGCTCCGCTCCACCTTGCCGACGACCCCGGCGAAGCCGAGCAGCTCGATCGCCAACGCCCGCTCCGACGGCTCGGCGAGCACGACGGGCGCGCCGGGCCGCGGGGCCGTCCCGGCCCGCCGGAACACCGACCGGATGCGGGAGTACGCGTACTGGAGGTAGGGCGCGGTGTTGCCGTCGAGCGACAGCATCCGCTCCCAGTCCAGGACGTAGTCCCGCGCGCGGTCGGTGGAGAGGTCGGCGTACTTGATCGCGCCGATGCCGACGGCCCGGCCGATCTCGGCGGCGGCCGCGGCGTCCAGGTCGGGGTTCTTGGCCCGGGCCAGGTCGGTGGCGCGGGCCACCGCCTCTTCGAGCAGGCCGACCAACTTCACCGACTCGCCCGTCCGGCTGCGCAGCATCCGCCCGTCGGCGCCGAGGATCGAGCCGAAGCCGAGATGCTCGGCCCGGGCGGGCGGGCGCAGCCAACCGGCCGCCCCGGCGACGGCGAAGACCATCGCGAAGTGCTGCTGCTGGGGCAGCCCGACCACGTACAGCAACCGGGTCGCGGCCAGCTCCCCGGTGCGCTGCCGCAGCGCGGCCAGGTCGGTGGCCGGGTAGCCGTAGCCGCCGTCGCTCTTGCACACGATCAGTGGCAGTGGCTCACCGCTTCGGCCGGTGAACCCGGGCGGGAAGGCGCAGTCCGCCCCGCCACTGGGCACCAGCAGCCCCAGCCGGTCCAGGTCGTCGACGACGTCGGCGAGCAGCTCGTTGTACGCGCTCTCGCCCCGGAAGTCGCTCCCCGTCAGCGTCACGTCGAGCAGGTCGTACACGGACAGGAAGTACCGCTCCGACTGCTCCACCAGCAGTCGCCACAGGCGCCGGGTCGACTCGTCACCGCCCTGCAACGCGACCACCCGCCGCCGGGACCGTTCGCGGAACGCCTCGTCGGCGTCGAACTTCGCCCGGGCCGCCTTGTAGAACGAGTCCAGGTCACCCACCGACAACCCGTGCGCCGCCTCGACCTCGCCGAGGTCGGTCAGGTGCTCGATCAGCATCCCGAACGGCGTGCCCCAGTCGCCCAGGTGGTTGACCCGCACCACGCGGTGCCCGAGCCAGTCCAGCAGCCGTACCGCCGCGTCGCCGATGACGGTGGAGCGCAGGTGGCCGACGTGCATCTCCTTGGCCACGTTCGGCGCCGAGTAGTCGACCACCACGGTCTCCGGCACCGCCGCCGGCGGCACGCCGAGCCGGTCGTCGCCGGCCAGCCGGGAAACCAGGTCGGCCAGCGTCTGGTCGGCCACGGTCAGGTTGAGGAAGCCCGGCCCGGAGACCTCCGCCGACGCGCAGACGTCGTCGAGCGCCGCGTGCTCCAGCACCTCGGCGGCGAGGTCGCGGGGCGAGCGGCCGAGCCGCCGGGCCAGCGCCAGCGCCGCGTCGGACTGGAAGTCCGCGCGCGGCGAACGCCGCACCGTCGGGTCGACCGGGGTGCCGGCCACGGTCGCGAACGCCGGTGCCAGCCGGTCGGAGAGCAGCCTTTCAAGATCCATGGGTACGCCGATCTCGCTCGGACCCGCGCTGTCACGCGGGCCGTTGGACGGGGAGATGCGGGCAGACCGAGGACGATCGGCGATGGCCGGCGGCTCGATCCGCCGGTCGCCGTGAACAGGTCAGCGCGGGCGGGCGACGGATCGCCGGCGTCGCTGCGCACCGACCTGGACGTCATACGACGTTCCGGTGCACTGAGCGGTCGCGCTGGTCATGCACGGCAGCGTAGTGGGCCGGCCGGGTCGGGGACACCCCGATTCCGCCGCGCTCGGCGGTCGTACGAATGCGATTGCCGCACGTGTCGGCCGCTGTCAGGATCGCGGTCATGTCTGTTGAGGTGTCCGCTGACGAAGCGCTGACCGCGCTGCACGCGTCGCTCGACGAGCGGCGCCGGCCGGAGGAGGTCGCGCTTCTGGTGTGGCAAGCTGTCGGCGGCCAGCTGGGACTACGCGAGCGGACGGTGTTGGGCCGGGTGGCCCGGGCCGCGTCCCGGTGGAACGGCTGGAGTTCGATGTCGACCGACTTCGCCCGTCCCGTTGGCGGCGGACGACAGGTCGACGCGGCGCTGCGGCTGTTCGAGCTGCCTGGTGTCGATGTCGACGCGGACGATCCGGCCTCGCTGCTGGACTTCAGCGTCCAGCTCAGCGAGTCCCTCGGCGCCGTCGACGCGCGGCGGTTGGACTTCCTGCGGGACCGGCTGAACCGGGAGGCGCGGGCCGCGGCGGGGATCGAGATCTCGAAGCGGCAGTACAACCGGCGTTTCCGGGTGACCCAGCGGGTGGCGGCGAAAGCGGGGCGACTGGAGACGGAGTGGAGTAAGCGGCAGCTGACGATGATCGCGCGGGCCGGGTTCGCGGCGGACATCGACCGGGACGCGTTCGTCGCCGACCCCTGGGCGGGATGCTTCGTCGCCTACCTCACGGCAAAGCGCAAGCTACGGCGGGAGTTCACCCTGTCCGGCCGGGAGAACCCCTACGACGAGATCGCCGACCTGCTGTTCCGCCGCTGCGTCGACAGTCCGGGCACCGACTGGTGGATGGTCGCGCAGGTCTGGCCGAGCCCGGAGGTGCTCGCGCGACTGTCCGAGGCGCGGCGGGGTGAGCTGCTGGGCCGGTGGTGGGCGACGATGCGGCAGGTCGCGGGTCTACTCAAGCGGGTGTGGGCGGCCAGCGAGTTCGACCGCGCCACCATGATCGTCCGTCGGGGCAACGACTCGTCCACGTGGAATCTGCTGTGCGGCGCCTACAACACCGCCCGAGCGGCCTGGATCAACACGCTGGACGCGTCGGGCAGCACCGGCTTGCTGGACGTGTCCTGCCCTGGCAAGGCGATGATGCTGATCGCCGCCGACCTCGCCGCGTGGCACCGCTCCACCGGCGGCGGACTGCACCCCGACGTGGGCGTGTGGACGCGGCTGCCGCTGCCCTGGGACGTCCTCGACGGGGCGGCAGCCTGCACCCGCCGGGACGTGGAAGCGGCGTGCGCGGACGCCGGTGTGGACCCCGCCAGATCAGGCTGGGTGGGGCCGCGGTCGGTGGGCGACACCGGCGTGTTCCGGCCGACGCCGGAACTGGTGCACGGCGTGTCGATCGCCGACCCGGTCTGGGCATCCGTGCTGCGCTCCGACGGCGTGTTCTCCGGCAAGCCGGCCAAGGCCGGCCGGGCACAGCACCAGGTACCCGCCGGCGTCGTGACCAGCGCGTTGCCGGAACGCGGTGGACAGGGCCCGCAGTGATCGGAGAACATCGTCGGCGGCCCGTCGTAGCTCAGTGGTAGAGCGCCCGGCTCTTAACCGGGTGGACGCTGGTTCGAGCCCAGCCGATCGGGACGTGCGGAGGTCCGTTGTAGCTCAGCGGTAGAGCAGCCGGCTAGGGTCCGGCAGGACGCCGGTTCGAGCCCGGTCGACGGATCTCCGCCCCGCCGACCGGCCGAGGGCAGCCAATCCGGCACCTCGTCGGTCCCGAAGGTGGTGCACGAGTTCCGGCCGGCTGAGCAGACGGGGTGACCTGCGGTGGACTCCGCTGAGCGACTGGTACGGCTCCGGCGGTTGCTGGCCGGGCTGCCGGGGCCGTACGGCAAGGACGCCTCTGGACCCTCGTCCGGTCCAGCGACGCCGAAGATCCGTTCCCGGCGGCGTTCGCGTTCCTGACCGAGGCTGCCGTCATCGGCTCCGGCAGCCCGTACGGCACGGCGTCGCAGGCGCCACAGGATGCCGCGGAGTTGTCGGCACGCATGGGCGAGGTGGACCAGGACGCCGCGTCGGCCGTGCTGGTGGGGATGACCGCACGCACGCTCGCCTACCGCACACGGGGCCGCTACCCGATCGGGCAGGCTCGAGACGTGTTCCAGAAGACGATCAGTCTGCTGGGTCACGGCACCCGCTGGTGGACCAACACCGATCTGGAAGCATGGAACCCGGTGAGCCGGCACGTCATGGACGCCCTCGTCATCGCCGCTGGCGGTGGCGTCCTGGTCGCGGTGCTGGCCGCGGACGAGGACTGAGACACGGGGTTCGTCGCTTCGCGTCCCGCTTGCCGCATGACGAGCAGGCGCGCACCGCCCACCGGCGCCGGCTCGGGCTGGGCCGGCCGATAGCGTCGCGGTGATGCGTACCCCGTCCGGACCAGCCGGCCTGACCACGGCCGAACGCGCGATCGATGCCCGCTTCCGCGCGGTCCTGGCACGGCTGCCTGAGCGTGGGCCGATCTGCTGGCTGGCCGAGTTCGCGGTCTTCGGGCTCAAACAGGCCTGGGCGTGCGTGTTCGGTGCGGCGATGCTGGCGGTCATCCTCGCGGCGCACCTCTGGTACCCGGCAGACGCGGCACTCGCCCGCAACGACTTCCTGACTCTCACCGCGGTCGCCGTCCAGATCGGGATGGTGGCCGGACGCCTGGAAACCCTGCGCGAACTGCGAGTGGTGGTCCTGTTCCACCTCGTCGGCACGGCCATGGAGCTGTTCAAGACCCACATCGGCTCGTGGTCCTACGCGCCCGACGGGGTCCTGCGACTCGCCGGGGTGCCCCTCTTCAGCGGCTTCATGTACGCCGCCGTCGGCTCCTACATGGTCCGGGTCAACCGGCTGTTCGACCTGCGTTTCGCGCGTTACCCGAAACGCTGGGTGACGGCTGTCGTGGCCGCCGCGATCTATGCCAACTTCTTCAGCAACCACTACGTCCTGGACGTGCGATGGGTGCTCATCGCCGTCGTCGCGCTGGTGTTCGGGCGCTGTGTCATGCAGTTCCGCGTGTTCCGGTTCCGCTTGCGCATGCCGCTCCTGCTGGCCTTCCTCCTCGTCGCCCTCTTCATCTGGCTCGCGGAGAACATCGCCACCTGGTCGCAGGCCTGGCTCTACCCGAGCCAGATGAGCGGTTGGCACCCGGTCTCGCCGGAGAAGCTCGCGTCGTGGTTCCTCCTCATGATCATCTCGGTGGTGATGGTCACCTGGATCTCGCCGCCGCAGCCGCCCGACGACCGGCGCCGGCGGCCCCTCCCGGCGGGGGTGCGTGCTGGCAGCAGTCGTCGCGGCCGCAACCATAGCGGGCCGCAGCCGTACGACTTCCGCGATCCGCCGACCTGGCCTCGGTCGACCTGACCGTCGATACAGTGAGCCCGAACACCTGACGGCACGAACGATCGAGCCGCCGAGCGGGCCCGGCTGCGGCGCCCGCGCGACAGGAGAAGGGCGGTCCGCCTCATGGCGACGAACCGGGACATCGTCTCCCGCGCCCTCGCGAACTGGTCCGCCGGCACCGGCGCCATCTCCGACATCCTCGCTCCCGACGTGCGGTGGGAGATCGTGGGCAACTCGGCGGTGTCGCGCACGTACCACGGCGTCGACGACTTCGTCACCCAGGCGCTGCGGCCGTTCGACGCGCGATTCAGGCCGGAGAGCCCGTACCGGCCGGTGCGCGTGCGGGCGCTCTACGAGGACCCGGACGCGAACACCGTCATCGCCGTGTTCGACGGCACCGGCGTCACCGTCGCCGGTACCACCCACGACAGCACCGTCGCCTGGTTCCTGACCTTCCGCGACGGCAAGGTGGCCGACGGGACGGCGTTCTTCGACAGCATCGCCTTCAACGAGGTCTGGAAGATCCCGCCGGCCGGCTGACCGCGCCGAGCCGTAACGGCTGGGCTGCACGTCGCTGGCGCCAGCCGTCCTCGTGTCGTGGTGGAAGCTGGGGCTTCCCGCTGGTCGGCGAGTGTCGGGGCGACGGTGTCATGGTGCGGAGGCTCTCGACGTGTCGGCTCCGCGAGGAGAGGCGTCGAGGATCTGAGCGAGTGCGGACGTCACGTCCTGGAGGCGGTCGTGTCCGACCACGGCGCCCCAGCGGGCCTCCAGGTCCGCGAAGAATCTCGTGGCGACCTCGGCGGCCCGGGTGCCGCGGTCGGCGTAGACGACGACGCGACCGCGGCCGTCGGTGGGGTCAGGGACACGCCGCACGTAGTCGCGTTGTTCCAGGTAACCCACGAGTTCGCTCATCGCCTGAGGGGTCATCCCGGCTCGCCTGGCCAGGATGGTGGGCCGGGTGCCGTCACAGTCGATGAACCGGAACACGTTGAGGTAGTGGGTGGGTCGCAGGTCGCCGTGTCCGGTCTCGACGAGGTGGTGGTGAAGTTGGTCGAGGATCAGGTTGAACGCCTGACCGATGAGCTGCGGGAGGAACGGCTTGTCACTTGTGGATCCTTCGGGCACCTTATAATCTCGCCTTCTAAGGTTGCTTGATTACTTGAGCCTAGCCGAACGGAGCAGCATGCCTCAGCCCCACCTCGTCGGCACCTCCGAGGCGGTGCCCACCCAGCGCTTCACCACTGCCATCCCCCATTCCGACCGGTGGCACCGGGCCGGCAACTCGCCGCCGGTTGCCGGCCTTGCGACAGCGACACCGACTGCGGGACGCCCCTGGCGCATCCCATCCCTCACCCAACCGGAAGGGGCGTGGCTGTGAGATGGCGTAGGACCGCGAGGGTGGTCGCCGGAATGACCCTCGTCCTGCTTGGCCTGTTATGGATGCTGCAGGGGACCGACCTGATCCGGATAAGGCCGATCCTGTGCGTCGCCGACTGTCAACCCGTCACGGGTGGGTCACCCGGCTGGTTGGCCGCCGGCGTGGTCACCGTGATTGTCGGCCTCGCTGTGGTGGGTTTCCTGCCACGCCGACGCCAACGGTGTCGCGCATAGATCGTCCACCGGCCACCGTTGCACACGCGGAGACATCCAAGACCACCTCAGCCTTTCATCCCCGACGTCAGTCATCGCATCACACCCTGGAGGCTCCATGCCCGGGCAAGCCGGCCCAGCCGTATCCGAGTGGGACGATCAACAAACCGCACTGCGAACGGTGTCCGCCCACCTGCCCGACATTCATGTCACGTCGGTGGTCCCGCTCGGGGCAGGCCTGGACAACATTTCGTACGAGGTGAACGACAACCTCGTGGTCCGGATCTCCAAAGACCCCGACTCTGACGAGCGCACCGCCCGCGCGATCCGTGAATGTCAGCTACTACAGGTGGTCGCACCCGCATCACCTCTGCCGGTGCCCCAACCACTGCTCGCGGCGGCCGAAACCGGTGTTCTGGCGTACCCCAAACTGCGCGGCCGCCCACTCCTGTCGATTCGTGAGGCATCGCGCGCGGCGCTGATCCCGTCGGTCGCGACCGCCCTGGGTGAACTTCTCCGCGCCCTTCACGCCATCCCCGCCGACCGCGTGGCCGGGTTGGTCGACATCGACGACACGCCGCTGACCGAGTGGCACCGCGAGGCCGAGGAGTTCTACTCAGTTGTTGCCGGGCACATCCCACCTCGACATCGGCCAGCCGTCGACGCCTTCTTCCAGTCCACCCCGCCGCCAGAACCACACACTTCGGTGTTCACCCACAATGATCTCGGCATCGAACATGTCCTCGTCGACCCCGACAACGGTGAGGTCACCGGCATCATCGACTGGAGTGACGCCGCCATCGCCGACCCTGCCTACGACTTCGGCCTGATCTGTCGCGACCTTGGCCCACACGCACTCGACCTCGCCCTAGCCAGGTACGACGCACCTGGGCCCGACCGCACGGGCCTGCACGACCGGGCGGTCTTCTACGCCCGATGCACCCTGTTCGAGGACATGATGTACGGAGTCGACACCGGGCAGAACGCATACGTGAGCAAGAGCCTGGAGGCTATGACATGGCTGTTCCGTCAGTAGCGTGAGAGGGCCGCGAGGGAAGGGACCGCGACCGGGACACTGATGGCTGACGACCGACACGGGGCAGCGTCCGGATCCGCACGACCCCGGCAGTCGCCCGGGCCGCCACTGAGGCCGGCGTGCCACCAACACAGCGAACGGTGGTGGTCAGGGCGCCAGCGTCGCGAACACCACGATGTTGTCCTTGTACGACTTCGCTGCCTTGTCGTAGGCGCCACCGCAGGTAATCACGCGGAGCTGCGCCTTGCCGGTGTGACCGTAGACCAGGCTCAGCGGGAGCTTTTTCTTCGGGTAGCGGGCCACCCCGTCGACGACAAAGCGGGCCTTCTTGCCGTCCTGGCGGGGCACCTCGATGGTGTCTCCGGGTTTCAGCGCGCCCAGGCGGAAGAAGACCGCCCGACCCGTGGCGCGTGAGTCGACGTGGCCCACCACCACCGCGGTCCCGACCTCGCCGGGGCTTGGTCCCAGCTTGTACCATCCGGCCGTCTTGGGCTGATCCAGCGGTGGGACCGCGATCTGCTGGTTCCGGTCCAGCCCGAGCGGAACCGTCGGCGCGTCGACGCCGATCCGCGGGATCCTGATGCGGGTGGGCTGCGATCGCGGCATCCCGGCCATCTTCGGCGCGGGAGACGGGCGGGTCGCCGTGGACCCGGGATCGGCTTTGAGGCGGCCGCGAGCACTGTGCGCCTCGCCGTGGGTCGCCGGCGACGCGTTGGCTTCGCTCGGCGTCGGCTCTGGTGTGGTGGGTTCGTCCGCCAACGGTGAAAGCAGGGACTGCGGTGCGGCGGCGGGGTCGGGCTGCGGCGGCCCGACCGGATCAGGAGCCGTGGCCGCGAGCGTGATCAACCCTGCTCCGGCAAGCGTGATGAGGACGACCAGGACGAGGCCAGCGGCCCGCCACGGGAATCCGTGGCGGCCGCTGGCGCTCCTGGCCGCCCTAGGCGACAGTGCCATTGGCGGACCGCCGACGCAGCAGTGCGATGCCACCGAGCACGCCAACGCCCATCATGCTGGCACCGGCCGCCGTCAGAGCACCGGTGTTGGTGCCGGAGAGCGCGCCACCGTCACCGGCCGCGACGCCAGCCGTCTTCGGCAACACCCAGGCTCCGTCCGGACCCGCGTACGCGCCGCTGGCGCCGGCAGGCTGGCCCACCGACGAACCAGCCTTGCCGATACCGGCCTCGACCATCCCGAGGAGGTCGGCGAGCAGATCGGTCTCGACATCCACCTCCACGTCGAGGTCGCGGATGCAGACGACGATGTTGTTTGGCTGGGTTCTGTTGTCGTTCGACGCTGACTGCGCTGCGGACAGGTTGAAGGTGACGATGCTGTTCGTGATGGTGTTGTCCTTGATGATCTGGGTGATGTTCTGCTCGTTGATCTGCTTGTTGGTGGCGCAAGTGACCCCGTTACCCTTCTTGTCGTGCAGGCTGAAGGTCTTCGGCTTGTCGTCTGACTTCTTCTTCGCCTGCCCCTGGTTCGAGGCCGTGGGCTCCTTGGGACCTTCGTCGGTCGCGGCGAGCGCGGTGGCGGGCGCAGCGAGCAGCAGGGCGGCGCTGCCCAGCACCACCCCGCCGGCGAGCTTGGTCAAAAACCTCATCGACATGTTCCTCACTCCCTTCTGGTCGGCTCAGGAGGACGAGCCATGACGAACGTTAGGCCGATTCATGTGAAACAAGAGGTCTTTTCCGGGTTTCGCAACATGTAGCACTTGAGGTGCTATAAGTAGTTGATTCACATTCTCTGGGGCGTAAGGACCGGTCTGTCCGCCTGGGTCCGGTAGCGGCTAGATGCTGCCCGGTGGCGCTGCCACCTGCGCGGCTCGCGGTGGCACCTACGCACCGCTGGCGGGGGAGCCGCCGGCCTGCTGATCGCGACGACTGAGGAACCGCTTCCGCGCCCCGGCCGCTGCCCGGTGACGCGTTGGTGCTCGTCGAGGACCACCTGGCACATGCGGCCTGGCGGGCCTCCGAACACGCGGCGCAGCCCGAGTGGGCGGGCTGGATCAAGCGTCAGCCGGAGCGACGGCGACGTACCCCCAGCAGGCCCGAAGTGTCGGTGATGACGAACCGTTGATCTTCTTGCCCACGTCGTAGGGCGAGGGCGACGCAATGCGATCTTGCCTTGGGCGCGCGAACTCGCAGGTGCCAGCCGGCCGGTACGTCCATCCGCCCCGCCCCGGTCGTCAAGGTAGGGCTGTCCCCACCCCCACCAGGAGGCTCACGGGATCGACCCGCCCCGTCGCGCTCCATACCGTTCGAGCCATGAGATCCAGGGAAGACGTCACCGGCGTCGCGGCGCACGTCGCGGTGTGGAGTGCCCGTCACCGTACGCTCGCCATACTCGGCTGGCTGGTCTTCGTCATCGGCGTCACCGTCCTGAGTGGGCAGGTCGGCATCGTCAAGGCGACCGACAGCGACTTCGGCCTCGGCGAGTCCGGCCACGCCGACCGTATCGTCGAACAGGCCGGCTTCCCCACAGAGCAGGCCGGCGAGATGGTGATCGTCAGCTCGCGCACATCGACGGTGGACGGTCCGGAGGGGCGGGCCGCCATCGCCGAGGTCACCGCCGCCGTGCAGGCCACCGGCGCCACCGACGCGATGGAGCCGCCGGTGATCTCCGGGGACGGGAAGTCGGCGCTGCTCACCTTCGCCATGCACGGCGACCCGCGGACTGCCAAGGACCGGGTCGGGCCGGTCCTCGACGCCGTCGCCGCCGTCCAGCGGGCGCACCCGCAGCTGTACATCGCGCAGGCCGGCGACGCCAGCAGCGACAAACTCGTCGGCGACGACCTCGACGCCGGCCTGACCAGGCTGTCGATGCTCTCCATCCCGGTCACCCTCGGCATCCTGTTCGTCGCCTTCGGCGCGGTCGCCGCCGCGTTGCTGCCGGTCGGGCTCGCCATCACCGCCGTCGTCGCCGCGATCGGCCTGCTCGGCTTCACCAGCCACCTGGCGCCGACCGTCGACACCACCATGCACGTCATGCTGCTCGTCGGGCTGGCCGTCGGCGTCGACTACTGCCTGTTCTACATCCGCCGGGAGCGCGACGAACGCCGCAACGGCGCGGATCCGCAGCGCGCGCTGGTCATCGCCGCGCAGACCTCCGGCCGGTCGGTCTGGATCTCCGGGCTGACCGTCATCGTCGCCATGGCCGGCATGTTCCTCACCCGTGACACCACCTTCGTCAGCTTTGCCGTCGGCACCATCCTCGTCATCGCGACCGCGGTGCTCGGCTCGCTGACGGTCCTGCCGGCGCTGCTGTCCGCGCTCGGCGACCGCGTCGATTCGGGCCGGATCCCCGTCCTGTACCGCACCCGTTCCGACGGCCGGGTGTGGGGCACGGTTCTGCGGCTCGTCCTGCGCCGCCCGCTGGTCTCGGCGGTGCTCGCCGCCGTGGCTCTCGGCGCGCTCGCCGCACCCGCACTGGACCTGCGTACGAAGGGGGAGGGTGTCGAGGACCTGTCTCCGAGCGCGCCGATCGCGCAGGCGTTCGTGGCGATCCAGACGGCGTTCCCAGGCGGCGCCGCCCCGGCCGAGATCGTGGTCAAGGCCCCGCAGGTCACGGGGCCCGCCTGGAACGGTGCGATGGCGGCGTTCAAGGAGCAGGCGTTGGCGACCGGCCGGTTGCACGAGCCGATCACGGTCGAGGTCAACCCCGCCGGCACGGTCGCCGTCGTCAGCGTCGGGCTGTCCGGCTCCGGCGGGGACCGCACCTCCGAGGAGGCCCTGGCGACCCTGCGCGGAACCGTGCTGCCGGCGACGCTCGGCCGGCTGCCCGACGCCTGGGTCGGCGTCACCGGCGCCACCGCCACCTCCCAGGATTTCAACGACCAGCTCGCGAAGTCCCTGCCGCTGGTCTTCGGGTTCGTTCTCGGCCTGGCCTTCCTGCTCCTGCTGGTGTCGTTCCGGTCCGTCGTCGTGGCCGTCACCGGCGTGCTGCTCAACCTGCTGTCCGTCGCCGCGGCCTACGGCATGCTGGTCTACGTCTTCCAGTACGGTCACTTCGAGTCGCTGCTCGACTTCCGCGCCGCCGACGGCATCACCAACTGGATGCCGCTGTTCCTGTTCGTCATCCTGTTCGGGCTGTCGATGGACTACCACGTCTTCGTCGTCAGCCGGATCCGTGAGGGCCACGACCGAGGACTACCGACCCGGCTGGCGGTCACCGAGGGGATCACCCGCACGGCCGGGGTCATCACCAGCGCGGCGACGGTGATGGTGGCCGTGTTCGCGCTATTCGCCACGCTGCCGATGGCCGCTCCCAAGCAGCTCGGCGTCGGGCTCGCCGCAGCCGTGCTGCTCGACGCGACGATCGTCCGCGCGGTACTGCTGCCGGCGGTCATGGCCCTGCTCGGCGAGAAGAACTGGTGGCTGCCCCGGTGGCTGGAATGGCTCCCGCGCGTGTCGCACGACCTACCGGCGGCCCCGCAGCAGGAACGCACGCTGGCGACGACGGGGGCCTGACCCCGCCCCGCCGAACCCGGCCCTACCCATCCTCGGATAGGGCCGGTTACGACACCCGGTCGGCCGCCGCGGGGTCAGGCCGCTTCCAGCTCCCGCTTCAACCGGCGCAGGGTCTCCCGCATGCCGTTCCGGTTCACGGTCGGGCGGTCGCCCGACGCCCTGCCGGTGAAGATCCGGCCGAGAACGCGGGCCGTCCCGTTGCGCCGGTCCTGCCAGTACTCGGTCACCTCGGTGCCGCCGTCGGTCTCGCTGAACCGGTAGCCCCAGCGGGCCACCGGCTGGCCAAAGGTGGTGACGTCGAAGGCGAACTCGCTGCCCGGCGTCGCGGTGACAACCCGGCAGGTGGTGAACCACAGCAACGGGCCGCGACGGTTCCAGCCGACGAACCGTCGCGGCTGCCCGCCGTCGCGCCGGGTGACCCAGACCGCGACGCACTCCGGGCTCCACCTGGCCATCCGCCGTACGTCGGCGACGGCCGCGTAGACCGTCCCCGCCGGTGCCGTGACGGTGATCTGTTCGGCGACTTCTGGACCGTGCCCGGCTGCCTGCGTGGTCATGCCGCAACCATAGACGTCATTCGTTCCTCCACGGGAGGTGGTCGGGCAGGTCGCTGCTGACCCGCCCCGGGAAGGCCGGAGCGCGTCGCTGCCGGAAGGAGTCGAAGCCCTCCCTCGCGTCCGCGCTCGTCAGAGCCTCTGCGGAGAGTCGGGAGTCCAGCCGGTGCGCCGGGTACGGCGAGTCCAGCGCGCTGGTCCGGTACAGCATCTGCCGGATGACCGCCACGGACACCGGCGCGGTGCTGGCGATGATGGTCCGCGCGAGCTGGTACGCCTTGTCGAGCAGGTGCTCCGGCTCGTGGACGCTGTGCACCAGGCCGGCCGAGAGCGCCTCGGCGGCGTCGAACGCCCGCCCGCTGATCATCCAGTCGAGCGCGCAGCCCATCCCGACCAGCCGCGGGAGGAACCAGGTGGACGCGCCTTCGGCGTAGATGCCCCGCCGGCTGAAGACGTACCCGAATCGCGCGTCGGTGGCGGCGAGCCGGTAGTCGGCCGGCAGGATGATGGTGGCTCCCGCGCCGACGGCCGCGCCCCGGATCGCGGCGATGACCGGCTTGTTCATCGCGAAGATCCGCATCGAGCACCGCCCCGCCGGTTCCGCCCACTCGGCCTCGGGGTCGTCGGGGGTGTCGAACTCCGTCACGGACATGTCCAACCCGGCGCAGAAGTGCTCACCCGTACCGGTGAGGACGACGACCCGGACGTCGTCGTCGCGGTCGGCGCGGTCGAACGCGTGCGCGAGTTCGTCGGCCATCCGCAGGGTGTAGCCGTTGCGCTCCTCGGGACGGTTGAGCGAGACCGTGGCGATCCGGTCCGAAACGGAGTAGATGATCTCGCTGTACGTGTCCACGCCGGCACCCTAGAGCAAGGTCAACGCTCGCGGCAATGCTCGACGGGTCGGCTGTTCGGCCACCGACGACAGTCCTGAGTAGACCATTGATCGGTTGCTGCCGTTCGGGCAGACTTCCGCCGTGTCCTCCAGTGTCTTCGATATCTACCGCCGCCATCTCGGCGAGGGGCTGGGGCGGGTCGCCGCCATGCTCCACACACCACTGGAGGTCGGCGCCACGGGCACCGTGGTGCACACCGCGGACGGTCGCCAACTGCTGAACTGCGCCGGCTACGGCGTGTTCTTCGTCGGTGCCGGCAATCCGGTCGTACTCGCGGCGGTGCGCGACCAGCTCGAACGGCAGGCGTTGTCCACCCGGGTGCTGCTGAACGAGCCCGCCGCCCGGGCCGCCGAGGCGTTGACCTCGGTGGCGCCGGAGGGCCTGGTCAAGGTGCACTTCTCCAACTCGGGCGCGGAGGCGGTGGAGACCGCGATCAAGATCGCCCGGGCGAACGGGCGGCACCGGCTGGTCTCCATGCACAGCGGATACCACGGCAAGACGGTCGGCGCGCTGTCGCTCACCGCGCGGTCGCTCTATCAGGACCCGTTCCGCCCGCTGCTGCCCGAGGTCACCCACGTCAGGTTCGGCGACCTGGACGAACTGGCCGCCGTCGTCGACCGTGACGTCTGCGTGGTCGTCGAACCGGTGCAGAGCGAGGGCGGGGTGATCATCCCCCAGCCCGGCTATCTCAAGGCCGTCGAGGCGCTGTGCCGCGATCGGGGGGCGATGCTCGTCCTGGACGAGGTGATGACCGGGCTGGGGCGGCTCGGGACCTGGTGGGCGGCGGACCGCGACGACGTACGGCCGGACGTCCTGCTGGTCGGCAAGGCGCTCAGCGGCGGGCTGGTGCCGGTCGCGGCGACCCTGGCGACCGAGGAGGCGTTCGCCCCGTTCGACAAGGACCCCTACCTGCACACGTCCACGTTCTCCGCGAACCCCCTCGCCATGGCCGCCGTCCGCGCGACGGTCGAGGTGATCAGGGAGGAGAAGCTGGTGGAGCGGGCGGCCGACCTGGGCGAGCGGCTACTTGCGGCGATCACCGAGACGGTGCGGTCGATCGGGCACCTCGTGGCCGACGTACGCGGCGCCGGGCTGCTCATCGGAGTGGAGTTCCGCTCCGGAATGCACGCCGCGGAGTTCCTGATGGACCTGCTCGACAACGACGTGGTCGTCAACCACTCGATGAACGCGCACCCGGTGCTGCGGCTCACCCCACCCGCCACGATGACCCCCGACGAGGAGGAGCGGCTGGTCGCCTCATTCGAGCGGGCCTGCGCCGCCCTGGCCGCGCGTTTCCCCGCCACCGGAAGCGACTTCCCCGCATGACGCGACGTACCGTCCTGGTCACCGGGGCCAGCGGCGTCGTGGGCACCGCCGTACTGGCGGAACTCTCCGGGTACGACGTGATCGCCGCCGCCTACCGACGCCTGCCGGGCGGCTCGAACCGGGTGGTCCGGCTGGACCTGCACGCCCCCTCGCTCGGGCTCGACCGCCGCGCCTACCGCGAGCTGTGCGCCGAGGTCGACGCGGTGGTCCACTCCGCCGCCATCGTCAACTTCTCCGCCGACCAGGCGGAGGTGGACCGGCTCAACATCGAGGGCCTCGGCCGGGTCGTCGAGTTCGCCGCCGAGGCGGACGCGACCCTGGTCCACGTCAGCACCGCCTACGTGTCCCGGTACGGCCGCGCCGGTGGCGGCGGCAGGCTGGGCACCGAGAAGGTGGCCGCCCGGACCGACGAGTACGTCACGTCGAAGTACCTCGGCGAGCAGATGGTCCGCGACAGCGGCATCGACACGGTGATCGTCCGGCCGGCGATCGTCATCGGCGACTCCCGTACCGGCGTCATCCGCCAGCCCCAGGGAGTGCACCAGCTCGCCGAGTACCTGGTGACCGGCAAGCTGCCGTTCATCCCGGCGCATCCCGGCACGTTCTTCGACCTCGTCCCCCAGGACATGGTCGCGCAGGGAATCCGCGCGGTGCTCGACGCCGACCTGCGCAAGGGCGACTACTGGCTGACCGCCGGACCCGCCGGCATCCCGGTGGAGCGTTACCTCGAACTGGTGACGGAAACCGCCCGCGAGTGCGGCATGGACATACCCGACGGCCGGATCGCGGATCCGTCCATCGTGGATCGGCTGGTCCGGCCGGCGTTCGCGGACGTCCTTCCTCCCGAGGACCTGGCTCGGCTGGACGGCGTGGTGGCCGTCTGCGGGCTGGTCATCATCCCCGAACTGCTGCCGACATCGTTCGGCACGATTCCCGGCGGACCGGACGCGATGACCCCGGCGCAGGCCGAGGACGCGTGGCGGGTCAGCCTGCGTCACCTGATCCGGGGGTTGCAGCAGTGATCGTCAACCCGAGCTGAGGAGGCCACCCGCGATGGAGTGCTCCGTCATCGTGCACGCTCTGCTGCCCAGGGCAGACGCCAAGGAGTCGTTCGACCGGTTGGCCGACTTCGCCGCGTATCCGGAGTTCACCGACACCGTACGGACGGTCGGGGTGACCGAGGTCAGCCCGACCGAGGTGGAGTCGACGTGGGAGGTGAACTTCCGCCGGGGCATCCTCGTCTGGACCGAACGCGACCAGATCGACCCGGTCAACCGCCGCATCGACTTCGAACAGACCAAGGGCGACTTCGCGACGTTCACCGGCTCGTGGCTGGTCGTCGAGGCCGACGAGGGGGTGCGGGTCGAGTTCGACAGCCGATTCGACCTGGGCATCGCCTCCCTGGCGAGCCTGATCGACCCGGTGGCGTGCGCGGCGATGCGCGACTCGATCCGGGACATCCTGCGCGGGCTGTTCGGCTCCGACATCGAGGTCACCGTGGTGGAGGCCGCCCCGCTCGGCTGAGCGGCCGCGGGCCGTCCTCCAGCCGCCCGATCGGCTGGAGGACGACCCGCTTTCCCGACGGGCCGGGGCGGGCTCCTAGTCGAGCAGGTCGAAGAAGTCGTCCTTCGCCGCGTCGACCTTGTCCGACTCTGTGTCGACCAGCGACAGCAACTGGTTCAGGGCGTCGGCGAGCCGCCTGCGCGCCACACCGTCCATCGTCAGGTTGGCCAGGCTGGACTCCAGCCGGGTCAACTCCTCCAGCACCCCGAGCGCGGTGGACGCCTGCTCGGGCAACAGCTCACCGCGTAGGTAGCCGACCAGTTCCCGCACGTTCGGGTAGTCCAACACCAGGGTCGCCGGCAGGGTCAGCCCGGTCGCGGTGGCGAGCCGGTTGCGCAGCTCGACCGCCGTCAGCGAGTCGAATCCGAGCTCGGGCAGGCTCCGGGTGCCGTCCAGGTCGGCGGCGGAGGTGTGGCCGAGAACCCTGGCGGCCTCGGCGAGCACCATCTCCCGCAGCACCCGGTCCTGGTCGGCGGGAGCGAGCCCGGGCAGGGTCCTGGCGAGGTCCGTGCCTCCCGCCCGGGTGCCGCCGGTCGGGCCGGGCGCGCCGCCGGTTACCGGGTCGACCGACGCGGTGGCCGGCGCCCCCAGGCCGGCGACGTCCGCGCCGGCCGGGCGGTCCGTGGCCATCAGGTCGTGCAGCACCGGCGGCACCGACCGCCGGTCGTGCCCGTCGAGCAGGGCGCTGTCCACGTCGACGAGGACCGGCGTCGCCGCGTCCGAGTCGAGCGCCCGTTCCAGCAGGGCCAGTCCGCGCCCCGGCGGCAACGGCGTCAGCCCGATCCCGCGCATGCGACGCAGGCCCGTGTCACTGACCTGCTCGGCCATCCCGTCCGGCAGCTCCCACAGGCCCCACGCCAGCGACTGCCCCGGCAGCCCCTGCGCGCGCCGCTGCTCGGCGAGGGCGTCGAGGTAGGCGTTGGCGGCGGCGTAACCCGACTGCCCGGGCGAGCCGAGCAGGCCGGCGGCGGAGGAGAAGAGCACGAACGCGGCCAGGTCGCACTCGCGGGTCTGCTCGTGCAGCTGCCGTGCGCCGTCCGCCTTCGGCCGCAGCACTCCGGCCACCCGCTGCGGGGTCTGCGACTCGACGACCCCGTCGTCCAGCACACCGGCCAGGTGCAGCACGGCGGTGAGCGGATGCTCGGCGGGGACGGACCCCAGCAGGTCGGTCAGGGCCGCCGGGTCGGCGACGTCGCAGGCAACGACGCGCACCGACTCCACGCCGAGCGCGGTCAGCTCGCCGACCAGGTCGGCGGCGCCGGGGGCGTCGGATCCACGCCGGGACGTGAGCACCAGGTGCCGCACCCCGCGCCGCTCCACCAGGTGCCGTGCCACGAGACGGCCGATGGCGCCGGTCGCGCCAGTGACGAGGACGGTGCCCTGCGGGGCCCACGGCCGTGGTCCGACGCGGGTGACGGCCCCGGGATCAGTGGGGGCCCCGGTCTGCGGGACGAGGCTGTCGGTGGCCGACGGGCGCAGCCGAGGCACCAGCAGTCCACCGGCGCGGACGGCGACCTGCGGTTCTCCGGCGGAGCCGGCCGCGGCGAGCGCCTGCCGCGACGCCGGGTCGTCGTCCAGGTCGATCAGCGCGAACCGGCCGGGGTGCTCGGACTGCGCCGACCGCAGCAGCCCCCACGCCGCCGCCTGCGCGAGGTCCCGGGACTGGTCGCCGACGGCCCGCCGGGTCACCACCGCCAACCGGGCGGCGCCGTACCGCGGGTCGGCCAGCCAGCGGTGCGCCAGGTCGAGCGCGGCGGCGACGGTGGGGTGCGGGTCGTCACCGCCCGGCGGCAGTTCGGTGAAGACGAGGTCGGGAACCTGGTCGCCGGCCGCCAACTCGTCGAGCCAGACCACCGGCTGGTCGGACCGGACCGGCGCGGCCGGCACCCAGCGCAGCTCGTACCCGCCGCCCGACCCGGACGGCCCGAGGGTGAGCCGGTCGGGGGTGATCGGCCGTAGCGCGACGTGCCGGACCGAGGCGACCGGCGCACCGGACGGGTCGGCGAGGACGACGTCGACACCGTCGCCGACGCGGGTCAGCCGGACCCGCAGCGCCGTGGCGCCTCGGGCGTGCACCTGCAGGCCCGTCCAGGAGAACGGCAGCGCGATCCCGTCGTCCGCGCCGGCGTCGCCGATCAGGCCGAGGGCGTGCAGCGAAGCGTCGAGCAGCGCCGGGTGCAGCAGGAAACCCTCGGTCGCGCCGGCGGCGTCGGCGGGCAGCGTCACGTCGGCGAAGATCTCGTCGCCCCGCTGCCACGCCCGGCCGACGCCCTGGAACACCGGGCCGTAGTCGTAGCCACCGGCGCGCAGGCGGTCGTAGAAGCCGTCCGTGTCCAACGGCGCCGCGCCCGGCGGCGGCCACAGCCTCAACCGGGTGGCGTCGCTGGTCCGCACCGGGGCGACGGTTCCCGTCGCGTGCGGCGTCCACGTTCCGCCGGGTGGGCGCGCGTGGATGGTCAGCGGGCGGGTCGGGTCGCCGTCCGTCCCGGCGACGACCACCCGGGTCTGGACGGCGCCGGCCTCGGGGAGCACCAGCGGCGCCTGCAGGAGGAGCTCCACCACCTCGGGGCAGCCGGCGTGCGCGCCCGCGCGCGCCGCCAGCTCCGCCAGCAGCGCGCCCGGTACGACGACCGTCCCGCCCACGCGGTGCTGGGCGAGCCACGGCTGGGCGGCGATCGACAGTTCGCCGGTCAGCAGCACTCCGGCGTCCAGCGTCTCGACCGGCTCCCCGAGCAGCGGCCGGGCCGGTGGGGTCAACCAGTACCGCCGGTGCTGGAACGGATAGGTGGGCAGCTCCGCGGGCGGGACGTCCCCGCCGACCAGCGCGGGCAAGTCGACGTCCACGCCGTGGGCGAACAGGCGGGCCACCGCGCCCCAGGCGGAGTCCCGTTCGTCGCGCCCGCCGCGCAGCAGCGGCACGGCGATCGTCGGGTCACCCGTGTCGGCGTCCAGGTCGCCGACGGAGTCGAGGACCATGGCCGACAGCACGCCGCCGGGCCCGACCTCCAGGAACCGGCTCACCCCCTGCTCGCGTAGCCGGCGTACGGCCTGTGCGAACCGCACCGGTTGCCGCGCGTGCCGACTCCAGTGCCCCGGTGTGATCATGTCCACCGGCAGGCCCGTCTCGTTGGAGACCAGCGGGATCTCCGGCGCCCGGTGGGTGAGGTCCGCCTCCAGCTTGGCGAGGTCCGCGAGCATCGGCTCCATCAACGGGGAGTGGAACGCGTGGCTGACGCGTAGCCGGGTGGTCCTGCGGCCTCGTGCGGCGAACGCGTCGGCGACGGTCTGCACCGCGTCCTGCGGGCCGGCGACGACGACCGACGTCGGGCCGTTGACGGCGGCGAGCCCGACCTGCGCCGCGGGGTCGGCGATCAGCGGCTCGACCTCCTGCGGGGTGGCCTGGATCGCGGCCATCGCGCCGCCGGCGGGCAACGCCTGCATCAGCCGTCCGCGGACGACGACGAGGCGGGCGGCGTCGTCCAGCGACAGCGCGCCGGCCACGTGGGCGGCGGTGATCTCCCCGATCGAGTGGCCGAGGACGAAGTCCGGCCGGAGGCCCCAGTGTCGCAGCAGCCGGTACAGCGCCACCTCCACGGCGAACAGCGCCGGCTGGGTGTACTCGGTCTGGTCCAGCAGGTCCGGGTCGCCGTCGATGACCGCGCGGACGGGACGGTCCAGGTGCCGGTCCAGTGCGGCGCAGACCTCGTCCAGGGCGGCGGCGAACCGCGGTTCGGCCGCGGCGAGTTCCCGCCCCATCCCGGGTCGCTGCGATCCCTGTCCGGGGAAGACCAGGGCGAGCCCGCCCTCGCTCGCCGTGCCGGTGACCACGGCCGGGGCGTCCTGCCCGGCGGCGAGCGCCGCGAGGGCGTCGCGGTCGAGGACGACGGCGCGCTGTTCGAACGCCGTACGCCGGGCTGCCGCGACCGCCGCCGCGCGGACCGGCAGGTCGGGGTGGGCGTCGAGGAAGGCGTCGAGGCGGCGGGCATGTTCGCGCAGCGCGGGGACGGTCCGCGCGGAGAGCACCAGCGGCACCGGCACGGCCGCGCTGTCGGTCGGGGCGACGGGCTCGTCCTGCGGCGCCTCCTCGACGATGACGTGCGCGTTGGTGCCGCTGATCCCGAACGACGACACCGCCGCGCGACGCGGCCGGGCGCCGGCCGGCCAGGGCTGCTCGTCGGTCAGCAGCCGCAGCGGGCCGGCGGACCAGTCCACGTACGGCGTGGGTTCGTCGACGTGCAGCGTGCGGGGCAGCCGGCCGTGCCGCAGCGCCAGCACCATCTTGATGACCCCGGCCACGCCGGCCGCCGCCTGGGTGTGTCCGATGTTCGACTTGACCGACCCGAGCCACAGCGGACGCTGCCGGCCGGAGCCGTACGCGGCGATCAGCGCCTGGGCCTCGATCGGGTCGCCCAGCCGGGTGCCGGTGCCGTGTGCCTCCACCACGTCCACGTCGGGTGCGTCGAGGCCCGCATCGGCGAGCGCGTCGGCGATCAGGCGTTGCTGGGACGGACCGTTGGGCGCGGTGAGGCCGTTGGACGCCCCGTCGGAGTTGACCGCGCTGCCGCGCAAAACCGCCAGGACGCGCCGGCCGTGCCGGCGTGCGTCGGCGAGCCGTTCGAGGACCAGCACACCGGCGCCCTCGGCCCAGCCGGTGCCGTCGGCGGCCGCGGCGAACGACCGGCACCGCCCGTCCGGGGAGAGCCCGCCCTGGCGGCTGAACTCGGTGAACACCAACGGCGTCCCGATCACGGTGACCCCGCCGGCCAGTGCGAGGTCACACTCGCCGGTACGCAGCGAGCGGGCCGCCAGGTGCAGCGCGACCAGCGACGACGAGCAGGCGGTGTCGACCGACAGCGAGGGTCCCTCCAGGCCCAACGTGTACGACACGCGGCCGGAGACGATGCTGGACGCGTTGCCGGCCATCAGGAAGCCGGCGACCTCCGGCGGGATGGCGCCGAGGCGCGGGGCGTAGTCGCCGGCGATGACGCCGGTGTACACGCCGGTGCGGCTTCCGCGCAGCGTGCGCGGGTCGATGCCGGCGCGTTCCAGCGCCTCCCAGGAGATCTCCAGCATCAGCCGCTGCTGTGGGTCGGTGGCCAACGCCTCGCGGG
The DNA here is from genome assembly GCF_043204765.1 of Micromonospora sp. NPDC047730. NCBI lineage: Bacteria > Bacillati > Actinomycetota > Actinomycetes > Micromonosporales > Micromonosporaceae > Micromonospora > Micromonospora sp. NPDC047730. The sequence goes on along the minus strand of NZ_JBIDCU010000020.1, from coordinate 41,466 downwards.
GCGACAGGCCGAAGAACCCGGCGTCGAAGTCGCCGGCGTCGTAGAGGAACCCCCCGTGGCGGGCGTAGGTGGAGCCGGGACGGTCGGGGTCGGGATGGAACACCTGCGGGTCCCAGCCCCGGTCGGTCGGGAACGGCCCGATGCCGTCGCGGCCGTCGGCCAGGAAGGTCCAGAAGTCCTCGGGGGTGGCCGCTCCACCGGGGAAACGGCAGGCCATCGCCACGATGGCGATCGGCTCGGGCGCACCCGACGGCGCGCCGTCCGGCTCGCCGGCCGCCGGCGTGGCGACGCGGTGCCCCGGCTGCGGGTCCGCGTCCGGGCCGCCGACCTGTTCGGCCAGGTACCCGGCCAGGGCCGACGGGTTGGGGTAGTCGAAGGCGAGGGTGCCGGAGAGTTGGAGCCCACTCGCCTCGGACAGCCGGTCGGCCAGTTCGAGCGCGGTCAGTGAGTCGAAGCCGAGGTCGGCGAAGGCACCGTCGGCAGTGACGTCACCACGCGGCCGACCGAGCACCTCGGCCGCCTCGGTACGTACGACATCCAACCACCACTGCGTCCTGGAGTCACCCATTCAGGCGGCCGCCTTCCGCGATCATCAACGTCGGTGCCGCGGTCACCCACCGGGCAGCGGTCATCCTCTATCGGTCACGGCGCCCAACACAATCGCCCGTACGGACTCCACAAAGGATCTATGGTCTTTGTCGATCGCCCTGTCTACGCTGTCCCGCATGATTCAGGCGAGATCGAGGTGAGCCGTTTCGTCGATGCCGTCGTCGGCACCGCCGGGCGGTCGTCGGGCGGCATGGTCACCGGCGCCCCCGCGAACCCGGTGCGGCGCGGCTGGGGGCAGTTGCACGAGGCGGCCCGGCGTACGGCGGCGGCACTGGTCGCGGGCGGGTTGGCCCCCCGCCAGGCCGTCGCGGTCCTGGCCGGTGACCCGGGGGAGGTCGCGCGGGTCGCCCAGGGGACGTGGCTGGCCGGCGGCAGCGTGACCATGCTGCACCAGCCGACCCCGCGGACCGACCTGGCCGTCTGGCGCGACGACACGCTGCGTGTCCTGCGCATGATCGACGCGCGTCTGGTGCTGGTGGGCGCCCCGTTCGAGGCGATGGCCGGCGTGCTGCGCGAGCAGGGCGTCCCCCACCGGATGATCGGCGACCTGGACAGCGACCGGGAGTTCACCGTCGTGCCCGCCGCCGAGGACGACACCGCGCTGCTCCAGTTGACCAGCGGCTCGACCGCCGAGCCGAAGGCGGTGCGGATCACCCACCGCAACATCCACGCCAACCTCGTCGACACCGCGGCCCACCTCGAGTGCGGCGACGACGACGTGCTGGTGAGCTGGCTGCCGCTCTTCCACGACATGGGCATGGTCGGCTGCCTGCTGCTGCCCATGTTCACCGGCATCGACCTGGTCATGGTCACGCCCGCGGAGTTCCTCGGCCGCCCGATGGTGTGGGCGGAGCTGATGAGCCGGTACGGCGGCACGATCACCGCCGCGCCGAACTTCGCGTACGCGATCCTGACCCGGCAGCTCGCCCGCGCCGACGCCGGTTCGCTCGACCTGTCCCGGTTGAAGGCCCTGTGCAACGGCGCGGAGCCGATCGACCCGTCGACGGTGGAGGCGTTCGTCGCGGCCGGCGCGCGGTTCGGCCTGCGGCCGGAGGCGGTGAACTGCTGCTACGGCGCGGCGGAGAGCGCCCTGGTCATCTCGCTGTCGGCGCTGTCGGATCCGATGCTCCTCGACACCGTCGACGCCTTGGCGCTGGAGAAGAACCGGCGGGCGGTACCGGCGGGCGACGACCACCCGACCGCCGTGCGCCGGCTGCCCATGCTCGGCGCCGCCCACCCGAGCGTGAGCGTGCGGGTCGTCGACGACTCCGGCGCCGAGCTGGGCGACCGTGAGGTCGGCCGGTTGCAGCTGCGCGGTGACTCGGTGACCCGGAGCTACCTCACCGAGGATGGTCCGGCCCCGGCCCTGGACGACGACGGCTGGTTGGACATCGGCGACGAGGGCTACCTGGTCGACGGTCAGATCGTGGTCTGCGGCCGCCGCAAGGACGTCGTCATCATGGGCGGCCGCAACATCTATCCCACCGACATCGAGCGCGCGGCCGCCGGCGTCGACGGCGTCCGCGACGGCAACGTCGCGGCGGTACGGCTGATGGCCGGCGACGGGGTGGCGCGGGAGTCGTTCGCGGTGCTGGTCGAGTCACGCCTGGTCGGTGACCCGGCCGCCGAGAAGGCGCTCTCCGACGCGATCGCCAACCGGGTCCTCGCCGACGTCGACGCCCGTCCGGCGGAGGTCGTGGTGCTGCCGCCGGGCAGCCTTCCGAAGACCCCGTCGGGCAAGCTGCGCCGCGCGGCGGCCCGCTCGCTCATCCCTCGTTGACCGTCCGCCTCCGGAGGAATTCTGTGCGATCCCTTGACCAGGCCCGTGCCCTCTGCGAGTCGTACCTGCCGGGGCTGCTCGACGGGTTGTCCGAGGTCCCGTTCGAGCAACGGGAAGCCTCCGGCGGCGGCACGCTGCCGGTGTTCCGGGCCAGCGGCGGCCCGAGCCTGGTGATCCCGAAGGACTACGGCGGGCTCGGCGCGTCCCCGTTGGACGCGGTACGGGTCACCCGCGCGATCGGCGCCCACGCGCCGTCGCTGGCGGTCGCGACCACGATGCACCACTTCTCCGTGGCGACGCTGTTCACCTTCGCCGAGAGCATCAAGAACTCCGGCATGGAGTGGGCCCTGCTGGAGGCGATCACCAGCCGCAACCTGCTGGTCTCCTCGGGCTTCGCCGAGGGCCGCCCGGCCCAGGGGATCCTCTCCCCCTCGATGACGGCGACGCCGGTGGACGGCGGCTACCGGATCAACGGGTCGAAGAAGCCGTGCAGCCTGAGCCACTCGATGGACCTGCTGACGGCCAGCGTGGCGGTGCCCGCACCGGGCGGCGGCCAGCAGACGGCCTTCCTGCTCATGCCGGCCACGCTGCGCGGCATCACCCGGCACCCGTTCTGGGGCAGCAGCGTGCTCGCCGGCGCGGAGAGCGACGAGGTCCGGCTGACCGACGTGTTCATCGAGGAGGAACTGGTCATCCCGACCGAGAACGGCCCGGACGGGATGCTCGACGACCTGCAGACAGTCGGGTTCATCTGGTTCGAGCTGCTCATCACCGCGTCGTACCTGGGCATGGCCAGCGCGCTCGTCGAACGCGCGTTGGCCGCCGGGCGCGGCGCGGTCACCGACCGCGCCGCGCTGGGCACCCGGCTGGAGACGGCGACGCAGCTGCTGGAGGGCGCGGCCCGCGCCATGCAGGCCGGCGAGACGGACAACGACGCGCTGGCCCGCGTCCTGATGGCCCGCTACGGCACGCAGGACGCCATCACCGACGCCGCCCGCCAGGCCGTCGAAATGCTCGGGGGCATGTCGTTCATCCGCTCCCCCGAGGTGGCCTACCTGGTCGCGGCCTGCCAGTGCGTCGCGTTCCACCCGCCGTCGCGGGCCAGCGTCGCGGCGCCGCTGGTCGACTACCTCGACGGCACCCGCCCGTTCATCATGAACGACAGCGCCCCGGCACCGGCCGCGCAGCCACCAGCGGCGCAGCCGTCCGTGCAGGCACCGGCGGTGCCGGCCGCGCAGCCACCGGGCCCGCAGGCGGTGCATTCGTCCGTGGCCCCACCGGTCGGCGCACCCGCGCCCAGCCTCGCGGTCCAGCCGGTCCAGGACCCGGCCTCCACCCGGCCCGACGAGGCCACGGCACCGGTCACCCTGCCCGGCCCGCGCCCGCAGCCGGTGGTCACGTACAGCCCGCAGCCCGCGGCCCCCCGCACCGACGAGCGGTCGGGGATGACGGCGGACGACGCCGCCGACTGGGACCAGGCGTCCTCCCTCTTCGACGGCGCGGAGGGCATCCGGCTGACCGCACGCGACTGCGACCTGCGGTACTGGTTCGCCAACGTCCCGCAGCGCACGCTGCGCGGAAACATCGTGGGCTACCCGCCGGAGCTGGTAACCCCGGAATTCCTCCACGAGCCGGGCCCGCTGCGGGACGCACTGATCCAGGAGGTCGCGTTCCGCGCGCTGGCCGAGGAGCGGGCGGCCCGCGCGATCGGTCACATCGTGGCGTGCGCGCCCGACTCCACGACCGCGGAGTTCTACGCCACCCAGCTGGTGGACGAGACCCGCCACGCGATGATCTTCCGGAACCACCTGCGGAACCTCGGCATCGACGAGCGGGACGTCGCCGCCGTCATCGCCCGGGAGACCGCGCACGACAAGGCGACCATCCTCGATCCGTTGGAGGAGTACGGCATGCCGATCGTGCGCGAGCAGCAGGACTTCGTCGGCGGCGTGGTGCTGCTGACGATCCTGGTCGAAGGGTTCCTCGCCCCGTCGTTCGAACTCAGCGAGCGCAAGTGGCGACCGATCGACCCGCGGATGGCGGACATGGAGAAGGGCGCCGCCATCGACGAGGTGCGCCACCTGGCCGTCGGCACGTCGATCATCCGCGAGCACGTGCAGCGGCACCCCGACGAGAAGGAACGCCTCGTCGAGCTCATCCGCGACGGCATGCGGCTGTGGGAGCAGTTGCCGGTGTCCGACCAGCTCACCCGCTGGGAGAACTGGTTCCAGGAGGGCATCGCCCCGCACCTGGACAGCATCGGTGACTACGAGGTGTGGGACGGGCGACGGCTGGTCGACACCACGCCGGAGGAACGCATCCAGAAGGCTGTCGAGGTCACGAGCATCGTGCACTCCACCCGCCTCACCGACATGGGCCTCGGCCGGGCGTTGATCTACTAACCCGCCCGCCCGTGGCCTGGGGGGCAGCCCCAGGCCACGGGCGGGCCGCACGACTGGCGGGCACGGCGGGGACTTCCCCGGCGCGGCGGCGCGGCTCTACGCGGCTGTACGCTCCGCGTCCAGGTGGCTGCTCTCCCCGCGGATCCCCCACCGGCTGTAGAGGGGTCGCAGCGGCCCGGGCACCCACCAGTTGAGCCGGCCGAGCAGCCGCATCGTGGCCGGCATCAACAGCGCCCGGACGATGGTGGCGTCGACGACGACGGCGAGGGCGAGCCCGATACCGATGATCTTCACGACCAGCACGCTCGCGGTCGCGAACGACACGATCACCACCACCAGCAGCAGGGCCGCGCTGGTGATGATCCGTCCGGACCGCTGCAACCCGACCGCGACCGCCTCGGTGTTGTCACCGCTGAGGTCGTAGTGCTCGCGGATGCGTGAGAGCAGGAACACCTCGTAGTCCATCGACAGCCCGAACGCGACGGCGAAGATCAGGATGGGTTGCACCACGTCGATGTTGCCGGTGGAGGTGAACCGCAGCGGCCCGGCGAGGTGGCCGTCCTGGAAGACCCACACCACCGCGCCGAACGCCGCGGTCAGGCTCAGCACGTTCATCAGGATCGCCTTGACCGGCAGCACCAGCGAGCCGAAGGACAGGAACAACAGCACGAACGTGGTGGCCACGACGAGCAGCGCCATCCACGGCAGCCGCTGCGCGAGCATGTCCATCAGGTCGGCGAACCCGGCGGCGTCGCCGCCGACCAGTACCGTGCCGGAGGGCGGCGGTTCGACGGCGCGCACCGCGTCGACCAGCTCCCGTCCCTGCTCGGAGATCGGTTCCGCGTCGAACCGGACGGTGACCCGCGCGGTGTCGCCGGCCAGCCCGCTGACGTCCGCCTGCCGTACGCCCGGCAGCGCGGCCACCCGCTCCACGTACGCGGCGATCTCCTCCCGGGCGGGAGGACCGGTGACCGGGCCGTCCAGGGTGACGATGGCCTCGACCGGCCGGGTGACACTGTCCGGGAACGACCGCTCGATGGCGTCCTGGACCTGCCGGCTCTCCGCCGAGGCGGGCAGCACCCGGGTGTCCAGCCAGCCGTAGGAGATGCGCAGGAACGGCAGACCGAGGACCACCAGCACGGCGATGACCGCGCCCCCGACCAGTACGGGTCGGCGCATCACCGTCCGCGCGATCCGCGCCCACGCGCCGGAGTTCGGGTCGGTGTCGACCGGCCTGCGGCGACGCTCCCGCAGCCGCGGCCCGAACAGGGCCAGCATCGCCGCCATCACGGTCATCGCGAAGAACCCCGCCAGCAGCACCGCGGCGACCCCACCGACGGCGATGGACCGGAGGAACACCTGCGGGAAGACGGCCAGGCTGGCGAGCGCGAGCGCGACGGTCACCGCGGAGACGACGATGGTCCGGCCCGCGGTGACCATGGTCCGCCGCAACGCCGCCGGGACGGGGTGGCCCGCGCCGAGTTCCTCCCGGAACCGGCTGACCATGAACAGGCTGTAGTCCACGGCCAGCCCGAGGCCGAGCAGCGTGACCACGTTGACCGCGAAGATCGAGATGTCGGTGAACTGCGCCAGCAGCCGCAGGCCGGCCAACGAGCCCACGATCGCCAGCACCCCGACCGCGACCGGCAGCAGCGCCGCCAGCAGGTTACGGAAGATGAGCACCAGCAGCAGGAACAGGATCGGCAACGCCAGCGCCTCGGCGCGGGTCAGGTCCGCCTTGCTCTGGCTGTTGACGTCGTCGATCAGCGCCAGCGGCCCCCCGACGGTGACGTCGAGATCCGGGCTGGTCAGGCCGTCCTTGATGGCGAGGTAGTTGGTGAGGCGGTCGTTCTCGGTGGCACCGGCGATCTGCACCGCCGCGAACGTCTCGTGCCGGTCGGTGCTGACCAGCGCGGGAACTCTGGCCCGCCAGTAGTCGGTCACGCCCTCGACCCGGTCGGCCGGCAGCCCGTCCAGCACGCGCCGGGCGGCGTCGGCGTACGCGGGGTCCTCCACCGTCCAGCGGTCGCTGCCGAACAGCACGACGACGTCCGCGTCGTTGCGGCCGAGCGCCTTGCGTTCGACCTCGTCGGCGCGGGAGCTCTCGCTCGCCGCGTAGGTGAATCCGCCGACGGCCAGGTCGCCGAACGCGCCGGCGCCCCAGGTGCCCGCGGCGACCAGGAACACCGCGGCGCCGGCGATCACCCACCAGCGCGCCCGGTGCGCGAGCCGGCCGAGGAGATCCAACATGGCAGCAACCCTTCGCTCGACCGCGGTGCTCAGGAGAACGACGCGGCGCCGGCACAGTCAGGACCGGCGCCGCGTCGATGTGATCACAGGATGGTGATGATCAGGTCCAGCGCCCGATGCCGATCGCCTGGGCATCGGAGAGCAGCTTCTCCCGGAGCGCGACCCGGCGGATCTTCCACGTGCCGGTTCGCGGGAACTCGTCCCACTTTATCTGGATCGGCGGGGCCATCGGGCTCAGGTCCGCGACCGCCCGCTCCCAGTCGCCCTTGTCCAGCGGAACGTCGTCCGCGGTGCTGACCACGGGCACCGGCAGGTCACCGGCGACCGGGAGGACGATGACCTCGGTGGTGTAGTCGATCCGGTCGAGGATGAGGTCCTCGAACTCGATCGCGCTGCCGCCGGGGATCCGGTCGATCTCCCGGTCCACGATCCGCACGGCGCCCCACTTGTTGATGACCGCGAGGTCGCCGGTGTTCCACCACCTGCCGTTGCACTTCAGGTCGTGCCGGTCCTGCTCGCCGACGTAGGCGAGGCACCGTCCCGGCTGGTCGATCTCGATCAGGCCGACCTGGCCGCGCGGGACCTCCTTGCCGGTCTCCGGGTCCACCGCCCGCATCTTGGCGTGGAACGGGATGGGCCAGCCGATCAGCTGCGTCGGCGGCGGGCGGTGCCCCTTGCGGCGTACCACGAAGCGGAAGAACGGCCGGATGCACAGCGCGCCGTTCTCGCTCTGGCTCCACGACTGGACCCAGATCGGGAACCGGCGCTTGGTGGCGGCCATGAAGGTGCGGATCGTACGGGTGTGGATGGCGTCGAACGAGTTGACGTACTCGCGCACGTTGCTGAACAGGCCGGCGGGGTCGCGGGCCAGCGGCTCCCAGGCGAGGTAGATGTTCGGCAGCGCCTCCACCAGCGTCGGCTTGTGCTCGGCCAGCAACTCCCGGATCCTCGGCGAGAGCGGGTCGGACAGGTAGAGCACCCGCGGGCCGACCGCGGCCATCGCCAGCTGCATGGTGGTGAGCCGCTCGTGCGTGTAGGGATCGCAGAACGCCACCGTGTCGCTGCGCCGGAGCCCGAACCTGGGCCACCGCTCGGTCTCCACGATGGCCATCGCGTAGATGGACTCGGCGGAGTGCATGACCAGCTTGGGTATGCCGGTGGTGCCGGAGGTGTGGGTGATGACCACCGGCTCCTTGAACTCGCGCATGTTCGGCTGGACCGGCGGCGCGTCCTTGAAGTCGTCCAGGTGCAGCACGTCCGGCCGGTCCGCGACCGCGTCGACGCTGATCGTCCGTACGGTGAGCTCCGCCACCACCTCCGGGGTGATGCCGCACTTGTCGAGGTGCTTCTGGTCGGTCAACAGGAACGGCCGTTCCAGCCGCTCCAGCATCGGGATCATCGCCTCCGGCCCGTAGGAGCCGGAGAACATGCAGGGAATGGCGCCGATCCGGGCGATGGCGCAGCCGAGAATGACGATGTCCAGGTGGTTCTGCTTGAGGATCGCCACCCGGTCCCACGGGCGCACGCCCGCCTTGTGCAGCCAGGCCGCGGCGCGATCGACGAGTTCCGCCCACTGGGTGTAGGTGCGGGCTTCGGCTCCGTCGGGGTCGATGTCCGGCGGGCGGTCGACGATGACCAGCTCGTCCGGGGCGGTCTTCGCCGCCACGTGCCAGGTCTCGCCCATCTTGGAGTGCTTCGGTACGCGCGAAAAGGGGCTCAGCCGACGGCGCCACCGGGTGGGCGTGAACTCGGTGAGGAACCGCGGAATGGGCCGCTGCGGCTCGACGTCGTCGCCGGCGACCGTTGAATCGGCGGGTGAGGCCACGAGCGCGTCCTCCTGTTCTCGGGGCTTGGGGAGGTCAGCTGACGACGAATGATCATCGGCCGTCCAATTGGCCGGTAACGATATCGACATTGTCCGCCGTAGACCAGATCTGGGTGGACGGAAATCCGACCCCGAACGCATCCGGCCCCCGAGCCGTCCGACCAGTGTGGACAGACCGACGACCGGCCATAATGCCCCGTCGGCGACGTGGCGGGACGCGAGCACCGGCACCCGCGCTGGACCTGGATCTGAAATGGGGTGTCGTTACATACGGACGAGGTCGTGGGCCCGCGCCAGGTCGTCACCCCAGGACGTGGCGTGGTCACGCTCGAACGCCCGAAACAGCCGGTCGCGGACCGACTCGCGGCGCAGCCAGGCGGCAAGCGCCGCCGACCTCCGGTCCGCGAAGTCGAGTCCGTTCACCGTGGCAGCCAGGTGGCGATCCGCCGCCGAACTGAGCGTGACGTCCCAGACATCGAGGAAGCGCTCGACGCTCTCCCCGCCGGCCACGACCGTGGCCAGGAAGGTAGCCGGGTCGGGAAACGCACCGACCTGCGACGGGTACGTCGCCAGCAACGACCGCCACACCGCATCCAGGTAGCCGTCGACAGCGCCCTGCTCGGCTTCGGGCCAGGTGCGCCACTGCTCGCGAGGCAGCTTGCCCAACACGATCGCCGGGTCGAGTTCTGTGGAGCTGGCCATGCGCTCCAGCAGCAGGGGCAGCAGACTCTTCAGGTCGTCACGGCTGCCGACCGTGTTGCCGAGGCTGATGGTCAAAGAGAACAGATCGTGATCGTCGACCGGCACCGGCCCTCGGCAATGTGGGCAGCCTTCGAGCGTCGCCCTGCGCGGGTACCGGGCGAACGCCTTCTGAAGGCCTGCGACCGCCACAGACAGATCACCGTCCACCGGTCCATCCTCCCAGGGGCGGCTTGGGCTGGGCTGCCGGCACGCGGCTACCCGCGGTTCGGCCCGGCTGCCGCGGTGGTGCCGCGGCGGCCGGGCCGGTCACCGTCGGTTCTCAGCAGGCTGGTGCGCCGACGGGTCCGCGGCCGCTCCACGCGTACCAGTCACTGCCCGACACCCACGTCTTCTGGATCAGGTCGGCCCCACTGT
>NZ_JBIDCU010000020.1:0-31385 GCF_043204765.1 Micromonospora sp. NPDC047730 | reverse complement strand
CGACGTGACCGTGTAATCACCCATGTCAGCCCACTGATACCAACCATGCGCCGACGTCCACGTCATCTTCTTCAACCGGTTGTCGACACCCTGCGCAAACACATCGATCCGACCCGAACTCGCAACAGCCGCCGGCTCACCCTTGATCGTCGCGTTCCCGTACAACGTCGACCAACAACCCCACGCACCCGACGAGAAATTCCGATGCTTCAAACGACCATCCGACGTCACCGCGAACACATCCAACCCACCAACACCCCGCGACACCGCCGACAACCCCGGCATCGACGACGGAGTGGCGGAGCCGCAGTTCTGGCTGACGTAGGTCTCCACACCGGTGGCGTAGTCGAACGGGTCACCGTGGAAGGAGGCGGGGCGGATGTAGTCCGGCCAGCTCTGCTGGCTGCCCCGGTTGCGGTACTCGAAGTGCAGGTGGGGACTGATGCCGGGGCTGTTCCCGTCGGTGTTGCCGACCGTGCCGATCTTCTCGCCCTGGACGACCGTGTCACCGATGTGCGCGTACTTGTCCTGGAGGTGGGCGTACAACGTGGAGTAGCCGTTGCCGTGGTCGATCTCCACGTAGTTGCCGTAGGCGGAGCTGACGCCACCCTCCCACCTGATCGTCCCCGCAGCCGAGGCGAGTACCGGTTTCCCCCGGTCCTCAGCGCCCGACGACAGGTTGAAGTCGATCTCGTAGCTCCGGTGGGCGCTGCTACGACCGGAATCACCCGTCCACGAGGTGCCACACTGGAACGGGAGTTCGAGGTAGGGCTCGCCGGCGGCACTCGCGGGCGACGCGACCACCGCCGTCGACAGGGCGAGCGCCAGGCCCATCACCGGGGCCAACAGATTCAGGCCTGTTCGAAGACGCATGCGTTTCCTTCCGGATGAACCCTGGCGGCGCGGCCGAGAACATGCGACCGTCCCGCAGAGGGCGTGGACACGGCTCACGCGACCCATTCGGGAGCCGCTGGTGACACCAGGCAACCCGGATTCGTCCACAGAGGCGACACATTCGATGTCCCTCGAATCGAAGCTGGTGCCGGATAGCTCCCGTCCAGCTCTTGGCGGGTGGTCGGCGTTCGACTCGACGCGGCGACTCTGGCACAGTTGCGGCTGCCTGTTTCACCCGCTTCCGAGGCTTGGCGGCCGCTGGCCGCCGCCACGCCGTCCACGGCGATCCGGGTCCGGCCGCCCGACTGGCGCTGCGGGACCGTGACGTGGCCCTGGTCGCACAGACGCCGCCGCCGGGCGGCAGCGGTGGCTACACCCTCGGCCTGCTGACCCCGAAGCCGTGGATCGGCCCCGCTGCGAGCGTCCTCGGCCGACAGTTGGAGGTTCTGGGAGTTGTCAGGCCGGAGCCAGCACGTCGATCAGGAACGTCTGGTCCTCGGTGCCGGTGCAGGGCGACTGCACGATCTCCCGGCCGGTAGCGGTTCCGGTGCCGGGCACACCCAGACAGGCGTCGAGCCCCTCGGGCCGCAGCCGCCACCCGCTGACCGAGCCGGCGACGGGCTCGATGTGGAAGCGTTGCGCCGGACCTCCCGCGACACAGTCGGCCCACGGTTCCAGCATTCCTGCCGCGGGACCGCCCTGGATCAGGGTCAGGCAGCCGACGCCGTGCTGAGGATGGTCCCATTTGATGTGATACAAGCCGTCGCCCACCGGTGCGAGGATGGTAAGCGGTGACGTGACCTCAGCACACGGGCGCTGCACAGCGACCGAGTCGTCGTGCCGCCCCGTTCGTTCACGTCCCTCGGTCACGCAGAGTTGTGGCGCGCCAGCCGGATGGATCTGCACCACGCTCTCCTGCGCAGCAAGACGACGTTCGGGACCGGCCGACGGCGCGGCCTCGGACGGTGCGGACGCGACGTCTTCCCAGAAGAGGGCAGCACCGGCGAGCGGCGCGAGCACGAGCACGAGCAAGGTCACCACCCCATGCACCGCCCGCCGTCGCGCCTTCGGCGACAAACGGGCAACTGCCCCTATCCATCGGCCGTCCGGCGTCGCCGCCGCACCACGCGGCTCGTCGCCCGGCGTCGCTGGGGCAGCGGCTACCGCGTCGCCCGCGGCCACGGGCGACGCGGACACGACCAACGGTGGAGTGGGTGCCACCGACAACCGGGCGACAGCCAGACGATCCCGGGCAGCCGCCCAGGTCTGCACCTGCACATCGTCGCCCGTGCAGGCCCGCACGAAGGCGGCCAGCACGTCCGCCCGCGGCAGCGCGTCCCGGTGCAGCACGCTGGCGAGCGTGCTGCGCGGGAGCACGTCTCCCGAGGCAGCGGCCCGCCCTTCCAGTTGCCGGAGGGTATATCCGGAGCGCACCCTGAGCTGCCGCATCAATCCGACGAATTCGCCGACGTCGCGTGCCGTCTCCGGGCACACACCCCCCGTGTCCACAGACGCCATCCTGCCCAGCAGGGCGGCCTTCGGCAAGATCCTTCCGGTCACGGAAACGAGAGTTCCCAGTGACCGGCTCGACCACGGCCGTCCGCTGCTGGACGGAGGCGGCAGTCTCGCGAGCCGGCGCGGCCTCGATCCGCGGAAAGGACGCACCCGCCGCGCCTGCCGAGACTGCACGCTCATGGCGTACCTGGCTTCGAGAAGTGGAACACCTGGCCCCGGGCCGCCGGGTCGCACGCCTGCTGCACCAGCCGGGCACCACTGGCTGTGGAACCGCCGACGATGCCCAGGCAGTGACCGCTGTGCAGGGGCCGGAGCCGGTAGCCGGCCAGTGGGGCGGTGACCGGTTCAAGGCGAAACTTCTGCGCCCTGCTCATGTCGGCGGGACAGGCGCCGTCGGCCACCGGGCTACCAACGGTGGTGGACGGGTCCAGGACGAGGGTGCAGCCCACTCCGTGAACCGGGTGATCCGCCTTGATGAGGTACCGGCCGTTCCCGGCGGCTTCGACGCGCAGCGGTGGCGACGCCGTGCCGCACGCGCTCTGCTGCAGCAGGTGGTTCGGATCCGCGGGCACCTCGCCGACGCAGAGACCCGAGTTGGCCGACCGGATCTGGGTGGCACCGGGGGCGGGAACGCCATCGTCCGGTACGCGTTGCAGCTCGAAGACCTGGCCGGGGGCGGTCGGATCGCAGGTGAGCTGCACGACCGGCGCGCCGGGGGTCGCCACGTTGCCGGCAATCCCGACGCAGAGACCGCTGTGCTCGGCCTGCACGAGATGCCCGCGTAACACGGCGCCGTAAACCGGTATCAGCCGGAACCGGGTCTGCCCCGCCCCGGTCGCACAGTAGTCGTCCTCGATTCTCGCCCCGACCTGCGTGGAGTTGTCGGCGACACGGGTGCAGCCGCGCCCGTAGACGGGATGGTCGGTGGTGATCCGGTAGAGATCTTCGCCCGCGGTTACCACGGACATGTCGGGGATCGAGCCGGCGCACCCGGTGAGCAGCAGGGCACCGCTGCTGTCGCCGCTCTTCTCCCCGAGGCACAGGTTGGCGTACGGGGCGAACAGTCGCAGCGGTCCGGGCGGCGGCGGGGCGGCGATCCCCGAGATGGCCCGGATCTCCTCCGCGACCGCGGCCCGGTCAAGGACCCGGAGCTGATCCACGACGCCGCTCCACGGCGCCTGCCAACCACCGTTCCACCACGCCCGCCCCACCTGGAGGGATCCCCTCGCCGGCCACGGGGTCACCTTCGTCCCCCGGTTCGTGCTCAACCGACCATTGACATAGAGGCGCAACTCGCTCGCCGGCGCGTCGTAGACACCGGCCAGGTGGGTCCACGCGCCGCGCTGCGGCGCACCGTCCGAGACCGCCGTCGAGACCCGGTCCATCGTGGGCAGCACCGCGTCGTCATACGGAACCGCGAATATCCAGCGGTTACGGTCGGCGCTGTATTCCAGGCTGAATCCGCTGCTGTGGTCGCCCTGTTGGCTGACCACGGCCCGCCGGCCACCGGTGTCGTCCAGTCTCACCCAGGCGGCGATGGTGAAGCTGTTGGTGGTGCGGATGACGGGACCGGCCGTGGCGGCGTACCCACCGGCGCCTTTGAAGCCGAGACCCTTGCCGCGGGCATGGCCGGCGGCGTCGCGGTCCACCTCCGGACCGACGGTCAGCCGGTGCTTGTTTCCCGACTGGTCCGGCACTGAGGGCCCGGGCAGGTCGAAGTCCCACTCACCGCCGGAGCCCTCCAGGTTGTCGCCGATCAGCTCGCGGATCTGCCCGAGGCTCAGCGCACCCTGCTGGAGCACCGGTTCGTCGATCGTTCCAGGAAACCATTCCACCGGCCAGCCCCGGTTGCGGCCCATGCCCACCAGGGTCTGCCCGGTGGCGTTCCAGGTGCCGCGGTGCGCGACGGCTCCGGTGAGCGCGCCGTTGACGTAGAGCCGTAACTGTCCGGCCTCCTGGTCGTACACCCCGGTCAGGTGGGTCCACACCCCCACCTCCGGTTCGGTAAGGGAGTGCACGGTCGGCCACGCTCCACCGTCGCCGCTGTCGGTGCTCGGCATGGCGAACGCCCACCGCCGCGCCCAGGGGTCGTACCGCAGGGTGAATCCGCTGAACATGGTGCCGTTCTGGCTGAGCACCGTGGCGAACTCTGCGCTGTCGTCGAGGTGCACCCAGGCGGCGGCGGTGAAGCTCTGGTCGGTGCGCAGCACCGGACCGGCGGTGTACGCGTAGCCACCGGCGCCGCCCAGGCGAAGCCCACCGCCGTTGCGGCCCGTCGACCAGGTCGCGCCGGAGCCGGACAGGGTCAGGATGTGCCCGTTGCCGGTCTCGTCGGTGGCAGTACGCCCCTCGGTCTCCTCGAAGTGCCACCGGGCCTGAGGGCCCCACGGTTCGGGTGTCATCCGGTCGCGGATCTCCGCCTCGTTGACGGTGCGGTCGAACAGCCGCACGTCGTCCAGGGCGCCTTTCCACCGTTCCGGGTGGAAGCCGTGCCAGGAGGTGGTGCCGATGGCCGCTCGCCCCACGGCGTTCCAGCCGCTGCGGTGGGCGGCGGTGCCCGCGAGCCGGCCGTTGACGTAGAGCCGCAACTGCCCGGCGGCGTGGTCGTAGACGCCGGTGAGATGGGTCCAGACGCCGACCTGCGGGGTGAGCTGCGTGGAGATTGCCTGGCCCGCCGCCACCTGCTCGGTGGTGGCGTCCTCCGTCGCCATCTCGAACACCCAGGCGCGCGGCCAGCTACTGTACTTCAGCGCGAACCCGGGGTGCCGTTCGCCGGCCTGGCTCAGCACCGTGGCCCAGTCACTGTCGTCGGTCAGCTTGACCCAGGCCATTGCGGCGAAGCTGTCGTCGGTGCGCACGACGGGCCCGGTCGTCGCCGCGAAGCTCTGCTCCGACCCGTCGAGCACGAGGCCGCCAGAGCCGCGGCCCGGGCCGAACGTCGCCGCCCCGGTCAGCGTCGCGTCGTGCAACCCGAGAGTGTTGTCCCAGGCCACCTGGCCGTAGTCCTCCATCTGCCAGCTGGCCACGGCCTCGCTGAGCGGCTCGGTCTGGAACGTGTAGACACGTTCGGGTCCCCGCTGGCCGGCCCGGTCCACGCCGGCGACGACCAGGGTGTTGTCGGACGGTTGGGTGGGCACGACCCGCACCCGCGACTGCCCGTCGACCGCGGGCACCTGGGGTTGCTCGTAGCCGTTGACGGAGTAGCTGAACCCGACGACATCCGGGTCGCCGTTGGCGCTGAACCGCACCTCGCCGGCCTCGTACTGCCGGCCGCTCCGCTGGTCTTCGGGGAAGGTTGCCGAGGTGACGGCAGGGACGGTGACCGGTGGACGGGTGTCGATGGTGAAGCGGCACCACGCGCTCCACGGGCCCGCCGTCTTCGAATCCACCGTCCTGGCCCGCCAGAGGTAGCTCTCGCCCTCGGGCAGGGGGGTGGTGATCCGGACGTGCGCCGGCGTGCCGGGGTCGGCCAGGTCTGTGGACCTCTCGCCGAGCACCTGCCCGGCGCTGGTCGCCCACTGGAACGTCGCGCCGAACAACTGGAGGTCCCGGTCGGCGTCGATGGGCATCGCGGTGAGGGTCGGGGTCGGGTTGGGGACGAAACCCATCGAGTCGTCGACGCAACCGGACAGTTCCGGGACCTCCGGTACGGTGTTGTAGGTCACCATCAGTTTCGTATCCGCGGGATCGAACTGTTTCGCCCCGTTCGCTCCCGCCGTCTCGTCGGAGGCGAGCGCGAGGGTGAGGGTGCGGGTCCGGGCTGCCGCCGCCTGCGTCACTGCGGCGGTGGCGTCGAGTTCGAGGTGGCCCGCCGCTTCGAGGCAGGGGCTTGCGCCGTCCTCACCGCCCTTCGCGGCGCTCACCGTGTCGAGTCTGCGCTCGACGAGCAGCGGCGGCGCCGTGTTCCAGGTCATGCTGGCCGTGATCGCACCGGTCTGGTACAGGTGCACCGGTTCGGGTGTGCACGAGTACGCCCACGACTCGTACGGGCGGAACTGTGCCGTCTCGATGACCTTGCCCGCCACGGCGGAGACGTTCATCTCGAAGTAGGACCGGAACCGGTCGGTGGTGGACTCCCGCGGGTCCCGGCCCACCTGGGCCTGGAACTGGGCATGGTCCCACCAACCGTGGTTCGGCAGGTCCTTCTCCACCATCAGCCAGTGCTCCCGATAGCCGGTGAAGTCCGGATCGAGGTACAGCGGGAAGCGGATCCGTGGGTCGGCGAACAGGGCCGTGTCGGGGGTCAGGGTCAGCCGTCCGGCGGCGACCGTCAGGCCCAGGGGCGCGTACCGGGTGCGTCGACCGGGGCGGGCGTCGGCCCCGACGTCGGTGGAATCCCACATCCAGGCGGTGCCCGAGCTGAGGACCGGACGGCCCCGCCGGTCGGTCATCTCGACGCCCCCGGCGGCGTTGCGTCGCACGGTCAGGCCACGGGTCCGCAGGCCGAACGAGATCCGCGCCAGAGCGGGGTGGCGTGCCGCTGCCGCCGTCTTGACCACGAGCATCTCGGCGAAGCCGGTCGGGGTGGCGGTGACCCGCAGGTCGACGCCGGGCAGCACCTCCGGATAGGTGGCCGTGTCCGCGTCCAGCACCGGCCGGGGCAACCGGGTGGGCCAGCCCAGTTCCACCGAGCCTCCCTCGGTGGTCAACCGGGCCATCGGCGCTCGCCCGCCGCCGGAGAGCACCAGATCGGCGGCGGCGACCGGGACGACCGCGCCGTCGGGGCGGGCCCGCAACCGGGTGTCCAGGGGCACCCATCCGCCGTCCCGGCGTATCCGCTGCGGACCGTGACTGATCTCGGCCGTGAAGCTGCCGTTCGGGTTGGCGAAGATCCGCGTCGTCGGGGTGGTCCGGTCGGTCAGTTCCACCCGGCGGCCGCTCCGGGCGGCCTGCACGCTGGCGGGGACCGGCGCGTCACGGGTGGTCGCCGGCTCCGTCGTCAGGACGGCCGTCGGCGCGGTGAACGGGCCGGGCAGGGTTAGCAGGCTGGCCACCAGGGTGCCCACCGCCAGCGCTGCCATGAGCGTTCTGCCCCAGCGGACGGTCACGACAGCCGCCAGATGATCGACGGCAGCGACGGCGCCGGCTGCTCACCCGGCAGGGCCGGGCGGGACCCGGAGCCGCCCCACCACGGCGACAGATTCCAGCGCACGGGCAGCGCCGGCCGCACGGCGGGCACACCGAGGATCGCCGAACCCCACTCCGCTCCCGCCGCGGACTCCCACACGATGCTCTGGTCGATCGGTCGCGGCGTCAGGCACTGGTTCCAGCCGACGCAGGGTCGCTCCTGGTACTGGACCACCGGCGTGTCGTAGTCGTACGGGTCGTAGTCGTAGTCGCCCCACCAGCCGTCGTCGTACCAGTCGCCGCCGCCCCCGCCGACGCGGTCCTCCCAGGTGATGACGTCGCCGCCGGCCTCGAACGCCCAGTCGATGTCCACCTTCGCCGGTGCCGGCTTCTTGCTCGTACGGGACGTGCCGCTGCCGCGCTTGGGCTTCGCGGCGTCCGACGACCGGTTCTTCTTCGGCCCGACGCCCATGACAACGTCCTTCAGCGGGCGCCAACCGTTCAGCGGCCAGGACCCCGACTCGACGCGTGCCGAGGAGGGACCGGCCCTGTCGAGGGCCGCCCGGGCGTTGTTCACCGCACCCGTGAGGATCCGGTTGATGACGGTCCCCGGGTGGACCTTGATGGTCTTGAGGCCGTCCGGGTCGCTGAAGGTGGTGGGGTTGTGGCTGCCGTAGGCGTATCCGCCGATCTGCTGCGGATCCCCGGTGTCGGTCACCGGGTCGAGCGAGACGAACGAGCCGGTCTCCGGGTCGTAGTCACGGGCGCCGAGGTGGACCAGCCCAGAGTCGGCATCGACGGTGCCGCCGACGAAGCCCCGGTCACCGGCCCAGCCGGCGGGGGAGCCGGCGTCCCGGCGCTGCCCGTACGGGGTGAGCCACCGCCGGGTGACGGACAGGTCGACGGCGCTGACCTGCGTGTCGGCGGTGCCGTGGTGGTCACCGACGGCCCAGCTGAGCGCGCCGCCCCGGCGTACCGCCACGATCTCGCCGTTGTGCCGGTAGTAGCGGGTGCCGGTGATCTGGCCGTCGGGAGCGCGGTGCAGCTCGGTGTCCCCGAGGTACAGGGTCGTACCGGCGGAGTCCCGGCGCAGCACCCGGTTGCCCTCCGCGTCGTAGCCGAACGACGACGTCTTCCCGGCCTCGGTCACCGAGGCCAGCCGCCCCTCGGCGTCCCACTCGAGGCGCTGGTCGTTGCGGGTCAGCAGATGGCCGTCCTTGTCGTAGGTGTACGTGTCGGTGCGGCGCCCCCCGTCCGGCTCCTCGACCGTCACGGAGCGCAGGGTGTGCGGCTGGGCGGCGCCGGCCGCCGGGTACTGGTAGGTGCGGGTCCTATCGCCGGCCGCGCTCCGGCGGGTCTCGACAGCCCGGTTACCCGCGGCGTCGAACGTCCACTGGTCCCAGTAGGCTGCGGGCCCGCCGAGCCCGGCGACGATCGGGGCGACCGCACAGCCGCCGGCCGCCGGCGTCCACGCCTCGGTCAGCCGCCGCAGCCCGTCGTAGCGCAGGCACTGCGTGTCCGCACCGGCGGCGTCGGCGATCCGCGTGACGTTGCCGACCTGGTCGTAGTCGTAGGAGACGTCCCCGGCCGGGGACTGTCCCTCCCGCGCGGTGGTGGCCCGGGTGAGCCGTCTCGTCGCCGGGTCGTAGCTGAACGTCCGGATCACCTGGCGGCCGGCTGCGCCGAGGGTGTAGCTCTTCGGCTCGCCGGTCTTCTCGTAGGTGGTGGCGGTCACGTACCCGTTGGACAGCGTGGTGGGCCGGCCGGTGGTGTCGTAGCCATAGCGCAGGGTCTCGGTGGCGGCCAGGCCGCCGCTGGTGGTGGCGGGCAGCGTCAGGGTCGACGTGTAGGGCTGGTCGTCCTCGTAGTAGACGTGGCTCGTCTGGTAGGTGCCGGCGAGCCCGGGCTCGGCGACGGTGACGGCGGTACCGGTTATCCGGCCGCGCGGGTCGTACCCGGTGACGGCGGTGACGATGTCGCCGGTGGCGGCGTGGCGGGCGGTGGTGGCCGGCCTGCCCTTGCCGTTGGCCGCGGTGTCGTACGTCCAGCCGGCGAGCAGGGTGCCACCCTCCCGCAGGCCGGTCCGGCGACCCAGCGTGTCATAGGAGGTCGTCAGGGTCCGGCCGTTTCCGTCGGTGCTGGTGACGACCCGCCCCTCGTCGTCGTAGGTGCTCGTCCGCACCCCGGCGTCCGGCGTCTCGCTGCGCGTCTGCCGGCCCCGCCGGTCGTAGTGATAGCGCCACACGTTGCCGGCGTGGTCGGTGACCGTCGCGAGTTGCCCGAGCCGGGTGTAGGTGTACCGGGTGCTCCGGTGGTCGCCGGTGGGTGCGCCACCGAGGAACTGCCGCAGCTCCACCGGGTGCCCCCGGGCGTCGCGGATCTCCTGCGTCGCCGTGCCCCCGGTCGGCGGGTCCACGGACGTACGGTCCCCGTCGTGGTGGGTCGTGGTCCGCCATTTCTCCACACCGCCGGAGTAGAGCACCTCCGCGCTCTGCCGGCCCGCGCCGTCGTAGCCGAACCGGGTCTGCGCCGGCACGGCGGCAGGCTGGGCGACCAGGCCGGTGCCCGGCGTGCCCGCGTCGTAGCGGGGCGCGATGGTGGAGGCGATCCGGCCGTGGGAGTCGTACCGCGTGTCGGTGAGGATCCGGCCGCCGCCCGGCGCCGGCTGCTGGATCTGCCGGGACCGCAGGAACCCGTCGAACAGTTCGACGCTGGTGCGGTAGGCGTTGCCGCTGCCGATCAACTCCTGGCTGGTCACCGCGCTGGCGGCGGTGTCGCGGACCAGATACGTGTAGCGGCGGTTGGGGGTGGCGGTGGTGGCCCGGCCGGGCAGCCAGACCGACGTCAGCCGACCGAGTGGGTCGTACCCGCTGGTGCTGCTGGCGCCGTTGGCGTCGACCACGGTGACCGGCTGGCCGAGCAGGGGATGGAAGCTGGTGGTGATGACATGCCCGGCGGGATTGGTGACGGTGGTCGCGGCGAGCGGGCCACCGACGGCCGGGGTGTAGGTGGTACGGGTGAGATCACCCGAGGCGTCCCGCTGCTCGACCGGGCGGCCATGCCCGTCCACGGTCGTCCGCTGGGTCGTGACGTACCCGGTTTCGGTGCCCTCCTGCACCTCGGTCACGTCGCCGGTTGTCGGCGCCGTGTCCCAGGGGTTGCCGTCGTACGAGTAGCGACGCTCGGCGAGGACCTCGGTGCCGGCGCAGTCGCCGGCGACCGTCACCTCGCGGGAGCGGGCGTTGACGATCCAGGCGGCGTCGTTGACCGCGTAGCTGGTCCGGACGCAGGTGTCGTCGCCGGGTTCCGCGGTGTCGCCCAGGTCGTGGCGCTCGGCGACGAGGCCGTGGCCGTTGTAGCCGTACCGCTGTTCCGTCGTCCGGGCACCGCCGGGAACCGTGGTCGTCGTGGTGACGGAGCGGACCTCGGTCACCCGGGCGCGCAGCGGCCCGGCGTCCCGGACCCGCTCGGCGGTCACCGGGAGCTGCACCGGCGCGGCGACGGTACGTGACACCACCGCCGCGTTCGGCCCGTCACCGTCGTACACGGTGCTCCACCTGGCGAACCCGCGCAGCGGTGACTCGTCCCTGATGCTGTCGGTGGTGACGCTCTTGGTCGATCCGTCGGCGTTGCGGTCGCCGTCCATGCCGCGCAGGAAGAGGTGCTCGGTGAGGGTGCGGGGTCCGTCCACGCCGTCGCCGGTGCGCACCCGCACCTTCTGGTAGCCGCGCCACTGCCCCCACGACTTGAACGCGTCGGGCACCAGTTCGGCGTCGTCGTGGTGCCAGGCGCCGCCGTCCAGGTACTCGTACTCGGTGATCTTCGGTTTGTCGCTGTCCCCGCCCACCCGGTCGGTCTCGGTGACCCGGCTGACGACGTACTTGGCAAACCAGTCGATCGTCGGGGTCTCCAGGTCGTGCGCCCAGTAGGCCGGGTAGCAGCGGGCGGTGTTGCGGTCCGGGACGGGCAGGCTCGCCGGCTGGCAGTCGGTCGCGGTGTAGAGGATGCTGGTGCTGCCCCCGGTCTCGTTGCTGATCCGGCCCAGCCGGAACTTGCGCATCGCCGGCTGGCTGTCGCCCTTGGTGTCGATCCGGTTCGGGGTGCCCTCCCCCTGGGGCGTGGTCGCCGGGTCGAAACGGACCAACGGCATCGCCGCGGTGCCGCCAGCATGCCCGGTGTGGGCGATCGACTCCAGCCACAGGGTCGGCGCCTCGCCGTCCTGGGGAGAGGGGAATGTGTGGGTGAACGTCCACGAGTCGACGTCGCGGTAGCCGCCGTCGTCGACCTGGGTGGTGACCTTCGCCAGCCGGCGGGTCGTCCAGAACGTCGGCGCGAGCGTCGGGCACGACGTCGACCCGCACGCCTGGTCCAGCGGGGTGTCCGGGTAGTCGGCCGGCCCGGACTGCTGGCAGGCCGAACCGGGCAGGCACCGTTCGGCCGAGGTGAACATCACCCGCGCCGCGGCTGGCGTGCTGTAGACCGAGCCGAGCCGCAGGCCGTACTCGATCCGCCGCACGTTGCCGGCGCGGACGTACGGGGTGACCGCCGACGGCGAGCCGTTGCGGCCGTACGAGTTGGTCTCCCGCTCGTAGTGGTAGGCGGTGACGTCGCCGTGCGGGGTCACCACGAAATCCAGGTTCCAGCGGTACGCCTGCTGGCACCACGAGACGGCGAAGGACGCCCCGTGACACGGCTCGCCGACGTGGTTGCCGTAGACCGGCACGGTGAACGCGGAGTTGGTCTCCGCCGCCCCGTCTGTCCAGCCCGGCATCCGGCTGCGGCCGAAGAAGAACTGCGTGCCGTCCGGTGAGGTCAGCCTCCAGTACTCGCCCCGGTCCCCGGGCGCGGTGCCGGACGGGTCGTCGCCCTCGTCGCCGTTGGCCGCCCCGGTGAGCAGCTCGGCCCGCCAGCCGCCGTCCTGCTCGGCCCGCCAGGTGCCGGTGGCGTCGTCCCGAACCAGCTCGCTGTTGAGGCCGGGCAGCGACACGGTAGCGCTCTGCACCGGCTTGCCGGCGGCGTTGGACGCCCAGCACAGGTCGCCGATTCCGGCCTGGCCGTCGTCCGCGCACGGCTGGTAGGACCGTTCGATGAACCCCGGCTGCGACTCGAAGCCCTCCCCCACCCAGGACGGCTGGTTGTTGGTCGCCGCCGTCCGGCCGTCGACCCGCGCCGAGGAGTAGTCCAGGGCGAGCACCGGCGCGCCGCCGGGCATCTGCGGGGTGCGCATCGGGTACGACCAGCTGAAGTCGCCGGACTGCAACCCCACCTGCCAGGTCGCCGACGGGGTCAACGAGGTCGGCTTGAAACTGCCGGCCGCCCCGCCCGGCGCGGTGGTCAACGCGTACGTCCCGTCGGTGACCTGCGCCGTGACGCGGGCGGCGCGGTGGTTGTTGGCCGAGGCGACCGGCTGCGCCCGGCCGCAGGCGGGACCGGCGGTCAGCGCGCAGTCGGGCAGCCTGACCAGTCGCAGCCGGGCGGCGTAGTCACCGCCGTACGCGGCCCGGAATCCCGAGTAGTCCAGCTCCAGCTTCGAGCGTCCCGGCTTCGCGCCGGCGGCCGGGGCATGCCGGACCCGGACCACCATCCCGCGTACCTGAGCCTTGGCGGTGGCGGCCCGGTCGGCGACCTCGACGGTCACGGTGCCGGCCCCGCCGTCGGCGGCGCTCACCCACAGCGGCAGCGAACCGGCCTTGGTCCTCGCGGCGGTCCGGCGTACCTCGACTCGGGTGGCCTCCGGCCACGCGATCGCAGGAGCCTTGCGCACCGCCAGCTTCTGCGAGATGTCCGCGCCCCGCGGGGCGACGGCCACCAGCGGGCCCGGCTGTTCCCGCCCGGCCGCCTGGCCGTCCCGCGCCCCGGGCACCGTCACCGTGGCGGCGACCAGCGCCGCGACGAGCAGTCCTGTACGAACAACACGCATCCGAACCCCTCCGCGACGACTGAGCCCGACCCGTCGTACGACGGGTCGGGCTCAGCGTCAGGCACCTGCGTACATCAGGGCGTACATGACGGATGGAATTTGTCGCCGTCTCTCATCGTGTTCACAACCCCGCATGGCTGGAACGCCTCCGCTGAAGAACTCAAAGGCTGCTCGGTCGCCATGCGACGGTGGCCATCGGCTCAGGAAAAGGGTGATCCACCAATGGCGTTGTTGGTGGCGTCAATGCCCCATCCGACGTTCTCCATGGCTTTCATGTGGGTAGGATTCCCCGGGCCGTTCCGCCAGTGTCTGTTTATTGCTTGAAGCGAAGGGTTGGGATGGCGATTCCATGCCGCAATACCGCCGGCGTATTGCTGCGTCATGGCCCTCCCCCCCAAGGTGTGAGCAAGCCGACCTACGGCCTTTGACGCCAGACCCGCTCCGCCGAGCCCTGCGCCCACAGCCTCGATCGCCGCACCCCCCCAGTCGCCCTTGGTGGCCTTTACACCGAAATCCACCGCACTCATACCGATGGTGAGGATCCCACAGGCCGCACAACCGACCATTGCGGCTACGGTCAGGCCGAACTTGATGCTCTTCCAGGCGGACGTGTCGGTCAACTCCTCCAAGAAGCCTTTGCCCCCGGACCGGTTATTAGGCTTGGGCGCCGGCTTGGATTGCGCGGCGGGTTTGGGGGCCGCTTTCTTGGGTTTGTTGGCTGCGGCGTCGCGGCGGCAGGCGGCGTTGCAGCCGGGATCCACCTTCGGTTTCGACTTCGCCTTTGGCTTATTCGTCGCGTTGTCCCGCCGGCACGCGGCATTACAGCCGGGATCCGCCTTCGTCCGCTTGGCCTTCGGCTTGGGCTTGTTCGTCGCGTTGTCGCGGCGGCAGGCGGCGTTGCAGCTCGCCGCGGTCGCCCGGGACGCCTTCGACTTCGTCGTCTTCGACTTGACCGACTTGGACGGCTTGCTCGTCTTCTTCGACTTCTTGTACGTCACTCCCCCGGCCTCGCGGAACAACCCGTCGGGGTCGCTGAACGTGGTCGGGTTGTTGTCGGAGTAGGCGTACCCGTGCATCTGCTGCGGCTCGAAGATGTCGATGATCGGGTCGACGGAGAGGAACCGCCCGATCGCCGGGTCGTACTCGCGGGCGCCGATGTGGGTCAGGCCGGTGTCGGCGTCGATGATGCCGCCGACGAAGCCCCGCTCCCCCGGCCAGAGGCCGGTCCCGCCGCGAGCACCGCCGTACGGGGTGAGCAGCCGCCGGGTCACCGCCATGGTGACCGAGTCGACGGCGATCTCGCCCGTGCCGTGGTGGTCGGAGACCAGCCATGCCAGCTTGCCGCCCTTACGCAGCGCGACGGTCTCGCCGTCGTGCGCGTAGTAGCGGGTGGCAGTCGCCGCGCCCCCGCCGGTCGGCTGGTGCACCTCGGTGTGCCCCAGGTAGAGGGTGGTGCCGGTGTTGTCCCGGCGCAGCAGCCGGTTGCCGTCGGCGTCGTAGACGAAGGAGGACGTCGTGCCGTTCGCGGTCACGCTGGCGACGTGCCCCTCGGCGTCCCAGGTGAGGGTCTGCTCGGCGCCGTTGACGGTCCGGCCGGTGGTGTTGCCCTCCGCGTCGTAGGTGAACGTGTCGGTCCGGTCGACCGAGGGGCCGGTGGTGCGTACCGACTTCAGGGTGTGTGGTTGGGGTGTGCCCGGCGCGGGGTAGGCGTAGCTGGCGGTGGTGTCGCCGCCCGCGCTGTGCCGGGTCTCGGTCAACCGGTTGCCGACCTTGTCGAAGGTCCAGCTCTGCCAGTAGCTCGCCGGCCCGCCCAGTGCCGCTGCCGAGCGGGGGGTCGCGCAGTTTCCGTCCGCCGGCGTCCACGCCTCGGTGAGGCGCCGCAGGTGGTCGTAGTCGAAGCACTGGACGTCGCTGGTGACGGTCTCACCGATGCGCTGGACGTTGCCGGCGGGATCGTAGGTGTAGGCGGTGTCGGCGACCGGTGTCGTGCCGGGAGCCATGGCCTTCGCACGGGTCAGGCGTCCGGACGCCTCGTCGTAGGTCAGGTCCCGGGTCACCTGCTTGCCGCTGGCGCCGAGCACCTTCCGGGTGACCTCGGCGGTCCTGCTGTAGACGGTGTCGGCCACATAGGCCACCCCGGTCGCCGTCAGCGACTTCGGCAGTCCGAGGTTGGTGTAGGTGGATTTCAGGGTCTCGGTGGGCAGGTCGCCGGCCGAGGGCAGATTCGTCTCGGTGACCTGGCCGACCGCGTTGTAGCGGAACGTGGTGTCGTAGGAGCGGCCGAGGTTGCCCTCCGCGCCGGGGATGACGACCGAGGCGCCGGTCGGTTGGCCGGTCGCGTCGTAGCCCGCCACCCTGGTCTCGTAGGCGTCGGTGCCCGCGTACCGCTTCGTGCCGGTCAGCAGGCCGACGCCGCCGGGCAGGGTGTCGAACGTCCACTCCGCCAGCTTCCGGCCGGACAGCGAGTCCTCGTGCACGGCGGTCTTTCGGCCCAGCGGGTCGTACGCGATGGCCAGGGTGCGGCCACGACCGTCGGTGGTGGTGACGAGCTGGTCGGCGTCGTCGTAGCCGAACCGCTGGGTGCCGGCGTCCGGATCCTCGGTGCGGATCTTGCGGCCACGCAGGTCGTAGTGGTGTCGCCAGACGTTGCCCGCCGGGTCGGTGACCGTGGCGAGCTGACCGGCCCTGGTGTACGCGTACCGGGTGGTGTCATAGCCGCTGGTCACACCGGCGGCGTGCTGCCGCAGTTCGGTGGTGCGCCCGTCCGCGTCGAAGATGGTCGTGGTGGCGGTGTCCCCCGCGGGCGGGGTCACCGAGACCCGGTCACCGCCGTAGCTGGTGGTGGTGCGCCATTTCTCCACGCCCTTGGACAGGAGCAGCTCCGCGGTTTCCCGCCCGACACCGTCGTAGACGGTGCGGGTCTGGGACGGGACCACGGTGTCGGCGGCCGTGGCGAGCGCCTTGCCGGGCAGCCCGGTGGTGTAGTAGTCGGCGTTCTCCTTCCAGTCCCGGCCGTGCGAGTCGTAGAAGGTGTCGGTGACGATCCGGCCGAGGCCGTCGGGTGACGGCTCCTGGGTCTGCCGTTCCCTCAGGAACCCGTCGAGGAGGTTGTAGGAGGTGGCGTAGGCGAAGCCGCTGCCGAGCAGCGTGCGCGTGCCGACCACGCTGGGCGCGTCCCGGCGTACGTCATAGGTGTACTCGATGTTCGGCGTGGTGGTCGCCATGGCCCGGCCCGGCAGCCACACCTTGGTCAGCCGGCCGAGCGGGTCGTAGGTCAGGTCGGTTCGTCGTCCGTTGGCGTCGACCACGTTGACCGGGTCGCCGGAGACGGGGTCGAAGGTGACGGTGGAGGCGTGCCCGAGCGGGTTGGTGGTGACCGACCTGGTGACCGGGCCGCCGGTGACCGGGGTGAAGGCGACGGTGCTGGTGCGGCCGAGCACGTCGGTGACGGAGGTCGCCCGACCGTGGTCGTCGACGACGGTGGTGTCGACCGTCTGCCAGACCGGCTCTCCGTCGGAGTAGTCCTTGACCTCCTCGGTCCTGGTCACGTCGCCCCGGGTGGGCGGCGCGCCGAAGGGCTGCCCGTCGTAGTGGTACCGCTCGTCGCTGACCAGGTCGTCCGGGTACGACGGCTGCTGGCCGCAGGGGCCGAGCGTCGTCGTCTCCCGCTTCTTGGTGTCGATGATCCAGTCGGTGCTGTTCTTGGTGTACTCGGTGACGGTGCACTGGTCGTCGTCGGTCGCCGCCACGTCACCCCGGTCGTGCTCCGAGACCGGCAGGCCGTCCTCGTCGTAGCCGTAGGTGACCTCCGTGGTGCGGGTGGCGCCGCCGGGCAGTGCCGTCGTGGTGGTCTCCGAGCGCTCGCCGGTCACCCATGCCTCCAGCATCGCGCCGGTGGACCTCGGACGACTCGCGGTGCTCCTGATCTCCAGCGGGGTGCTCACCGTACGGGAGATCATGTTCCCGCTGACGCCGTCGTAGACGGTGGTCTGGCGGCCGAAACCCCGCCGGATCGGCTTGTCGGGGAGCCCGTCGACGCTGACCGACTTGACGCCCCCGGCCGGGCCGGCCCGGTCGCCGTCCATGCCACGGAAGAAGATGTGCTCGGTGCGGGTCTGTGGGCTGTCCACGCCGTTGCCGGTGATCACGTCGACCTTCTGGTAGCCCCGCCACTGGCCCCAGGTCTTGAACCGGTCCGGGGTCAGCTCGGCATCGTCGTGGTGCCAGGCGGCGTCCCGGTCGGGGTAGCGGTACCGGGTGACCTCTGGTGTCGCGCCGCCGACCAGGTCGGTTTCGACGACCTGGGTGACCACGTACTTCTGGAACCAGTCGAGCGTCGGCGTCTCCAGGTCCCGCGCCCAGTAGCCGGGGAAGCAGCGGTCCTTGTTGGTCTCGGGGGTGGGCAGGGCGGTCCGGACGCAGCCGGTCGGGGCGTAGGTCACCGATATCTGGCCGCCGGTCTCGTTGTTGATCTGTCCCAGGCGGAACTTGCGCAGCCCCGTCTGCGTGTCGCCCCAGCCGTCGACCCGGTTCGGGGTGCCCTCCCCCTCGGCGGTCGTCGCCGGGCCGAAGGTGATCGTGGGCGTCGTGGCGGTGCCGCCGACATGGCCGGTCTGCACGATCGACTCAAGCCAGAGCGAGGCGGTTGAGCCGTCCGTCGGGTCGGGGAAGGTGTGGGTGAACGCCCATGACTGGACGTCCTGGTAGCCGCCGTTGTTGACCTGCGTGGTGATCCTCGCCAGACGTTTCGTGCCCCAGAAGGTCGGGGCCGGCGACACACAGGTGACGCCGGTGCAGGACAGGTCCCACGGCACGTCCGGGTAGTCGGCCGGTTGGCAGGCCGAGCCGGGCAGGCAGCGTTCCGCGGTGGTGAAGAGCACCCGCGCGTCGGCCGGGCGGGTGAACAGGGTGTCGGCCCGCAGACCGTACTCGATCCGCTTCAGGTAGCTCGCCCGCGCGTACGGCGTGGGCGCCGCCGGGTTCTTGTTGCGGCCGTAGTGGTTGGTCTCCCGGTCGTAGTAGTACGCCATCGCGTCGCCGTGCGGGTCGACCACGTAGTCGAGCTGCCACCGGTACGCCTGCTGACACCAGGAGTCCGCGAACGTCGCCCGGTGACAGGGCTCGCCCGTCTCGTTGCCGAAGACGGGCACGGTGAGGGCGGAGTTCGTCTCGTCGCGTCCCGACGACCAGCCCGGCAGCTGGTTCAGCCCGAAGTAGTACCGGGTGCCGTCCGGGGCGGTCAGCCTCCAGTGCTCGCCCTTGTCGGTCGGCTTTCCGTCGCCGTCGTCGCCGTCGTCGCCGTTCCGGGCGCCGGTGAGCAGTTCGACGCGCCAGCCGTCGTCCTCCTCGGTGCGCCAGACGCCGGTGGCGGCGTCGCGGACCAGTTCACCGGCCACCCCGGGCAGAGACACCACGGCGTTCGCGGTCTCCCAGCACTCGTCGGCGACACCCGCCTGTCCGTCCTCGGCGCACGGCTTGTAGGACCGTTCGATGAAGCCCGGTTGCAGGTCGAACCCCTCACCCGCCCAGGACGGCTGGTTGTTGGTGGCGGCGGTCTTTCCGTCCACCGCCGCCGAGGAGTAGCCCAGGCCCAGCTCCGGCTCCATCCCCGGCACCGCCGGCGCCTCGATGGGATACGACCACCCGAAGTCGCCGGACTGGAGGCCGACCTGCCAGGTAGCCGACGGGGTCAGCGACGTCGGCGCGTAGCTGCCGTTCGCGCCGGCCGGGGCGGCCGTCACCGCGTAGAGGCCATCGGAGAGGCGGCCGGTGACGGTGCCCGCGCGGATGTCGTTGCGGGTCCGGATCGGCTGCTGCGGCCCGCACGCCCCGCCCCGGGTCGCCGCGCACTCCGGCAGCCTCACCAGACGCAGCCGGGCGGCGTAGTCGCCGCCGAACGCACCCCGGAATCCGGAGTAGTCCACCACGACTTCAAGGTCGCGGGGCTTGCCGTCGGTGTGGGCGATCCGCATCGGCAGGCCGGTGACACGGAATCGGCGGGCGGCAGCCTGGTCCAGCACCTCCACCCGTACCGGTGCCGTGGCCCCGACCCGGACCGGCGTCTGCCCCGCCCGCAGCAGGGCCGGCCGGCGACCGGACCGTGTCGCGCGGTCCCGCTCGGCATCCGTCAGGTTCCTCGGCCGCACCACGGACACGGCGGCATCCGGCCAGGACACCTCGGGTGCCCTGGTCACCAGGGGTGTCCGGTCCGGCGTCGGGGGACGAACCGGTACCGCCCGGGTGGGCACCACGGACACGGAGGCTGGCGCGGGCGGGGCGGCGGCCGTCGCCTCATCCGTCATTGTCGGGGCGACCGCGCCGAGGGGCACGGCCACGACCAGGGCGAGCAGTGAAAGGGCGGATCTGGGCAGCCCGGGTAGCGGCTTTCGAGACATCACGGCGGCTCCAGCGGAAATGTGCCGACGGTCGGCCCAGACATGCTGCGGCGCTCCCGTACGAGGAGGCGTACACCGAGACGTAGGCCGAGTCAGCGACGCACCGACCAGGGCCGGGATCTGCGGCGCCGTCACGCATGCCGACGCCGTGGGCCGGCCCATGCTGTCCCATCCTGTCCCGGACAGTGCGAGAGGCTGGCTGGACAGCGTTGGGACATCGAGCATCAGGGCCCCGATCTCCTTCGCGGCCGTGTCGGACCCACACGGATCGCCCGCATCCCCTGAGGTGGCGATGAGCCTTTCGATCAGCCTGCTCGGTCCACTACTGATCCGGTCCGACGGCCAGCCACTCCCGCCGCCCGTCGGACGCCAGCGGACGCTGCTGGCGCTGCTGGTGAGCGACCTGGGACGAGTGACCAGCCGGGACCGGCTGATGACGGAGCTGTGGCCGGACGGCCCGCCTCCGTCCGCCGCGGTCAATCTCCGTGGATACATGTCCGGACTGCGCAGATGGCTTGCCGACAACTCGTCGCGCGACCGGCGCGCCGCGCTGCTTCGCGAGGGCGTCGGGTGGACGTTGTGGTTGCCTCCCGAGCTCCGAATGCGCCTCGACGTCCGGGACTTCGAGCGGGACCTCGCCGAAGGCCGCCGCGCCGCCGCCGACGGCGATGTGCCCGCAGCCGCCGACCACCTCCGAGGCGCCATCGCACGGTACCGGGGCACCCCCATGCGGGACGTGCCCCGCGGGCCGGTGCTGTCGTCATGGTCGGTGCTGCTGACCAACCGATGGATGGACGCGGTGGAGGACTACGCCGATGCGCTGCTGCAGATCGGGCGGTATGCGGCCACCCGGGAGTTGCTGCATCACTTCGTCGAGCGGCATCCGTTCCGGGAACGTGCGTGGGGCCAGCTCATGACGGCGTACAGCCGCTGCGGTGACACCGGTGCGGCTGTGGCGACCTACCAGGCCGCCCGGACGGCGCTCGTGGAGGGACTCGGCGTCGAGCCAGGAGCCGAACTTCAGGCACTGCACAATGCCGTGCTCCACCGGGATCCGGCCCTGACGTCGATGCTGGTGCTGCAACGTCACTTCGCCGCGGCGATTGCCGGGGCCGGCGAAGGGCGGCGGAAACCGGCGCGGCCAAATACTCCAGCCGCACCTGACTGATCTGTGGTCTCGGTGGGTCGGCGGTGCCGTCGGTCGGCGTGGAGCAGGCGTGGGCGGCGTGCGAGAGTGTGAGCCGGGCGGCGGTCGACGGCTGACCGCACCGCCCTTGAGCAGGGGAAGGCAGCCCGCCGATGTTCAACACCGCACGCCTGCAGGTCGTCCTCGAGATCGCCCGCCACGGCACCATCGTCGCCGCCGCGGAGCAGCTTCGGCTGAGCCCGTCCGCGGTCTCCCACCAGCTCGCCACCCTCGAGCAGGAGGCCGGGGTGGCGCTGGTGGAGCGGGGGCCGCGCAGCCTGCGGCTGACCGCCGCGGGCCAGCGCCTGGCGGACTACGCGCAGCAGATCGCCGATCTGATGTCGGCCGCCCGGGACGAACTGGCCACCCACGGCAAGGGCCGCCAGGGACTGCTGCGGATCGGATTCTTCGCCACCGCCGGCACCGAGCTGCTGCCGCGCGCCCTGTCGAGCTACACCCGCGACCATCCGCAGGTGGAGCTGGCGCTGATCCTGGGGCAGCCGCACGAACTGCTGCCCCGGCTGCACCAGGGTGAGCTGGACCTGGTGGTGGTCTTCGACCATCCGCTGAGCCCGGCGCAGAAGTCGCCGCACACGAAGGTCCAGCCGCTGATGGTGGACCCGCAACTGGTGGTGCTCCCCGCCGACCACCCGCTCGCCGGACGGCGGCGGCTGCGGCTCGCAGACCTTGCCGCCGAACCGTGGATCACCACCCTCGGCGTGCAGGGTGAGGTCTCGGTGCTGGAGCTGGCGGCGCGGGCCGAGGGCTTCCCGCCGCGGGTCCGCTGCCGCAGCGACCACTACGAGGTGGTGCTGGGCCTGGTGCGGGCCGGTGTCGGGGTGGCGCTCGTGCCGTCGCTCGGCCTGGGCGATCCCGGCGGGGTGGCGGTGCGGCAGCTCGCCCACGCGAATCTGCACCGGGAGATCGGCGTGGCGCTGCGCCCCGGCAACCCCAATCCGGTGGTCGGCAGCTTCGTCGAGCGACTGGCCGGCGCGGCGGCGACGCTCAGTCAGGAGCTGTCCGAGCGGTGGGCTCCGGCGAGCCGGTCGACCGCCGCGCCCCAGCGCCGCAGCTCGGCCAGGGCCTCTCGCTCGGCCCCGGGCTCGAACGCGGCGATCACGGCGTAGACGACGGTGTGCCGGCCGGACACGATCCCGGTGTCGGCGCGTACCCCGGTGTCGGTGCCGGTCTTGTTCTCCACCCGGACGCCGTCGATCGACCACGGGTCGTGGTCGACGGAGTCGGCGACCATCGTGCGGTCGGTGTTGCCGGCGAGCCAGCCGCGCAGCAGCCGGCACGCCTGCGGGCTCTGCCAGGTCCCCGTCGCCACGTCCGCGAGAAAGGCGCAGAGCTCGTGGGCGGTGCCGGTGGCGAAGGTCCGCGGCACGTCGGGGCCGCGCTCGGCCCGGATCCGGTCGTGCACGGTGGTGTCCCGCAGCCCGGCACGGCGGGCCAGCTCCTGCACGGCATCGAGGGTCACCAGCCGCAGCAGGGCGTTGGTGGCGGCGTTGTCGCTGACCGCGGCGACCGCCGTGGCCAGGTCGGCGACCGTCCATCGCCGAGGGGACAGCCGGCCGAGCAGTCCGGTGCCGCCGACCTCCCGGTCGGCGTCGAGCAGCTCCACCGGCTGGTCCGGCGCGAGCGTGGCGTCGGCGAGCCGCCGGGCCACCTCGGCGAGGAGCAGCACCTTGCCGACGCTGGCCAGCGGCAGGGCAAGGTCGGGGTCGGCCGAGACCGTGCGGCCGTCGTCCAGCCGGCGCACCATCGCCCCGACCCGCACCGCCGGCCTCATCGCGGCCCCGGCCGGGCGGGCCGCCGGCCCGGCACGGCCAGCACCCGGCCCGGCCGCGCGTCGGTGACCTCGCCGCCGTCCACCACGATCCGGCCACCGACCACCACGCACCGCACGCCGTGCGGAGGCGCCAGCGGATCGTCGTACGTGGCGCCGTCGGCGACCCGCTGCGGGTCGAGGACCACCAGGTCCGCGGCGTACCCGTCGGCGAGCAGCCCGCGGTCTGGTAGGCCGAAGCGGCGGGCGGGCATCGCCGTCATCTTGTGCACCGCCTCCGCCAGCTCCAGCAGTCCCACGTCACGAACGTAGTGGCCGAGGACCCGGGCGAAGCTGCCCGCCCACCGGGGGTGCGGGCGGCCCCCCTTCGGTACGCCGTCCGAGCAGAGCATCGTCAGCCGGCTGGCCAGCACCCGGCGTACGTCGTCCTCGTGCATCGAGTGGCTGAGGATGGTGACGTCGCCGCGTTCGGCGGCCAGCAGGTCGCAGGCGTAGTCGACCGGGTCGACGCCACGCGCGGCGGCCAGCTCGGCGATCGTGTGCCCCTGGGCGTCGGTGTTGCGCGCGGCGGACGCGACCCGGATCAGGTCCCAGCCGCCGTTTCCCACGGTGTTCTCCCAGCCCGGCACCCCGGCGACCAGGTCGGTCCGGATCCGGTCGCGGACCGTCGGATCGGCGACGGCGGTGAGCATCGCGGGCACCCCGTCGGCGATCAGCCACGGCGGCAGCATCGCGTGCAGGGCTGTGCTGCCCGCGGTGTACGGGTAGACGTCGCAGGTGACGTCGAGTCCCTCGGCGCGCGCCCGTTCGAGTCGGGCGAGGGTGCGGACGGTGGCGCCCCAGGCGCGCCGCCCGGCCGTCTTGTGGTGCGAGACCTGCAGCGCCGCCCCGGCCGCGGTGGCGATCTCGACGGCCTCCTCGAGGGCCGACTCGACCTGGGACATCTCGTCACGGAGATGCGTCACGTACGGCTTGCCGTGCGCGGCCGCGACCCGGGCCAGCGCGATGACCTCGTCGGTGCCGGCGTTGACGCCCGGGGAGTAGATCAGGCCGGTCGACAACCCGGCCGCGCCCGCGGCGAGCGCCTCGTCGAGCAACTGGCACATGCGCCGGGTCTCGTCGGGCGTGGCCCGCCGTTGGGCGAAGCCGACCACCGCGGCGCGTAACGTTCCGTGTCCGACGAGGGCAGCGAGGTGGTTGCGCCGGGCCACGCCCTGCGCGTCGGCGAACTCGGCGAACGACGCGTACGCCGACGCGGGCGGACCGAAGGTCGCGGCGAGCAGCTCCCGCACCGGGCCAGCGCGTTCGGGTGGGACCGGGAAGGGGCTGATCCCGCAGTTGCCGCAGATCTCCGTGGTGACGCCCTGGAGCAGTGGCGCCCGGCGCAGCACCTCCCGCTGCGCGTCGTCGCCGGCGAGCAGGTCGGAGTGGGTGTGCACGTCGATGAAGCCCGGGGTGACGGCCAGCCCGGTCGCGTCGATGACCTCGCTGGCGGGCGCGCGACCGCCCGGCGGCAGCAGCACGATTCGTCCGTCCCGGACGCCCACGTCGGCGGGGCGGGCCGGCGAGCCGCTGCCGTCGATCACGTCGCCGCCGGTGACCAGCAGGTCCAACCGCGTCATCAGAGAACCTTGGACAGGAAGGCGCGGGTACGGTCGTGCCGCGCCGCGGCGAGCACCTCGTGGGGTGGCCCCTGCTCGACGATCAGGCCCTCGTCCATGAAGACGAGGTGGTCGCCGACCTCCCGGGCGAAGCCCATCTCGTGGGTCACCACGATCATGGTCATCCCGCTCGCCGCGAGGTCCTTCATCACCTCCAGCACCTCGCCGACCAGTTCCGGGTCGAGCGCCGAGGTCGGCTCGTCGAAGAGCATCAGCTTCGGCGACATGGCCAGGGACCGCGCGATGGCCACCCGCTGCTGCTGGCCGCCGGAGAGCTGTGCCGGGTAGTGGTGGGCGCGGTCGGCCAGGCCGACCCGGTCGAGCAGGTCGGCGGCGCGCCGTCGCGCGTCGGCCGCCCGGACGCCCTTCACCGCAACCAGGCCCTCCATCACGTTCTCGAGGGCCGTGCGGTGCGGGAACAGGTGGAAGCGCTGGAAGACCATGCCGATCGACTCGCGCTGCCGGCGCAGTCGCGCGTCCGGCAGCGGTCGCAGCCGGCCGCCGTGCTCCTCGTACCCGATCAGCTCGCCGTCGACGTAGACCCGACCCGCCTGCGGCTCCTCGAGGTGGTTGAGGCAGCGCAGCAGGGTGGATTTGCCGGATCCGGAGGGGCCGACCACGCAGACCACCCGGCCGCGTTCGATGGTCAGGTCGATGCCGCGCAGCACCTCCAGGCGGCCGAAGCTCTTGCGCAGGGACCGGCACTGCACCATCGGCGGGGTCATCGCGCGCTCCCCGTGAAGCGCAGGTTGCGGGTGATCCGCCCGCGCAGGGTGCCCGGAGCGGTGGCACCGAAGCCGCGGCTGAATCGGCGCTCCAGGTAGTACTGGCCGATGCTGGCGACGGTGGTCAGGACCAGGTACCAGATGGACGCGACGATCAGCAGGGCGATCACCTCGAAGTTGGTCAGGTAGAGCCGCTGGGCGACGGTGAGCAGGTCGGCGCCGGCGATCACCGAGACGAGCGAGGTGGTCTTCAGCATGGAGATGAACTGGTTGCCGGTCGGCGGGACGATGATCCGCATCGCCTGGGGCAGCACCACCCGCTTCATGATCTTCATGCGCGACATGCCCAACGCCGCCGCGGCCTCCTGCTGGCCGGGGTCGACCGAGCGCAGGCCGGCCCGGACGATCTCGCTCATGTAGGCGCCCTCGTTGATGCTCAGCCCGAGCAGCGCCGCGACGAATCCGGTGACCAGGGTGTTCGTCTCCCAGGTCACCAACTTCGGGCCGCCGAACGGCACGCCCAGCCCGATCTCGGGGAAGATCAGCGCGATGTTGAACCAGAAGATCAGCTGCACCAGCAGCGGCGTGCCGCGGAAGAACCAGACGTATGCCATGGCGCCGGCGCGCAGGGTACGGCTGTCGGAGACCTGCATCAGCGCCACGATGACGCCGAGCACCACGCCGATCGCCATGGAGGCGGCCGTGAGCTGAACGGTGACCCAGAGCCCTTCCAGGATGACCGAGTCGAACTGGTACTCGACGACGATGTCCCAGTGCAGGTTCGGGTTGATCGCAATGGTCCAGGCCAGCCAGGCCAGGATCAGGGCGGTCGCCCCGGCGGCCAGCCAGCGCCCCGGTCGCAGCGGGTGGCTGATCCGGTTCACCTCCGGGCCGGCGGGCCCGGCCGGAGCCGGGCCCTTGACGGTCGCATCCACCGGTGTGCTCATTTCTGGTCGTTGACCGTCGCGGTCTGCACACCGCTGCCCTGCACGCCCCACTTCTCGAGGATCTTGGTGTACTCACCCGTGTCGATCAGCTCCTGGAGGGCCCGCTGGACGGCGTCCCGCAGCTGGCTGTCCTTCTTGTCGATCGCGATGCCCCACGGGCCGGCCTCGTACTGGGCCTCCAGGACCTCGTACTTGCCGCTCTGTCCGGCGAGCATCTTGGCCACCGGGTAGTCGACGATGGTGGCCACCGCGCGCCCGGCGTCGATCTGCAGCAGGCCGGTCGGGGCGTCCTCGCTCTGCGAGATGGTCATCTTCTTGGCGCACGAGGCGTTCTGCTTCTCCCCGATGGCGAGGTTGGAGCTGCCCTTGGCGAGCACCACGGCCCGGCCGCACAGGTCCGCCAGATCCTTCACCCCGGCCGGGTTGCCCTTCGCCACCATGATCGCGCCGCCGGCCTGGAAGTAGTCGACGAAGTCGACGGCCTTACGGCGCTCCTCGGTGTCGCTCATCGAGGACATCGCCAGGTCCCAGCGGTCGGCCTGCAGGCCCGGGATCAGGCCGGGAAAGCTGGCGTTGGTCATCTCCAGCTTCAGGCCGAGCCGCCCGGCGATCGCCGCCGCCAGGTCCGGGTCGACGCCGGTCAGCTCCTGGGTCCCCTCCTTGTACATCTCCATCGGCGGGTAGCCCTCGGCCGTGGCGACCCGGAGCACACCCTTCTCCTTGAGGGTGGCCGGGACCAGGTCGGCAGCCTTGGCGTCGGCGGCGACCGAGGCGGAACCACCGGCCTGCGGCGTCTGGCCGCTGGTCGACCGTCCGCAGCCGGCGACGGCGAGTGAGAGTGCGGCGAGACCGACGACAACGCGAAGCGCACGCTTCCTGACCACCGGAAACCTCCTGCCTGAGACGATGGCGGGGACCCTATCGGGGATCAGCCAGCATGAACAGCCCGAACGCTTTGCGGGGTGAGCATCGAATTATTCGATGCTCACCCCGCGTTCGCCGTGCAGGCCGTGGCAGGCACCCGTTCAGGTGCCGCGGAGTTGGATCTCGCGTCCGTGCCACCTGGAGCGCAACCACCGGTCGTGGCTGGCGACCACGACGGCGCCGGGGCTGCCGCCGAGGGCGTCCTCCAGCTCGTCACAGAGTCGGGGCGAGAGGTGGTTGGTGGGCTCGTCGAGCAGCAGCAGGTCGGGTGGGTCGGCCACCAACAGGGCCAGGGCGAGCCGGCGTCGCTGGCCGACC
The DNA here is from genome assembly GCF_043204765.1 of Micromonospora sp. NPDC047730. Taxonomy (NCBI): domain Bacteria; kingdom Bacillati; phylum Actinomycetota; class Actinomycetes; order Micromonosporales; family Micromonosporaceae; genus Micromonospora; species Micromonospora sp. NPDC047730. Next base: position 4,044 of record NZ_JBIDCU010000020.1, on the reverse strand, counting down.
GACAGCTCGCCGACCGGCCGGCGCGCGTCGTGGGCGGTGAGTAGACCGAGGTCGTCCAGCGGTACGTCGTCGGCGCGTACCTGGCCCAGGACGTCGGCGTAGATCTCCTCGGCGGTGCGCTCGGGCCGGTCGAACACCGTGTCCTGGGTCAGTACGCCGATGCGCAGGTCGGGGCGGCGCCGGACGTCACCGGCCGGGTCCAGTCGGCCGGCGAGGACGGCGAGGAGCGTGGACTTGCCCGCACCGTTGGCGCCGGTGACCAGCAGCCGGTCGGTGGCGGCGAGGTCGAGACGGTCGAGGGTGAGTCGGCCGGGTATCCGCACGTGACGCAGGCTGACGATGGTCCCGTCGGCGGTGGCGGTGGCGAGCGCGGTGGCGCGGAACCGCAGCGGTTCGGGTGGTGACGCGACGGCGGTACGTTCGAGGTCGTCGAGCCGACGGCCGGCGGCGCGTACCCGTCGGGCAATCTGGTTCTGCACCCTGCCGGCGGTGTGGCCGTATCCCATCTTCTCGTTGTCGCGCCGGTCCCGGCCCGGCGCGACCTCGTGCGCGGTCACCGCGAGCTGCCGGCGTAGCTCGGCCAGTTCCTCCTGCTGTTCGGCGTGGCGTCGCTGCCAGCGCTCCCGCTCGTTGCGCTGGTGAGCCAGATAGTCGCGGTAGGTGCCGCCGAAGCGGACCGGGCCGGCGACAGCGGGGTCGAGATCGATCAGGTCGGTGCAGACCGCGTCGAGGAAGGCCCGGTCGTGGCTGGCTACGACGACGGCTCCGGGCAGGTCGCGCAACTGCTGCTCGAGAAAGGCCGCCGCGGCGTCGTCGAGGTGGTTGGTGGGTTCGTCGAGCAGCAACGCCGAGGGCAGGCGGATGAGCAGGGCGGCGAGTGCGAGCCGGCCACGCTGGCCGCCGGAGAGCGCGGCGAGCGCCCGCTCCGGTGCCACATCGCCGAGACCGAGTGCCGCGAGGACCATGCCGGCACGTCGCTCGGCGCCCCAGGCGTCGATGTCCTGGGCGCGGTCGAGCAGATCGCCGTACTCGGCGAGCAGCCGTTCGTGGTCGGGTGTGTCGTCGGCGGTGCCGGCGAGCCGGTCGGCGAGCCGATCGAGGTCGGTGAGGACGGCACGGGCCTCGCGCAGGGCGTCGTCGCGCACGTCCCCCACGGTCGCGGTCGGGTCGTAGGGGGCTTCCTGCGGCAGGTAGCCGAGGTCCGGTGGCCGAACGACGGTGCCGGCGTCCGGTTCGTCCGCACCGGCGAGCAGGCGGAGCAGGGTGGATTTGCCGGTGCCGTTCTCGCCGATCAGGCCGATCCGGCGGCCGGGGGCCGCGGTGAGGGAGACCCCGTCCAGCACGCGACGGCTGCCGCGGGTATGGACGAGGTCGTGAGCGAGCAGTGCTTCGGGCATGGAGGGTCACCTTCGGGGTGCCCCCGGGCCACGGGCCGGCACGGCCCGTGGCCCGGAGCAGGGCGGAGTCGGCGGTCAGGCGCGGTCGGGTGCGGGAATCTCGCGCAGGTGACCGTCATCGAGGCGGAGCCACCGCTGCACACCGATGTCGGTGAGGAACCGTTCGTCGTGGCTGACCACCACGAACGCGCCCCGGTAGGCGGTGAGGGCGCTCCCCAGTTGGCCCACGCTGACCAGGTCGAGGTTGTTGGTGGGTTCGTCGAGCAGCAGCAGGTGGGGTGCCGGCTGGGCGTAGAGGACGCAGGCGAGGGTGGCGCGCAGCCGTTCGCCGCCGGAGAGCACGCCGGCGGGGAGGTGGGCTCGGGCGCCGCGGAACAGGAACCGGGCGAGCAGGTTCATCCGTTCGGCCTGCGGCCGGTCGGGGGCGTACGCGGCGAAGTTCTCCGCGACCGTCCGGTCGAGATCCAGCAGGTCCAGGCGTTGCGACAGGTACGCGACGCGGCCGGCGGCGCGGTGCACCTGCCCGGCGTCCGGGTGGAGGTCACCCTGCAACAGACGCAGCAGGGTGGACTTCCCCGCGCCGTTGGGGCCGGTCAGCGCGATCCGCTCCGGTCCCCGGATGGTCAGGTCGGCGCCGTCGCCGGCGAAGACGGCCCGGTCGCCGTGGTGGACCTGCATACGCTCGCCGGCGAACACGGTGCGGCCGGCGGGAACGGTGGTGTCGGGCAGGTCCAGGGTCAGGGCCTGGTCGTCGCGCAGCGTCCGGCTGGCCTCGTCGAGCCGGGTCTGGGCCTCGCTGACCCGGTTGGCGTGCGCCTGCTGTGCCCGGCCGGCCGACTCCTGGGCGCTGCGCTTGAGCCCACCGGCGACGATGCGGGCCAGGCCGGCGTTGCCGAGGTTGCGGGCGGCGTTGCTGGCCCGGCGGTCGGCCCGCTCCCGGGCCTGCTGCATCTCCCGCTTCTCCCGCTTCACGTCCTGCTCGGCGCTGCGCACGGTCCGCTCCGCCGCCTCGCGTGCCACGCGCGACGCCTCCTCGTACGCGGTGAAGTTCCCGCCGAACAGGCGCACCTCACCACGGTCGAGCTCGGCGACGCGGTCCATCCGGTCCAACAGGACCCGGTCGTGGCTGACCACCAGCAGACACCCGGACCAGCCCTCCAGCACCTCGTACAGCCGGTGCCGCGCGTCGATGTCGAGGTTGTTGGTCGGCTCGTCCAGCAGCAGCACGTCCGGGCGCCTGAGCAGTTGCGCCGCCAGGCCGAGCGACACCACCTGCCCGCCGCTGAGAGTGCGCAGGCGCCGGTCCAACCCCACGTCACCGAGGCCCAGCCGGTCGAGTTCGGTGCGGCTGCGCTCCTCCACGTCCCAGTCGTCCCCGACGGCCGTGAAGTGCTCCTCCGCCGCGTCACCCGCCTCGATGGCGCGCAGGGCCGCGAGGGTCGCGTCGACCCCGAGCACCTCCGCGACGGTCAGGTCACCGGCCAGGGGCAGGTCCTGCGGCAGGTAGCCGAGCACACCCTCGACCGTCACGCTGCCACCGGTCGGGGTGAGGTCGCCCGCGATCAGACGGAGCAGGGTCGTCTTGCCGGCGCCGTTCGGCGCGACCAGGCCCGTACGGCCGGGCGGCACGGTGAAGGACAGGTCCTGGAAGACCGGAGTGTCGTCCGGCCAGGAAAAGGACAGGTTCGTACAAACAATGCAGACGTCAGACATCGGGGAGACACCCTCGAAAGAGAGCCGGGGACGCGACAGACGCCCCGGTCGGGCAGACAGGTCTACGACGAGACACGCCGCACCGGCGCAGGCCGGCAGCAGGCGGCCGGGGCCGCTCACCCCGAGATGTCGTCGTCCCCCGTCACCACAGCCCGCTCCCTCGCACTCTCATCGCGGTCTCCGCCGCGCAGCACCAGCTTAACAACTTCCAGAGTGGCACTGGTACGGCAACCGCCTCGCCGGAGAAACGCCTGGGTTTGGGCCGATGATCCGCGAAGCCACCCGCTTGAGCGCGTCTAGGAGACGACGGAGTGGTAGCGGTGCCTCAGATGCGGTGGTGCTCGTACCCGACGTGCTTGCTGGAGCGAAGGGCGGGATGGGCAACCATCCCGCCCTTCTAGGCCTGTTTCAGAAGTGACCGGGCTGCTCGGCTGGGTCGTGAGCCCGATACTCAGGCTGCCTGGCCATCCTGACCATCATCGCCGCCCAGCAGGCCAGAGCGCGCTGGTCTGCTGGAGGAGGAGCCGGCTCTTACTGGGGGCGAGCATTGGAATGAGTTCCTCGCGGCGTTGGCGGAGCACCTGGCGGCCAAGGATGGGCGTGGTGCACTGAGACGCGGTCGCTGCGGCGGTTCTGGTTCCCCTTCACCACGCGTGCTGCTCGGGTAGACGCCGTGATGCATGCTCCGGCGGCGTTCCGGCGGCGTGGCGTATACGTGTCGGCGCAGGAGTTGAACGTCGCGTGAGCTTTGACCATCCTCTGTTGGAGCGCGCCGCGATCGAAGACGCCTTCGGGCGGCTGGGTGACCGGTTGGCCAGTCGAGGGTCTCGGGGGCGATGCTGGCCCTGGAAGCGTGCGGCCAACGTGCCGTACCTGGTGGAAGGGGTGGTGGCGGCTGAGGTGACGGCGGGGAATTGTGAGCGGCAACTTGTGG
>NZ_JBIDCU010000019.1:0-126716 GCF_043204765.1 Micromonospora sp. NPDC047730 | reverse complement strand
GACGTCCTGTTCGCCATGCTCCGCGACAAGATCCCCTACCAGCCCCGCCCCACACCGCCGATCACAGCTTGACGAAACCCATAGGGACACCCCCCGCCCGCCGTCCCGGGTTTCCGGGTACCTCCCGCCGGAGGTGCAGCCATGCTGCTCCGAAAGATCCTCGCCGTCGCCGCCACCGCCGCCGTGCTGCTCGTCCCGGCCACCGCCGCGACGGCCGCCCGCGATCGCCCCGCCACGGGAGCCCCGGCTGCCACCGCCACTGCCAACCCGGTCATCGTCGTCGGCGGCCTGATCGGCCTATCCATCGCGTACGAGCCGATCGCCGCCCGGCTGCGCGCCGACGGCTTCCGGGTCTTCGTCTACCAGTTGCCCGGCCTCGGCTTCGGCGACATCCGCGACTCCGCCCGCGCCTTCGCCGCGTACGTCGAGCAGGTCCGGTCCGTCACCGGTGCGTCCCAGGTGGACGTCGTCGGCCACTCCGAGGGCGGGCTGGTCTCCCGCTGGTACGTGAAGTTCCTCGGCGGCGCGTCGGCCGTCGGCCGCTACGTCAGCCTCGGCAGCCCCCAGCAGGGCACGTACGTCGCGAACATCCTGCGGGTCGTCGGCCTCGGCAGCTGCGCCGGAGTCGTCGCCTGTCAGCAGATGTCGATCGGCTCCGACTTCCTCGCCGACCTCAACGGCGGCGACGACACTCCCGGCGCGGTCCGCTGGACCACGGTCCGGACGTGGCAGGACGAGCTGGTCCGGCCGGTCGACAACGCCTCGCTCGCCGACGGCGCGACCAACGTGCTGATCCAGGCGGCGTGCCCGCTGCGGATCGTCGGGCACCTCGGGCTCGTGCTGGACGGCACCACGTACACCGTGGTCCGGCAGGCGCTGCGCGACACCCCGATCCGCCCGGACTGCCTCGCCCTGTAGCGGACCAGCCGGGGCGGATGGCGCGCCGCCCGCCCCGCGTCAGGCCGCCCTGGCGAGGGCCTCGTACTCGTCGTCGGTGAGCCGCACCTCGGCCGCGGCGACGATCTCCTCCAGGTGCGCGACCGGCGACACCGGCGCTCAGGGCCGTACGTGCACCGGGGCCGGCAGGTGGTCGAGGTGGGCCTGCGGCGGCGCACGCGGCGCCGTGCCGTGGCCCTGGCGTGGACGGGGGCCGTGTGGGGGGAAAGGGCGCAGCGGGGCGGCAACCGGGCCGGGGCGTGGGCGGAGTTGACCGGAGCGCCCGTGCGGGCCGCCCGCGCGTGCGACGCTGGGCCCGTGCCGGTCGGCGTCGACCACGGGTCGCCGCGCGGCGCGACGCGGGAGGGAGCGCCCATGACGGGAGTGCCGCAGGTCGACTTCGCGCTCGACACGTACGAGTGCATCGTGCTGTATCCCGGCGCGGCCGGACGGGCGCTGCCGGCGGAGACGGTGCAGCGGTTGCAGGCCGAGCACCTCGCGCACATGCAGGCCCTCCAGCGGCGGGGGATCATCCTGGTCGCCGGCTCGGTGGACGGCCAGGCCCGCGAGCCGGACCCGCCGATCGGCTTCGGTCTGGCCCGGACCGGTTCCGTGGACGACGTGCGCAGCGTGATGGAGGCCGACCCGGCGGTGCAGGCCGGGCTCTACCGGGTGGACGTGATGACCTTTCTCTGCCCGGCGGGCTCGCTGGAGTTCCCACTGGTCAAGACGCAGACCTGAGCGGTTCCGCCGGACGCCCGGCGCACCGTGGCGCGCGGCGCGGGCCGCCGTCCCGGCGTGCACCGCCGGCCTCCCGCGGCGGTCCGCCCCCCGACGCGCGAGCGACCCGGTCGGGCACCTGCGACCGTGGAACGGCATCGCCACCATTGCGCCGGCACCCCTCCGGCGCCATCAGCAGAACCCGTCGGATCGGCCGGGGAGCGGGGTCGGGCGTGCGGGCCAGGCCGCCCGCGGGTCGGGCGGGGCGAGTGTGCGCGGGTAGGGCCGGGCGGACGTCCGCGCCGCGGGTGTGCGGCCAGGGCGCGGCACGGCGTGGGCCGGCCATCGACGGCGGGCGCGCCGGCCGGGAGCACCCCGGTGCCCGGTGGCGCCGGGGGCGTACGATTCCGGCGCGCGGTCGCCGTTGCCCGCCGTCTCAACGTCCCGGCGTGGGTTCCGCCCGCCGGCTGCGCGCGTGACGCGCGTCGTTGGACAATTTTCCGCAGCCCGCGAGGGGTCGGCCCGCAGTCCGACCCGGAGGAGAGACTAGCCTGATGGGCGTGACACGCCGCGCGAAGATCGTCTGCACTCTTGGTCCTGCCACCTCGTCCCCGGAGCGGATCCGGGGGCTCGTCGAGGCCGGTATGAACGTGGCGAGACTCAACTTCAGCCACGGCAGCCACTCCGACCACGAGGCGGTGTACCGGCTGGTCCGCGAGGCCGCGGAGGCGGCCGGACGCCCGGTGGCCGTGCTCGCCGACCTGCAGGGTCCGAAGATCCGGCTCGGCCGGTTCGCCGACGGCCCGCACGAGTGGCGCACCGGCGACTCGGTCGTGATCACCGGCGACGACGTCCTCGGCACGAAGGACCGGGTCTCCTGCACCTACCGGAAGCTTCCGCAGGAGGTCAAGCCCGGCGACCGGCTGCTGATCGACGACGGCCGGGTCGCCGTCGAGGTCACCGACGTCACCGGCAACGACATCCGCTGCCTGGTCACCGAGGGCGGCCCGGTCTCCAACAACAAGGGCGTCTCGCTGCCCAACGTGGCGGTCAGCGTCCCGGCGATGTCCGAGAAGGACGCCGAGGACCTGCGTTTCGCCCTCGGCCTCGGCGTCGACCTGATCGCGCTCTCCTTCGTCCGCTCCGCCGACGACATCAAGCTGGTGCACGGCATCATGACCGAGGTCGGGGTGCACCGGCCGGTGCTGGCCAAGGTGGAGAAGCCCGAGGCGGTCGACTGCCTGGAGCAGATCGTGCTGGCCTTCGACGGGGTCATGGTCGCCCGCGGCGACCTCGGCGTGGAGCTGCCGCTCGACCAGGTCCCGCTGGTGCAGAAGCGCGCCGTGCAGCTCTGCCGGGAGAACGCCAAGCCGGTCATCGTGGCCACCCAGATGCTCGACTCGATGATCGAGAATTCGCGCCCGACCCGCGCCGAGGCCTCCGACGTGGCCAACGCCGTGCTCGACGGGGCGGACGCGGTGATGCTCTCCGGCGAGACCAGCGTCGGCAAGTACCCGGTGCTCACCGTCAGCACCATGGCGAAGATCGTCACCACCACCGAGTCCGGCTCGATCGGGGTGCCGCGCCTCCAGCACGACCCGCGTACGCACGGCGGCGCGCTCACCGTCGGGGCGTCCTCGATCGCCCGGGCCATCGGCGCGAAGGCCCTGGTGGCGTTCTCGCAGACCGGCGACACCGTGCGGCGGCTGTCCCGGCTGCACTGCGACCTGCCGCTGCTCGCGTTCACCCCGGTGCCCGAGGTGCGCAACCAGCTCGCCCTCTCCTGGGGCGTGGAGACCTTCCTGATGCCGTTCGTCGAGCACACCGACGACATGTTCCGCCAGGTCGACCAGGCGCTGCTCGGGCTCAACCGGGCCAACCCCGGCGACCACGTGGTGATCGTCGCCGGCAGCCCGCCCGGCACCCCCGGCTCGACCAACACGCTGCGCGTACACCAGCTCGGGTCGTTGGTCGACGCGGCGTCCGCGCGAGCACTTCAGTGAGTGCCGCGGAGGTCGCGGTCGGCCAGGCCGCGGTCGACCAGCTCCTCGAGGTGCTCGACCTGGAGCACACCGGCGAGATGACCTTCCGGGGGATGAGCCCGCCGGTCGGCCCCCAGCGGGTGTACGGCGGCCAGGTCGCCGGCCAGGCCCTGGTGGCCGCCGGCCGGACGGTCGACCCGGCGCGCTTCGTGCACTCCCTGCACGGCTACTTCGTGCGCGCCGGCGACCCGAGCGAGCCGATCGTGTACGAGGTGGAGAACATCCGCGACGGCCGCTCCTTCTCGGTGCGCCGCTCCGTGGCGCTCCAGCACGGCAAGCCGATCTTCTTCATGTCGGCGTCGTTCCACCGTCCCGAGGAGGGCCTGGACCACCACGCGCCCACGCCGCCCGACGTGCCGGGGCCGGACGAGGTCCCGACGATGACCGACCGGCTCTCCCGCTACCCCGAGCGGCTCGGCATCTGGGCGCAGATCCCGCGCCCGATCGACGTGCGCTACGTGGGCGAGCCCGGTTGGGTGCGCCCCGGCGACCGGCCGGCCGACCCGCACCAGCGGGTCTGGATGCGCATCGACGGCAAGCTGCCCGACGATCCGCTGCTGCACGCCTGCGCGCTGACGTACGCCTCCGACCTGACCCTGCTCGACTCGGTGCTGTCGGTGCACGGCGAGGTCTGGGGCCCCGGCGGGGTGGTGGGGGCCAGCCTCGACCACGCGCTGTGGTTCCACCGGCCGTTCCGCGCCGACGAGTGGTTCCTCTACGACTGCTGGAGCCCGTCCGCCTCCGGCGCGCGGGGGCTCGCCACGGGTCGCCTGTTCACCACGGACGGCCGACACATCGCCAGTGCCGTGCAGGAGGGGCTGCTGCGCCGCGTCGGGGAGTGACGCCGAGCCGGGGCGGCACATCGCCGTCGGCCGATCGGCCGAGGGGTGATCGGTCGGCCGGGGTGACCAGCGGGTTAACCTTGCCGGCATGCGCCTCTCCGCCCGGGTCGACTACGCCCTCCGTGCGGTCGCCGAGCTCGCCTCGGTGACCGGCGGCGCCGGGGCCGGGCGAGGTCGGCCGGTGACCGCCGAGCAGATCGCCCGCGCCCAGGAGATCCCGCCGAAGTTCCTGGAGAGCATCCTGCTGCAACTTCGCCGCGGCGGCATCGTGCACGCCCAGCGCGGCCCCGAGGGCGGCTACTGGCTGGCGCGGCCGGGCGGGGAGATCTCGCTGGCCGAGGTGATCCGGGTGATCGACGGCCCGCTCGCGCACGTACGCGGGCAGCGGCCCGAGGAGCTCGGCTACCACGGCGCCGCCCGGTCCCTCCAGGAGGTCTGGATCGCCCTGCGGGCCAGCGAACGCCAGATCCTGGAGCTGGTCACCGTCGCCGACGTGGCCGCCGGCACCCTGCCCGAGCGGGTCACGGAGCTGGCCGCCGACCCCCGCGCCTGGACCTGATCCGGGCCGAACCGGCCGGCGCCGGGGCTCGCGCGCCGGCGGTCGACGCGTCGCCGCGCCGTCCGGGCCGGCGTCACCGTCGCCCCTGTCGCCGGGCCGGCGTCACCGTCGCCCCTGTCGCCGGGCCGGCGTCACCGTCGCCCCTGTCGCCGGATCCGCGTCACTGTCGTCTCACTGACCGGTCGGAGTCTTGACCCCGGCACCCCGCGTGCCGCATTGTCGACCAAGTCGATAGGAGATGCCGAAAAGTCAGGGGGCGCTCGTGCGCAAGCTGCTGGTCCTCGCACTGGTCGGGCTCGTCGCGCAACTCGTCGACGGCGCGCTCGGCATGGCGTACGGGCTGACCTCCTCCACGCTGCTGCTGCTCGTGGGCGTCGCCCCGGCCGCCGCGTCGGCGTCGGTGCACCTGGCCGAGATCGGCACCACGCTCGCCGCCGGGGTGGCGCACTGGCGGTTCGGCAACGTCGACTGGCGGGTGGTGGCCCGGATCGCCGTCCCCGGCGCGGTCGGCGCGTTCGCCGGCGCGACCTTCCTCAGCACGATCTCCACCGAGTCGGCGGCCCCGTGGATGGCCGGCATCCTGTTCACGCTCGGCGCGTACCTGCTGGTGCGCTTCTCCCGCCCGCTGCGCACCGACCGGCGGGCCGGTCGGCTGCGGGGGCGCTTCCTCGGCCCGCTCGGCCTGGTCGCCGGCTTCGTCGACGCCACGGGCGGCGGCGGGTGGGGGCCGGTCGCCACGCCGGCCCTGCTGGTCAGCGGCCGGCTGGAGCCCCGCCGGGTGATCGGCTCGGTGGACACGGCCGAGTTCGTGGTCGCCGGCGCCGCCAGCATCGGCTTCCTCATCGGCCTCGGCGCGGAGGGCTTCCTGCTGCCCATGGTGGCCGCGCTGCTCGTCGGTGGCCTGATCGCCGCGCCGGTCGCCGCCTGGCTGGTCCGGATCGTCCCCGCCCAACTGCTCGGCGCGGCGATCGGCGGCGTGATCGTGTTGACCAACGCCCGCACGCTGATGCGCTCGGCCGACCTCGGCGGCCCCGCCCGACCGGCGGTCTACGCGCTGCTCGCCGCCGCCTGGGTCGCTGCCCTGGCGCTGGCCGTCCGGGCGCTGCTGCGGACCCGCCGGGCGCGGGCCGTCGCCGCGGCGGCCCTCGCCGCGACCCCGGTCCCGGCCCCGGCGTCCGTCTCCGGCACGAGCACCCGGATCCCGGTGCCGACCGCCGGCACGCCCGACCCGCGCTAGCGGGGGAGTGGCGGGTCAGCGGGGCAGGAGGACGGTCGCGGCGTCGCGGAGCAGCGACCACGCCTCGTCGACGTGGGCCTCGGTGGTCTGCGGCGAGCCGACGGCCAGGCGCAGCGTGTACCGGCCGTTCACCCGGGTGTGCGTCAGGTGCACCCGACCCGTGGCGTTGACCCGGGCCAGCAGTTCCGCGTTGACCTCGTCGTCGGCGTGCAGCCGGAAGCAGACCAGCGAGTACGGGTGCGCCCCCACCAGCGCGAACCGGTCGTCGGCGCGGACCCGCTCGGCGAACCGGGCGGCGAGCGCCACCCCGGACCGGATGTGCGCCCGCAGCCCCTCGGCGCCGTACCAGCGCAGCACGAACCAGAGCTTCAGCGCCCGGAACCGGCGGCCCAGCGGCACCTGCCAGTCCCGGTAGTCGATCACCGCGCCGGATTCGGTGGCGGCGTTGCGCAGGTACTCCGGCAGCACGGTCAGCGCCTCGATCAGTTCGGCGGTGTCGGCGACCCAGAACGCGTCGCAGTCGAAGCCGGTGAGCAGCCACTTGTGTGGGTCGAAACAGTACGAATCGGCGTACTCCAGGCCGGCCTGCCCGAACCGCAGCTCCGGGCAGACCGCCGCCGCCCCCGCGTACGCGGCGTCGACGTGCAGGAAGACGCCGTACTCGGCGCAGATCGCGCCGATCTCCGGCAGCGGGTCGATCGCGGTCGTGGACGTGGTCCCGACGGTGGCCACCACGATGGCGGGTACCACGCCGGCGGCCCGGTCCGCCTCGATCGCCGCGCGCAGCGCCGCCGGGGACATCGCCTGCGTCTCGGAGTCCACCTCGATCGGTCGTACGCCGTCGGCGCCCAGCCCGGCGATCCGCGCGGCCTTCTCGATCGAGGAGTGGCCCTGGGTGGACGTGTAGGCGCGGTATCGGCGGTCGACGCCGACCTCGCGCCACCGGCCGCCGCCGGCCCGGTGCAGCGCGACCAGGGTCGCCACCAGCGTCGCCGAGGACGCGGAATCCTGGATCACCCCGCCGCCGCCGGAGCCGGCGCGGAACCGCTTCGGCAGCTCCAGCAGGTCGGCGAGCCAGTCCAGCATCACCGTCTCCAGTTCGGTGCACGCGGGCCCGGTGGCCCAGAGCATGCCCTGCACGCCCAGTCCCGAGCTGACCAGGTCGCCCAGCACGCTGGGCCCGGAGACGTTGGCCGGGAAGTAGCCGAAGAACCCGGGGTGCTGCCAGTGGGTCAGGCGCGGGGCGATCAGCGTGTCCAGGTCGGCGAGGACGGCCGCCACGGGCTCGCCGTGCTCGGGCGGGCCGGCCGGCAGCCCGGCGACCACCGCGCCGGGCGGGTCCTGCGACGTCACCGGGCGCTGCCCCACCGTCGCCCAGTAGTCGGCGATCCAGTCCACCACCGCGTGCCCGGCGCGTCGGAACTCGTCCGGGGTCATGTGCTCAGCCACGCCCTGAGTTGATCAATAATTTGGGTCGGCGGCAAGGAAACGGCGGTCGCGGACGGGGCAGGCACCGGGCTGCAGCCGCGGAATCCGCACAGCCACGGCCCGGTGCCCCACACCGCGGCATCCCCGACCCGTCCCGACCGGGGATGCCGTACCACCACCGGGGACAAACCTAGGCGGCCCGCGCGTCTCCCCGGTGACGGCGACGTGAAGATCGTGTTTCAGCCGTCCCGGCGCAGGCCACCGGCCACCTTCGCGGCGATCAGCTCGTACGAGCGCACCCGGTCGGCCACGTCGTACACCAGCGTGGTCAGCATCAGCTCGTCCGCGCCGGTACGCGCCAGCAGGTCGCCGAGCTGCCGCCGTACGGTCTCCGGCGAGCCCATCGCCTGACCCTCCCGGCGCTGCGCCACGAACTCCCGCTCGATCTCGGTGTACGGGTACGCCGCCGCCTCGTCCGGCGTGGCCAGGGGCCCCGGTCGACCCGAGCGCAGCCGCAGCAGCGACAGCGCGCCCGGTCCCGCCAGCCACTCCGCCCGCTCGTCGGTGTCCGCGCAGACCGCGTTGACCGCCACCATCGCGTACGGCTCGGCCAGCCACTTCGACGGCCGGAAGCTCTGCCGGTACAGCGCCAGGGCGGGCAGCGTGTGCTGCGAGCTGAAGTGGTGCGCGAACGAGAACGGCAGCCCCAGCATCCCCGCCAGCTGGGCGCTGAACCCGCTCGAGCCGAGCAGCCAGATCGCCGGCTGCTGCCCGCGACCCGGGGTGGCCGTGATCGGCCCCGGCCGCTCGCCGGTGAAGTAGTTCATCAGGTCCGCCAGCTCCCGGGGGAAGCCCTCCGCCGACAGCCCCTCCATGGTCCGGCGCAGCGCCAGCGCGGTCACCTGGTCGGTGCCCGGGGCGCGGCCGATGCCCAGGTCGATCCGGCCCGGGTGCAGCGCGTCGAGGGTGCCGAACTGCTCGGCCACCACCAGCGGCGCGTGGTTGGGCAGCATCACCCCGCCCGAGCCCAGCCGGATCGTCGACGTGTGCGCCGCCAGGTGCGCGAGCAGCACGGCCGGAGCGGAACTCGCGATCCCCGGCATGTTGTGGTGCTCGGCCACCCAGAACCGGTGGTATCCCAGCTCCTCGGTGCGGCGGGCCAGCTCGGTGGTGTGCCGCAGGGCCTCGCCGGCCGTGGCACCGGCCGCGACCGGGGCAAGGTCAAGAACAGACAGCGGTACGTTGATCACACGGCTGGCCAACCCGCCCGGCCCCCGAATTGTTCCCCGGGGCAACCAAGCTCACGCGGTGCCCCGCGCCGGGTGCTCAGCCCAGGCCGCGGGCCTGTTCGAAGATCAGGCTCGTCTGGGTGTGCAGCACCGCCGGGTCCACCGCCAGGTGGTCCAGCACGAAGTCCCGCAGCGCGTCCGCCGAGGCGGCCCGCACGTGCAGCACGTAGTCCTCCGCGCCCGCCACGTGGAACACCGACACCACCCCCGGCAGCCGCACCGAGCGGGCCCGGAACGCGTCCACCACCGCCCGCTCGTGCGCGGTCAACCGCACCGACACCAGCGCCTGCAACGGCAGCCCCACCGCCGCCGGGTCCACCTCCGCGTGGAACCCGCGGATCGCCCCACACTCCCGCAGCGCGCGGGTGCGGGTCAGGCACGTCGAGGGGGCCACCCCGACCCGCTCGGCGAGGGCGTTGTTCGGCAGCCGGCCGTCCGCGGCCAGCTCGGACAGGATCGCCCGATCGGTGTCGTCCAGGGTCGCGAACCGCCGCACATCGTTCGTCGCAAGGGGCATGGAGACATCCTCCGTCGAATCGCCGCGCCAATCATAGGAATCTAGCCGAATCATCTTCGGAACTATTGTCCACTGCTGGCTCTATGTTCGATCCTTCCGGCATGACGACCGTGGACACCCGAGCCGTGCACGCCGGCCGCGACGACCTCGCCGCCCTCGGCGTCCACGTGCCGCCCATTGACCTCTCCACCACCAACCCCCTGCCGTCCGTCGACGCCGGCGGCGACGCGTACGAGACCCTCGCCACCGGGGGCACGCTCCCCGCCGGCGGCAGCGCCGTCTACCAGCGCCTGTGGAACCCCACCGTCGCCCGCTTCGAGACCGCCCTCGCCGCCCTCGAAGGCACCAGCGACGCCGTCGCCTTCGCCAGCGGCATGGCCGCCCTCACCGCCACGCTGCTCGCCGCCACCCGGGACGGGAAGCGCCACCTCGTCGCCGTCCGCCCGCTCTACGGCGGCACCGACCACGTGCTCGCCACCGGCCTGCTCGGCACCACCGTCACCTGGGCCCACGCGGACGAGGTCGCCGCCGCCGTCCGCCCCGACACCGCCCTGGTGATCGCCGAGACCCCGGCGAACCCCACCCTCGACCTGGTCGACATCGCCGCCCTCGCGCGAGCCGCCGGCGACGTCCCGCTGCTCGTGGACAACACCGTCGCCACCCCCGTGCTCCAGCAGCCCACCCGGCACGGCGCCGCCCTCGTGCTGCACAGCGCCACCAAGAGCATCGGCGGACACGGCGACGTGCTCGCCGGAGTCGTCGCCTGCGACGCCGACTGGGCTGCCCGGCTGCGCCAGGTCCGCGCGCTCACCGGCGCGATCCTGCACCCCCTCGGCGCGTACCTGCTGCACCGCGGCCTGCAGACCCTGCCGGTGCGGGTCCGCGCCCAGCAGGCCGGCGCGGAGAAACTCGCCGCCTGGCTCGCCGCCCACCCCGCCGTCACGCGGGTGCACCACCCGTCGCTGCACGACCCGGCCGGGCTCGTCGGCCGGCAGATGACCGGCCCCGGCAGCCTCCTCGCCTTCGAGGTACGCGGCGGCGCGCCCGCCGCGGCCGCCGTCGCCGACGGCTGCCGGCTGATCACCCACGCCGTGTCGCTCGGTGGGGTCGACACGCTCATCCAACACCCGGCCTCGCTGACCCACCGGCCCGTCGAGGAGGGGGCCAAGCCGGTCGGCGGGCTGCTGCGCGTCTCCGTCGGCCTGGAGGACCCGGAGGACCTGCGCGCGGACCTGGCGGGGGCGCTCGCCGAACTCGGCTGAGCCGGCACGTCCGCGCGCCCGACGACTCGGCACCTCGGCACGGCTGGCGCCTCGCCACGTCGGACCGCCGCATTGGAGGCGCGGGTGGAACACCAGGGGTGTCGAAGACGCGGCGTCGCACCCATGGATTCCACTCGTCGAGCCGAAGCCCCGCCGGGGCGGGCGAGGCGAGCAGCCGACCGCGCGGAGCCGGCGGGTCTCTCCGACCGCGCGGAGCGGCTGGCCCCTTCGATCGGGCCGAACAGCCGGGGATTCCGACCGTCAGGTCAGGACTTCGGGCCGACGCGGCGGTCGAGGGCGGCGACCGCCTCGCGACGCGCGACCGACAGGGAGTTGCGGCGGTTCATCCGCCAGGCGACCCCGAGCAGGTCGAGCGCCCACTGGCAGAGGCCCATGATGTCGGCCGACTCGTTGACGAACATGTAGCGCGGGTAGACGTACTGCTTGCCGCGCACCGTCACCCGGTTGGTGGTCCGACACCCGTCGGAGTGGAACAGGCCGCGGACGAAGTCGCCGGGATGGGCGGTGACGATCTCCCGCTGCCAGTCGGTGAGGACGATCCGGCACCCGGGCGGAGGACACCAGATAGCCGTCACCCAGGTAGAGGCCGAGCAGGAAGCTGTAGGCCTGGGCCTGAGTCCGATTGTCGACGCCGGGACGGCAGCGGAAGCAGCGCAGCGCCGTGCCCCGGACCGGGGCCTCGGGCCGGCGGCACCACTCCCACACGGTGCGGTAGGGAAGCCCGACGGCGCGGGCCGTCTCCGCGACCGTCGCTCCCAAGCGGTGGACCTGGTGCGCTCGTGCGCGTACTTCCGGTGGATGCACGCCGACGAGTTTGGTACGTACGTGCGACAGTTTCGGTGCCCCCGGTGGGATTCGAACCCACACTGTCGGAGGTTTGAGCTCCGCTTCTCTGCCAGTTGGAATACGGGGACTTCGCCACCCACGCTGTGGCGGCGCCACATAGGTTACCCACTACGCTAGGCACGACGGTACCGGACCGGCGGGTGCCGGGAACAGAGTGGTGGGAGTGGCTCGTGGCGGAGACGCAGACGGACGTCGAGCGCAGGCGCGTTCTGATCGCCGAGGACGAGGCGCTCATTCGGCTGGACCTCGCCGAGATGCTGGTCGAAGAGGGCTACGAGGTGGTCGGGGAGGCCGGTGACGGCGAGACGGCCGTCCGGCTCGCCGAGGAGCTCAAACCCGATCTGGTCATCCTCGACATCAAGATGCCGATCATGGACGGGCTGGCCGCCGCCGAGCGGATCGCCGGCGCCCGGATCGCCCCGGTGATCATCCTGACCGCGTTCAGCCAGCGCGACCTGGTGGAGCGGGCCCGGGCGGCCGGCGCGATGGCGTACCTCGTGAAGCCGTTCCAGAAGAGCGACCTGGTGCCGGCGGTGGAGATCGCGCTGTCCCGCTACTCCGAGATCGCCGCGCTGGAGTCGGAGGTCGCCGGGCTGACCGACCGGCTGGAGATCCGCAAGACCGTGGAGCGCGCCAAGGGTGCGCTCATGACGACCTACGGGATGACCGAGCCGCAGGCGTTCAAGTGGATCCAGCGCACGGCGATGGACCACCGGATGACCATGAAGGAGGTCGCCGAGCGGATCCTCGCCGAGACCGCCGGCGGCGAGGTCGCGCAGCCCACCGCCTGACCCGGGGCGGAACACGCCGGGCCGCTCGGAGTCCGCGCCGGGCCCTCCGTCGCGGTCGACCGTACGGCCCGGGGGCGACGCACCGGGACGGCGCGACACGCCGGGGCCCGTGGAACCGGGCTCCCCGCCGGGCCGGCCGATCGATAACATCTGATCCCATGTGGTCCCGGCGGCTGGTGGCGGTGCTCGGTGTGGCCGCCGCGCTGCTGGCCGGCTGCGACCGGGCCCCGGCGGAGCCCACCGCCGAGCCGCTGCGCCCGGCGTGGCAGCCGCTGAGCCTGCCCGCGCCGCCGGGCGCGGCCGGCCGGCCGCTGTTGCGCGACGCCGTGGCCTGCGCCGGCCGGTGGTACGTGGTGGGCGGGCTGGCCGACGCGGCGGGGGAGACGCGGCCGGCGGCCTGGAGCAGCGCCGACGGCGCGGCGTGGTCGGCGCTGCCGGTGGCGGCGTCGAGCTTCTACGGCCGCCAGCACGTGCTGTACGCGGCCGCCTGCCGGGACGGCCGGGTGGCGGCGCTCGGGGCGAAGAACGGCGGCGTGCACGGCAATCCCCGCACGGGCACCTGGGCGCAGGCCCCGGACGGCGCGCTGCGGGAGGTGCCGGCCCCCTTCGAACTGTACGCGGGGCCGCGGGCGGTGAGCGTGGCCCGGTTGGCCGCCGGGCCGGCCGGTTGGCTGATCGCGGGGGCCCGGGTCGACGGCGCGGCGGTCTGGACGTCCCCCGACGGCGCGCGGTTCACCATCCGGGAGGGTGTGCCGGAGCTCGCCGGTGACGGGCGCGGCCGGACGGTGGCGTACGACGCGGTGGCCGTGCCGTCGGGCTGGTGGGTGGTGGGGGCGGTGCTGCCGCCGGGCGCGACCGCGCTGGCGCCCCTGGCGTGGGCCTCGGCGGACGGCCGTGCCTGGCGGCGGGTGGCGTTGCCGGCGGCGGACGGGCGCGGCCAGGCGCAGCGGGTGGCGTCGGTGGGCGACGGCGGGCTGGTGACGGTCGGTCCGGTGCGCGAGGGGTTCGCGGCCTGGCGGCTGGCCGGGGACGAGTGGCGGCGGGTCGGCGGGTTCGGCGTGCCGGGGCCGGGGGTGTCGTCGGTCGACGGTCTGGTGCCGGCCGGGCGTGCTCTGGTGGCGGTGACCGGGGACGGCGGCGGTCGCGGACTGTGGCTCTCGGTCGATTCGGGGGATTCGTGGCGGACGATGGCGATGCCTGCCGTGGTGCCCGACGGCGGCAACACGGCGGTGGCCGCGGCGGCCCAGGGGGATCGACTGGTGTTGGTCGCCGATGACGGCCAAACGTCCCGTGCCTGGTGGACCGGGTTGCCGGTCATTGATCGGTAGGGAGTGGGCGCTGACCTGCCCGTTACCGACGAAACGAAGGCGAGGGCCATTCATGACCGACGGTTCTTACAGCGATCGTTTCCAATCCGCCACGGCGTGTAACGGTTCGGTCAACCCGCTCCGCTGGGGCTTTCGTCACAGCTGAAAGGTGGGATAGCGTCCGGCCCCAGACCGGCGACGACGGTCTGGTTCGTCCGCCCCCGCAAGGGCCAATAGGCAGCGGGTGGTTCGGACCATGGGACGGAGGAGGGTTCGGGCCTTGAGGCAGAAGCTCGCGCGCGTTATCGGTGGGGTGGCCATGCTGGCGCTCGTCGCCGGCGGCACCGCATGCTCCAGCGGTGGAGACGACACGGCGTCCGGTGGGGAAGCCTGTGGCAACAAGATCGCGTTCTTCGGCGCGTTGACCGGCAGCTCGGCGGCGCTCGGCATCAACGAGAACAACGGCGTCAAGCTGGCCGTCGACAAGTACAACAAGGAAAACGCCGACTGCAAGGTCGAGCTGGTCTCCCTGGACTCGCAGGGCAGCCCGGACCAGGCCCCGGGTCTGGCCCAGAAGGCCATCGACGACACGAAGATCCTCGGCATCGTCGGCCCGGCCTACTCGGGTGAGTCGGAGGCCGCCGGTCCGCTGTTCAACGAGGCCGGTCTGGTCACCATCACCCCCTCCGCGACCCGCCCGAGCCTTGCGGAGCAGGGCTGGAAGACCTTCTTCCGCGCGGTCGGCAACGACTTCAGCCAGGGCCCGGCGGCCGGCAACTACATCAAGAACGTGCTGAAGGCCGACAAGGTCTACGTCATCGACGACCAGTCCGCGTACGGCGCCGGCCTGGCCGACGAGGTCAAGAAGCTGCTCGGCCCGGCGGTCGTCGGCTCGGACAAGGTCCAGGGCGAGGGCAAGCAGACCGAGTTCTCCGCCGTGGTCACCAAGGTCAAGGCCGCGAACGTGAAGGCCATCTTCTACGGCGGCTACTACCAGGAGGCGGGCCTGATCCGCAAGCAGCTCAGCGCTGCCGGGGTCACCGCTCCGCTGATCGCCGGTGACGGCGTCAACGACGGCGCGTACATCACCTCCGCGGGTGCGGCGGCGGCCGAGGGCACCATCCTCACCTGCCCGTGCCAGCCGGCCACCGAGGCGCGGGGCACCTTCGCCCAGGAGTACAAGGCCCTCAACGGCACCGACCCGGGCACCTACAGCGACACGGCCTACGACGCGGCGAACATCCTGCTCGCCGGCATCAAGGCGGGCAAGACCACCCGTGCGGGCCTGCTGGAGTTCGTGAAGGGCTACAGCGGCGAGGGCGTCGCGGCGAGCTACAAGTTCGTCGAGGGCGGCGAGCTCGACCCGGCGCAGGTCAAGGTCTGGGCCTTCAAGGTCCAGGGCGGCAAGGTCGTCCCGGACCAGGAGATCCCGAAGTCCTGACGCCGGTCGCTGCTACAGCGATTGAGTTGTGATCGCGGGTGCGGCCGGGAGCTCGCTCCCGGCCGCACCCCCTTTTTCTCTCCAGACCCTGATGGAGCGTCCCTCCCTTGAACTTCGACGGACTGTTCTCCAACTTCGGAGAACTCACCACGACCGGCCTGACGCAGGGCGCGATCTACGCCCTGGTCGCGCTGGGCTACACGCTGGTCTACGGCGTGCTGAGACTCATCAACTTCGCCCACTCCGAGGTCTTCATCGCCGGCGCGTTCGCTGCGCTGGTCTCCTGGAGATGGTTCGGCCTGGACCAGAACTCGCAGGTCAGCGGCGTCGGCACGATCATTTTCTACCTGTTGGTCGCGGCGCTCGCGGCGGCGATCGCCTCGGCGGGCACCGCGACGGTCATCGAGCGGGTGGCCTACCGGCCGCTGCGTAAGCGCAACGCGCCGCCGCTGGCGTTCCTGATCACCGCGATCGGCGCGTCCATCGCCATCGCCGAGGCGTTCGGCATCTGGACCCGCCGGTTGCCGCAGGGCGCACCGGCCCTGGTCAGCTCCAAGCCGTTGTTCCACATCGCCGGGGTGCCGATCGACGCCATCCAGTTGCTGACCCTCGGGTCCGCGCTGGTGATGATGATCGCGCTGGACATGTTCATCAACCGCAGCCGGGTCGGCCGCGGCATCCGGGCGGTGGCGCAGGACGCCAACACCGCCGCGCTGATGGGCGTGAACAAGGACCGGATCATCCTGATGGTCTTCATCGCCGGCGGCGCGATGGCCGGCGTCGCGGGCCTGCTCTACGACGTGCGGATCCAGACCCTCACCTACAGCGTCGGCTTCATGCTCGGCCTCAAGGCGTTCACGGCCGCGGTGCTGGGCGGCATCGGCAACCTGCGCGGCGCGCTGCTCGGCGGCCTGCTGCTGGGCGTCGTGGAGAACTACGCCTCCGGCCTGTTCGGCAGCGAGTGGAAGGACTTCGCCGCGTTCGCGGTGCTGGTGGTGCTGCTGATGTTCCGGCCGACCGGTCTGCTGGGTGAGTCGCTGGGGAGGGCACGGGCATGACGACCGTCCTGGAGAAGGTGCGCTCCGGCCGAGAGGCGGCCGGGGAACGGTGGCGCGGC
This sequence comes from Micromonospora sp. NPDC047730, assembly GCF_043204765.1. Lineage (NCBI taxonomy): Bacteria > Bacillati > Actinomycetota > Actinomycetes > Micromonosporales > Micromonosporaceae > Micromonospora > Micromonospora sp. NPDC047730. The sequence continues at coordinate 110,361 of NZ_JBIDCU010000019.1, read as the reverse complement.
GCGCCGCGCTGGGTGCGCTGGGCGCTGCTCGCCGCGGTGATCGTGTTCTTCTACGCACTGCCGAACAAGGAGTTCTACCAGTACCTCGGGCCGATCCCGACCCCCGGTGCGAACTTCACGCAGGTGATGTTCACCGTCTCGATCTACGTGCTGCTGGCCGTCGGCCTGAACATCGTGGTCGGTTTCGCCGGCCTGCTCGACCTGGGCTACTTCGGCTTCTTCGCCGTCGGCGCGTACACCGTCGCGGTGCTGACCTCGCCGAGCAGCGACATCAAGACGCTGTGGCCGTGGCTGCTGGCGGTGCCGGTGGCAATCGCCCTGACCATGGTCTCCGGCGTGATGCTCGGCACGCCGACCCTGCGGCTGCGCGGCGACTACCTGGCGCTGGTGACGCTCGGCTTCGCCGAGATGATCCGAATCGGGGCGGTCAGCTCCGAGTTCCTGAAGGGCCAGCGGGGCTTCAACCAGATCCCGCACCCGCCGGGCCAGTACGCCGACGGCAAGCCGATCTTCGGCGTGCTCGACGCCCGGCCCTACTACTGGCTGGTGCTCACGCTGATCATCCTGGTGGTGATCGGGGTGCGGAACCTGACCCACAGCCGGGTCGGTCGCGCCTGGATCTCGATCCGGGAGGACGAGGACGCGGCGCAGCTGATGGGCGTGCCGACCTTCAAGTTCAAGCTGTGGGCGTTCGCGGCGGGCGCGGCGATCGCCGGTCTGGCCGGCGCGCTCTTCGCGGGCAAGCAGAACTTCGTCAACTCGCAGAACTTCGAGCTGCTGAACTCGATCATCATCCTGGCCGCGGTCATCTTCGGCGGCTCCGGCAACATCGTCGGCGCGATCGTCGGTGGTGGCCTGGTGGCGTACATGATCGAGCGGTTCCGCGGCATCGAGCTGCTCGGCATCGAGCTGTACGAGTACCGGTTCCTGTTCTTCGGCCTGGTGCTGGTGATCATGATGATCTTCCGGCCCGAGGGCCTGATCCCGAACCGACGACGTGCGGCGGAGTTCAAGGACCGCCGCAAGGAGGTGACCGTCGGTGAGTGACACCGAGCAGACGCCGGCCGTTCCGGCGCAGGCCGGCGCGCCGGCCGTGGAGGCGGTGCCCACCCGGGAGCCGCTGCTGGAGGTCGACAACGTCACGCTGCGCTTCGGCGGCGTGGTGGCGCTGAACGAGGTGGACTTCACCCTGTACAAGGGGGAGATCCTCGGTCTGATCGGGCCGAACGGCGCCGGCAAGACCACCTGCTTCAACGCGATGACCGGCATCTACCAGCCCACCGAGGGGCAGATCCGGTTCCGTGGCCAGAAGATCAGCGGCAAGAAGCGGCACCAGATCACCAAGATGGGCATGGCGCGGACGTTCCAGAACATCCGCCTCTTCCCCGAGATGACCGCTATGGAGAACGTCCTGGTCGGCGCGGACGCGCACCACAAGACCAGCGTCATCTCCGCGCTGTTCCGCCTGCCGCGGTACTGGAAGGAGGAGCGCGAGGGCCGGGAGAAGGCCGAGCGCCTGCTGGAGTTCGTCGGCATCCGCAAGCGGATGCACGAGTTCGCCCGCAACCTCTCCTATGGCGAGCAGCGGCGGCTGGAGATCGCCCGCGCGCTGGCCACCGACCCGGTGCTGCTCTGCCTCGACGAGCCGGCCGCCGGCTTCAACCCGGCGGAGAAGGAGGAACTGCTCCAGCTCATCCGGCAGATCCGGGACACCGGCGTGACCGTGCTGCTCATCGAGCACGACATGCGTCTGGTCATGGGGGTCACCGACCGGATCGTGGTGCTGGAGTTCGGAAAGAAGATCGCCGAGGGGCTGCCCGCCGAGGTGCGGGAGAACCCGAAGGTGATCGCGGCGTACCTGGGGGTGCCGGACGATGCTGCTTGAGATCGACGACGTGAGCCTGCTGTACGGGCGGATCCAGGCGCTGCACGGCATCAGCCTGACGGTGGACGAGGGCGAGATCGTCGCCCTGATCGGCGCCAACGGCGCCGGCAAGTCGACCACGATGCGGGCCATCTCCGGGATCCGCCCGGTTGCCAGCGGGAGCATCCGGTTCAACGGTGAGGACATCACCAAGCTCCGGGCCGACCTGCGGGTCAGGCGAGGGCTGTGCCAGGCGCCGGAGGGTCGGGGCATCTTCCCGGGCATGACGGTGCTGGAGAACCTGGACATGGGCGCCTACACCCGGCGGGACCGGGCGGGCATCGCCCAGGACCTCGACCGGGTGCTGAACCTGTTCCCGCGCCTGGCAGAGCGGCGCAAGCAGGCCGGGGGTACCCTTTCCGGCGGCGAGCAGCAGATGCTGGCCGTCGGCCGGGCACTGATGAGCCGACCGAAGCTGCTGCTGCTCGACGAGCCCTCGATGGGTCTGGCGCCGATGCTGATCCAGCAGATCTTCGACATCATCACCGAGATCAACGAACAGGGCACCACCATCCTGCTGGTCGAGCAGAACGCCCAGCAGGCCCTGGCCCGGGCGCACCGGGCGTACGTGCTGGAGACCGGCCGGATCGTCAAGAGCGGGACCGGCGCGGACCTGCTGCACGACCCGGCGGTCAAAGAGGCCTACCTCGGCGTGGCCTGACCGGCCGCCACCCCTCACCGCAAGGAGAACGACATGTTCCACATCTCTGGTGGCCGCCGGGCCGTGCTCGGCGCCACGAGTGCCGCGCTGCTCGCCCTCTCGCTCGCCGGTTGCGGCGAGAAGGAGAGCACCGAGCAGCCCGGCGCCGGACCCAGCGTCACCGCCGCCGCCGACTCGGCGCTGGCGGCGAAGGTGCCCGACGCCATCAAGGCCGACGGCGTGATCAAGGTCGGCACCGACTCGACGTACGCCCCGGCGGAGTTCCTCGACGCCGACGGCAAGACGGTCGTCGGCTTCGACGTCGAGCTCTTCAACGCCGTCGCGCAGAAGCTCGGCCTGAAGGCCGAGTACGAGTCGGCGCCGTTCGACTCGATCCTGCCCGGCGTGGACTCCGGCAAGTACGAGATCGGCGTCTCCTCGTTCACCATCAACGCCGAGCGGATGAAGACCGTCAACATGGTCAGCTACTTCTCCGCCGGCACCCAGTGGGCGACGAAGTCGGGCAACCCGGCCAAGATCGACCCGAACGACGCCTGCGGCAAGAAGATCGCCGTGCAGGTCGGCACCGTACAGCTCGACGACATCACCGCCCGGTCGAAGAAGTGCACCGACGCCGGCAAGCCGGCGATCACCATCGACCAGTACCAGGCGCAGAGCGACGCCACCGCCGCCGTGGTCAGCGGCAAGGACGACGCCATGCTGGCCGACTCGCCGGTCGGCGCGTACGCGGTGAAGCAGAGCAACGGCCAGCTGGAGCTGCTCGGCGACATCTACGAGTCCGCCCCGTACGGCTACGCGGTGAAGAAGGACCAGGCCGCGTTCGCCGAGGTGCTGAAGGAGGCCGTGCAGGCGGTCATCGCCGACGGCAGCTACGAGACCGCGCTGAAGAAGTGGGGCGTCGAGGGCGGCGCCATCACGACCCCGGCGCTGAACCCGACCAGCTGACCCATGTCGGTCGAAACAGACACACCCGAGCGGGCACGGCCGGAACCCATCCAGGCCGTGCCCGTGCGGCATCCCGGGCGGTGGGTCGCCGTCGCCGTGATCGGGGTGCTGGTGGCCATGTTCGTCCACCTGCTGGTGACGAACAAGGCGTTCAACTGGTCGTTCATGGTCGACGAGATGTTCCGCCCGCCGATCATCGAGGGGGTGCGCGGCAGCATCGCGCTGCTGCTGACCGCCATGCTGATCGGCATCGTGCTGGGCGTCGTCATCGCCATCATGCGGCTGTCGGAGAACCCGATCCTGCGCGGCGTCGCCTGGGCGTACACCTGGTTCTTCCGGGCGGTGCCCCGGCTGGTGCTGGCGATCCTCTTCGGCAACCTGGGCATCCTCTGGGCGCGGATCGAGTTCGGCCTGCCCTTCGACCGGCAGATCGGCGCCCTGTTCGGGGTCGACGACTTCGAGGCGCGGCTGTTCGGCTTCTCGGCGGTGGACATCCTCACCGGGTTCGTCGCCGGCATGCTGGCGCTGGGCCTCTCCGAGGCCGCCTACATGGCGGAGATCGTCCGGGCCGGCATCCAGTCGGTCGACGAGGGGCAGACGGAGGCCGCCCAGGCGCTGGGTATGACCCGCGCCCAGATCCTGCGCCGGATCGTGCTGCCGCAGGCCATGCGGGTGATCGTCCCGCCGACCGGCAACGAGACCATCGCCATGCTCAAGGACACCTCGCTGGTGGCCTTCGTGCCGGTCTCGGCCGAGCTGTTCTTCCAGCTCAGGGCCGTGAGTAGCCGTACCTACCAGGTCGTCCCGATGTTGGTCGCGGCGACCATCTGGTACCTGCTGCTGACCAGTGTGCTGCTGGTCGGGCAGTACTACCTGGAGCGGCACTTCTCCAGGGGCGTCGGGCGCAGCGGGCGGGCGAAGACCAAGCTGCGCGGGATCACCGCGGAGGCGGGCGGCGCGACCGGGAAGGTGGACGGCGGATGACCAAGGTGACGGTGCCGGCCCAGGCCGGCGCACCGACGGCGGAGTTCGGGCCGATGGTCCGGGCCGAGCAGGTGCACAAGTCGTTCGGGTCGGTCGAGGTGCTCAAGGGAATCGACCTGGAGGTCCGCAGCGGCGAGGTCTGCTGCCTGCTGGGCCCCTCCGGCTCCGGCAAGTCGACGTTCCTGCGCTGCATCAACCACCTGGAGAAGATCAACGCCGGTCGGATCTGGGTGGACGGCGAGCTGATCGGCTACCGCGAGCGCGGTGGGAAGCTGCACGAGATGCGGGAGAAGGAGGTGGCCGCCCAGCGCCGTGCGATCGGCATGGTGTTCCAGCGGTTCAACCTCTTCCCGCACATGACCGCCCTGCAGAACGTCGCCGAGGCGCCGGTGCTGCTGGGTCGGGAGAAGAAGGCCGCCGCCCGCGAACGGGCCGCCGCCCTGTTGGAGCGGGTGGGGCTGGGCGACAAGCTCGGCAACTATCCCGGTCAGCTCTCCGGCGGCCAGCAGCAGCGGGTGGCGATCGCCCGGGCGCTGGCGATGCGGCCGAAGCTGATGCTCTTCGACGAGCCCACCAGCGCGCTCGACCCGGAGTTGGTCGGCGAGGTGCTCGACGTGATGAAGGACCTGGCCCGCGACGGCATGACGATGATCGTGGTGACCCACGAGATCGGCTTCGCCCGCGAGGTCGGCGACTCGCTGGTCTTCATGGACGGCGGCGTCGTGGTCGAGTCGGGCAACCCGCGCGAGGTGATCGCCAACCCCCGGCACGACCGGACGAAGGCGTTCCTGGCCAAGGTGCTGTGACGGGGACGCCGGCGCGGCCGTACGGGCCGCGCCGGCGTCCGCGCCGGGCCGATGGCGGCCGTGCCGGTGTCCCGAACTGTCGGGGCGGGCGGCTAGAGTCGCTGCCGTGACAGCTACGACGCCGCGCCTGCTCCTCGTCGACGGACATTCCATGGCATACCGGGCCTTCTTTGCCCTGCCCGTGGAAAACTTCTCCACCACGACGGGGCAGCCGACCAACGCCGTCTACGGCTTCACGTCCATGCTGATCAACGTGCTGCGCGACGAGCAGCCCACGCACATCGTCGTCGCCTTCGACGTCTCCCGCCGCTCGTTCCGCACCGAGAAGTACGCGGAGTACAAGGCCGGCCGCAGCGAGACCCCGACCGACTTCAAGGGCCAGGTCAGCCTGGTCAAGGAGGTCCTGGCGGCGCTGCGCGTCCCGGTGGTGGAGAAGGAGGGCTACGAGGCCGACGACATCATCGCCACCCTCGCCTGCCAGGCCCGCGACCAGGGCATGTCGGTGCTGATCAGCACCGGCGACCGGGACGCCTTCCAGCTCGTCGGTGAGAACATCACCGTGCTCTATCCGCGCAAGGGCGTCTCCGACCTGGCCCGGATGGATCCGGCGGCGATCGAGGCGAAGTACGGCGTCGCCCCGCAGCGCTACCGCGACCTGGCCGCCCTGGTCGGCGAGACCAGCGACAACCTGCCCGGCGTCCCGGGCGTCGGCCCGAAGACGGCCGCGAAGTGGATCAACCTGTACGGCGGGGTCGACGGCGTCGTCGCGCGGGCCGACGAGATCAAGGGCAAGGCCGGCGACAGCCTGCGCGAGCGGCTCGCCGACGTGATCCGCAACTACGAGATCAACTGCCTCGTCTCCGACCTGGAGCTGCCGCTGCGCCCCGAGGACGCCCGCTGGCAGGGGTGGGACCGCGAGGCCGTCCACCAGGTCTTCGACACCCTCGAGTTCCGCATCCTGCGCGACCGGCTCTACCAGTACCTGGAGGCCGTCGAGCCGGAGGCCGAGGCCGGCTTCGACCTGACCGGCGAGGTGCTCACCGCGCCCGGGGCGGTGGCCGGGTGGCTGGAGACGCACGCGCCGGCCGGCACCCCGGTGGGCGTGGCGGCGAAGCTCGACACCGGGCCCAACCGCCGGCACACCGCCTCCGTGACCGGCCTGGCCCTGGCGACCGCCGGCGGCGCGGCGGCCTGGCTCGACCCCGCCACCCTGGAGCCGGCCGACGAGGCGGCCCTGGCGGCCTGGCTGGCCGACGAGGCGCGGCCCAAGGTGCTGCACGACAGCAAGCCGGCCGTGCTCGCGTTCGCCGCGCACGGCTGGCGCCTGGACGGCATCCTCCGCGACACCCAGATCGCCGCCTACCTGGCCCGCCCCGACCAGCGCTCCTACGACCTGACCGACCTGGCCCTGCGCTACCTGCACCGCGAGCTGCGGGTCGACGCGCCGGAGACCGGTCAGCTCACCCTCGACGGCCTCGGCAACGACGGCGAGGCGGAGCAGAACCTCATGCTCCAGGCCCGGGCCACCCTCGACCTCGCCGACGCCATCGACGCCGAGCTCTCCCGCGACGGCGAGCAGTCCGCCCGGCTGATGGCCGGGGTGGAGCTGCCGCTGATGCGGGTGCTCGCCGGCATGGAGCGCACCGGCATCGCCGCCGACACGCACTACCTCTCCGAGCTGGAGGCGCACTTCGCCGCCGAGGTGAAGGCCGCCGCCCAGGGGGCGTACGCGGCGGTGGGGCGCGAGTTCAACCTCGGCTCGCCGAAGCAGTTGCAGGAGATCCTCTTCGGCGAGCTGGGCCTGCCCAAGACCAAGAAGATCAAGACCGGCTACACCACCGACGCCGACGCCCTGCAGTGGCTCCACGCGCAGAACCCGCACCCGGTGCTGGCCCACCTGCTGCGCCACCGGGACGTGGCCAAGCTCAAGACCACCGTCGACGGGCTGCTCAAGTCGGTCTCCGACGACGGGCGCATCCACACGACGTTCAACCAGACGGTGGCGGCCACCGGCCGGCTTTCCTCTACCGAGCCCAACCTGCAGAACATCCCGATCCGCACCGAGGAGGGGCGGCGGATCCGCCGCGCCTTCGTCGTCGGGGAGGGCTACGAGTGCCTGCTCACCGCCGACTACAGCCAGATCGAGATGCGCATCATGGCGCACCTGTCGTCGGACGACGCGCTCATCGAGGCGTTCAACTCCGGCGCCGACTTCCACGCCGCCACCGCCTCGTCCGTCTTCGGGGTGCCCCTCGACGAGGTCACCGCGGACCAGCGGCGCAAGATCAAGGCGATGAACTACGGCCTGGCGTACGGGCTGAGCGCGTTCGGCCTCTCCCAGCAGCTCGGCATCACCGCCGAGGAGGCGCGCGGGCTGATGGAGGACTACTTCGCCGGCTTCGGCGGGGTGCGCGACTACCTCCAGGAGATCGTCTCCCGGGCCCGGCACGACGGCTACACCTCGACGATCCTGGGGCGCCGGCGCTACCTGCCCGACCTGGTGAGCGACAACCGGCAGCGCCGGGAGATGGCCGAGCGGATGGCGCTCAACGCGCCGATCCAGGGCTCGGCCGCCGACATCATCAAGGTGGCCATGCTGCACGTCGACACCGCGCTGCGCGAGGCTGGCCTGCGCTCGCGGATGCTGCTCCAGGTGCACGACGAGCTGGTGTTCGAGGTTGCGCCCGGCGAGCGGGAGGCCCTCGAGGCGCTGGTGCGGCGGGAGATGGGCGGGGCGTACCCGCTGTCGGTGCCGCTGGAGGTGTCGGTCGGCGAGGGGCGGGACTGGAACAGCGCCGACCACTGAGTGTCTTCGTGGTGGGTTGCGGGGCGGCCCGACCCGCTCCGGGCGGTCAGGCGTGATCCCTGCGCTGGTCGGGCTGCCCCGCAACCCGTCGCGGGTCGGCGTCGTGTCGGCCCGTTCCGGCGTACCACCCCTGCCGGACGTCGTGGCCGGGTCCGGTTCACCGTCCCGGTCCCCGGCGGGACTTCGGCGGGGCGCCGTGCCGCTCCAGGGCCTTCCGGGACGGTCCGCCGGGCGGCGGGAGCGGGGCCTTGACGGGATCGTGACCCCAGTTCATCAGGGAGTACCGCCACCGGGTCTGGCGCACGTCGCCGCTCGGTCGCTGCGCCATGTGCCGCCGGACGTACCCGACGACCTTGCGCATGTGCCGGTAGTCGTCCTCGGAGAGCTGGTCGCGCTTGCGGCGCAGCAGGCTGATGATCCTGCGGCCGGACTCGTGCCCCACCGACTCGCCGCCCTTGGTGCCCTTCCGCCAGCCGACATGCTTCGACTCGTCGGTCTCCAGCCACGTCGACAGCTCGCCGGGCTTCATGTTCACCGCCTCGGTGAACTCCCGATAGACGTCCCGACCCTCGTCACCCCCGCTCATGGCGCAGCACCTCCGGTCGGTGGGCGACGTCCCGGCCCGAGTCGTCGTTGCGGATCCGGTACTGCGGGTGCTCCGGGGACGCGTTCACGGCGTGCCCGCGCACGTGCGTCCGGTCGATCAGCTTCTCCTTGACCACGCCGTACGCCCGGCCGCTGTGACTGGCCCAGGAGACGTGGTCACCCTTGCGGAACTCGTTCTGCTCGGCCATGCCGGGTGGGTACCCGGCGTCGATGCCAGGAAACGGGGGGACCGGCTAGGGGGTGATCTCGGCGATCGGCAGCTTGATCTCGAACGGCTCGCTGAGTTCGACCAGCTCGGCGCTGTCGGTGATCAGTTCGTACTGCCGCTCTCCGCCCGGCCCGAGCCGCTCGCCCCGGCGGTAGGCGTACAGGTGCACGGGGTCCTGTTCGATGCGCCAGTAGAACGGGATGCCCGCGGCGGCGTACTCACCCGGCTTGGCGAACCTGTCGGTGCGCCGCGTACCCGGGGACACCACCTCCACGGCGAGGATGACGTCGTCAGGCACGAGCAGTGACCGGTCGGGGGTCACCTCGGCCCGGCGCAGCAGCACGTCCGGCTGTCGACTGGTGTTCGCGTTGAGGGCCACGCCGACGGCCTGAGCGGCGCGGAGGTGGGCGGGGGCGTGGGTCCGCAGCCACAGCCAGAGCAGGCTGGAGATGTCCTGGTGGCCCAGGGTGGGGGAGGGTGTCACCTGGATGACTCCGTCGACGAGTTCGACGCGCGGGGCGTCGTCCGGCAGGTTGAGCAGATCCTCCAGCGTGTAGTCCGCACGCTGCTGCCGGATCGGGTCAGGACACCAGGGGCCAGGTGGTGTCGCGATCGGCTCGGCGCTCACCGGCTCAGCGTAACCCTGCGGGCGGCCCTGGCCGCCGCACCGGCTGTCCGGCTTCTCGGGCGGGCTTCTCGGCGACGAAGATGGCAGTGCCGGGAAAGAGGCGGCCGCGCAGCGGGCTCCACTGCCCCCAGATCCCCTCGTGCCCCTCGGGCCACTCCGGCTCGACCAGGTTGACCAGGCCGAACCCGGCGCCCACGATCTCCCGGATCCGGTCGCCGAGCGTGCGGTGCTGCTCGACGTAGGTGGCCGCGCCGGTCTCGTCCTGCTCCACGTAGGGGGAGCGGTCGAAGTACGAGTGCGTGGCGGTCAGCCCGCCCTCGCCCGGGTCGTCGAGGAAGATCCACCGCATCGGGTGGGTCACCGAGAACACCCAGCGACCGCCGGGGCGCAGCACCCGGAACACCTCGCGCATCACCGCCGCCGAGTCGGCCACGAACGGGATCGCCCCGAACGCCGTGCACGCGGTGTCGAACGCCGCGTCGGCGAAGGGCAGCGCCAGCGCGTCGGCCTGCACCAGCGGCACGCGTACGCCGGTGCGCGCGGCGGCGAGGGCGGCGTGTCGCAACATGCCGGCGGACAGGTCCATGGCGACCGGCCGGGCGCCCCGGGTGGCGAGCCACCGCGCGGCGGCCGCGGCGCCGCAGCCGACCTCCAGCACACGCCGCCCGGTCAGTTCGCCCAGCAGCCGTACGTCCGCCTCGCGTACCCCCTCGGGGCACCAGACGAAGTCGAGGTCGCCGAGGAAGCCGCCGTGCTCGGCCTGATAGTCGTCGGCGTCGGTGTCCCACCAGTGGCGGCTGGCGCGCCGGGCCTCGGCGTCGCCCACCCGGCGCCGGGTCACCCGGCTGCTGTCGTCGTCCACCCGCTCACGCTAGTGCCTCTCCCGCAGGGCGCGGCGGCGGGCGGCGAGCCCCCGGGCGTGGCGGAACAGGGGTGGCGCTACGGTTCCCGGTGGTGCCGTTGTGACGGACGCGACAGGTGGGACAGCTTCCTACCGAAATCTCCGCTTTCGCAGGTGGCGAGGCGGCGAGAGGGCGGGAGGCCTTGCACGCTGTGGTAATGCAGCGGGTAGGCTAGACGATGCGCTCGCGAATCGTGTGCCTCGGCAGGGAGCAGGTGCGCGGTCTCCGGGACCACTGGCGGAGTTACCTCCATGATCTCACTCGATCTTCGGTGTGCCCGGCGACGGATCCGCTGGCGCGAACAGGTCACCGCGACACCAGCCTGCTGTGACACACCATCCGACCGGAGCAACCGCCCACATGACGAGCAGCATCGAGGCCCCCTCGAGCGCCACCCGGGTCACCCACGACGATCTCGGTTCCGAGGAGGCTTTCCTCGCCGCGATCGACGAGACCATCAAGTACTTCAACGACGGCGACATTGTCGAAGGCACCGTCGTCAAGGTCGATCGGGACGAGGTCCTGCTCGACATCGGCTACAAGACCGAGGGCGTCATCCCCTCTCGGGAGTTGTCGATCAAGCACGACGTGGACCCGGCCGAGGTCGTTTCGGTTGGTGATCACATCGAGGCCCTGGTCCTCCAGAAGGAGGACAAGGAGGGGCGTCTGATCCTCTCCAAGAAGCGGGCGCAGTACGAGCGGGCCTGGGGCACCATCGAGAAGATCAAGGACGAGGACGGCGTCGTCCGCGGCTCGGTCATCGAGGTGGTCAAGGGCGGCCTCATCCTCGACATCGGGCTGCGCGGCTTCCTGCCCGCCTCCCTGGTCGAGATGCGTCGGGTGCGGGACCTGCAGCCGTACGTCGGCCGTGAGCTCGAGGCCAAGATCATCGAGCTGGACAAGAACCGCAACAACGTGGTCCTGTCCCGCCGGGCCTGGCTGGAGCAGACGCAGTCCGAGGTGCGCACCGAGTTCCTCAACAAGCTGCAGAAGGGCCAGGTCCGCAAGGGCGTCGTGTCCTCGATCGTCAACTTCGGCGCGTTCGTCGACCTGGGCGGCGTGGACGGCCTGGTGCACGTCTCCGAGCTGTCCTGGAAGCACATCGACCACCCGTCCGAGGTCGTCGAGGTGGGCCAGGAGGTCGAGGTCGAGGTCCTGGACGTCGACCTGGACCGCGAGCGGGTCTCGCTGTCGCTGAAGGCGACCCAGGAGGACCCGTGGCGGCAGTTCGCCCGCACCCACGCGATCCAGCAGATCGTGCCGGGTAAGGTCACCAAGCTGGTGCCGTTCGGCGCCTTCGTCCGGGTGGACGACGGCATCGAGGGCCTGGTCCACATCTCCGAGCTGGCCGAGCGCCACGTGGAGATCCCGGAGCAGGTCGTCCAGGTCGGCTCCGAGGTCATGGTCAAGGTCATCGACATCGACCTGGAGCGCCGCCGGATCTCGCTGTCGCTCAAGCAGGCCAACGAGGGCTTCGTCGAGGGCGAGGAGCACTTCGACCCGACCCTCTACGGCATGGCCGCGACCTACGACGCCGAGGGCAACTACATCTACCCGGAGGGCTTCGACCCGGAGACGGGCGAGTGGCTCGAGGGGTACGACAAGCAGCGCGAGACCTGGGAGAACCAGTACGCCGAGGCCCGTCAGCGCTGGGAGGCCCACACCAAGCAGGTGCAGACCTCCCGCGCCGCCGACGCCGAGGCCGCTGCCAACCCGGCTCCGGCCGTCACCGGTGGCACCACCACCTCGACCAGCGCGGCCCCGAGCCGGCAGGCCGAGGAGCCGGCCGGCACCCTGGCCACCGACGAGGCGCTCGCCGCTCTGCGGGAGAAGCTCGCCGGCGGCAAGTGACCCGCTGAACGACGGACGAGGGCCCCGTCCCCGCGATCGCGAGATCGCCGGGGGCGGGGCCCTCGCCGTTGCCCGCCCCTGCCGGCCCCCGCTCCGGCGCGGGGCGGCCGCTCGGCGCCGCTCCGGCGGGCCCCGGCACCGGCCGGTTCGTTCCGGTGGGGCGGGGCGCCGGGCCCGTCCGTGCCGGTGGGGCCCGGAGGCCGGGCCCATCCACCCGGCGGCCAGCCAGACCGTGGCCCGGATGGCCCGCGCCGGCCTCCGTCCGGCGGGGCGGGCGTACCGGGCGCGGGCACCGGCCCCGTTTGGCGGTGCGGGGAAGATCGGGTTGACTGGTCCGGTGCTGATGGTGGGGTTGACCGGGGGGATCGGATCCGGCAAGAGCGCGGTGGCGTCCCGGCTGGCCGAGCGGGGCGCGGTGGTCATCGACGCCGACCAGGTGGCCCGGGAGGTGGTGGCGCCGGGCACCGAGGGACTGGCCGAGATCGTCGCGGCCTTCTCCGACCGGGTCCTCGACGCCGGCGGGGCCCTCGACCGGGCGGCGCTGGGCGCGGTGGTCTTCGCCGACGAGGCGGCCCGGCGTCGGCTGGAGGGGATCATCCATCCCCGCGTACGGGCCCGCACGGCCGAACTGGCCGCCGCGGCGGTGCCCGACGCGATCGTGGTCAACGACGTGCCGCTGCTGGTGGAGGTGGGGCTTGCGCCCACGTACCACCTGGTGGTCGTGGTGCAGACGGCGGTGGCCACCCGGTTGGCGCGGCTGGCCCGCGACCGCGGGATGGACCAGGCGGAGGCCGAGCGGCGGATCGCCGCGCAGGCCGACGACGCCCGACGCCGTGCCGCGGCGGACGTGGTGCTGACCAACGACGGCAGCCTCGCCGACCTGCACGCGGCGGTCGACGCGCTGTGGCAGGAGCGGCTGCTGCCCTACGAGGCGAACCTGCGCGAGCGGCGACCGGTGCGACCGCACCGCGTCGTGCTGACCGAGGCCGACCCGACCTGGCCGCAGCAGTACGCGCGGCTCGCCGCCCGGATCCGGCACGCGATCGCCCCCGCCGACCTGCGGATCGATCACATTGGCTCGACCGCGGTGCCCGGCCTCGCCGCCAAGGACGTGATCGACATCCAGCTCACCGTGCCGACCCTCGCCGACGCGGACGGCCCGCTGGCCGAGCGGCTCGCCGCCGCGGGCTTCCCGCGCCTGCCCGGCGACTGGTGGGACAACCCCCGGCTGCCCGGCAGCGGCCGGTGGGAGAAGCGGCTGCACGGCAGCGCCGACCCGGGCCGCCTCGTGTACCTGCACGTCCGCGCCGTGGACACGCCCGGCTGGCGGTACGCGCTGCTGATGCGCGACCACCTGCGTGCCGACCCGGACCAGCGGGCGGCCTACCTGCTGCTGAAGCGGGAACTGGCCGCCTCGGCCCCGGACAGCGCCACCTACACCACGGCGAAGGACCCGTGGTTCGACGAGGAGCACCTGCGCGCCGAGGACTGGGCGGCGCAGACCGGCTGGCGCCCCTGACCCGTCACCGGCCGCCGTCGCCGGCGCGCCGGGGCTCTGACGTCGCCCGGCGGCGACCCTGACCCCGATCGGTCATCGCCCGCCGGCCGGCGCTTCCGGGCGCTGCGGCGCCGGCCGGGCGGCGGGCAACCGGGGCACCGCGCCGGGGGCCAGGTCGAGCTGGGCCCAGGCACCCGACCGGGTACGCAGCTCCAGCCGGCGCAGCACGCCGGACCGGTCGATCCAGTAGCGCAGCAGCGCCCCGGACGTGCGCAGCTCGACCACGTCCACGGTCCTCCCGGACAGGCTGTCTCCGCGCACCCGGAGAGTGGCGCCCCGCGGCGCGGGCGACCGGGCGGCCCGCAGCGCCGCGCCGAGCAGCAGGCCCAGGTCGCCGGCCCGCGTCGGGTCGGCCCGCCAGCCCTGGGCGGGCGGCGGCAGCGGGGGCCGGCCGGGTGCCTCCACCGTGCCGGGAACCGTCGTGGCGGGGACCTCCGCCCGGGTCACGTCCGTCCCGTCGACGCGCAGCAGCGCCCGGTGCTCCGGTGCGCCGAGGTCGGCGACGGCCACGTACGCGGCCCGGTCGGTCCAGCTCACCCAGCCGGCGCCGCGCAGGTTGGTGCCGGCGGCGAGGGGCCCGGTGAGGGTGACGGAGGCGCCGCCGGCGGCGCGGAGCCGGGCGGGCAGCCGGTCCAGCCGGTCCCGCTCCCCGGCGGTCAGGGCCCGGGGCTGCCCGGGCCGGCCGCCGAGGGCGTCGACCGGCCGCAGCGTCGGCCGGTTGGTGCGGGTGAACTGCACGGTGACCGGCCCGACGCCGGGCAGTCCGGTCTCCAGCCGGTGCAGGCGGGCGTCGCGGTCCAGCCAGTAGCGCGGGTGGTCGCCCGTCGCCGCGGACGCGGGTGGCGGTGGCGTGCCCGGGGCCGACGGCGCCTGGAGGATGTCGACCCGCTCCGCCCCGACGGTGGCGCGGCCCACCCAGCGGGCGGCCGCCGAGGGCGGCTCGGGGCGGTCCGCGCCGAGCCGGAAGAGCAGGTCGAGCACGGCGGCGAGCCCTCGCCCGCCGGACGGGTCGTGCAGCCGCCAGCGGTCCGCCGGCGGCACCAGCGGAGGCGGTGCGGCGGTGGGCACCGCCGACGGGTCGGGCCGCAGCACGGCCACGGTCGGCGTGGCCTGCAGCAGGCCGCGTTCGGCGCCCGCGCCGGGCCCGCCGACGTCCAGGTAGACCAGCGGCCGGGACCAGTCGACCCAGCCGACCAGTTCGATGCGGTCGGACCCGGTGCCCGTCGTCACCCGCACCCCGGCCCGCAGGTCACGGTGGTTGGTGACCCGCATCGCGGCCAGCCGCTCGCGCTCGTCACCGGTCAGCGCCCGGGACGGCTCCGACCGGTCGGGCGACCAGCTCAGCAGCCCCGCGACCAGCGCCGCCGCGGAGAGCACGGCCACGACCGCGAGCACCAGGAGGGTGGTGCGCCGGCGGCCGGTCAGCACCCGCGGGACGGCCCCGGTGTGGGCGTCGTCGTGCGGCGGCCGGTCCTGCGGCGGGGAGGTAGGGTCGGCACGGGTGGCCCGGGCGGCGGAGGTGTCCACGGATGGTTGAACGGGATTCACCGTCGCGGGGTGACGAGCAGGGGCGCTCGCGGCGGCCGGTCAGCGCCTCGGGCGCGACCACGTCGGGTGCGCACGCCGGGCGTGCCGGGTGCTGCGACCCCTGTGCCGGGGGCGGGCCGGCCGCTGAGGGCCTGGCCGCCTGCCCGGTCGGCCGCCGCGAGCGGCCTACACCGAGAGCGTAGTCTCGTGAGATCGGCCACACAATGGGAATATCGAAGCCGATCAGGGACCGTCCGTAGTCGGAGCGGGGTGTCGGACCCCCGGCGTACCGTTGGGGTCATGGCGCTCGACATTCCCCGGCTCGACGGCCGCTTCCAGGTCGTCAGCGACTTCCAGCCGGCCGGCGACCAGCCGGCGGCCATCGACGACCTGGAGCGTCGGGTCCGACGCGGCGACCGCAACACGGTGCTGCTCGGCGCGACCGGCACCGGCAAGAGCGCCACCACGGCGTGGCTCGTCGAGCGGTTGCAGCGGCCGACGCTGGTGCTCGCGCCCAACAAGACGCTCTGCGCCCAGCTGGCCAAGGAGTTCAGCGAGCTGCTGCCGCACAACGCGGTGGAGTATTTCGTCTCCTACTACGACTACTACCAGCCCGAGGCCTACATCCCGCAGACCGACACCTACATCGAGAAGGACTCCTCGATCAACGAGGAGGTCGAGCGGCTGCGGCACTCGGCGACGATGTCGCTGCTGACCCGGCGCGACGTGGTGGTGGTGGCCACCGTCTCGGCGATCTACGGCCTGGGCACCCCGGAGGAATACCTCGACCGGGCCGTGCGCGTCGCCGTCGGGCAGGAGCTCGACCGCGACCAGCTGCTGCGCCGCCTGGTCGACATCCAGTATTCGCGCAACGACATGGCCTTCAACCGGGGCACCTTCCGGGTCCGGGGCGACACGCTGGAGATCATCCCGGCCTACGAGGAGCTGGCCGTCCGGATCGAGCTCTTCGGTGACGAGGTGGAGAAGCTCTACTATCTCAACCCGCTCACCGGCGACGTGGTCCGCGAGGTCGACCACCTGCTGATCTTCCCGGCCACCCACTACGCGGCCGGCCCGGAGCGGATGGAGCGGGCGATCCGCGACATCGAGGCCGAGCTGGGCGAGCGGTTGGCCGAGCTGGAGCGGCAGGGCAAGCTGTTGGAGGCCCAGCGGCTGCGGATGCGCACGACCTACGACATCGAGATGATGCGGCAGGTCGGTTTCTGCTCCGGCATCGAGAACTACTCGATGCACATCGACGGCCGGCTGCCGGGCAGCCCGCCGCACTGCCTGCTCGACTACTTCCCCGACGACTTCCTGGCGGTCGTCGACGAGTCGCACGTGACCATCCCGCAGATCGGCGGCATGTACGAGGGCGACGCGTCACGCAAGCGAATGCTGATCGACCACGGCTTCCGGCTGCCCAGCGCGGCCGACAACCGGCCGCTGCGGTTCGACGAGTTCCTGGAGCGGGTGGGCCAGATGGTCTTCCTGTCCGCCACGCCCGGCCCCTGGGAGCTGGAGCAGGCCCAGGGCGAGTTCGTCGAGCAGGTGATCCGGCCGACCGGCCTGATCGACCCCGAGGTCGTCGTGAAGCCCACCAAGGGCCAGATCGACGACCTGATGCACGAGATCAAGCTGCGCACCGAGCGCGACGAGCGGGTGCTGGTCACCACGCTGACGAAGAAGATGGCCGAGGACCTGTCCGACTACCTTTTGGAGAACGGCATCCGGGTGCGTTACCTGCACTCCGAGGTCGACACGTTGCGCCGGGTGGAGCTGCTGCGCGAGCTGCGTAAGGGCGACTACGACGTGCTGGTCGGCATCAACCTGCTCCGGGAGGGCCTCGACCTGCCCGAGGTGTCGCTGGTCGCCATCCTCGACGCCGACAAGGAGGGCTTCCTGCGCAGTGGCCGGTCGCTGATCCAGACCATCGGCCGGGCGGCCCGGAACGTCTCCGGCCAGGTCCACATGTACGCGGACAAGATCACTCCGTCGATGGCGGACGCGATCGACGAGACCAACCGGCGGCGGGCCAAGCAGATCGCGCACAACGAGGCGCACGGCATCAGCCCGGAGCCGCTGCGCAAGAAGATCCACGACATCCTCGACGACATCTACCGCGAGGCGGAGGACACGGAGAACAGCCGGGTCGGCGGGGCGGTGCGGCAGCTGTCCCGGGGCAAGGCGCCGGTGAAGGAGACCCGCAGTCGCGGCCGGGCCGGCGGTGCCGGGCCCGCGCGGGAGGGGATGGCCCGGGCCGAGCTGGCCCAGCTCATCCAGGAACTCAACGACCAGATGCTGGCCGCGGCGCGGGAGCTGCAGTTCGAGCTGGCCGCCCGGATCCGCGACGAGGTCGCCGACCTGAAGAAGGAGCTGCGCGGCATGGACGCCGCCGGCGTGAAGTAACCGCCCGGCTGGCGGCTCCGCGCGGTTCCGCCACGAGGCCGGCCCGTCGCCGAAGACCACCGGGCGTCGGCGGCCTCGGGCGCCGGGCCCGGTCGCGCCTGGGTACCGCACCGCCCGTGACCTGGCCGGCGACGTCTGCGCGTTCGGCACGTACCGGCCCTGACGGGCGGCCGGCGGGGCCCGGTCGGCAACGGGGCTACTAGTCTCGATTGCGGTACGCGAGCAGACTATTGCGCTGGGTGATCGTGCTGCGTAATCTCCCTCGGTGGGGAGGCGGGGATGCCGTTGCCAACGAGTCCGGTCATTCGACGCGCGCGGTTGGGCGCCGAGCTGCGCCAGTTGCGCAGGCGGGAGGGGCTGACACTGGAGCAGGTCTGCGACCGGCTCGGCTGGGCGTCCACCTCCAAGCTGTCCCGCATCGAGCTGGGGCAGAGCCGGCCGGATCTCGCCGACGTCCTCGATCTGCTCGACGTCTACGAGGTGCCGCCGCCACAGCGGGAGGCGCTCATCGTCATCGCCCGCGACGCCGCCACCAGCCGGGGCTGGTGGAAGGCATTGGGGGAGATGGGGGAGCGGCAGCGCACCTACGCCGAGCTGGAGGCGGGGGCGGCGACCATCGTGGACTGGCAGCCCGCCGTCGTGCCGGGGCTGCTCCAGACCCCGGCGTACGCGCGGCTGCGGATCGCCGCCGGGCGGCTGCTCGACCCGACCGTCGACGTGGAGGCCGACGTGCGCGCCCGCGCGATGCGGCACGAGGTGCTGCGGCGCACCGATCCGCCCCGCTACACGGCGCTGCTCGCCGAGGCGGCCTGCGAGGCCGGCGACATTCCGCCGCAGGTGTGGCAGGAGCAGCTGCGGTTCCTGGTCGACCTGGCCGGCCTGCCGCACGTGACGATCCGGCTGCTGCCCCGGGGCGTCGCCGCGCGGGGCGGGGCGCAGCCGCTCACGCCGTACTCCTGCTACTCGTTCCCCGACCCGGCCGACCCCCGCACCGTGATGCTGGAGGCGCTGACCACCGACGTGCGCCTGGCGACGACGGCCGACGTCGACCGCTACGACCAGCTCACCGGTTGGCTGCTGGACGCGGCGCTCAGCCCGGAGGAGACGAGCGCGGCGCTGAGCCGTCGTGCCGCCGGGTGACCCCTGCCGGCGCACCGGGGCGGCGACGCCCACCGACAGACCCGGCCGGGTGCGCGCAGCGCGGCCGAGCCGGGGAGCAGTGGCGTCGGCGCGCGGATCAGAGGTGGCGGCGGAACCCGCCCTCCGAGTCGATCACCTGCCCGGTGATCCAGTCGGCGTCGGCTGAGCAGAGGAAGCGCACCAGCCGGGCCGCGTCCTGCGGGGTGCCCCAGCGTCCGGCCGGGAAGAGCTGGGCGATCTCGGCGTGCGCCTCGGGTGAGGCGTATCCGGTGTCGGTCGGGCCCGGGTGGACGCAGTTGACGGTGATGCCCTGCGGCATCAGCAGCGGGGAGAGCTGGAACGTGGCGTTCTCCACCGCCGCCTTGCTCACCGCGTAGGCGAGGGTATGCGGCATCGGACCGAGGCGCTGCCCGCTGGAGAAGAGCACCAGCCGGCCGCCCGATCCGGCGGTGAACGCCGCCGCGAAAGCCTCGGCGAGCAGGAGGGTGGCCCGCACGTTGACCAACAGGTGCCGGTCGACCTCGGCCGGGTCCAACGCGCCGAACGGCGTGTCGGTGCAGTAGGCGTGCACGGCGACCACCGCGTCGAGCCGACCGTGCCGGCGTACCGCCTCGGCCACCAGCTCGGCGGGCGCGGCCGGGTCGAGCAGGTCGGCCGCGACGTAGCTGGCGCCGCCCAACGCGCCCAGCAGGGTCGGCACGCCCTCGGGATCGCCGCCGTAGGGCTGGGCTTCGTCGAACTCCGGCAGGCCGGTGAGCAACAGCCGCCAACCGTCCGCGGCGAGCGTGCGGGCGACCGCCGCGCCGATGCCGATCCGCCGGCTCACGCCCGTCACCAGGGCCACCCGGTCCGTCATGATCGCCAGTCAACCCGCACGGGCGGTCGCCGGCCACCCGATTTCGCCGCGCGGCCACCGGGCCCGGCGCCCCCGAGCCCGTCGGGACCGGCAGCCGGCGCGTGCACCGCGCAGGGTAGGGCAGGGGTACGACAGCCTCAGGCCGGCACGTCCACGAAGTGCTCGACCAGCGGCGGGTTGGCGAAGTACGGGCCGATCAGCGCCCGCCACTGCGTGAAGCGCTCGGTGCCCCGGAAGTTGTCGTTGTGCGCCTCGACCGAGTCCCACTCGACCAGCAGCACGAACCGGGACGGGGACTCCATGCCCCGGGTCATCCGCACCGACCGGCAGCCCGGCGTCCCGGCGAGCACCGGGTGTCCCTTGCCGTACGCGGCGGCGAACTCGTCCTCGTGTCCCGGCAGTACGTCGATGAGCGCGACCTCAAGCACCATGGCCGCAGCCTTTCACGTCGCCCCGGCGGCCCGCCGTCGCGGGGGCCTGTTCCCGGTGGTCGGGCGGATCTAGGGTGGGCGCGCGGAGAGGGGAGAGGCATGATCGACTGGCTTACCGGCACGGCGTTCACCATGGCGGGCACCGGCACGACCCGCGCGGAGCTGCTGGGCTTCGCCACCGGGGTGCTCAACGTCTGGCTGGTGGCCCGGCAGCGGATTGCCAACTGGCCGGTCGGCATCGCCAACGTGTTGCTGCTGATGCTGCTGTTCTGGACCGCCGGCCTGTACGCCGACGCCGGCCTCCAGGTCGTCTACGTCGTCCTGGGCCTGTACGGGTGGTGGGCGTGGCTCTACGGCGGCGAGCGGCGCAGCCGGCTGACGGTCCGCGGGACGAGCCGTCGGGAGTGGTGGGCGCTGGGGCTGGCCGGGGTGGCGCTGACCGGAGCGCTGTGGGTGCTGCTGGACCGGGCCACCGACTCGACGGTGCCGCTGCCGGACGCGCTGACCACCGCGCTGTCGCTGCTGGCCACGTACGGGCAGACCCGCAAGCTGGTGGAGAGCTGGTGGCTGTGGATCGCGGCCGACCTGATTTACATCCCGCTCTACGCCTACAAGGGCCTGTACCTCACGGCGGCGCTCTACCTGATCTTCCTCGGCCTCTGTGTGCTCGGGCTGCGCGAGTGGCGGGCGGACCTGCGGCGCGGCGCCGGCGCGACCCGGGCGCCGTCCGGTCCGGCCCCGGTGGCGGCATGACGGGCCCGGCGCCGGCCGACGAACGCCCGGCGGCGGGCGGCGGCGCGGCCGGGCCGGGGGCGCCGGAGTTCCGGCACGGGCTGGTGGTGGGCAAGTTCTATCCGCCGCACGCCGGCCACCACGGGCTGATCGAGGCCGCCGCCGCCCGCTGCGCGGCCGTCACCGTGGTGGTGGCGCCGTCGCGCCGGGAGTCGATCCCGCTCGGGTTGCGGCTGGACTGGCTGCGCGAGGTGCACGCGGACACCCCGTGGGTCCGCTTCGTCGGCCGATACGACGACCACCCGGTGGACTACGCCGACCCGGCCGTGTGGGACCTGCACTGCGCGGTGTTCCGCGAGGCGCTGGGCGGGCGGCGGGTGGACGCCGTCTTCTCCTCCGAGGCGTACGGCGAGGAACTGGCCCGGCGCTTCGACGCCGTCGGCGTGTGCGTGGACCAGGGGCGGCGGTGCGTGCCGGTCTCCGGGACGGCGGTGCGTGCGGACCCGGCGGGCCACTGGGACCGGCTCAGCGCGCCGGTGCGGGCGTGGTTCCTGCGGCGGGTGGTGGTGGTCGGCGCGGAGTCCACCGGCACCACCACGATGGCCGCCGCCCTCGCGGAGCACTACGGCACCGGGTGGGTCCCCGAGTACGGCCGGGAGCTGACCGAACGGAAGCTGGCCCGGCTGCGCGAGCGGGACCCGGCGGCCACGATCTTCGACGTGTCCTGGGACCGTGACGACTTCGCCGAGGTGGTCCGGGAGCAGCAGGCGGCGGAGGACGCGGCGGCCCGGTCGTGCGGCCCGCTGCTGTTCTGCGACACCGACGCCCGGGCCACCGCCGTGTGGGAGGAGCGCTACCTCGGGTCGGCGTCGGCGCGGGTGCGGGCGGCGGCCCGGCGGCCCGCGCTGTACCTGCTGACCGACCACGTCGGGGTGCCCTTCGACGACGACGGGCTGCGCGACGGGGAGCACCTGCGGGCGTGGATGACCGGGCGGTTCCGGACGGAGTTGGCCGGGTGCGGGGTGCCGGTGGTCGAGCTGACCGGCCCGCATCCGGAGCGGCTGGCCCGCGCGGTGGCCGCCTGCGACGCGTTGCTCGCGGCCGGCTGGCCGCTGGCCGACCCGTTGGTGCCCGGCGGGTCGCCGGCGGACCCGCGCGACCCCGCCACCCCGGAGCACCTAGCCTCGCGCGACCCCGCCAACCGGGAGCACCTAGCCTCCTAGGATGGCGTACGCAGAGTGCGCTCAGGATCACCGAGAGGGTCGGCGGCTGTCGGTGGGCTAAGACACGGCCAGCCCGAGGTGCGGTGGCTGGGCCCGGTGGGCAAGAATGGCGGACGAGGAGGGGAGTATTCCCCCGTGACGGAGTCGTCAGCACGGTCGAGCGTCGGTCCCCGGTGCGCGACCCGGCCCCGTCGGTCACCGCCCGCAGGACGGTGACGGAAGAGACCTCCGACAGTCACCAGAGTCAGCGTCACCGGCACACCGCGCCCACCGAGGGCGTACGGTGTGCCCGTCGTTGCGTGTCTGCCGGAGGAATGAGCCTTGGACGTGTCCGGACTGGTCTGGGCGGCGACCCTTGTCGTACTGACCGCGATCCTGCTCGTGGATCTGCTGATCATCGGTCGGCGCCCCCACGAGCCGAGCGTGCGTGAGTCGAGCCTGTGGGTCGGCTTCTATGTCGCACTGGCCCTGATCTTCGGCGCCGGCGTCTGGCTCGCCTCCGGGGCGGGCGCGGCGGGGGAGTTCTACACCGGCTGGCTGACGGAGTACAGCCTCTCGGTCGACAATCTCTTCGTCTTCGTGATCATCATGGCGCGCTTCGGGGTGCCCCGGAAGTACCAGCAGAAGGTGCTGCTCATCGGCATCGTGCTGGCGCTGGTCATGCGGGGCGGGTTCATCGCCGCCGGCGCCGCGCTGATCTCCCAGTTCTCCTGGGTGTTCTACATCTTCGGCGCGTTCCTCATCTACACCGCGATCAACTTCGTCCGGCAGGGCGAGCCGGACGAGGACGACTTCAGCGAGAACGTGATGATCCGGTGGAGCCGCAAGGCGCTGCCGATCTCGAAGGACTACGACGGCGCCAGGCTGACCACCCACTCGCCGAAGGGCAAGCGGATCTTCACCCCGATGCTGATCGTCATGATCGCCATCGGCACCACCGACCTGATCTTCGCGCTCGACTCGATCCCGGCGATCTTCGGCATCACGCAGGAGCCGTACCTGGTCTTCACCGCGAACGTCTTCGCGCTGATGGGTCTGCGGCAGCTCTACTTCCTGCTCGGCGGCCTGTTGGACCGGCTCATCTACCTCACCTACGGCCTGGCCGTGGTGCTCGGCTTCATCGGCGTGAAGCTGGTGCTGGAGGCCCTGGCCGGCAACAACCTGGCGTTCATCAACGGTGGGCAGCACGTCTCCTGGGCCCCGCACATCCCGATCTGGCTCTCGCTGACCGTCATCCTCGGCACCCTCGCCGTGGCGACCGTCGCCAGCCTGGTCAAGTCCTCCCGCGACCAGCGCCGCCTGCTGTCCGACGCCCGCCGCTGAGGCGTACCCACGCGACGAGGGGGCGCTCCCGGACCGGGAGCGCCCCCTCGTGCCGTACGCGGGTCAGACCCGGTGCGCGCCGACCAGGGTGGCGGTGCGTTCGGCCGGCAGCCGCTCCTCCAGCACCCGGCGCCGCAGGTAGCAGGCGTGCAGCATCCGCCGGTCGTCGCCGGGACGCGGGTCGGCGGTGACGATGCCGATGTGGTGGATCTTCCGGCCGGGCCGGGCGAAGAAGTAGAGGTCGCCGGGGCGTTCCGTGCCCAGCGGCACCGGCGTGGTCGCCGCGGCCTGGTCGTCGGCGTCGCGCGGCAGCAGCACGCCGAGCCGCCGCCAGGCCAGGTGGACCAGGCCGGAGCAGTCGATGCCGTACGCGGACACGCCGCCCCAGATGTAGACGACGTCGACCAGCCGCTGGGCGACGTCCAGCACCTCCCCGGCCGACGGGGGCGTGGTGGGCACCGGCACGGCGTGGGCGGCGGGCAGCCAGAGCGGGTCGGCGTGACCGGGGGCGTGCACGGGGCGCCATCCGTCGACCGCCGGGCCGGTCGGGGCCAGCCGGGTGCCGAGGACCACTCCGGGCACGACCTCGGCCCCGCCCGGGGCGGTGTGCAGGGCGGTGACGGTGGCGTCGACCACGAGCGACTCGGCGTCGGCGGGGACCGCGCCCGGGGCGAGCTGCTCGGCGGGGAGCCAGCCGGGGTAGCCGCGCGGGTGCAGCCCGGGGGCCGGCTGCTCGACGGCCACCACGTGCGCCCAGCCGTCCGGGCGCACGTCGGTGACGAGCACCCGCTCGCCGAGCAGCAGTTGGCTCAGCACGCAGTCGCCGACCTGCTGGTCGGTGTCCAACCCGGAGATCCAGGCCGCGATGTCGGTGCGCGCGGCCAGGGCGGGACCGTCGACGGGTCGTACCGCCTCGGGAGAGGCCCAGAGGGTCGCGACGGCGACCCGGACCACGGCCTCCCGGCCCGGTTGCAGCTCCACGTCCACCCCCAGCTCGATCGTTCCCGCGACCCTATGAAAGTTTCCGCCAGTCAGCAATCGCCAGTCTGCATCTTTGCTTCAGTCACGGAGGTCACGCCGAGGCCCGGCGCGTCCGGCAGCACGACGGTCGCGCCGTCGTACCGGAGGCCGTCCCGCACCGGCGACCGGGCCAGCCACCACGCGGCGTCCAGGTCGGCGACGGCCGTGGTGCCGTAGGCGGCGACCAGGCTGGCGGCGGCGCCGATGCCCACCTGGCTCTCCATCATCGACCCGACGACGGTGCCGAGGCCGTGCGCGGCGGCCAGGTCGAGCAGGGTCCGGGCGGGGTGCAGGCCGCCGCACTTGGCGAGCTTGACGTTGACCATGTCGGCGGCCCGGCGGCGGATGACCTCGACCAGGTCGCGGACGCCGAAGACGGCCTCGTCGGCGAGGACCGGCACGTCCACCCGGTCGCTGACCCAGGCCAGCCCGTCGAGGTCCCAGCGCGGGACCGGCTGCTCGACCAGTTCCACGTCCAGCCCCGCGTCCTCGACGCCGCGGATCACCCGGACCGCCTCGCGCGGGGTCCAGCCCTGGTTGGCGTCGAGCCGGATCCGTACGTCCGGGCCGACTGCCGTCCGCACGGCGCGGACCCGCTCCAGGTCGCCGGCCGCGTCGGTGCCCACCTTCATCTTGAGCACGCCGAAGCCCTCCGCCTGCCGCTGCCGGGCCGCCGCCGCGAGATCCACCGCGTCGCCTGCGGCGAGCGTGACGTCCGTGGGGACCCGCAGGGCCGTGCCGCCGAGCAGCCGCACCAGCGGTACGCCGAGCCGCCGCGCCGCCAGGTCGTGCAGGGCGACGTCGACGGCCGCCTTCGCCGCCTCGTTGCCGGCGACGGCCCGCTGCACCTCGGTGCAACGGGCCACCAGGTCGTCGGCGTCGCGCCCGGTGAGCGCCGGGCCGAGCAGGTCGCGGACGCACGCCTCGGAGCCGGCCACCGACGCCCCGGTCACCTGCCACACCTGTGGCGCCTCGCCGTAGCCGGAGCGGCCGTCGGCGTCGACGACCTCCACCACCAGGGTCTCCACGGTGGTGGTGCGGCGCAGCGCGGTGACGAACGGGGTGTGCAGGGGGGCGGAGAGCCGGTGGGTGCGCACCGCGGCGATCGTCATGTCCGGCACCCTATACGGACACACACGAGCGAAGGGGAGGCCGGCATGAGCGAGCGAATCATGGGGTGCGGTGCGGTGGCGCCTCGTGGCGGCACGGAGCGGAGCGGAGTGCCGGCATGAGCGAGCGGGGCTGGGATCTGGTGGGTGCGCCGAACGCCCGGGACCTCGGCGGGCTGGTCGGCGTGGACGGCCGGCGGGTGCGGCCGGGCGTGCTGATCCGCACCCCGGCGCTGGGCCGGCTGGCCGACGAGGACCTGCCGGTGCTGGCGAAGCTCGGCCCGGCCTGCGTGGTCGACCTGCGGGACCGTTCGGAGATCGTGGTCGCCCCGCCGGACCGGCTGCCGGGTGAGCCCACCGTCGTGCACCTGCCGGTGCACGACGCCGAACACCCCGTCTTCACCTACGTCTCGGCGGTGCTGCTCGGGCACGACCTGGGCGCGTACGCGGCCCTGGCCGAGCAGGGCACCCCGGCGGCGATGGCGGCGATCTACCGCTGGTTCGTCACGGGGGCGTCGGCGCGGGAGAGCTTCGGCGCGGCGGTGCGGCTGGCCGCGGAGGCGCGGAACCTGCCGCTGGTCTACCACTGTTCGGCCGGCAAGGACCGCACCGGCTGGTTGACGGTGCTGCTGCTCAGCGCGCTCGGCGTGGACGAGGCCGCGATCCGGGCGGACTACCTGGCGAACAACGCGCTGACCGAGAGCCTGCGGGAGGTCCTCCTGGAGGCGATGCGCCGGCGGCAGCCGGGGCTGGACGTCGGGGCGGTGCGGCCGGTGCTGGAGGCGCGCGAGGACTACTTCGACGCCGCGTACGGGGAGGTGCGCCGGGTGCACGGCTCGTTCGGGGCGTACCTGCGCGACGGGCTCGGGATCACCGACGACGTCGTGGCGGCGCTGCGGGCGCACCTGCTGGAGTGACGGCACCGCGCGGCGCCGGCCCAGGTGGGCCGACCGGCCGTCACAGGTCGTGTCGGGCGGCCCAGGCGGCGGCGGAGATCCCGGCGATCAGCCGGCAGGCGTCGTCCTCCGCCTCGTCGCCGTCGGGGCCGCCGTCGGCGAGGTCGGTGGTGGTGCAGGCGACCACCGCGTACGCCGGCGCGTCGTCGGGGAAGACCACCCCGGCGCCGTGCCGCACGCCGTGCACCCAGCCGTTCTTGTGCGCGATGCGGGTGCCCTCGGGCAGCCCGGCGGCGAGGTCCTCGCGGTGCTCCTGGGCGAACAGCACGTCGAGCATGGCGGCGCAGCCGGCCGGCGAGGCGAGCGGGCCCGGGGTGTCCGCCCCGGTGGCGAGCGCGCCGAGCAGGGCGGCCAGGTCGGCGGCGGTGACCAGGTTGGTGATGCCCGCCTCGCGGGCGGCGAAGTCCTCGATGCCCCGCCCGGTGACGCTGTGCCGGGCCCCGGCGAGCGCCCAGACCTCCGCCACCGCCGGCAGGCCGACGTGGCCGATGACGATGTTGGTGGCCAGGTTGCTGGAGCGGACGATCATCCGGTGGGCGAGCCAGCGCAGCGGCGCGCTGTCGCCGACCCGGTCCCAGACGGCCTCGTCGTTGTCGTAGTGGCGGGCGCAGGAGAATCGGGGCGCGCCGGGCAGCGCCGAGTCGAACTTGTTGCGCACCGGCACCGGGGCGTCCAGGTCGAGGGCACCGGCCTCGGCGGCCCGGTGCAGCGCGACGAGCACCGCCGCCTTCATGGTGCTGGCCGCGTAGTGGGTGGCGTCGGCGTGCCGGGTCCAGGCGGGGGCGGCGCCGGGCCGCCCCACGTACGCCGACACGGTGCCGGGCACCCCGTCCAGGTGGGCGTCGAGCTCGTCCCAGGTCATGCGGCTGACCGTAGCGGACCACCGGCGGGGCGGCGGAACGGGGCGGAGCGCCGTACCGTGCGGGGATGACGGTTGCCGCCTACGACGCGCACGCCGACTGGTACGAGGCGTTCGCGACCGACACGTCCAGCGACTACATGACCCGGGTCCGCGGCCGGTTGCGCGACCTGCTCGGCGCCGGCGCCGGCCGCTGCCTCGACCTGTGCTGCGGCACCGGCCTGCAGGCGGCGGAGCTGCGCCGGCTGGGGTGGCAGCCGGTGGGGGTCGACCTGTCGGGCGGGCAGTTGCGGCACGCCCGGCCGCGCCTGCCGGTGGCCCGCGCCGACGCGGCGGCGCTGCCGGTCGCCGACGGCTCGGTGCCGGCCGTGGCGTGCGTGCTCGCCCACACCGACGTGCCGAACTACGCGGCGGTGCTCGCCGAGGCGGCCCGGGTGCTCGCGCCCGGCGGGCGGTTCGTCCACGTCGGAGTGCACCCGTGCTTCGTCGGGGCGTTCGCCGACCGGTCCGACGCGGAGCGGATCGTGGTCGACGGCGGCTACGCCGACCGGGAGCGCAGCTTCCGGGCCTGGACGCCGCACGGGGTGCGGGTGCGGGTGGGTGCGTGGCACGTCCCGCTGGCCGACCTGCTCAACGCGGTCACCGACGCCGGCCTGACCCTGGTCCGCGCGGCCGAGTCCGGCCCCGGCCCGGTGCCCGACCTCTTCGCCTTCCTCGCCACCCGCCCCGCCTGACCCGGGCGTCGTGAACGGGCGGAGCCCGGACCGCGTGGGGCGGTCCGGGCTCCGGAAAGGCTGCGGTCGTACGTCAGCCGGCGTGCTTGCGGCGGGCGGCGGCCCGGCCGCGGGCGGTCTGGTCGAGCACCACCTTGCGGATCCGGACGGCGGCCGGGGTGACCTCGACGCACTCGTCCTCGCGGCAGAACTCGAGGGCCTGCTCCAGCGACAGCTTGCGCGGCGGGATCAGCTTCTCGGTCTCGTCGGCCGTGGAGGAGCGCATGTTGGTCAGCTTCTTCTCCTTGGTGATGTTGACGTCCATGTCGTCGGAGCGGGAGTTCTCCCCGACGATCATGCCCTCGTACACCTCGGTGCCGGGCTCGACGAAGAGCTGACCGCGCTCCTGGAGGTTGGTCATCGCGAACGCGGTGACCGCGCCCGAGCGGTCGGCGACCAGCGAGCCGTTGTTGCGGGTGCGCAGCTCGCCGACCCACGGCTCGTACGACTCGAACACGTGGTGCAGGATGCCGGTGCCCCGGGTCTCGGTGAGGAACTCGGTGCGGAAGCCGATCAGGCCGCGGGCCGGGACCAGCCACTCCATCCGGATCCAGCCGGTGCCGTGGTTGACCAGCTGCTCCATCCGGCCCTTGCGGGTCGCGAGGAGCTGGGTGATCGCGCCGAGGTACTCCTCGGGGGCGTCGATGGTGAGCCGCTCGACCGGCTCGCAGGTCTTCCCGTCGATCTCCCTGGTGACGACCTGCGGCTTGCCCACGGTCAGCTCGTAGGACTCGCGGCGCATCTGCTCGACCAGGATGGCCAGGGCCAGCTCGCCGCGGCCCTGCACCTCCCAGGCGTCCGGACGCTCGGTGGGCAGCACCCGCAGCGACACGTTGCCGATCAGCTCCTTGTCGAGCCGGTCCTTGACCATGCGGGCGGTGACCTTGGCTCCCTTGACCCGGCCGACCAGCGGCGAGGTGTTGGTGCCGATGGTCATCGAGATGGCCGGCTCGTCGACGGTGATCAGCGGCAGGGGCTGCGGGTTCTCCGCGTCGGCCAGGGTCTCACCGATCATGATCTCGGGGATGCCGGCGACCGCGATGATGTCGCCCGGGCCGGCCGAGTCGGCGGGCTTGCGCTCCAGGCCCTCGGTCATCAGCAGTTCGGAGATGCGGACCCGCTGGGTGCTGCCGTCGGTGCGGCACCAGGCCACGGTCTCGCCCTTGCGGATGGTGCCCTGCCGCACCCGGCACAGCGCCAGCCGGCCGAGGAACGGGGACGCGTCGAGGTTGGTGACGTGCGCCTGCAGCGGCGCGTCCTCCTCGTACGCGGGCGGCGGGATGGTGTCGAGCAGGGTGCGGAAGAGCGGCTCGAGGTTGTGGCTGTCGTCCGGGACCGCGCCGTCGGCGGGCTGGGTCAGCGAGGCGATGCCGTCGCGGGCGCAGGCGTAGACGATCGGGAAGTCGATCTGCTCCTCGTCGGCGTCCAGGTCGAGGAAGAGTTCGTAGGTGTCGTCCACGACCTCCTTGATGCGGGCGTCGGGACGGTCCACCTTGTTGATCACGAGGATGATCGGCATGCGGGCCTTGAGCGCCTTGCGGAGCACGAACCGGGTCTGCGGCAGGGGGCCCTCGCTGGCGTCCACCAGCAGTACCACCCCGTCGACCATGGTCAGGCCGCGCTCGACCTCGCCGCCGAAGTCGGCGTGGCCGGGGGTGTCGATGATGTTGATGGTCACCGGGTCGGAGCCGTCCGCCGGCATGTACCGCACGCCGGTGTTCTTGGCCAGGATGGTGATGCCCTTTTCCCGTTCGAGGTCCATCGAGTCCATGACCCGCTCGGTTACCTCGCCGCGGGCGCCGTAGGCGCCGGCCTGCCGCAACATGGCGTCGACCAGGGTCGTCTTGCCGTGGTCGACGTGGGCGATGATGGCGACGTTGCGGAGGTCGGTGCGAAGCTGCATACGCTTCATACTCCTGTCTGCGGTTGCCGGGGCACGCGTCGGGGTCTCCCCCCAGATGGCCCGGATCTCTGCCGAAACTGATGTTCCGACCGTTTCAGCGCCTGGCATGCTGACCCCCGTGGGAATGGGGGCCCGATGCACGACCTGCTGACCTGGCTGCAGGGCCTGCCGCCCCTGCTGATCTATGTGATCGCCGCGATGATCGTCGCGGGGGAGACCGCCGTGATCTTCGGTCTGCTGGTGCCGGGCGAGGCGACCCTGCTGCTGGTCGGTTTCCTAGCGTACGCGGGGACGCTGCGGCTCGCGCCGGCCCTGCTGGTGATGATCCTTGCAGCCGTGATCGGGGACACACTCGCGTTCCGTGCCGGCCGCCGGTACGGGCCCCGGCTGCGGGCCGGCCGGCTCGGGGCCTGGGTGGGCCACGAGCGGTGGGGCCGGGCGGACGGGATGCTGGGCCGGCTGGGCGGGCGTGGCGTGCTGACCGCCCGCTGGGTGGCCTTCGCCCGCACCCTGGTGCCCCGGCTGGCCGGCGCGGCGGGGATGCCGTACCGGCGGTTCGCGCCGTGGAACCTCGCCGGCGTGGTGACCTGGGTGGGCGGTTCGGTGCTGGCCGGCAACCTGGCCGGCGAGTCGTACGAGACGGTCTCCCGGCTGCTGGGGCGGGCCACCGGCGCCGTGCTGGTGCTGGTGGCCGCGCTGGTCGCGGTGGTGCTGGCGGGACGGTGGCTGGGCCGCAACCCGGACCCGGCGCGGGCGCTGGCGTCCCGGGCCGCCGGGCTGCGGCCGGTGCGCTGGCTCAGCGGCCGCTACGGCGTGCTGTTCTTCCTGCTCGCCATGCACGTGGGGCCGGCCTGGACGCTGCTGATCAATCTGGTCGGCGGGCTGCTGCTGCTCTTCGTGGCGGGGTTCGCCATCGCCTGGGTGCTGGGGGCGGTGGTCCGGCACAGCGGGCTGGCGGTGATCGACGGGGCCATCGCCGACTGGTTCGCCGACCGGCGTACGCCGGGGGCCGTCGACG
Source organism: Micromonospora sp. NPDC047730 (assembly GCF_043204765.1). NCBI lineage: Bacteria > Bacillati > Actinomycetota > Actinomycetes > Micromonosporales > Micromonosporaceae > Micromonospora > Micromonospora sp. NPDC047730. The sequence goes on along the minus strand of NZ_JBIDCU010000019.1, from coordinate 79,203 downwards.
TCACGCTGGTGGTCGTCTCGGCGCTGCGCGGGTCGACGCTGATCGTGCTGGTGGCCGTCGTGGCCGCGGTGCTGGCCTGGCGCAACCGGCCCTGGCGGGCCGACCTGCTCAGCGTGGTCGGCACGGTGGGGGCGTTCGTGCCGCTGGTGGTGCTCGCCGTGGTGGTCGACCTGACGGGTTCGGCCACCGGCGGCCCGGGGAGCCGGGATCCCGCCCTGTTCCCGACGCAGAACGCCGTGGTGGCGGCCAGCCTCTGCACCCTCGCCTGGCTGCTGTCGCGCGGGGCGCGCTGGCCGGTGGCGGTGGCCGCCTGGACCGGCGCGGCGGCCGGGATGGTCGGCATCGTCGGCGCCCGCCTCTACCTGGGGTGGAGCACCGCCAGCGGCAGCGCCACGGCGGTGCTGCTCGGGGTGGCGTGGACGGTGTTGTTCGTGGTGGCCTGGGCCACCCGCGACCGGGCGGTGGGCGACGCCCCGGCGGAACCGGAACCGGCGGCGGTGCGCGCCGACGCCTGACCGGGTCCGCGGCCTCCGCCGGGGCCGTGACGTCGCCGGGTGGGCGACCCCGACCTGGCGGGCCAGGTACACCCGATGGTGACCCGGCACGCGCTGGTCCCCGCCACGGCCCCGGATCGCGTCGGTCAGTCCCGGGCCGCCGCCGGCTCCGGGCGGGTCGGGGCGTGGGGCGTGGCGGGCTCGGGGGCGATCCGGCCCGGCCACCAGAAGCGCTCGCCGAGCGCGAACGCCAGCGCCGGCACCAGGACCGTCCGGACGAGCAGGGTGTCCAGCAGGACGCCGATGCAGACGATGATCCCGATCTGGGTCAGCAGGATCAGCGGCAGGACGCCCAGCACGGCGAAGACCGCCGCGAGCAGGATGCCGGCGCTCGTGATGACGCCGCCGGTGACCCGCAGGGCCGACAGCATGCCGTCCCGGGTGCCGGTGCGCCGCGCGTCCTCGCGGGCCCGGGTGACGAGGAAGATGTTGTAGTCGACGCCCAGCGCCACCAGGAACACGAAGGCGAGCAGGAGCACGCCGCTGTCCAGCGCGGGGAACCCGAGCACGTGGTCGAAGATCAGCCACGACGCGCCGATGCTGGCGAAGAACGACGCGATCACGGTGAGCACGAGCAGCGCCGGTGCGATCAGGCCGCGTAGGAGCAGCACGAGTACGGCGCCGACGAGCAGCAGGATGACCGGCAGGATGAGCCGTAGGTCCCTGCCGTCGGCCGCGCCCGAGTCGTGGGTCGCGGCGACCGGGCCGCCCACGACGGCCCCGTCGAACGCGGCGGCGCCCTCGACCGCGGGCGGGGCGGAGCCGGGCACGGCAGCGACCGCGTCGCGCAGCGCCTCGACGGTGCGGTCGGAGGCGGCGGTGCCGGGCTCCGCGTCGAGGACGACGTCGACCTGGGCGACCCGCGCGCCCGCCTCGCCGGGCCGCGCCGAGGCGACGCCGGGCACGGCTGCGGCGGCGTCCGTGACGGCCCGTGCCGCCGAGGGGGTGGTCAGGACCGCGACCGGCTGGGTCGTCCCGGCGGGGAAGGCGCGGGCGAGGGTCTCCGCGCCGGCCACCGCCTCGGGTCTGACCCGGAACTGCTCGGTCTCGGACAGGCCGGTGCGGATGCCGAGCCCGCCGAGGGCGAGCCCCGCGAGCAGCAGCGTCGCGAGCACGGCGACCGGCACCGGACGGCGTTCGACGGCGGCGCCGAGCCGGCCCCACAGCCGGCCCTCGCGGACCGCGCCGCCGACCCGGGGCACGAACGGCCAGAACAGGCCGCGGCCGAAGATCACCAGTGCGGCGGGCAGGACGAACAGCGCGGAGAGCATGGCGAGGACGACGCCCGTCGCGCAGGCCACGGCGAGGGCGCGGTTCAGCTCCCGCTCGGACAGCAGCAGGGTGAGCACGCCGAGCACGACGGTGAAGCCGCTGGCGAGGATGGGCTCGGCGGTGCGGCGCAGCGCGGCGCGCATCGCCACGAAGCGGTCCTCCTCGCGGCGCAGCTCCTCCCGGTAACGGGCGATGAGCAGCAGCGCGTAGTCGGTGGCGGCGCCGAAGACCAGGACGCTGGCGATGCCGGTGACGGCTCCGCCGGGCAGGTTGATGCCGACCGCCGGGACGATCGTGTCGAGGGCGCGCAGCGTGAGCTGCTCGGTCGCCGCGACGACGACGAGCGGCACGATCCACAGGAACGGGCTGCGGTAGGTGATCAGCAGCAGCAGCGCGACGACGCAGGCGGTGACGACGAGCAGCGTGGTGTCGGCGCCGTCGAAGACCTTGGTGAGGTCGGTGGTGAACGCGGGCCCGCCGGTCACCTCGACGGTGAGCGTCTCGGGTACGTCGTCCAGGGAGGCGCGGAGCTCGTCGACCCGGCCGGCGACCTCCTCCTGCCCGCCGCCGGTGGACAGTGGCACGGCGACGAGCGCGACGGTGCCGTCGGGGGAGACCTGCGGTGGGCTGACGCGGCCGTCGGCGGCGAACCGGCCGAGGTCGCCGGACTGTCCGGTGAGCGCCGCGCGGTCGGCCTCGGTGAGCGGCCCGCCGTCGACGCGGCTGACCACGACGATCGCCGGCTGGACGTCGCGGGAGGGCAACTGGTCCTGGAGGCGTTCCACCTGGGTCGACTGCCACTCGACGGACAGGCCGGTGGCGGAGACGGGAGCCGGGTTGTCGGGCTTGGGCAGCCCGAAGACGGCCGCGCCGAGGACGATCGCGGTGACCACGGTGAGCCACGCGGCCGGTCGTCCGCGGGCCACGCGGGTGAACACAGACATCGGATGCCCTCACGGTCTCTCGGCGGGACTGCTTCGACGCAAGACCTCGCCGCCACCGGAAGTATGCCGACCGTCGAGTATCTCGATAATCGAGATTATAGGCTGCTGAGTTATGCTGCAACCGGAGCGGCGGCGGGAGGAAACGGCGGACGTGACAGGCCACGGCATGTACCGGCGGCGCGACACCCGCCGCGAGAAGCTGGTCGCCGAGATCGCGGCCGAGCTGCGGCGCTACTCCGTCGACGCGCAGCACGTCGGGCACGCCTTCGCCAACCTGCACGGGCTGGGCGCCACCGACCTGCAGGCGCTGATCGCGGTGATGGACGCCGAGCTGGCCGGCCAGCCGATCACCCCGGGGCGCCTCGGCGAGCAGCTCAGCCTCTCCTCCGGATCCGTCACCGCGCTGATCGACCGGCTCGAGCGCGCCGGGCACATCCGCCGCGACCGCGACACCGCCGACCGGCGCAAGGTCTTCCTGCACTACGCCGAGCGGGGCGCGGCGCTGGCGACGGACTTCTTCCGCCCGCTGGGCCGGCGCACCGACGAGGTGATGGCCGGCTTCGGCGACGACGAGCTGGAGGTCGTGCACCGGTTCATGGCCGCGATGACCGCCTCGATGCGGGAGCACCGCGACACCGTCCGGGCCGCCCGCGACGAGCCGCCCCGGCGCGCGAAGGGCTGACGTCGTGCTCGACCGGCCGGCCGTCCGGCTCGCCGCCGCCGCGCTGCGGCTGCCGCCCGCGCGCACCCGGCGGGTCACCGTCACCCGCGGCATCGCGGTGCGGGTCCGCGACGGTGTGCCGCTGCGCACCGACCACTACGCCCCGGACCTCCCCGGCGCGCCCACCGTGCTGATCCGTACCCCCTACGGGCGGGGCGGGCCGATGCGGCTGCTCGGCCGGCTGGCCGCCGAGCGAGGCTTCCACGTGGTGATCCAGTCCTGCCGCGGCACGTTCGGCTCGGGCGGCACCTTCGACCCGCTGGTGCACGAGCGCGACGACGGCCTGGACACCCTCGACTGGCTGCGCCGCCAGCCCTGGTGGTCCGGCGCGTTCGGCATGTTCGGCGCGAGCTACCAGGGCTTCGTGCAGTGGGCCCTGGCCGCCGACGCGGGACAGGAGCTGCGGGCGATGGTCGCGGTGGTGACCGCCTCGGGCACCCGCGACTCGACGTACGCCGGGGAGTCCTTCGCCCTGGACACGGTCCTCACCTGGGCGGAGCTGCTCCAGGCGCAGACCGTGCCGTGGCTGGCCCGGCAGTGGGAGCTCAAGCGCGGCCAGCCCCGGCTCACCGCGGCGCTGGCGCACCTGCCGCTGCTGGAGGCGGACCGCGTGGCCACCGGCGTGACGGTGCCGTTCTTCCAGGAGTGGTTGCGCCACCACACTCCGGACGCCGGCTACTGGCGCGACCGCGTCTTCGGCGACCGGATCGCCGAGGTCAGTACCCCGGTGGCGATGGTGACCGGCTGGCACGACATCTTCCTGCCGGCGCAGCTGCGCGACTTCGCGGCGCTGCGCGCGGCCGGTGCCCACCCCCGGCTGACCGTCGGGCCGTGGACCCACGGCAGCCCAGGGCTGTTCGTCGCCGCCCTGCGTGAGGGGCTGGACTGGCTCGACGAGCACCTCGCCGGCCGCCCGCCGCACCGGGCGGAGCGGCGGGGCACCGCCGCCGGCCGGGCGGCCCCGGTCCGGGTGCACGTCGGCGGGGCCGGTGGCGGCTGGCGCGACCTGCCGGACTGGCCCCCGCCAGCCGCGCCGATCCGGTGGCACCTGCACCCGGGCGGCCGGCTGGACACCGCGGCGCCGGTCCCGTCGGCGTCGGATCGCTTCCGCTACGACCCGGCCGACCCGACGCCCTCGCTCGGCGGGCCACTGCTCGTCGCCCAGCGTGCCGGGCCGGTGGACAACCGCCCGGTCGAGGCCCGACCCGACGTGCTGACCTTCACCAGCACCCCGCTAGAAGCGCCCGTCGAAGTGGTCGGCCCGGTACGCGCCGAGATCCACCTCCGCAGCGAACTGTCCCACCTGGACGTCTTCGTGCGACTGTGCGACGTGGACCGGCGCGGCCGGTCCTGGAACGTCTGCGACGGGCTGGTCCGCGTCGCGCCCGGCCGGTACCCCACCGACCCGGAAGGGGTGGTGCGCGTGCCGGTGGAGCTCTGGCCGACGGCTCACCGGTTCGCGCCCGGGCACCGGCTGCGGGTCCAGGTCTCCGGCGGCGCCCATCCGCGATATGCGCGCAACCCCGGCACCGGCGAAGCCCTCGGTGCTGCCGTCACCCTCCGTGCCGGATGGCGAGAAATCCTGCACGACCCGCAGCGACCGTCCGCAGTGGTCCTGCCGATCACGGCGACCCCCACGCAGCTTTCTACCAGTCGAAAAAACCCCTTCTGAGCTGGGCATTCATTCATCGGCGGCGCTATGGTTGGGCCAACGCCCGGCGCTGTGCACCACTCGGCCGGGCTCGCGCGTGCGGCCCCACACCGCCTACGCGGTGTCACCGTCGTGCCCGGCCCCTGACCATCCGCAAGGGGGAATCCCATGACGCGGGCACCGGAGAACCTGTTGACCGTCCGCCGTCTGCTGCTCGACCACCTCGACATCGACCCCGACACCAGTCGCAGCCAGGACCTCGAACCCGACGAGGTCGGCATCGTCGGCGACCCCGCCCACCGGGGCGGCTACCACTGCGGCTCCGACCGGGTGGTGCCCAACGACTACTCCGTCGTCGAGTCGCCGCGCGACTCCGCCGGCCTGACCCTCGACGCGGCGGCGCTCGACGTCGGCCTCTTCGCGGTCGACTCCGGCGGCCGTACGCACGACCTGCGCACCTTCTCCAACTGGTGCGTGGCGCAGTGCGTCGCCAACACCCCGGACAGCCGGGACATCAGGGAGATCATCTACTCCCCGGACGGCAGGGTCGTCCGACGGTGGGACCGCCTGCGCAAGCGAACGAGCGGGGACGACTCCCACCTGTGGCACACCCACTTCAGTTTCTTCCGCGACTCGATCAAGGCGAGACGCGACCAGACCCCGCTGTTTCGCCGCTACCTGACCGCCATCGGACTTCTGGAGGACGACATGAGCGCACAGGCCGAGAGTCAGATCAACAGCATGTACACCGGCATGTTCTACGGCGGGTCGAGCATGGGGCGCAGCGTCGACCCCGACGCGGGCGGCCCCGAGAAGGCCAGCAACAGCATCGTGGCGAAGCTGGACTACACGATGCAGCGGCTCGACACGATCGTCGCGCAGCTCACCGCGCTGTCCAGCAAGGACTTCACCGACGAGCAGGCGATCGTGGCGGGCGTGCTCGCCACCCTCACCCCCGAGAAGATCGCCGCGGCGATCCCCGCCACCATGGCCGCGCAGGTCGCCGACGAACTGAGCCGCCGGCTGGCCGCCTGAGCCGCCGGCGGCCCCGACCGTCGGCGGCCCCGACCGTCGGCGGTCGCGAGCGGGTGTCGAACCGCTGTGCGCGGCGGGACGGAACCGGCAACGACAATTGTGCAATGATTCTTGCGCAACCGTCGTTGCCGATGCCAGACTGGCGGCATGACGAACCCTGAGGTGCGCCAGGTCACCGACTCGCGGGTCCTTGCCGCGCTGTCCCACCCGCTGCGTCGCCGGTTGATGGACGTGCTCAAGGTGCACGGCCCGTCGACCGTCGGCCAGCTCGCCGAGCGGACCGACCAGGCGCCGGCGAACGTCAGCCACCACCTCAGGGTGCTGGCCGGCGCCGAGCTGCTCGAGGAGGCGCCCGAGCTGGCCCGCGACCGCCGGGAACGCTGGTGGCGCCTGGTCAGCCGGGGCGTGCGCTGGTCCCATTCGGACTTCGACGCCGACCCCGCCGCCCGGGCGGTCGCCGACGCCGCCACCTCGCTCAACCTGGACCGGCACGTCGCCCTCGCCCGCGCCTGGCACGCCACCGACGAGGCCCGCCAGGCCGCCTGGCCTTCGGGGCCGTTCTCCACCGACCGCTGGCTGCACCTGACCGACGAGGAACTCGCCGAGCTGGGGCGCGAGGTGAACGACCTGCTCGCCCGGTGGGCCGACCGGGAGGTGCCCGACGACGGGCGGAAACGCGAGCCGGTCTTCCTGTTCGCCTACGGCATTCCGGCCACGCCGTGACGCGGGCCGCCGGCTCCGCGCCGCCCCGTACCCCTGCCGCCGGCGAGACCCCGCCGGCGGCCGCGCCGCCCCCGTCGGGCGACCCGAGGGTACGACGCGGCGGCCTGCTGCGGCACCGGGACTTCCGGCTGCTCTGGGCCGGGCAGACGGCCAGTGCCGTCGGCAGCAACGTCACCACCGTGGCGCTGCCCCTGGTCGCGGTCACCGTGCTCGACGCCGGCGCCTTCGGCGTCGCGGTGCTCACCGCCGCCTCCTGGCTGCCCTGGCTGCTCGTCGGCCTGCCGGTCGGCGCCTGGGTGGACCGGCTGCCGCGCCGGCCCCTGATGATCGCCTGCGACCTGGTCTGCGCGGCGCTGTTCCTCAGCGTCCCGGTCGCCGCCCTGCTCGGCGTGCTGACCGTCGGGCAGCTGCTGGTGGTCGCGCTGGGCGCCGGCCTGGCCCGGGTCTTCTTCGAGACCGCCGACCAGGTCTACCTGCCCGTGCTGCTGCGCCCCGAGCAGGTGCCGGAGGGCAACGCCAAGCTCCAGGCCACCCAGACCGCGAGCTACGTGCTCGGCCCCGGGCTCGCCGGCGGGGTCGCGCAGCTCGCCGGCGCGGTCACGGCGCTGCTGCTCGACGCGCTGAGCTTCCTGTTCTCCGCCGTCTGCCTGCTGCGCATCCGCACCGTCGAGGAGCCTCCCGGGCGCGTGCGGCGGTCCCGGTCGCTGCGACGCGAGATCGGGGAGGGGATCCGGTTCGTCGCCCGGGACCCCTACCTGCGGGCACTCACCGTCTTCGGCGCGGCCAGCAACGTCGGGCTGGTCGGCTACCAGGCCGTCCTGGTGCTCTTCCTCGTCCGGGAGGCGCGCCTCGCGCCCGCGTCGGTCGGCGCGCTGGTCGCGGTGATGAGTCTCGGCGGCATCGTCGGCGCGCTGCTGGCCACCAGGCTCGGCCGGCGCCTCGGCACCGCCCGGGCCCTGCTGCTGGCGGGGGCACTCAGCGGGCCGCCGGCGCTGCTGATCCCGCTCGCCGGCCCCGCGGGCGCGCTGGTGCTGCCGGCGGTCGGCGGCGTGCTGATCAGCCTCGGGGTGGCGGTCGGTAACGTGGTCAAGGGCAGCTTCCGGCAGACCTACACTCCGCACCACCTGCTGGGCCGCGTCACGGTGAGCATGCAGATGCTGAACTACGGCACGATCCCGCTGGCCGCGCTGCTGGCCGGGGCGGTCGGCGCGGCGTACGGGACCGGCACCGCGATCGCGGTGATGACCGGCTGGCTGGCGCTCACCCCGGTGATCCTGCTGGTCGGGCCGCTGCGGCGGCGCCGGGACCTGCCCGCCGCGCCGGAGGTGCCCTGAACGCGCTGCGGCGGCGGCCGGCTCCCGGCCGCCGCCACCGGCACGGATCTACATCGGGCGGACGTTGTCCGCCTGCGGACCCTTCTGCCCCTGGGTCACCTCGAACTCGACCTTCTGGCCCTCGTTCAGCTCCCGGTAACCGCTCGTCGCGATGGCCGAGTAGTGGACGAAGACGTCCGGCCCTCCGCCGTCCTGCTCGATGAAGCCGAAGCCCTTTTCCGAGTTGAACCACTTAACCGTGCCGGTTGCCATGCATCTCTCCCTGTTCCCAAGCGGGTGATCCCTCGGTGCTCGACCGATGATCGCCCGGTACCTCCCCGACAGTAACCGGCCGAACGCCGATCTGCTGGCCGAAGTGCCGTAGGCGGCGTGGTGAACTCTTGGGGCCACTGGGCGAAAGCCGCGCGGCGACCGGCTCGCTGGGGCATGCTTGCGCCGGTGAGAGGTGCCGCAGCCGTCGCGCTGACCGAGCTGGAGCGCGAGATCGACGCTCCGGGCGCCGGCCTGGACCGGCTCCGGCTGGTGCGGGCGCCGTTCGTGCCCGAGGTGCGGCTGCACCTGGCCGAGGACGCCATCGTGTGGTGGGCCCGGATGGAGGCGCACGCCGGGCACGCCCTGCCGCCGCCGTACTGGGCCTCGGTCTGGGCCGGCGGGCAGGCCCTCGCCCGTCACCTGCTCGACCATCCCGACCTCGCCGCCGGGCGGCGGGTGCTCGACCTGGCCGCCGGGTCCGGCCTGGTGGCGATCGCCGCCGCGCTCGCCGGCGCCGACCGCGTGGTCGCCAACGACATCGACCCGTACGCGGTCGCGGCGGTGACCGTCAACGCCCGCGCCAACCGGGTGACGGTCGCGGCCACCGGCGGCGACCTGCTCGACTCCGATCCGTCCGAGGTGGACCTGCTGGTGGCCGGGGACGTGCTCTACGACGAGGCGATGACGGCGCGGGTGCTGCCCTTCCTGCGCCGGGCCGCCGCGACCGGCGCGGACGTGCTCGTCGGCGAACCCGGGCGGGGGCACCTGCCGCCGGACGTGCTGGCGGCCGTGACGAGCTATGTCCTGCCGACCACCGAGCCCGCCGTCGACACGCCCGTCCGGCGGGTCCAGGTGCTGCGCCCCCGGTGACCCCGGGCTCCTCAGGGTCGACCCCGACCCGGATACCAGGGGGCGGTGGGGGATCGGACCCGATGCCCGGGGTGGCCGGGCGGTCATAGCGTACGGGGCATGGCGGATTGGCTGGCCCAGGTCGGAGAGCTTCCCACCACCCTGCTCATGGGGGTGCTCGGGGTGGTGATGCTCTTCGACGCCGTACCGCTGCTCGGCGTGCTGGTCCCGGGGGACGTGGCGATTCTGGCCGCCATGGGGGTCGGCGGCCCGGTCACCGGCGTCGCCACCTTCGCCGTCGTGGTGGCCGGCTGCCTCTCCGGGTGGTCGCTGAGCTTCCTCGCCGGCCGCCGGTACGGGGACCGGCTGCGCCACAGCCGGATCGGCGGGTGGATCGGCGAGGAACGCTGGGCGGCGGCGGAGGGGATCCTGCGGCGCGGGGGCGGCCGGATGGTGCTGGTCGCGCCCTTCCTGCCGGTGTTCAACGCGCTGCTGCCGCTGGCGGCGGGCGGGCTGCGGATGTCGTACCGGCGCTTCCTGGGCTGCGCGACGGTCGGCGCGGCGGCCTGGGCCGGGCTCTACCTGGTGCTGGGGACCGCCTCGCGGTCGCTGGCCGGGCTGCTGCCCGGGGAGTCCAGCCCGATGCTGGTCACCATGGCGGTCGGGCTGCTGCTGGCGGGGGTGGTGCTGATGGGTACGCGGCGCCGGCTGCGGGCGGTCACCGGGGGCTGACCGCCGCCCAACGGGGGAGCGGGGCCGGGCGCGCGACGCGCCCGGCCCCGCCGGTGCTCACCAGCCCCGGGCGCGCCACTGGGGCAGCGCCGGGCGCTCCGCGCCGAGCGTGCTGTCCTTGCCGTGGCCGGGGTAGAACCAGGTGTCGTCGGGCAACCGGTCGAACAGCTTGTGCTCCACGTCGTCGATCAGCGCGGCGAAGCGCTCCGGGTCCTTGTCGGTGTTGCCGACCCCGCCCGGAAAGAGGCTGTCGCCGGTGAACAGGTGTGGCGTCCCGGCCGGGTCGCGGTAGAGCAGCGCGATCGAGCCGGGGGTGTGCCCCTTGATGTGGATGACCTCCAACGCGCAGTCGCCCACCGGCACGGTGTCGCCGTCGGCCAGCGTCTCCGCCTCGATCGGCAGCCCCGCCGCGTCGTCGGCGTGCACCAGCGGGCGGGCGCCCGTCTTGGCGACCACCTCCTCCAGCGCCACCCAGTGGTCCATGTGCTGGTGGGTGGTGACCACGGTGCCCAGCCCCGCGTCGCCGACCAGGTCGAGCAGGCGCGGGGCCTCGTTCGCCGCGTCGATCAGCACCTGCTCGCCGGTGGCCCGGCAGCGCAGCAGATAGGCGTTGTTGTCCATCGGGCCCACCGACACCTTGGTGATGGTGAGCGCGTCGAGCTCGCGTACGGCCGGCGCACCGCCGGGCGTGACGTCTCCGCTGTAGGTCATCGTTGGCTATATCCATTCCGGTGGTTGCGGCAGGGGGCCGTCGGGGGTGACGGCCAGCACGGTGCCGGGGCTGCGGCCGATCAGCCAGGCGGCGAGTTCGGGGGCGGAGCCGGCAACCGTGGGCGCGGCCGAGCGGTCGCCGACGACGAGCTCGTGCCGGCTGCCGTCGAAGCGCAGCACCATCGGCGGCACGTCGGCGCGGCCGGCGAGGTCGCCGGCGACCTCGTGCAGCAGCCGGTGGCCGAACGACTCGGGCCAGTCGGCCGGTCGGTAACCGGCGTCGAGGTCCACGTGGTGCACCTCGATCTCGCGCAGCCGGCCCCAGACCAGCATGGCCGTCGGCCACGGGCCGCGCCGGGTCTGGACCGTGCCCGCCCACGCCTCGACGGGCATCGCCGCGACCGCCTCGGCGAACCGGTCGGCCGAGCGGCGCAGGTCGTCGAGGTGGGCCTCGGGCGGCCGGGGAGCGCCGGCCTCGATGTCGGCCTCCCGGGCCGTCGCGGAGGCGTACATCGGGACGGGCTCGCCGGTGCGGGCCGCGGTGAACAGGTTGACGAATCCGTCGGCGTTGCGGGCCAGGTGTGCCAGCACGTGCCCGCGGGTCCAGCCGGGCAGCAGGGAGGCGGCGGCGACGTCCGCACCGTCGAAGGTGGCCGCGGTCCGCAGCAGGCGGTCCGTGGCCGCGTCCACCTCGCCGGTCAGCAGGAGTGGATCAGTGGTCACGTACCGACCCTAACCGTCGGGCCGCCCCGAGTCGCCGGGGAAATCGCTTTCGGCGCGTCGTCGCGCGCCCTACCGTCGGCGTCGGACGCGGCACCGGAAGTCGGGGAGGAGGTGGTGACGTTGCCGGTCGCAGCACGCGTGCACCACCCGCTCCGACACCGACAAGGAATGCCATGACCATCGATATCACCGCCCTCGGCTGGGACGCCGACCGGGCGGCACACGTACGACGGCGCAACGACCACCGCCCGGGCCGGGTGGCCCGGGTGGACCGGGGCGTCTGCACCGTGCTCTGTGCGGACGGCCCGGTCCGCGCCACCCTGGGCGGGGCGGTCCTGGCCGCCGCCGCCCGGGACCTGACCCGCCTGCCCTGCGCCGGCGACTGGGTGCTGCTGGGCACCTGGCCGGACCGCAACGTGACCGTGGAGGCGGTGCTGCCGCGGCGCACCGCCCTGGTCCGGCGGACCGCCGGCAAGGACGCCAGCGGCCAGGTGCTGGCCGCCAACCTGGACGCCGCCGCGGTGGTGGAGCCGGTGCATCCGGAACCGGACACCGGCCGGATCGAGCGGCTGCTGTCCCTGGCGCACGAGTCGGGCGCCCGGCCGCTGGTGGTGCTCACCAAGGCCGACCTGGCGGCCGACCCGCAGGCGGTGGCACGCCAGCTCGCCGCCGTCGCCCCCGGGGTGCCGGTGCTGGCCGTCAGCGCCGAGCGCGGCACCGGGCTGGAGCCGCTGCGCGCCGAGGTGGCGCCCGGCCGCACGCTCGGCCTGCTCGGCCCGTCCGGTGCCGGCAAGTCGAGCCTGGTCAACGCGCTGGCCGGGGCCGTGGTGATGCCCACCCAGGCGATCCGGCGCGTCGACGGCAAGGGCCGGCACACCACCACGTGGCGGGCGTTGGTCCCGGTGCCCGGCGGCGGGGCGGTGCTGGACACCCCGGGGGTACGGGCCGTGGGCCTGCTGGATGGCTCGGCGGGGCTGGACCGGGCGTTCGCCGACATCGCCGAGCTGGCCACCGGCTGCCGGTACGCCGACTGCGGGCACGACGGGGAGCCCGGCTGCGCGGTGCGCGAGGCGCTGGAGAACGGCGAGCTGCCGGCGCGGCGCTGGGAGAGCTGGCGCCGGTTGCAGCGGGAGGTGGCGTACGAGAGCCGGCGGCGCGAGGCGCGGCTGGCCGCCGAGCGGCGCGGCGGCTGGCGCTCCGCCCGCCGGCGGGCCGCCCGCCCCTGACGGGGTCGTCGCGCGACAGCGGCCGGTCGGCGCGTGGCGCTCGACCGGCCGCGGGCGCTCGGCCCGTGCCAGGGGGTGGCCGGCGGCGCGGCCGACCGGGCTGAGCTGGGGGAATGTGCCGGCGGGGAAAAGTGTCGTACCTCGGGGCTAGAGTTGCCGGGGCGCCTTTCCTGTGCGCAGACAACCGCTCAGACCAGTCTCAGAGCGGACATTTCCTCCTCATCTTCTTCACCCGGGAGTACACGGACAGTGGCCGACCGACTGATCATCCGTGGCGCGCGCGAGCACAACCTGCGTGACGTCAGTCTCGACCTGCCCCGGGATGCCCTGATCGTCTTCACCGGGCTCTCCGGGTCGGGCAAGTCGAGCCTGGCCTTCGACACGATCTTCGCCGAGGGGCAGCGCCGCTACGTCGAGTCGCTGTCGTCGTACGCGCGGCAGTTCCTCGGCCAGATGGACAAGCCGGACGTCGACTTCATCGAGGGCCTCAGCCCGGCCGTCTCCATCGACCAGAAGTCCACCTCGCGTAACCCGCGCTCGACGGTGGGCACCATCACGGAGGTCTACGACTACCTCCGGCTGCTGTTCGCCCGCATCGGCGAGCCGCACTGCCCGGTCTGCGGCGAGCGGATCTCCCGGCAGACCCCGCAGCAGATCGTCGACCGGGTCCTCGCCATGGCCGAGGGCACCCGGTTCATGGTGCTCGCGCCGGTGGTGCGCGGCCGCAAGGGCGAGTACGTCGACCTCTTCGCCGAGCTCCAGGCCAAGGGCTACGCCCGGGCCCGGGTCGACGGCGTGGTGCACCCGCTGACCGAGCCGCCGAAGCTGAAGAAGCAGGAGAAGCACACCATCGAGGTGGTGATCGACCGGCTCGCCGTCAAGCCGAGCGCCAAGCAGCGGCTGACCGACTCGGTCGAGGCCGCCCTGGGCCTCTCCAACGGCCTCGTGCTGCTCGACTTCGTCGACCTGGCCGAGGGCGACCCGGAGCGCGAGCGGCGCTACTCCGAGCACCTGGCCTGCCCCAACGACCACCCGCTCGCCATCGAGGACCTGGAGCCCCGGGTCTTCTCCTTCAACGCGCCCTACGGCGCGTGCCCCGAGTGCACCGGCATCGGCACCAAGAAGGAGGTCGACCCGGAGCTGCTCGTCCCCGACCCCGAGCGCAGCCTGCGCGAGGGCGCCATCCAGCCCTGGTCGACCGGGCACAACCTGGAATACTTCCTCCGCCTGCTGGAGGCCCTCGGCGAGGCCGAGCACTTCGACGTCGACACCCCGTGGCGAGCCCTGCCGTCCCGGGCGCAGAAGACGATCCTGCACGGCTCCGACGACCAGGTGCACGTGCGCTACCGCAACAAGTTCGGCCGAGAGCGCTCCTACTACACCGGCTTCGAGGGCGTGGTGCAGTGGATCGAGCGCCGGCACACCGACACCGAGTCGGAGTGGTCGCGCGAGAAGTACGAGGGCTACATGCGGGACGTGCCGTGCGCGGCCTGCGGCGGCGCCCGGCTCAAGCCCGAGGTGCTCGCGGTGACCCTGGCCGGCAAGAGCATCGCCGAGGTCTGCAACCTGTCGGTCGGCGAGGCCGCCGACCTGCTCGCCGGCATCGAGCTGACCGACCGGCAGAAGATGATCGCCGAGCGGGTGCTCAAGGAGATCAACGCCCGGCTGAAGTTCCTGCTCGACGTCGGCCTGGACTACCTCTCCCTGGACCGCCCGGCCGGCACCCTCTCCGGTGGCGAGGCGCAGCGCATCCGGCTGGCCACCCAGATCGGCTCCGGCCTGGTCGGGGTGCTCTACGTGCTCGACGAGCCGTCGATCGGGCTGCACCAGCGGGACAACCACCGGCTCATCGAGACCCTGGTCCGGCTGCGCGGCCTGGGCAACACGCTGATCGTGGTCGAGCACGACGAGGACACCATCCGCACCGCCGACTGGATCGTCGACATCGGCCCGGGCGCCGGCGAGCACGGCGGCAAGATCGTGCACAGCGGCTCGGTGCCGGCGCTGCTGGAGAACCCGGAATCGGTGACCGGGGCGTACCTGTCCGGCCGCCGGTCCATTCCGACGCCGCAGCAGCGTCGCCCGCAGACCCCCGGCCGGGAGCTGGTCGTGCACGGCGCGCGCGAGCACAACCTGCGCAACCTGACCGTGTCGTTCCCGCTGGGTCAGCTCATCGCGGTCACCGGGGTCAGCGGCTCCGGCAAGTCCACGCTGGTCAACGACATCCTCTACGCGGTGCTGGCCAACCAGATCAACGGCGCGCGGCTGGTTCCCGGCCGGCACACCCGGGTCTCCGGGCTGGAGCACGTCGACAAGGTGGTCGGTGTCGACCAGTCGCCGATCGGGCGGACGCCGCGGTCCAACCCGGCCACCTACACCGGGGTCTGGGACCACGTCCGCAAGCTCTTCGCGGAGACCACCGAGGCCAAGGTCCGGGGGTACGGTCCGGGCCGGTTCTCGTTCAACGTCAAGGGCGGACGCTGTGAGGCGTGTTCCGGCGACGGCACGATCAAGATCGAGATGAACTTCCTGCCCGACGTGTACGTCCCGTGCGAGGTCTGCAAGGGCGCCCGCTACAACCGGGAGACCCTGGAGGTCCACTACAAGGGCAAGACCGTCTCGGACGTGTTGGAGATGCCGATCGAGGAGGCGGCGGAGTTCTTCTCCGCCATCCCGGCCATCCACCGGCACCTCAGGACGCTGGTGGACGTCGGCCTGGGCTACGTCCGGCTCGGCCAGCCCGCGCCGACGCTGTCCGGCGGCGAGGCGCAGCGGGTCAAGCTCGCCTCGGAGCTGCAGAAGCGCTCCACCGGCCGGACGGTCTACGTCCTCGACGAGCCGACCACCGGCCTGCACTTCGAGGACATCCGCAAGCTGCTGATGGTGCTGGAGGGGCTGGTCGACAAGGGCAACACGGTGATCACGATCGAGCACAACCTCGACGTGATCAAGTCGGCCGACTGGCTGATCGACATGGGCCCCGAGGGCGGTCACCGGGGCGGCACGGTGCTCGCCACCGGCACCCCCGAGGAGGTCGCCGAGGTGCCCGAGAGCCACACCGGGCAGTTCCTGCGGCAGGTGCTCAGGCTCGACGGCGAGGCCAAGGGTGCGGCGGCGGCCACCTCCCGGGCGGCCAAGGCCAACGGCGCGAAGTCCCGCGCGCGGAAGGTCCCGGCCGGGGCCCGCTGAGGCGCGCCGGCACCCATCCGGGCGGGCCGCCGGGCCCGTCTGGCCAGCCTGGCACTCGCCGACCGGGTGAACCGTCGGGCACAGTGTTGCGTGTACCCGAGCATGGCCGCGGATCATCACTGGGCGGCGGCAGCCGAGAGAGAGGCAAGGCATGAGTGACGAGCAGGAGCTGACCGGGCCGGCGACGCAGACCCGGCGTGCCCTTCTCACGGGCGCCGGCGCGGTCGGCGCTGCGGTGGTCCTGGCTGCCTGCGGCAGCGACGACTCCGGCGGCGGCGCGGCTCCGACCAGCGGCGGCCCGGCGGTGCCCAGCAGCGGCGACGCCGGCGGCGGTGACCGCGCGGGTGCGCAGTCGTTGGCCCGCACCGCCGACATCCCGGTCGGCGGCGGCGCCGTATACCCCGCCCAGGGCGTGGTGGTCACGCAGCCGACCGCCGGTGATTTCAAGGCCTTCGACTCGATCTGCACGCACCAGGGCTGCCCGGTGACCAACGTCGACGGCGGCACCATCAACTGCACCTGCCACTTCAGCAAGTTCTCCATCGAGGACGGCTCGGTGAAGGGCGGCCCGGCCACCAAGCCTCTCCCACCGAAGAACATCAAGGTCACGGGCGACCAGATCTCGCTGGCCTGACCGGACGCACCGCGGCCGGCGACCCCACCGGGTCGTCGGCCGTCGTCATCCCGTCGTGGCGTCCGCCGTCGCCGTCGCCGTCGTCCGCCGGCCGGCTGGCCGGGGCTCCCCGGAGGGCGGCCGGCGGCAGGAACCGCTCCAGCACCAGGATGCCGGCCGCGCCGCCGGCGGGTCGTCCACCAGGGCAGGGCGGGCAGGGCGGCGCCGCGCTCCTGACGGGGGCTGTCGGGGGTGCGGACTAGGCTTGCTGCCGTGGCTGACCCCTCGACCTACCGTCCCGCGCCCGGCACGATCCCGGAGTCACCGGGGGTCTACCGGTTCCGCGACGGCACCGGCCGGGTGATCTACGTCGGCAAGGCGAAGAACCTGCGCAGCCGCCTCAACTCCTACTTCGCGGACCTGTGGGGCCTGCACCAGCGCACCCAGCAGATGGTCACCACCGCCGAGTCGGTCGACTGGGTCACGGTCGGCACCGAGGTCGAGGCGCTCCAGCTCGAATACACCTGGATCAAGCAGTACGACCCGCGCTTCAACGTCCGCTACCGCGACGACAAGTCGTACCCCTACCTGGCGGTCACCCTCGACGAGGAGTTCCCGCGTCTGCAGGTGATGCGGGGCGCCAAGCGCAAGGGGGTGCGCTACTTCGGGCCCTACTCGCACGCGTGGGCGATCCGCGAGACGCTCGACCTGCTGCTGCGGGTCTTCCCGGCCCGCACCTGCTCCGCCGGGGTGTTCAAGCGCGCCGGCCAGGTCGGCCGCCCCTGCCTGCTGGGCTACATCGGCAAGTGCTCGGCGCCGTGCGTCGGCAGCGTCACCCCTGAGCGGCACCGCGAGATCGTCGACGGTTTCTGCGAGTTCATGGCCGGCCGCACCGACACGATGGTCCGCAAGCTGGAACGGGAGATGACCGAGGCCAGCGAGCAGTTGGAGTTCGAGCGGGCGGCCCGGCTGCGCGACGACATCGCCGCGTTGCGCCGGGCGATGGAGAAGCAGACGGTGGTGCTCGGCGACGGCACCGACGCCGACGTGGTCGCGTTCGCCGACGACCCCCTGGAGGCGGCCGTCCAGGTGTTCCACGTCCGCGACGGCCGGGTCCGGGGCCAGCGCGGCTGGGTGGTGGAGAAGACGGAGGACCTGACCACGGGCGACCTGGTGCACCACTTCTGCACCCAGGTCTACGGCGGCGAGCAGGGCGAGGCCGACGTGCCGCGCGAGCTGCTCGTGCCGGAGCTGCCCGCCGACGCCGTCGCGCTGGCCGACTGGCTCTCCAGCCACCGGGGCAGCAGGGTGACGCTGCGGGTGCCGCAGCGCGGCGACAAGCGGTCCCTGCTGGAGACGGTCGAGCGCAACGCCAAGGACGCGCTCGCGCGGCACAAGCTGCGCCGCGCCGGCGACCTGACCACCCGGAGCAAGGCCCTCGACGAGATCAGCGAGGCGCTCGACATGCGCACCTCGCCGCTGCGCATCGAGTGCTTCGACATCTCACAGATGCAGGGCACCGACGTGGTGGCCAGCATGGTCGTCTTCGAGGACGGGCTGCCCCGCAAGAGCGAATACCGACGGTTCATCATCCGTGGCGCCACCGACGACCTCTCCGCCATGTCGGAGGTGCTGCGCCGCCGCTTCGCCCGCTATCTCGACGCCCGCGCCGAGACCGGCGAGGTGGGCGTCGAGCCGGCCGACGACCCCGACGCCCCGGCCGGGCAGGCCGGGCCCGACGAGCCGCGGGTCGGCACCCTGATCGACCCGACCACCGGCCGGCTGCGCAAGTTCGCGTACCCGCCGCAGCTGGTGGTGGTCGACGGCGGCGCGCCCCAGGTCGCGGCGGCGGCCCAGGCCCTCGCGGAGCTGGGCGTCGACGACGTGGCGCTCTGTGGCCTGGCGAAGCGGCTGGAGGAGGTCTGGCTGCCCGACGACGAGTTCCCGGTCATCCTGCCGCGCACGTCCGAGGGGCTCTACCTGCTGCAACGGGTGCGCGACGAGGCCCACCGCTTCGCCATCACCTTCCACCGGCAGCGGCGCTCGAAGCGGATGACCGAGTCGGCGCTGGACAGGGTCCCCGGCCTGGGCGAGGTGCGGCGCAAGGCGCTGCTGCGGCACTTCGGCTCACTCAAGCGGCTCTCCGCCGCCACCGTCGAGGAGATCACCGAGGTGCCCGGCGTCGGTCGGCGCACCGCCGAGGCGATCCTCGCCGCCCTCGGCGGCGGTGAGCCGCCCGCGCGGTCCTGACCGCCAGTCCAGACGCCTCTGCTCCGTGCCGGCCGGCCCTTCCGGGCCCTCGCCTTCCTCCGGGCCCCGAGCTGCCGGCGGTACGGCCACCGGCTCACGCCCACCGAGCCGCCGCCGCGGCCGACTGCGCCAGGGTATTGACATCCGACACGTTCGATATACGGTCAAGGCCGTAATGCGGCCCCTTGATGGTGGGCAGGAAACCGTCGACAAGCCGCGAATCCTCCTTCCGCCACCGCTCCACGGAGGTCGACTTGCTCATACCGATGCGGAAACTGCACCTGGCCATAGCGGCCGGTGTCCTCATGGCGTCAACGGGTAGCGGGGCTCTCGCCGCTGCGCCGGCCCAGCCGCTGACCGTGGACTCGGTCGTGCGGAATGGTGGATTCGAGGATCCTGCCTCGGCCACTGCAATTCCGGGCTGGACCCAAAGATACGGGACGGGCGGCTTCAGCGTTGTCGCATCGCCGACGCGCGGCGGGTCGCAGGCGCTGTCCATGGAGGATCCCAGCAACACCGGCCAGTTTGGCCTGCTCAGCGACCCGGTGCCGGTGATCGCTGACCAGAGGTACGACTTCGGGGCCTGGGTGCTCGTCAAGCGCGGCATTCCGTCGATCGTCGTCTACTACTACGACGCGGCGGGGCGGCAGCTGTCCAGCAGCACGCACCGCATCTACTACGGCGACCCGACCGCCTGGGCCTGGGAAGGGGTGACCGCGACAACCCCCGCGGGGACGGCCACCGCCCGGATCCTGCTCTACTCGTCCACCGCCGATGTCACCAGCGTCACCTGGGACGACGTCACGTTCCGGCGCGCTGTGCCGCGGACCGAGACCTCCATCGGGCACCCGGTGGTGGCCGCCAACATCCTCGACACCGCGTACGGCGTGGGGCCCGACGGTCGCGAGGAGATATACGCCGTCACCACGGGTACGCCCGCCCGGTTCGAGGTGATCGACGTAGCGTCCGGCGATCTCAGGCACGCGGTCTCCCTGCCCGCTGGCGCACAGGGATCATGGACGGTCATCACCGGCGGCGACGGCTCGGTCTACGTCGGTGCCTACAACGACGGGGCGCTCTACCGCTGGTCGCCGTCGACGGCGAAGCTGGAGTCGCTGGGCCGGGCCACCCCGAACGCCCTGTACCTGTGGGACCTGGAGGTCGACGAGAACGGCATCGTCTGGGGTGGCACCTACCCGAAGGGTGAGGTGTTCAGCTTCAACCCCGCCACCGGTGACTTCACCAGCTACGGCAGCGTCTCGGACGAGGCGTACGTGCGCAGCGTCGCCGTCGCCGACGGACTCGTCTACGCCGGCCTCGGCAGCTCGAAGCCGCGCATCGTCGTGCTCGATCCCGGCACCGGAACCCGGCGCACCATCGAACTCCCCGCCGAGCACCGCGACAACGAGTTCGTCTACTTCCTCGACATCCGGGACGATACGATGTTCGCCCGGGTCACCCCGGGCAACCACCTGCTCGCCTACGACCTGAAGCGAGGTGAGTGGGCCACCGATCTCGGGCCGACCTCGTTCGGCAGCGTGTCGGAGCCCGGGCCGCGACGGGACGTCTACTACATCGACGCGGCCGGTGAACTGCGTGCCTACAACCTCACATCCGGCCAGGTGCGGGGGACGGGCATGAAGAACCTCAAACCGGCGCGGGACTTCGGCTGGGTGCACCTGGGCAGCGCGGACTTCCCGGGCAACACGCTCGCGTTCATGTACCAGACCGGCGAGCTGGCTCTCTACAACCCGGTGACCGGAAAGCACGACATCCGCCAGGCCGACGTGGAGACGGCACCGATCAAGATCCAGTCGATCGGCCGCGGACCCGACGGTCGGATCTACACCGGCGGTTACATGTACGAGGGTGTCTCCGCGTACGACCCGGCAACGGGGACCACCGAGCAGCTGCCGCGCGGGCACGTCGGGCAGGTCGAGGGGATGCTGGCCCACGACGGCGACCTCTACCTCGGGACGTACACCCGGGCCAACCTGTACCGGTACGACCCGACCCGGCAGTGGGACGGCACCACCAACCCCGAGCACATCGGCGCCCTGGAGCACCTCGAGCAGGACCGGCCGTTCGCCTGGGCGTCCGTGGGTGACCGGGTGGCCTTCGGCACCGTCCCCTCCTACGGCAAGCTCGGCGGGGTGCTCGGCCTGTACGACCCGCAGACCGGGGAGCTTGTCACGCACCGGGATGTCGTTCCGGGCCACAGTATCGTGTCGCTGGCCGCGGCGGGCCAGGTGCTCTTTGCCGGCACCTCCGTCCACGGTGGGCTGGGCTCCACGCCGACGGACCGGACCGCGAAGATCTTCGCCTGGGACACCACCCGCGACGCCAAGCTGTGGGAGATCACGCTCAGCCCGGAGGTCGAGGCCGTGACCGCCCTGACGGTCGCCCCGAACGGCAACCTCTGGGCGATCGACATGGGTCGGTTGTACGAGCTGGACCCGGCCACCGGCCAGGTGCTGCGCAAGACCCAGCTCACCCCGTACCTGTGGCAGGGGGCCGCCGTCTGGGTCAGCGCGGACCTCGAGTTCGCCGAGGACGGCACCCTGTACGCGTTGAGCCGGGGCAACCTCTTCCAGATCGATCCGACGACACTGGAGCCACGGAGGTTGGCCAACGGGATCACCAACTACACCTTCGCCCGTGACGGGCACACGTTGTACTACACCCGTTCCGACGAGGTGTTCCGCCTCAGCCCTGAGGCAGACTCCGCCGGCTGATCTGGACCGCCGGGCCGCTCCGGCGACCAACCGCGATCGGGTCGGGAGGTTCTGCTTCCCGACCCGATCGTCGCGCCCGGCGAACCCGTCGCCGGCAGCCACGGTCGAGTAGCCGGTGGCTCGACCGGCCGCCGGTCACTCGGCCAGGACGGCCAGGATCTGCTCGCCGTACTTGGCGAGCTTGTTCTCGCCGACGCCGCTGACCTGGGACAGCTCCGCCAGGGACGCCGGCGCGTCGGTGGCGATCTGTCGCAGCGTGGCGTCGTGGAAGATCACGTACGCCGGCACGCCCTGCTCCTTGGCGGTGGCGGCGCGCCAGGCGCGCAGCCGCTCGAAGACCCCGGCGGCCGCCGGGGACAGGTCGGCCACGACGGTGGCCGCCCCGCGTGGCTTGGCCGCCCGGGGCGAGGCGACCCGCTCCGGCTCGCGCCGCATCATCACCGTGCGGCGGCGGCCCAGCACCTCCGCGCTGGCCTCGGTCAGGGCCAGCGTGCCGTAGTCGCCCTCGACCGCCAGCAGCCCCTCGGCCAGGAGCTGGCGCACCACGCCGCGCCACTCGGCCTCGCGCAGCTCGCCGCCGATGCCGAACACGGTCAGCGAGTCGTGGCCGTACTGGGTGACCTTGTCGGTCGTGCGGCCGAGCAGGATGTCGACGCAGTGCCCCGCGCCGAAGCGCTGGTTGCGTTCCCGGTCGAGCCGGAACACCGTGGAGAGCAGCTTCTGCGCCGCGACGGTGCCGTCCCACGACTCCGGCGGGTCGAGGCAGGTATCGCAGTTGCCGCAGGCGGCCGTGGCCTGCTCGCCGAAGTAGTCGAGCAGTTGGGCGCGGCGGCAGCGGACCGTCTCGCAGAGCGCCAGCATCGCGTCGAGGTGGGCGGCGAGGTTGCGCCGGTGGGCGAGGTCGCCCTCCGAGGTCTCGATCATCTTGCGCTGCTGCACCACGTCCTGCAGCCCGTACGCCAGCCAGGCGGTCGACGGCAGCCCGTCCCGCCCGGCGCGGCCGGTCTCCTGGTAGTAGCCCTCGACGGACTTGGGCAGGTCGAGGTGGGCGACGAAGCGGACGTCGGGCTTGTCGATGCCCATGCCGAAGGCGATGGTGGCCACCATCACCAGGCCGTCCTCGCGCAGGAAGCGCTGTTGGTTTCGCGCGCGGGTCGCCGCGTCCAGGCCGGCGTGGTAGGGCAGCGCGGCGATGCCGTTGGCGGTGAGGAACTCCGCCGTCTTGTCCACGGAGGCGCGGGACAGGCAGTAGACGATGCCGGCGTCGCCGGGGTGTTCGTCGCGCAGCAGGCCCAGCAACTGCTTGCGGGGCTCGCGCTTGGGCACGATCCGGTACTGGATGTTGGGCCGGTCGAAGCTGGCCACGAAGTGCCGGGCGTCGGTGAGCTTCAGCCGGGTGGCGATCTCGGCGCGGGTCGCGCTGGTCGCGGTGGCCGTGAGCGCGATCCGGGGCACGTCCGGCCAGCGTTCGTGCAGCATCGACAGGGCGAGGTAGTCGGGGCGGAAGTCGTGCCCCCACTGCGACACGCAGTGCGCCTCGTCGATGGCGAACAGGCCGATCCGGCCCCGGTCGAGCAGCTGCTGCACCGGGCGGGTGCCCAGCGCCTCCGGGGCGAGGTAGAGCAGGTCCAGCTCGCCGCCGACGAACGCCCGCTCCACCGCGCGGCGGGCGTCGAGGTCCTGCGTCGAGTTGAGGAAGCCGGCCCGCACGCCGACCGCGGTCAGCGCGTCGACCTGATCCTGCATCAGCGCGATCAGCGGCGAGACCACCACCGCCACGCCGTCACGCACCAGCGCCGGGATCTGGTAGCACAGCGACTTGCCGCCACCGGTCGGCATCAGCACCAGCGCGTCACCACCGGCGACGACGTGGTCGATCACCTCCTGCTGGAAGCCGCGGAAGGCGTCGTAGCCGAACACCCGGCGCAGCGTCTCCAGGGCGTCGGAGGTGCGCAGGTCGGTGGGGGAAGCCATCCGGGGATTCTACGAACCGCCCCCGACACCCGGCGCACCCGAGCGCACGCGCCGCGCCACGACGGCGTCACGGGGTAGCGGTGCCATCCGGCCGACGGCGCCGCGATCTTGCACTTTATGCCATCGGATTGCGTGATAGGCCCGATATGCCGGGGCGGCACCTGCAAGATCGCCGTGCCGTCGGCGGGGCCCGGGCCCGTGGTGGCACGGCTGCCCGGCCGTGCCTTCGCGCGTACGCGCCTGACCGCTGTCGGCACGGGCGCGCTGACGAGGGATAGAGTCGCAGATCGACCAGTCGCGGTCACACCCGACCGCGCCACCCGTGGGGAGCAGGCAGTGAACGAGGCGCGGACACCCGAGGCTCGGGTCGCCGAGGACCCGACACCGACGGAGTCGGACACCACCCTGGTGGTGGTCACCGGCCTCTCCGGTGGTGGTCGCAGCACGGTCGCCCGGGCGCTGGAGAACGTCGGCTTCTACGTGGTGGACAACCTGCCCCAGGCGCTCATGCTCGACATGGCGGAGCTGGCGTTCAAGGCCGGCGGGGCGGCCCGGCGCACGGCAATGGTGCTGGACGTGCGCTCCCGCGCCTTCTCCACGGACCTGGCGGGGGCGATCCGGGAGCTGAAGGAGCGCGGCTTCTCGCCCCGGGTGGTGTTCGTCGACGCGGACGACGAGGTGCTGATCCGGCGGTTCGAGAGCGTCCGCCGGTCGCACCCGTTGCAGGGCGACGGGCGGCTCGCCGACGGCATCGCGGTCGAGCGCGGCCTGCTGGAGGAGGCCCGCGACCAGGCCGACGTGATCATCGACACCAGCCACCTGAACGTCAACCAGCTCCGCCGCCGCATCGAGGAGTTGTTCGGCGGCGAGGACACCCGCCGGTTGCGGGTCACCGTGCTCTCCTTCGGCTTCAAGTACGGCCTGCCGCCGGACGCCGACTTCGTGCTCGACGCCCGTTTCCTACCCAACCCGTACTGGGTGCCCGAGCTGCGCGAGCACACCGGCCGGGAGGAGGCGGTCAGCTCGTACGTGCTGGGGCAGGAGGGCGCGGACGCCTTCGTCGCCTCGTACGCCGACCTGGTCAACGCCACCACCGCCGGCTTCGAGCGGGAGGGCAAGCGCTACCTGACCGTCGCGGTCGGCTGCACCGGCGGCAAGCACCGCAGCGTGGCCATCGCCGAGGAGTTGGCGGCCCGGCTGCGTCAGTCCGGCCTGGCCGCCAACGCCCAGCACCGCGACCTGGGGCGCGAGTGACGGCGACGCGGGTGGTCGCCTTCGGCGGCGGGCACGGCCTGTCCGCCTCGCTGCGCGCGTTGCGCCGTTGCGCCCCCGAGCTGGACCTGGACATCACGGCGGTGGTCACCGTCGGCGACGACGGCGGCTCCAGCGGCCGGCTGCGCGCCGAGCGGGGCGGCCTGCCCCCGGGCGACCTGCGGCAGGCGCTGGTGGCGCTCGCCGGGGACCACCCCGCCACCCGGCGCAGCGCCGGCCTGTTCCAGCACCGCTTCGCCGAGGTGCCGCCGCCGGGCTCCGAGGACCCGGCCCCTGGGCGGGGCGACGGGCTGGCCGGGCACGCGGTGGGAAACCTCGTGCTCTGCGGGCTGATGGAGCTGCTCGGCGACCCGGTGGCCGCCCTGGAACACGCCGGCGCGATGCTCGGCGCGGTGGGCCGGGTGCTGCCGATGTCCTGCGAGCCGGTGGACATCGAGGCGCGGGTGCGCGGCGCCGACCCGACCCGGCCGGACGAGGTGCGTACGGTCACCGGCCAGCACCAGGTCGCGGTGACCACCGGCCGGGTGGAGTCGCTGCGGCTGACCCCGGGCGCCCCGCGGGCCTGCCCGCAGGCGGTCGCCGCGATCGGCGCGGCGGACTGGCTGATCTTCGGGCCCGGCAGCTGGTACACGAGCGTGCTGCCGCACCTGCTGGTGCCGGAGTTGGCCGCCGCCGTCGTCGCCAGCCCCGCGCGGCGGTTGGTGACGCTGAACCTCGCGTCGGAGAAGGAGACGCTCGGGCTCTCCCTGGCCGACCACCTGGCCGCGTTGCGCTGGTACCTGCCGGAGCTGAAGGTCGACCATGTGGTCGCCGATTCCAAGGCGGCGGGTGACCCCGAACCGGTCGAACGTGCGGCAGAATCGCTGGGTGCCCGCCTGGTCCTCGCTCCCGTCGCGGTCACCGACGGCACTCCCCGTCATGATCCGGCCGCCCTGGGCGCCGCACTGGTGCCTGTCCTGGGCGCCGATCGTTAGACACGTACGTAATCTCCGGCGACACGCCGGAACAGGTCCGTGAGGGGACGCACAATGGCGATGACGGCTGCGGTCAAGGACGAGCTGAGTCGGGTCGACGTGCCCAAGCCCTGCTGTCGGCGGGCGGAGATGGCGGCGCTGCTGCGCTTCGCCGGCGGGCTGCACATCGTCTCCGGTCGGGTGGTGGTGGAGGCCGAACTCGACACCGGGGCGGTGGCCCGCCGGCTGCGGCGGGAGATCGCCGAGGTCTACGGCTACCCCAGCGAGATCCACGTGCTGGCCTCCGGCGGCCTGCGCAAGGGCAGCCACTTCATCGTGCGGGTGGTCAAGGACGGCGAGGCCCTCGCGCGGCAGACGGGGCTGCTCGACGTCCGGGGCCGCCCGGTGCGGGGCCTGCCACCGCACGTCGTCGCCGCGAACGTCTGCTGCGCGGTGTCGGCCTGGCGGGGCGCGTTCATGGCGCACGGCTCGCTGACCGAGCCCGGCCGCTCCAGCGCGCTGGAGATCACCTGCCCCGGCCCCGAGTCGGCGCTGGCCCTGGTCGGCGCGGCCCGCCGGATCGGCATCACCGCCAAGAACCGCGAGGTGCGCGGGGTGGACCGGGTGGTGGTCAAGGACGGCGACGCGATCGCCGCGCTGCTCACCCGCATCGGCGCGCACTCCAGCGTGCTGGCCTGGGAGGAGCGCCGGGTCCGCCGCGAGGTCCGGGCCACGGCGAACCGGCTGGCCAACTTCGACGACGCCAACCTGCGCCGCTCGGCGCGCGCCGCGGTGGCCGCCGCCGCCCGGGTCACCCGGGCGCTGGAGATCCTCGCCGACGACGCCCCGAACCACCTGACCTCGGCCGGTCAGCTGCGCCTGGAGCACCGGCAGGCGTCGCTGGAGGAGTTGGGCGCACTGGCCGACCCCCCGCTGACCAAGGACGCCATCGCCGGCCGGATCCGCCGGCTGCTGGCGCTGGCTGACAAGCGGGCCCGGGACCTGGGCATCCCGGATACGGAAGCGGCCGTCACGCCCGACATGCTCGTGGTCTGATAGGACGGTGAGGGTCGGCGGCGCCAGTGGGATCACCACCCGGCGCTGCACGGCGCCGCACGCTCGGATAGGGTCGCTGCGTACGGCAAGGGGGCCGGCACAGGCACTCCTCGCCGTGCACACCGCCTCGGGCGGTCAGGTCCTTCGAGACCGCGGCGGGGTGGCCGAGATGAACCGTCAACGGCCGGCTCCAACGGTCGGCGCACACACCTCCGCCGGCCCGGGTCTGACGCCGGCGGACCAGAACGCAAGGAGATGGGACCTGTGACCATCCGGGTTGGCATCAACGGCTTCGGCCGGATCGGCCGCAACTTCTTCCGGGCAGTGCTGGCGTCCGGCGCTGACGTCGAGGTCGTGGCGGTCAACGACCTGACCGACAACGCGACGCTCGCCCACCTGCTCAAGTACGACAGCATCCTCGGCCGTCTCCCGCACGAGGTGAAGGCCACCGCCGACGAGATCACCGTGGGCGGCAAGACCATCAAGGCGTACGCCGAGAAGGACCCGGCGAAGCTGCCGTGGGGCGAGGTCGGCGCGGACGTGGTCATCGAGTCCACCGGCTTCTTCACCGACGCCACCAAGGCCAAGGCACACGTCGACGGCGGCGCCAAGAAGGTCATCATCTCCGCCCCGGCGAAGAACGAGGACGTCACGGTCGTCATGGGCGTGAACCACGACCAGTACGACCCGGCCAAGCACACCATCATCTCCAACGCCTCGTGCACCACCAACTGCCTCGCCCCCATGGCGAAGGTCCTGCACGACACGTTCGGCATCCAGCACGGCCTGATGACGACGATCCACGCGTACACGCAGGACCAGAACCTCCAGGACGCGCCGCACAAGGACCTGCGCCGGGCCCGCGCCGCCGCGCTGAACATCGTGCCGACCTCGACCGGCGCGGCGAAGGCGATCGGCCTGGTGCTGCCGGAGCTGAAGGGCAAGCTGGACGGCTACGCGCTGCGGGTGCCGATCCCGACCGGTTCGACCACCGACCTCACGGTCAACGTCAACCGGGAGACCACGGTGGACGAGGTCAACGCCGCGCTGAAGGCCGCCGCCGAGGGCCCGCTCAAGGGCATCCTGGTCTACAACGAGGACCCGATCGTCTCCGCCGACATCGTCACCGACCCGGCGTCGTGCATCTTCGACGCGCCGCTGACCAAGGTCGTCGGCAACCAGGTCAAGGTCGTCGGCTGGTACGACAACGAGTGGGGCTACTCCAACCGCCTGGTCGACCTGGTCAAGCTGGTGGGTCAGTCGCTGTGAGCATCCGTACCCTCGACGACCTGCTCGCCGAGGGGGTGTCGGGTCGGCGCGTGCTGGTGCGCGCCGACCTGAACGTCCCGCTCGACAAGCAGACCGGTGACATCACGGACGACGGCCGCATCCGGGCCGTCCTGCCGACGCTGGGCGCGCTTGTCGAGGCCGGCGCGAAGGTGGTCGTCTGCTCGCACCTGGGCCGCCCGAAGGGCGCTCCCGACCCGCAGTTCAGCCTCCGTCCGGTCGCCGGGCGGCTCGGCGAGCTGCTCGGGTCGCGGGTGCACTTCGCCACCGACACCGTCGGCGAGTCCGCCCGCGCCGCCGTGGAGGCGCTGGCCGGCGGCGAGGTGGCGCTGCTGGAGAACCTGCGCTTCAACAAGGGCGAGACCAGCAAGGACGACGCCGAGCGGGGCGCGTTCGCCGACCAGCTCGCCGCCCTCGGCGACGCGTACGTCGACGACGCGTTCGGCGCCGTGCACCGCAAGCACGCCAGCGTCCACGACGTGCCGGCGCGGCTGCCACACGTCGCCGGCCGGCTGGTGCTGCGCGAGGTGGAGGTCCTCTCGAAGCTCACCGGCGAGCCGGAGCGGCCGTACGTGGTGGTGCTCGGCGGCTCCAAGGTCTCCGACAAGCTCGCCGTGATCGAGGCGCTGCTGCCGACGGTCGACCGGCTGCTCATCGGCGGCGGGATGTGCTTCACCTTCCTGAAGGCGCAGGGCCACGAGGTGGGCTCCTCGCTGCTGGAGGAGGAGATGGTGGAGACCTGCCGCAACCTGCTGGAGCGCTCCGGGAACAAGATCCTGCTCCCGGTCGACGTGGTGGCCGCGGACGCGTTCGCCCCGGACGCCGCGCACGACACCGTGCCGGCCGACGGCATTCCCAGCAAGCGGGTGGGTCTCGACATCGGGCCGGAGACGGTCGCCGGGTTCGCCGCCGCCCTCAAGGGCGCGCGGACGATCTTCTGGAACGGCCCGATGGGCGTGTTCGAGATGCCGGCGTTCGCCCACGGCACGCGCGGGGTCGCCGAGGCGATCGCGAAGGCCGACGCGTTCACCGTGGTCGGTGGCGGTGACTCGGCGGCGGCGGTCCGCGCGCTGGGGCTGGACGAGTCCGCTTTCGGGCACATCTCCACCGGCGGTGGCGCCTCTTTGGAATACCTGGAGGGCAAGACCCTCCCCGGCATCGCGGCTCTGGAGAACTGATGGCGAGCGCCACCCGCCGGCCCCTGATGGCCGGCAACTGGAAGATGAACCTCAACCACCTCGAGGCCAACCTGCTGGTGCAGAAGCTGGCGGCCAGCCTGACCGAGAAGCAGCTCACCGACGTGGAGACGGTGGTGCTGCCGCCGTTCACCGACCTGCGTACGGTGCAGACCGCCGTCGACGGCGACAAGCTGCTGCTCGGCTACGGCGCGCAGGACCTGTCGCCGCACGCGTCGGGGGCCTACACCGGCGACATCTCCGGCCCGATGCTGGCCAAGCTGGGCTGCACGTACGTGGTGGTCGGGCACTCGGAGCGGCGCGCCTACCACCACGAGGACGACGCGATCGTCAACGCCAAGGTGCAGGCGGCGCTGACCCACGGGCTCACCCCGATCCTCTGCGTGGGGGAGGGGCTCGACGTCCGGGACCGGGGCACCCACGTGGCGCACTGCAGCGACCAGCTCGACGGGGCCCTGAAGGGGCTGACCGCCGAGCAGGTGGCGAAGGTCGTGGTGGCGTACGAGCCGGTCTGGGCGATCGGCACGGGCAAGACGGCCACCCCGGAGGACGCGCAGGAGGTGTGCGAGGCGGTCCGCCAGCGGCTGGCCGAGTCCTTCGGCCAGGACACCGCCGACCAGGTCCGGGTCCTCTACGGCGGCTCCGTCAAGTCCTCCAACGTCGCGGCGATCATGGCCAAGCCGGACGTCGACGGGGCGCTGGTGGGCGGCGCGAGCCTGGACGCCGAGGAGTTCGCGAAGATCTGCCGGTTCCCGGAGCACATCGCCCGCTGATCGCTCGCTATCCTTGACTCCGCCCGTCCGTCGGTCGGTGCCACCGTGCCCGATCTGCCCGGGCGAGGATCGTAACGAGAGGACTGACCCCAGCCATGCCGATCTGGTTCGCATACACGTTGATCGTGTTGCTGGTCATCACGAGCATCCTGCTGACCATGCTGATCCTGCTGCACCGCGGTAAGGGCGGCGGGTTGTCGAGCATGTTCGGTGGCGGCGTCAGCTCCAGCCTCGCCGGGTCGTCGGTGGCGGAGAAGAACCTCGACCGCTACACCGTCCTGGTGGGCATCGTCTGGTTCGCCTGCATCGTCGGGCTCGGGCTCTGGCTGCGCCTCCAGACGACCAGCGGCGTCGTCTGAGCGCCGTCTGGTCGTACAATCTGCGCGCGGTCCGTCACTGACGGGCCGCGCGCAGTCCGTTTCACCCGCTGCACCGCGTCGCCCGCCGCCCCCTCCGCGGCGGTACCCCTCCCGACGACAGGAGCGAGCAGCCGTGCCGAGTGGCAACGTCATCCGGGGCACCCGCATCGGGTCCGCCCCCGAACGCCGCGCCGAGCGCTACCAGCCGGTCCCGTGCCGGGCGGTCACCTACTGGTGCCGCAACGACCACCACACCGAGATCCGCATCGCCGCCGACGCCGAGGCCCCGGAGGTGTGGGACTGCCCGCGGTGCGGCCTCCCCGCCGGGCAGGACGCGCAGAACCCGCCGGGCCGGGCCCGGCCGGAGCCCTACAAGACCCACCTGGCGTACGTGAAGGAGCGGCGCAGCGCCGAGGAGGGGGAGGCCATCCTGGCCGAGGCCCTCGCCGACCTGCGTCGCCGCCGAGGCCGCCCCGCCGCGCTGTAAGGAAGGGCCCCTTGTTAACGCTATGCGTTACAAGGGGCCCTTCCTTACACGCTCAGCGCAGGCTGCGCAGGCGGGTCGGCACGTCGGCCGCCGCCGCCCGGTCCAGCAGCCAGAGCGTACGACCCGTACCCTGCACGCCGGCCGCCGGCAGTTGCACCGGCCCCGCCCCGGCCAGCGCCATGCCGACCGCCCGGGACTTGTCGGCGCCGCTGGCCACCAACCAGACCTCCTCGGCGGTGTTGATCGCCGGGAGGGTCAGGGTGGTCCGCACCGGCGGGGGCTTCGGGCTGCCCCGGACGGCGCTGACCGGCCGGGTGTCGTGGTGCACCGGGTGCTCCGGGAACACCGACGCCACGTGCCCGTCCTCGCCGACGCCCAGCATCAGCACGTCGAAGTGGGGGAGCGCGGCGTGGCCGGGACGCGCCGCCCGGGCCAGCTCCTCGGCGTAGCGGGCGGCCGCCTCCTCCGGATCCGGCCCGGCCGGCCCGTCGGAGGCGGGCATCGGGTGGACCCGGGCCGGGTCCAGCGGCACCACGTCCAGCAGGGTCGCCCGGGCCTGCGTCTCGTTGCGCTCCGGGTCGCCGGCGGGCAGGAACCGCTCGTCGCCCCACCAGACGTCCACCCGGGACCAGTCCACGGCGTCGCGGGCCGGCAGCGCCGCCACCGCCCGGTGCACCGCCGCGGCTATCCGCCCGCCGGTCAGCACCACCGACGCCTGGCCCCGCTCGGCCTGCGCGTCGAGCAGCTTGACCACCAACCGGGCGGCCACCGCCTGGGCCAGCAGGTCGGCGTCGGCGTGGACGGCGACACTCGCCTCACTCATCTGATGTGCCTTCGTTTCTCCGGCCGCCGCGCGGTCGGTGTTCCTCGTGCGCCCGGCAGTCGGGCGCTCAGTGCTGGGCGCTCGTTCCCGCGTGCGCGGTCACCCCCGCCTCGGCCCGCTGCGCGGTGGCCGGGTCCTTCCAGACGTGCACCCGCTGCGCCGGGCGCTGGTCCAGGCCGGTCAGGCCGGCCGTGGTGCCCAGCGCCTCCGCGTACACCTGGTCGGCGTCGAGCCGGCGCAGCTCCTCGGCCAGCTCGTCGCCGAGCGGCCGGCGGACGAGCGGCAGGTGCCGGTCCTCCTGGCCGGTACGCCGGAACGTCGCCACGCTGTCCTCCCGGGTCAGCGTCAGCTCGTCGCCGTTGGCGCAGCGCAGCTGCACCTCCCGCATGCGCGGGAATTCGTCGGTGCGCTGCCACACCGGGTCGATGCCGAGCCGGGCGGCCAGCCAGCCCCGCATCAGCGCGGCGGTGGGGTCGGAGGCCGGGGCGACCACGGTCGCCTCGGTCACCCGCGCCTGGGTGGTGTCGAACGCCCCGGCCACCAGCGTGCGCCACGGGGTGATCCGGGTCCACGCCAGGTCCGTGTCGCCCGGCGCGTAGTCCCGGGCCCGCTGGCGCAGCGCCTCGACCGGGTCGGCGGCCTGCGCGGCGTCGGTGATCCGCCGGTCGGCCACGACGCCGAGGAAGTCGGTGGCGATCTCGGCCGGCGGCTCGCCGTGCCACCACGTCACCACCGGAACGTCCGGCACCAGCAGCGGCATCACCACCGACTCGGCGTGCAGGGCGAGCCGCCCGTACATCCGGGTGACCACCGCCTCGCAGGGGCCGAGCCGGCCGCCGACGACGATCTCCGCGTCGAGGCGGTTGCGCTCCCGCTCGACGTCGGAGCGGACCACCACCACCAGCCGGCAGGGGTGGGCGGCGGCCGCTATCGTGGCCGCCGCCTCCGCCTCGCGCACCCGCTTCTCGTCCACCACCACGATCAGGGTGAGCGCCATGCCGCTGGCCACCCCGCCGGCGCTGCGCCGTTCGGCGGCGAGCGCCTTGACCACCTCGTTGCCGGTGGTGTCCCACAGGCCGATCACTGGAGCCTCCTGGTTGACTCGCTGGGCTTGCTCACGCTCTGCGCCAGGCCCGACCCTCGCGGGCCAGCATCTCGTCGGCGGCGCGGGGCCCCCACTCACCGGCCCGGTACGGCTCCGGCTTCGTGCCCGCCCACGCGTGCTCCAGCGGGTCCACCACCTGCCAGCTCTGCTCGACCTCGGCGGCGTCCGGGAAGAGGGTGCGGTCACCGATGAGCACGTCCAGCACCAGCCGTTCGTACGCCTCGGGGCTGGACTCGGTGAACGCCTCGCCGTACTGGAAGTCCATCGCGATGTCGCGGACCTCCATCGTGGTGCCGGGCACCTTGGAGCCGAACTTGAGCACCACGCCCTCGTCGGGCTGCACCCGGATGACGAGCTGGTTGTTGCCCAGCGACTCCATGTCGGCGGCGTTGAACGGCAGGTGCGGCGCCTTCTTGAACATGATGGCGACCTCGGTGACGCGGCGCGGCAGCCGCTTGCCGGCCCGGATGTAGAACGGCACCTCCGCCCAACGGCGGTTCTGGATGCCGAGCCGGACCGCCACGTACGTCTCGGTGGTCGAGTCCTCCGGGACGCCCTCCTCGTCCAGGTAGCCGACCGCGCGCTGGCCGCCCACCCAGCCGGGCAGGTACTGGCCGCGGACGGTGCCCTCCGCGATGTCCTTCGGCAGGGTGATCGCCCGCAGCACCTTGAGCTTCTCGGTGCGGATCTCGTCCGCGTCGAAGCTCGTCGGCTCCTCCATCGCCACCAGCGCCAGCAGCTGGAGCAGGTGGTTCTGGAGCACGTCCCGGGCCGCGCCGGCCGAATCGTAGAAGCCGGCGCGGGTGCCGATGCCGACGTCCTCGGCCATGGTGATCTGCACCGAGTCGACGTACTTGGAGTTCCACAGCGGCTCGAACAGGTTGTTGGCGAACCGCAGGGCGAGGATGTTCTGGACGGTCTCCTTGCCCAGGTAGTGGTCGATGCGGAAGACGTCCTTGCGGGTGAAGACGTCGTCGACCAGGTCGTTGAGCGCCTTCGCCGAGGGCAGGTCGTGCCCGAACGGCTTCTCCACCACCACCCGGCGCCAGCCGCCGGACTTGGCGTTGTCGGCCATTCCCGTGCGGGCCAGCTGCTTGAGCACCACCGGGAACGCCGCCGGGGGGATGGAGAAGTAGAAGGCGGCGTTGCCCGGGATGCCGTGCGTCTGGCGCAGCTCGTCGAGGGTGGCGGCGAGGTGGTCGAACGCCGCGTCGTCGTCGAACGCGCCGCCCACGAACTTGATGTTGCCGACCAGCCGCGCCCACACCTCCTCCCGCCAGGGGGTGCGGGCGTGCTTCTTGGCGGCCTCGTGGGCCAGCGACTCGAAGTCGCCGTCGCCCCAGTCCCGACGGGCGAAACCCAGGACGACGAAGCCCGGGGGCAGCAGCCCCCGGTTCGCCAGGTCGTACACCGCCGGAAGGAGCTTCTTGCGGGCGAGGTCGCCGGTGACGCCGAAGATCACCAGGGCGCACGGCTCCGGGATCCTCGGCAGCCGGCGGTCCTGCGGGTCGCGTAGCGGGTTCACGCCGCCTCCTCGCTCCGCATCGTCCATGGTCCTCATCGTCACGCCCGCAGCGCCCCGACCGCATCGAGCAGCTGGGTCACGCCCGCGGACCGGTCGGTCAGGTGCAGCCGCACCAGGGGGCGCTCCCGCCCGGCCAGGGCCTGCCGGTCGCCGGCGGCCTGTGCCGCCTGCAACTCCCCGAAGGTGTACGGCTTGCCGGGCACCGGCAGGTCGTCGGCGACCGCGCCGGTGAGCTGGAGGTAGCTGCCGACCTGCGGGCCGCCCTTGTGGTACTGGCCGGTGGAGTGCAGGAACCGCGGCCCCCAGCCGAAGGTGACCGGCCGCCCGGAGGCCCCGGCCAGCAGCGGCCGCAGCCGGGCCGCGTCGGCGTCGGCGAACCGGTCGAGGTACGCCATCACCGCGAGGTAACCGTCGCCGCCCAGCCCGTCGACCAGCCAGCGGAGCACGCCGGCCAGGTCGCCCGGGGCGCCCTGCGGCGCGTACACCTCGATCGCGCCCGAGGTGAACGACGGCGTCTCCGCCGGCGGACCCGAGGCGAGGATCTTGTTGGTGTTCTCCTTGGACTCGGTGACGTTGGGCTGGTTGAACGGGTCGATGCCGAGCACCACGCCGGCGATCGCGGTGGCGTACTCCCAGGCCAGGAACTGCGCGCCGAGCGGGCCGTTGACCGCCACGTCCGGGCCGGTGCCGCCGCCCGGGACGGCGCCGGTGGCCAGCGCGCCGCCGTAGGTCACGGTGAGCACGTCGGCGCCGCCGGCACCGGGGCTCTCCGGGGACTCCACGACGACCGGGAGGATGCCGACGCCGGACTTGCCGGTGGACTCGGCGATCAGCTGCTCCGCCCAGTCGCCGAGGCCGTCGATGCCGGTGCCGTCGGAGATCAGGGCGATCTTGTCCCGGCCCATGGTGGCCGCCGCCCCGAGGGCGGCGCCCAGGGCCAGGCCCGGGTTGTCCCGGTCGCCGCCCAGCGACCGGGACAGCGCGTCCGCCTCGTCGAGAAGTTCGGCCACCTCGACGCCGGCCAGCGCCGACGGGACCAGCCCGAACGCGGTCAGCGCCGAGTAGCGGCCGCCCACGTTCGGGTCGGCCAGCACGGTGAAGGCGCCCATCTCGGCGGCGGTGGCCTCCAGCGGCGAACCGGGGTCGGTGACGATGACGAAGTGCCGGCCGGCCTCCGCCTCGGTCATCCCGGCGTCCAGGAACGCCTGCCAGTAGGCCCGGCGGTGGCTGTCGGTCTCCACCGTCGAGCCCGACTTGCTGGCCACCACGACCACGGTGCGCTCCAGCCGGTCGGCCAGCGCCGCCCGGACCTGCCCCGGGTCGGTGGTGTCGAGCACGGTCAGCTGCTTGCCGAGGGTGCGCGCGATGACCTCCGGGGCCAGCGACGAGCCGCCCATGCCGGCGAGCACCACGTGGTCCAGGTCGGCCAGCTCCGCCTTCAGCTCGGCGAGCTGGGGGAGCAGCTCGCGGCTGCGCCGGTGGGTGTCCACCCAGCCGAGGCGGATCTTCGCCTCGGCCTCGGCGTCCGGGCCCCACAGGGCCGGGTCCTTCTCCGCCAGCCTGCCCGGCACGCCGGCGCGGACCAGCGCGTCGCGGGTGGAGGCGGGGGCCGACTTGTCGACGGTGTCGGCCCCGTGCACGGCGAGCCCGGCGGCCGCCTCGACAGGCCCGGCGAGCAGGTCGCTCACGCCGCCACCTCGCTCCGCTCGGCGGCGGCGGCGCGAGGCGCCACGCCGCTGTACCTGATGGTTCGCTCGCTCACGCGTTGCCTCCCGCCTGCTGCGCGGCCCGCGCGTTGCCCTTCGCGGCGTCGCCCGGGTGGCCGGTGCCCTTGCCCGCGGCGGCCAGCGACTTGCGCACGCCGTCGAGCAGCTCCAGCCAGCTGGCCTCGAACTTCTCCACGCCCTCGCGCTCCAGGGTGGCGATCACGTCGGCCATGTCGACCCCGACCGACTCCAGGTCCGCGAAGACCTTGCGGGCCTCGTCGTACGAGCCGGTGATGGTGTCACCGCGGGTCTCGCCGTGGTCGGCGTACGCGTGGATGACCGGCTCCGGCATGGTGTTGACGGTGCCGGGCGCGACCAGCTCCTCCACGTAGATGACGTCCCGGTAGTCCGGGTTCTTGGTGGAGGTGGACGCCCACAGCGGCCGCTGCGGGTGTGCGCCCGCGTCGGCGAGGGCCTGCCAGCGGTCGGAGGAGAAGACCGCGCCGTAGCGCTCGTAGGCCAGCTTGGCGTTGGCGATGGCGGCCTTGCCGCGCAGCGCCTTGGCCTCGGCGGAGCCGATCTTCTCCAGCCGCTTGTCGACCTCGGTGTCGACGCGGGAGACGAAGAACGACGCCACGGACCCGATCTTGGACAGGTCGTGGCCGTTCGCCTTCGCCTGCTCCAGGCCGGCCAGGAACGCGTCCATCACCTGGGAGTAGCGGTCCAGCCCGAAGATCAGCGTGACGTTGACGCTGATCCCCTGGGCCAGGGTGGCGGTGATCGCCGGCAGGCCCGCCTCGGTGGCCGGGATCTTGATGAAGAGGTTGGGGCGGTCGATCAGCCACCACAGCGCCCCGGCCTCGGCGACGGTCTTCTCGGTCTCGTGGGCCAGCCGCGGGTCCACCTCGATGGAGACCCGGCCGTCCACCCCTGCGGTCGCGTCGTGCGCCGGCCGCATCACGTCACAGGCCCACCGCACGTCGTACGTGGTGAGCAGGCGGACGGCCTCCTCGACGTCCACCCCACGGATGGCGAGGTCCTTCAGTTGCCAGTCGTACTCGTCCGCGTCGCTCAGCGCCTTCGCGAAGATGGTCGGGTTGGAGGTCACCCCGACCAGGTGCTTCTCGCGGCGCAACTGGTCCAGCCCGCCGGAGCTGAGCCGCGTCCGGGAAAGATCGTCGAGCCAGATCGCCACACCCGCGGTGCTGAGCTCGTCCAGCCTGTCCTTCGTCATGTCGTCCACGCTCCCCTCAGTTGCCGGTCGTGAAACCGGTGATCTCGCCCACCCGGGTGAGCGCCGCGTGCGCGGCGGCCACGATCCGGTCGGGGGTGAACCCGAACTGCTCGAAGAGCATGGAGTGCGGGGCGCTGGCGCCGTAGTGCTCCAGGCTGACGCTCTCGCCGCAGTCGCCGACGAGGTGCCGCCAGGACATGGCGATGCCCGCCTCCACGCTCACCCGTGCCTTTACCCCGCGTGGCAGCACCGACTCCCGGTACGCCTCGTCCTGCTCGGCGAACCACTCCTGGCAGGGCATCGAGACGACCCGGGTGGGGGTGCCGTCGGCCTCCAGCCGCTCCCGCGCGGTCAGGCAGAGCTGCACCTCGGAACCGGTGCCGACGAGGATCACCTGCGGCTTGCCGGTGGACGCCTCGGCGAGTACGTAGCCGCCCTTCGCCACGCCCTCGGCGCCGGCCAGCGTCGACCGGTCGAAGGTCGGCAGCGCCTGGCGGCTGAGCGCCAGCGCGGTCGGCCGGTCGGTGTGCTCCAGCGCGCACCGCCAGGCCCAGGCGGTCTCGTTGGCGTCGGCCGGGCGGACCACGTCCAGGCCGGGAATGGCGCGCAGCGCGGTCAGGTGCTCCACCGGCTGGTGCGTGGGGCCGTCCTCGCCGAGGCCGATCGAGTCGTGCGTCCAGACGTAGACCACCGGCAGCTTCATCAGCGCGGCGAGCCGGACAGAGGGGCGCATGTAGTCGCTGAACACCAGGAAGGTGCCGCCGTACGGGCGGGTGCCGCCGTGCAGGGCGATGCCGTTGAGGATCGCGCCCATGGCGTGCTCGCGGATGCCGAAGTGCAGCGTGCGGCCGTACTCGTGGCCCGGGAACTCCTTGGTGGCCCAGGCGGCCGGGATGAAGGACGGCTCGCCTTTCATGGTGGTGTTGTTGCTCTCGGCCAGGTCGGCCGAGCCGCCCCACAGCTCGGGCAGCACCGGGGCGAGCGCCTCCAGGACCTTGCCGGAGGCGGCCCGGGTGGCGATGCCCTTGGCGTCGGCCGGGAACTCGGGCAGGGCCTCGGCCCAGCCGTCCGGCAGCGCCCGGCCGGCCATCCGGTCGTAGAGCGCCCGGCGCTCCGGGTTGGCCTTCGACCAGCCGTCGAACGCCGCGGTCCACTCCTGCTGGGCGCGGGCGCCCCGCTCCATCACCAGGCGGGCGTGCGCGAGCACCTCCTCGTCGACCTCGAAGGACTGCGCCGGGTCGAAGCCGAGGATCTGCTTGGTGGCGGCCACCTCGTCGCCGCCGAGCGCGGAGCCGTGGATCTTGCCGGTGTTCTTCTTGTTGGGCGCGGGCCAGCCGATAATGGTGCGCAGCGCGATGAAGGAGGGACGGCCGGTCTCGGCCTTCGCCGCCAGCAGCGCCCGGTGCAGGGCCTCCACGTCCTCGTGGTAGTCGCCCTGGTCGGCGTCGCCGGTGCGCCAGTCGACCGTCTGCACGTGCCAGCCGTACGCCTCGTAGCGGGCCGCGACGTCCTCGCTCATGGCGATCCGGGTGTCGTCCTCGATGGAGATCTCGTTGTCGTCGTAGATCACCGTGAGGTTGCCGAGCTGCTGGTGCCCGGCGAGCGCGCTGGCCTCGTGGCTGATGCCCTCCTCGATGTCGCCGTCGGAGGCGATGCACCAGATGTCGTGGTCGAAGACCGACGCGCCCGGCTCGCCCTCCGGGTCGAACAGGCCACGCTCGCGGCGGGCGGCCATCGCCATGCCGACCGCGTTGCCGAGGCCCTGGCCGAGCGGGCCGGTGGTGGTCTCGACGCCCGGGGTGTGGCCGTGCTCGGGGTGGCCCGGGGTGAGCGAGCCCCACTGCCGCAGCGACTTGAGGTCGTCGAGGCTGAGCGGGTAGCCGGCGAGGAAGAGCTGGATGTAGA
Source organism: Micromonospora sp. NPDC047730 (assembly GCF_043204765.1). NCBI lineage: Bacteria > Bacillati > Actinomycetota > Actinomycetes > Micromonosporales > Micromonosporaceae > Micromonospora > Micromonospora sp. NPDC047730. The sequence continues at coordinate 40,034 of NZ_JBIDCU010000019.1, read as the reverse complement.
GGGTGAGGCTGGAGTGGCCCGCCGAGAGCACGAACCGGTCCCGGCCGGGCCAGTTCGGGTCGGCCGGGTTGTGCCGCATGACCCGGTTGAAGAGCAGGTAGGCAGCGGGCGCGAGGCTCATCGCGGTGCCCGGGTGGCCGTTGCCGGATTTCTCCACGGCGTCCATGGCCAGCACGCGGACGGTGTCGACGGCCCGGCGGTCGAGGTCGGACCAGTTCAGTGCGGGGTGCTCGGGTCGGTTGGCAGCCACGATGGTTGTGCTCCTCGGCAGATGGGCGGAACCCTCACCGATGACCCTATCGAGCGGTCCTAAACGTCCGCCCGGGGATCTCTGCATGCAGGTCTGGGCGCGTCCGGGAGGATCGGTGGTTCGATCGGAGGTGTGACGGCCCGCACCGTTGTCGGGTCGCCCGGGCAGCCAAAACGACAGCGCGTAGTCTGTGGTGCGGTGTGTGGCCCGAGTCGGGTCCGGCCGATCCGACCTCCCCTGCCGACGCCGGAAGGTGGCAATCCGTGAGCATGATCACCGAGCGCCCCGTCAGCAACTCTGCCGGGCAGCCGCCGGTGCGCGCGGGGGCGGAGGCCCCGGGGGTCGGTCGCCGGGACGTCCGCGCGGTGGTCTCGGCGTACGTGACGCTGACCAAGCCGCGGATCGTGGAGCTGCTCCTGGTCACCACCGTGCCGGCGATGATGCTCGCGGACGGCGGCATGCCGTCGCTCTGGCTGATGGCCGTGGTGCTGGTCGGCGGCTCGCTCGCCGCGGGCGCGGCCAGCGTCATCAACTGCTACATCGACCGGGACATCGACGAGCTGATGCGGCGCACCAAGCGCCGCCCGCTGCCGGCGCACACCGTGTCGCCGCGCAACGCGCTGATCTTCGGGCTGGTGCTGGCGGTGGTGTCGGTCGCGCTGATGGCGGCGTTCACCAACCTGCTGGCCGCCGGTCTCACCCTGGCCGCGATCGCCTACTACGACCTCGTCTACACCCTCTGGCTCAAGCGCACCACGACGGCCAACACGTTCTGGGGCGGCGCCTGCGGGGCGGCGCCGGTGCTGATCGGCTGGGCGGCGGTGACCGGGTCGCTGGGGCCCGCCGCGTGGGCGCTGTTCGCGGTGGTCTTCTTCTGGCAGATGCCGCACTTCTACCCGCTGGCGATGAAGTACAAGGACGACTACGCCCGGGCCGGCATCCCGATGCTGCCGGTGGTGGCCTCCGCCCGCCGGGTCAACGCCGAGATCATCATTTTCGCGTGGCTCACCGTGGCCTCCTCGCTGGCGGTGTGGCCGCTGGGGATGAGCGCGATCTACGGCGTGCCCACCCTGGTGGTCGGCGGCATCTTCCTGGTGGAGGCGCACCGGCTGGCCCGGCGGGTCTCGCGGGGCCAGGCCGTCAAGCCGATGCGGCTGTTCCACTGGTCAACGACCTACCTGACGATCCTCTTCGCCGCCGTCGCGCTCGACGCGCTGATCTGACCCCGGGCGGTCACCGCGCACCCGAGCCGGCGAGTGCCCTCGCTGGCGGCGGCCGGGGTGCGGGGCGTATCGTGCGGGAAATCAGCATCGTGTATGCCTTGTCCGGGTTTCTTGTTACATCCGTGACAACGCGGGCATCGGTCCGAACGGTTCGTCATGCCCCAGACCGCCCCGGTTCGCGGCGGAGCTTTGTGGTGGTAAGTCCGGATAAAATCGGGCGATTCGCCTGTGGTCTTCCTTAAACCTTCGGGTAATTGGCATCACAAAAGCTTCATGGTTCTCGCCCGCCCGGATGGAAGTCTGCTTACGCTTCGCGTCATGGCAGATGGTTCCGATACGACGCTGACGGCCGAGCAGACCGCCGAACAGGCCCCCCAGGGCCTGGTCGCGGGCATCAAGTCGTTCGCCGCCGGACACGGCGGGGCGAAGGCGGTCATCGAGTACGTCGGCAAGCGCGGCGCACGCATCGTCCTCGTGGGCGAGGACGGGGTGTGGGGCGACCAGTTCGCGGACGACACCGTCGTCGCGCGGGAGGCCTGCGCGAAGGCGGGCGTCACCGTCGAGAACGCCTGGGAGCGTGAACTCATGGACCAGATGCGTCCCAGCAACGACCTCTGGCGGTCGATGGCCCGGCGCTCGATGGCCCGTTGACATAAATTGACCAACCACCACCAGTCGACCCGGGGGGAACCTCGGGTCGCTCTCGTCACCTGTGCCGAACTGCCCGCCCTCGAAGCCGACGACCGGCTGGTGCTCGACCCGCTCGCGCGCCGCGGCGTGACCGCCGAACCGGTGGTCTGGGACGACCCCACCGCCGACTGGGCCGGCTACGACCTGGCCGTGCTCCGCTCACCGTGGGACTACATGCCCCGCCGCGACGAGTTCGTCGCCTGGGCGGCCGCCGTCCCGGCCCTGGCCAACCCGGCCGACGTGGTCCGCTGGAACACCGACAAGCGGTACCTCGCCGAGCTCTCCGCCGCGGGCGTGCCGACCGTCCCCACGACCTGGGTGGAGCCGGGGGAGAGCTGGCAGCCGCCCGCCGAATCCGGCGAGTACGTGCTCAAACCGTCGATCAGCGCGGGCAGCCAGGACACCGGCCGGTACGACCTGGCCGATCCGGGGCACCGGGAACTGGCCGTCGCGCACGTGCGGCGGCTCGCGGCGGCCGGCCGCGTGACCATGGTCCAGCCGTACCTGGCCGCCGTCGACACCGCCGGTGAGACGGCGCTGCTCTTCCTGGCCGGCCCGGACGGCTTGGCGTACAGTCACGCGATCCGCAAGGGCCCCATGCTCACCGGGCCGGACCTGGGTGTGGAGGGCCTCTACAAGCCCGAGGAGATCACGCCGCGGACGGCCACGCCGGAGCAGTTGGCGGTGGCGGAGCGGGCCCTCGCGGCGGTGCCCGGCGGGCCGGAGCGGCTGCTCTACGCCCGGGTCGACCTGATCCCCGGCCCGGACGGCGCCTCGATCCTGGTCGAGCTGGAGCTCACCGAGCCGTCGCTCTTCCTCGGGTACGCCGAGGGCGCCGCCGACCGCCTGGCCGGCGCGATCCTGACCCACCTGGGCCGCCCACCACGCTGACCCGACGCCGGGCGGTCGCCACGGTGCGGACCGCCCGGCGCCCGGGCCGGCGGACGTCGCCGCCGCCTGGCGCCCGTCAGGCGGCGACGGGGACGGCGTCCTCGGCGGGGGAGGGGTCCGGCGCCGGCGCGACGGAACGGCGCTCGCGGGTGGCCCACTGGACCGAGAGGGTGGCCAGCAGCACCAGGCAGGAGCCGAGCATGTGCGCGCCCACCAGCAGCGCGGGCAGGTTGGTGAAGTACTGCACGAAGCCGATCAGGCCCTGACCCAGCTCCACCGCGACCAGCACCAGGGCGGCCCGTGCGGCGCGTGCCGCGCCGACCGCGCGGAACGCGAAGACCAGCGCCACCGAGAGGCCGATCAGCAGGAAGACGCTGTCGGCGTGCACCTGGGCGATCGACTCCGGGTCGAGGCCGTTGCGGGCCGCGCCGTGGTCGCCCGCGTGCGGGCCGCTGCCGGTCACCCAGGTGCCGATCACCAAGACCGCCGCGCTGACCACGGTGGTGATCACCGCCAGGGTCCGCAGCGGCGCCGGCACCACGGCCACCGCCGGGCCGACCGGGTCCCCGATCCGCCGCCACAGCGCGTACGCGGCCGCGATCACGAGCATCGAGGCGAGGAAGTGCAGGCCCACCACCCACGGGTTGAGGTCGGTGAGCACGGTGATGCCGCCGACGACCGCCTGGGCCGGGATGCCGAAGAGCACGGCGACCGCGAGGGGGAGCAGCTCCCGACGTCGGGGGCGTTGCAGCAGCACGGCCACCAGCACCGCCAGCGCGATGACGCCGACCGCGAAGGTGAGCAGGCGGTTGCCGAACTCGATCGCCCCGTTGATGCCCATCTCGGCGGTTGCCACGTACGACTCGTCCGTGCACCGGGGCCAGGTGGGGCAGCCGAGGCCGGACTGGGTGAGCCGGACCGCCCCGCCGGTGACGACGATGCCCACGTTCGCGATGATCGAGGCGAGCGCGAGACGGCGCAGCAGGGCGGTGGAGACCGGGAACCGGACGGATGGAGTCACGGCGCAAATCCTACGCACCGTAGTGATCGAGGTTCGTGCGACTCCGCCGGCACGGTGGTTCGGATCACCGGGGCCCGGGTTTGCGGCCCCCCGACGAATTACGTAACGTGGGCGTTGTGAAAAACGCGGCGGCGCTCTCCGGGCACCAGCCGGCGGCCGCCCCGGCCGCCGGTCAGTCCGTGTCCGCCGGCGACCTTTCCACCCGGGACCGGGTCACCCACCTGCTGCTGGAGCGGGGGGCGACCACCGCCGCGCAGCTCGGCTCGGCGCTCGGGCTCAGCCCGGCCGCGATCCGGCGGCACCTCGACGCGATGCTCGCCGACGGTGACGTGGTCGCCCGCGACCAGACGGTCCGCGGTCACCGGGGCCGGGGCCGCCCGGCGAAGGTGTTCCTGCTGACCGACGCGGCCCGGGTCCGCTGCGGCACCCACCACTACGACAACATGGCCACCGCCGCGCTGCGCTGGATCTCGCGCAACGGCGGCGCCGAGGCGGTCGAGGCGTTCGCCGCCGACCAGGTCGCCGCCCTGGAGGCCCGCTGCCGGGCCGCCATGGAGGACGCCGGCGACGACCCCCTCGCGCGGGCCGAGGCGCTCGCCGGGGCGCTGACCGCCGAGGGCTACGCTGCCAACGCGTCCACGATCGCCTCCGGCGGCCAGCTCTGTCAGCACCACTGCCCGGTGGCGCACGTGGCCGCCGAGTTCCCCCAGCTGTGCGAGGCCGAGACCGCGGTGATCTCCCGCCTGGTCGGCACCCACGTGCAGCGCCTGGCCACCATCGCGCACGGCGACGGGGTGTGCACGACGCACATTCCCGCCCAGCCGGGGCGCGCCCAGTCCGGTAAGACCGTCACCACTGTGAGGACAGATAGATGACCGAGCAGATCGTCCAGCCCCTGACCCAGGAAGAGCAGCTCGCCGCCCTGGGCCGCTACGAGTACGGCTGGGCCGACCCCGACGTCGCCGGGGCGGTGGCCCAGCGCGGCCTCAACGAGGCGGTGGTGCGGGACATCTCGGCCAAGAAGAACGAGCCGGCCTGGATGCTCGACCTGCGGCTGAAGGGCCTGCGGCTGTTCGGCCGCAAGCCCATGCCGGCCTGGGGCGCCGACCTCACCGGGATCGACTTCGACAACATCAAGTACTTCGTCCGGTCCACCGAGAAGCAGGCCACCAGCTGGGAGGACCTGCCCGAGGACATCAAGAACACCTACGACAAGCTGGGCATCCCCGAGGCGGAGAAGCAGCGGCTGATCGCGGGCGTCGCGGCGCAGTACGAGTCCGAGGTCGTCTACCACAAGATCCGTGAGGACCTGGAGGAGCAGGGCGTCGTCTTCCTCGACACCGACACCGCCCTCAAGGAGCACGAGGACCTGTTCAAGGAGTACTTCGGCACCGTCATCCCGGTCGGCGACAACAAGTTCGCCGCGCTGAACACCTCCGTCTGGTCCGGCGGCTCGTTCATCTACGTGCCGAAGGGCGTGCACGTGGAGATCCCGTTGCAGGCCTACTTCCGGATCAACACGGAGAACATGGGCCAGTTCGAGCGGACGCTGATCATCGTCGACGAGGGTGCGTACGTGCACTACGTCGAGGGCTGCACCGCGCCGATCTACTCCTCGGACTCGCTGCACAGCGCCGTGGTGGAGATCATCGTCAAGAAGAACGCCCGGTGCCGCTACACGACCATCCAGAACTGGTCGAACAACGTCTACAACCTGGTCACCAAGCGTGCCGTGTGCCACGAGGGCGCGACCATGGAGTGGATCGACGGCAACATCGGCTCCAAGGTCACCATGAAGTACCCGGCGGTCTACATGACCGGCGAGCATGCCAAGGGCGAGGTGCTCTCGGTGGCCATGGCCGGCGAGGGCCAGCACCAGGACGCCGGCGCCAAGATGGTGCACGCCGCGCCGCACACCTCCTCCACCATCGTCTCCAAGTCGATCGCCCGGGGCGGCGGCCGCACCTCGTACCGCGGCCTGGTGCAGGTGCTGGAGGGCTCGACCAACAGCCGCAGCACGGTCAAGTGCGACGCGCTGCTCGTCGACACCATCTCCCGTTCCGACACCTACCCGTACGTCGACATCCGTGAGGACGACGTGTCGATGGGGCACGAGGCCACCGTCTCCAAGGTCAGCGAGGACCAGCTCTTCTACCTGATGAGCCGGGGCCTGAGCGAGGACGAGGCGATGGCGATGATCGTGCGCGGCTTCATCGAGCCGATCGCCAAGGAGCTCCCGATGGAGTACGCCCTGGAGCTCAACCGCCTGATCGAGCTGCAGATGGAGGGCGCGGTCGGCTGACGCCGACCCGGGCGGGCCGGTCCGCCGGCCCGCCGCCCCCGCACCAGAGACCGTCGTCGCGAAACAGACCAAGGAAGAGATGACTACCCAGGCTTCCGCGCCGCCCAGCACCAAGTCGCAGGCGCTCCGCTCGTACGACGTCGCCGACTTCCCGGCCCTTACGGGCCTGGAGGAGGAGTGGCGCTTCACCCCGCTCAAGCGGCTGCGCGGGCTGGTCGGGGGCGACGGCTCCAGACGCGCCGAGCTGGAGCCGTCGGAGGCGCAGGCCGCCACCGGCACGGTCCGCCACGAGTACGGCGACCTGCCCGAGGGCGTGACCGTCGAGCGGATCGGCTCCGACGACCCCCGGGTGGGCAGCGTGCTCACCCCCGTCGACCGGGTCAGCGCGCTGGCCTACGGCGGGGCCGGGCAGGCGCTGCTGGTCCAGGTCGCCCGCGACGCCGTGGTCGCCGACCCGGTGGCCCTGCGGGTGGTCGGCGACGGCGCCGAGGGGGTCGCCTTCGGGCACACCTTCGTCGAGGTCGGCCGGTTCGCCGAGGTGACCCTGGTGCTGGAGCACGTCGGTTCGGCGACGCTGGCCGACAACGTCGAGGTGGCGGTGGCCGACGGGGCGAAGCTGACCCTGGTCACCGTCGCCGACTGGGCCGACGACGCCGTGCAGGCCCAGCACCTGAAGGTGAAGCTGGGTCGGGACGCCAGGGTGGTCCACGTCCAGGTCTCCCTCGGTGGCGACCTGGTCCGGCAGTACACCTCGGTGGAGTACACCGACCGGGGCGGCGAGGCCGAGCTGTACGGCCTCTACTTCGCCGACTCGGGGCAGCACCTGGAGCACCGCCAGCTGGTCGACCACAGCGTGCCGGACTGCCGCAGCTACGTCGGCTACCGGGGCGCCCTGCAGGGCGAGAGCGCGCGTACCGTCTGGGTGGGCGACGTGCTGATCCGCGCCGAGGCGACCGGCACCGAAACGTACGAGATCAACCGGAACCTGCTGCTGACCGACGGCGCGCGGGCGGACTCCGTACCCAACCTGGAGATCGAGACCGGCGAGATCGCCGGCGCCGGCCACGCGAGCGCGACCGGCCGCTTCGACGACGAGCAGCTGTTCTACCTGATGGCGCGGGGCATCCCGGAGGCCGAGGCGCGGCGCCTGGTGGTCCGCGGCTTCTTCGCCGAGCTGATCAACAAGATCCCGGTCGAGGAGCTGCGCGAGCGGCTCGGCGACGCGATCGAGGCCCGGCTGAGTAAGGCCGGCGCCTGATGATCAAGATCTGCTCGACCGAGGACGTGCCGAAGGGCACCGCGATCGCCGCGGACGTCGACGGCACGCAGATCGCGATCGTGCACGGCGAGGACGACGCCTTCTACGCCGTCTACGACGAGTGCTCGCACGCCGCGGTCGCCCTCTCCGAGGGGGAGGTCTCCGGCTGCACGCTGGAATGTTGGCTGCACGGTTCCCGTTTCGACCTGAGGACCGGCGAGCCGACCGGGCTGCCCGCCACCGAACCCGTTCCCGTCTATCCCGTCGAAGTCCGCGACGGCGACATCTACGTCAGCCTCACGCCGAGCAATGGAGTGACCCGATAATGAGCACCCTGGAGATCCGCGACCTGAAGGTGTCGGTCAAGCTGCCCGAGGGTGAGCTCAAGCCGATCCTGGCCGGTGTCGACCTGACCGTCCGCTCGGGCGAGACCCACGCGATCATGGGGCCGAACGGCTCGGGCAAGTCCACCCTGGCCTACTCGATCGCCGGCCACCCCAAGTACGAGATCACCGGCGGCTCGGTGACCCTCGACGGCGAGGACGTGCTGGCCATGTCCGTCGACGAGCGGGCCCGCGCCGGCCTCTTCCTGGCCATGCAGTACCCGGTCGAGGTGCCCGGCGTCTCGGTGGCGAACTTCCTGCGTACCGCCAAGACCGCCATCGACGGCGAGGCGCCGAAGCTGCGCACCTGGGGCGGCGAGCTGCGCGGGGCCATGGAGCGCCTCCAGATGGATCCGGCGTTCGCCCAGCGCAACGTGAACGAGGGCTTCTCCGGCGGTGAGAAGAAGCGGCACGAGATCGTGCAGCTGGAGCTGCTCAAGCCGAAGATGGCCATCCTCGACGAGACCGACTCCGGCCTCGACGTGGACGCGCTGCGCGTGGTCAGCGAGGGCGTGAACCGGGTCCGCGACACCGGCGACACCGGCCTGCTGCTGATCACCCACTACACCCGGATCCTGCGCTACATCAAGCCGGACTTCGTGCACGTGTTCGTGGCCGGCCGGATCGTCGAGCAGGGCGGCCCGGAGCTGGCCGACAAGCTCGAGGAAGAGGGCTACGAGCGGTACGTCGCCGGGGCCGGTTCGGCGCGGGCCTGATTCCTCTCGGAGAATGGGTGGGCCGGTCGACATGACTACCATCGCGATCCCGCCGGGGATGCCGCAGTACGACGACGTGCCGCGTTTCGACGTGGCGAAGGTGCGCGCCGACTTCCCGATCCTGGACCGGGAGGTCAACGGGCACCGGCTGGTCTATCTCGACAGCGCCAACACCTCGCACAAGCCGCGGCAGGTGCTCGACGTGCTCGCCGAGCACTACGCGAGGCACAACGCCAACGTCTCCCGCTCGGTGCACACGCTGGGCACGGAGGCCACCGAGGCGTACGAGGGCGCCCGGGCGAAGGTCGCCGCGTTCGTCAACGCGCCGAGCCCGGACGAGGTGGTGTTCACCAAGAACTCCACCGAGGCGATCAACATCGTCGCGTACGCCTTCTCCAACGCCTCGCTGCGGCCCGACGCCGACCCGCGGTTCCGGCTCGGCCCCGGTGACGAGGTGGTGATCTCCGAGATGGAGCACCACTCGAACATCGTCCCGTGGCAGCTGCTCTGCGAGCGGACCGGCGCGACGCTGCGCTGGTTCCCGGTCACCGACCACGGGCGCCTGGACGAGTCGGGGCTGGCGGACCTGGTCACCGAGCGGACGAAGATCGTCTCGCTGGTGCACATGTCCAACATCCTCGGCACCGTCAACGCCACCGCGCGGATCACCGAGCGGGTCCGCGAGGTGGGGGCGCTGCTGCTGCTCGACTGCTCCCAGTCGGTGCCGCACATGCCGATGGACGTGGTCGACTACGACGCCGACTTCGTCGTGTTCACCGGGCACAAGATGTGCGGCCCGACCGGCATCGGGGTGCTCTGGGGCCGGGCCGAGCTGCTGGCGGCGATGCCGCCGGTGCTCGGCGGCGGGTCGATGATCGAGACGGTGTCGATGGCGCGCTCAACGTTCGCCGCGCCGCCGGCCCGGTTCGAGGCGGGCACCCCGCCGATCGCCGAGGCGGTCGCGCTCGGCGCCGCCGTCGACTACCTCACCGGCATCGGGATGCGGGCCATCCAGTGGCACGAGAAGGAGCTGACGGCGTACGCGCTGGATGCCCTCGCCACGGTGCGCGGCCTGCGGATCTTCGGGCCGACCGTGCCGGTGGGCCGGGGCGGCACCATCTCGTTCGCCCTCGGCGACATCCACCCGCACGACGTGGGGCAGGTCCTCGACTCGCTCGGCGTGCAGGTGCGGGTGGGCCACCACTGTGCCCGGCCGGTGTGCACCCGGTTCGGCGTGCCGGCCATGACGCGGGCCTCGTTCTACCTCTACACCACCACAGAGGAGATCGACGCCCTGGTGGCGGGCCTGGAGCAGGCGCGGAAGGTGTTCGACTGATGCAGCTCGACCAGCTCTACCAGGAGATCATCCTGGACCACTACAAGCACCCGCACGGCCGTGGCCTGCGTGACGCGGACGACCCGGGCGACCGGGTCGCCGAGGCGCACCACGTGAACCCGACCTGCGGCGACGAGGTCACGGTCCGGGTGGCGACCGACGGCGACGTGCTGCACGACGTCTCGTACGACGGCATGGGCTGCTCGATCAGCCAGGCGTCGGCGAGCGTGTTGCACGAGCTGCTGGTCGGGCGGGGCGCGGGTGAGGCGTTCCGGGTGCACGAGGCGTTCGTGGAGTTGATGTCCGGCCGTGGTCAGGTCACGCCGGACGAGGACGTGCTCGGTGACGGGGTCGCGTTCGCGGGCGTCGCCCGCTACCCCGCCCGGGTGAAGTGCGCGCTGTTGCCGTGGATGGCGTTCAAGGACGCCGCGGCACGCGCCGGCGTGGGCGTGAGCCCTTCGGAGGTTAAGGCATGAGTAGCGAGGACACCGCCACCGCGGCGACGCCGGCGACCGAGGGCACGGCGACGCCGGCCACGGACGCCGCCGCGCCGGCTGCGGGTGACGGCGGCAAGGCCGCGGGTGCCCGGGCCGCCGTCGCCGACATCGAGGAGGCGATGAAGGACGTCGTCGACCCCGAGCTGGGCATCAACGTGGTCGACCTCGGCCTGGTGTACGGCGTGCACGTCGGCGACGACAACGTCGCCACGCTGGACATGACGCTGACGTCGGCGGCCTGCCCGCTGACCGACGTGATCGAGGACCAGGCCCGCCAGGCGCTGACCACCGGCCCCGGCGGCGGCTTGGTCGACGACATTCGGATCAACTGGGTGTGGCTCCCGCCGTGGGGCCCGGACAAGATCACCGACGAGGGGCGCGACCAGCTCCGCTCCCTCGGCTTCAACGTCTGACCCGGCCCAGCGTCGGTCCCCGTCGAGCGCGCCGCCCCTCCCGGGAGGCGCGCTCGACGCGTTCCTGTCGACGGACGACGGCGGCCAGCTCGCCGACGACGGCGCGGGTGTCCCACAGCCGCGGATGGCCCGGCGCGTGCGGGGACGGCCTTCTCTTCCACCCTGCCGCGTTCCGGCGGAGCGACGCCAGGGTGCGATCCGCGTGACATCCTCTATCGATAGTTGTCACCATCTATCTGGAGGAGACGGCACATGCGATCTCGGTTGCTCTCCATCGCGTCCGCGCTGGCGCTCGTCACGAGTGGCTCGGCGCTGGCGTTGCTGCCCGCCAGCCCGGCCAGTGCCCACTGCAGCGGGCACGGCACCCACCCGGATCTGTACAGCGGGGGTGCCATCTCGTTCGGGAACGGGACCAACATCCGGGCCTATCCGCACATCGACTGCGGCAGTCGCGGGCTCGGCTACCCGAGTCAGGGGATCGACGTCCACTGCGCCACCTACACCAACGCGCTCTGGATCTACCTCCGTAACACCACCACCGGAGTCAACGGGTGGTCCCGGTTGGACGCCCTCAGTGTCTCGGAGCCAACCACCATCGCCGACTGCTCGAACACCGTCGCGGCGCACCGGCTGGCCTGACTGTGAGGCTGGACGGGTCGGCCCGTACGTGATGGGTTGATGGCTGGCAGCAGTGGACGTGACCCATGCCCTGACTGGCTTGTGTGCCTTTGAGGCGACTTGTCCGTCTGCTGCTGCCGGCGCCGGCCCGGCGGGAGACGTTTGGCCTGATCAGGAGCTTGACCGCCAGTTAGCGGCTGGCGTGTCGCCCACGGCCGGCGTTCGTCGCAGCCGGCGAGGTGCCGGGAAATGGGTGGCGGCGGGTGGGGTAGGGAAGCAGGATCGGGGCGTGATCGAGACGTACCCGGTGCTGAGCCCTCCCGTTGCCGCGGCCACCGCCGTGCGGCGACAGCGGACGGTGCCCGGCCGCGCCTCGACCCGCCGCCGGCCGTCGTGACCGGCGCGTTCCTGGCCGGTCTGGTCGCCGGCTACGGCGTCGCCGTTCCGGTCGGTGCGATCGCGATCCTCATCCTCGGGCTCAGCGCCCGCACGTCGTTCCGGGTCGGCGCCGCCGCCGCGCTCGGAGTGGCCGCCGCGGACGGGCTCTACGCCGCCGTGGCGGCCCTCGGCGGGGCCGCGGTCGCCGGCCTGGTCGCCCCGGTCGCCGGGCCGCTGCGGCTGGCCGCCGCCGTCGTGCTGCTCGCCCTCGCCGGCCACGGCGCCTGGCGTGCCCTACGCCCCCGCACCGCGACCGGGACGACCGGTGCCCGTCGAGGCCTGGACACCCCGCCCCGGGCGTTCGCCGGCGTGCTCGCGCTGACCCTGCTGAACCCCGCGACGGTGGTGTACTTCGCGGCGCTCGTGCTGGGCCGGGCCGACGCCGCCGACCCGGATCCACGGGCCGCCGCGCTCTTCGTGCTCGGCGCGTTCGTCGCCTCGGCGAGCTGGCAACTGCTCATCGCCGGCGGTGGCACCCTGGTCGGCCGGGCACTCGCCGGGACGCGCGGGCGGCTGGTGACCGCGCTGCTCTCCAGCGCGATCATCGCCGCGCTGGCCGTCGCGATGCTGCTGCCCGACTGAGCCGCCGGCGGCCCGGTGCCGTAGGTTCGGGCGCATGAGCAGCCGACCCGCAGCCGGGGGTGGCCGTTGGGTCGAGGTCGGCCCCGGCCGGGTCGCCCGCTGGGTCGAGGGCTTCGCCGACCGGCACGGCGTGCCCACCACCACCATTCAGGCGTACGGGCTGCTGCTCGCCGCCCCGGACGGCGCGACCGCCGAGCTGCACACCCCGCCCGGCGCGCCGGCCGCCCCGGACGTGCCCGGTTTCGTGGCCGCCGCGGCCACGCCCCGCCGGATCGGCCTGCTGCTGGCCCGCAAGGGCGCGGTGGCGGTGGGCGTCGCGGCGGGCGAGGAGCTGACGGTGTCGAAGGTGGACACCCGGTACGTGCAGGGCCGCACCGCCGCCGGGGGGTGGTCCCAGCAGCGCTTCGCCCGGCGGCGCGACAACCAGGCGAAGGCGGCGCTGGGCGACGCGACCGAGTTGGCCGTACGGCTGCTGTTGCCGGAGGCGTCGTCCCTGAGCGCGCTGGTCTGCGGCGGCGACCGGCGGGCGGTGGACACCGTGCTGGCGGACCGGCGGCTCGCCCCGCTGGCCGCGCTGCGCGCGGAGCGGCTGCTGGACGTGCCCGAGCCCCGGCACGCCGTGCTGGTCGGCGCGATCGTGGCGGCCCGCGCGGTCCGGATCCTGGTCCGCGATCCCGTCAACTGAACCGGGGCCCCGCTTGCCGCCGTGGCGACGCGGGACCCCGTTGCGGGGCGGGTGACGGGCTCACAGCGCCCCGCTGAAGGTGTCGCACGACTTCGGGTCACCGGTGGAGTAACCGCGGGTGAACCACTGCCTGCGCTGCTCGGAGGAGCCGTGGGTGAACTCGTCGGGGTTCACCGGCCGGTTCGCCCGCTCGGAGATGGCGTCGTCGCCGATCTTCTCGGCGCTGTCGACGGCCTGCTGGATGTCCTGCTCGCTGATGCTGGTGAAGATCTTCTGGCCGCTGGAGTCGGCGGTGCCGGTGGCGTTCTTCGCCCAGGCGCCGGCGTAGCAGTCGGCCTGGAGTTCCAGCTTGACCGAGAGCGCGTTGGCGCTGTCCGGGTCGCGCTGCTGCTGGCGACGCATCTGGGCCTCGGTGCCGAGCAGGTCCTGCACGTGGTGGCCGTACTCGTGGGCGAGCACGTACGGCTGGGCGAATTCGCCGGAGGCCCCGAGCTGCTGGGCGAGCACCCGGTAGAAGGTGAGGTCGATGTAGACCAGGTCGTCGGCGGGGCAGTAGAACGGGCCGACGCCGGAGTCGGCCTGCCCGCAGGCGGTGTTGACGCCCTGGCTGAAGAAGACCGTCCGGGACGGCCGGTACTGCTCGCCGAACGCCTCGGGCAGGGCCTTCTGCCAGTACGCCTGGATGGAGTTGACGTAGAGCGCGTTGCGGCAGTCGAGCTGCTGGAGCGCGTCGTCGGCCGAGCACTTCTGCTCCAGCGACGTGTTGTCGCCCTGCGGGTCCCCGCCGCCGTTGGTGGCGGCGTTCAGGCCGAAGCCGCCACCGACGAGGGCGACCAGCACGGCGATGACGAGGCCGACGATGCCGCCCCGGCCGCCGCCGATCGGGATCGGGATGCCGCCCAGCCCGCCGCCCCCGCCGGATCCTCGCCGGTCGTCCACCTGGCTGGTGTCGATCCGCGCGTTCTCGTTCAGCTCCATGTCTACCCCGATCACCGTTTTGATCCGTTTTGGTGGTTGCGGTACCGGACCGGGTCCGGACGGCGTTTCGGTACCCGATGATCTTGGTCGGTAATCCGGCGGGGCGGTCGGGCGACGCCCGGTACACTTGCCACGTGCTGCTCTGCGAAGGCTGAACCGCCCCGCGCCGACGGGCCTCGTGCCCGCCGGCGCTTTCGCGTGCCCTGAGTCAGCCCTTCCAGACCCCGAGAGCGAGTCCTCCGACATGATCACTGCCACCGGCCTGGAGCTTCGTGCCGGCGCCCGGATCCTGCTGTCCGACACCACGCTGCGGGTGCAGCCGGGTGACCGGATCGGCCTGGTCGGCCGCAACGGCGCCGGCAAGACCACCACGCTCAAGGTGCTCGCCGGCGAGGGGCAGCCCTACGCCGGCCAGATCGAGCGGCGCAGCGCCATCGGCTACCTCCCGCAGGACCCGCGGACCGGCGACCTGGAGGTCACCGGCCGCGACCGGGTGCTCTCCGCCCGAGGCCTGGACGTGCTGATGGCCCAGATGAAGGAGATCGAGGCCAAGCTCGCCGACGGCGCCGACGACCGGCTGGTCCGCCGCTACGGCGCGCTGGAGGACCAGTTCGCCTCCCTCGGCGGGTACGCCGCCGAGGCCGAGGCCGCCCGGATCTGCGCCAACCTCGGGCTGCCGGACCGGGCGCTCGCCCAGACCATCGGCACCCTCTCCGGCGGCCAGCGCCGCCGCATCGAGTTGGCCCGGATCCTGTTCCGGGACGCCGGCGAGAACGGCGGCGGCATCCTGCTGCTCGACGAGCCGACCAACCACCTCGACGCCGACTCGATCACCTGGCTGCGCAACTTCCTCGCCAACCACAAGGGCGGCCTGATCGTGATCTCCCACGACGGCTCGCTGCTGGAGTCGGTGGTCAACAAGGTCTGGTTCCTCGACGCCACCCGCTCGGTGGTCGACGTCTACAACCTCGGCTGGAAGGCGTACCTGGAGGCCCGCGAGACCGACGAGCGGCGCCGCCGCCGGGAGCGGGCCAACGCCGAGAAGAAGGCCGGCGCGCTGATGGCGCAGGCCGACAAGATGCGGGCCAAGGCCACCAAGACCGTCGCCGCGCAGAACATGGCCCGGCGGGCCGAGAAGCTGATCGCCGGCCTGGAGGAGGTACGCGTCGCCGACAAGGTGGCGAAGGTCCGCTTCCCGAGCCCGGCCCCGTGCGGCAAGACCCCGCTCACCGCGACCGGCCTGTCGAAGTCGTACGGCTCGCTGGAGATCTTCACCGACGTGAACGTGGCGGTGGACCGGGGCTCCCGGGTGGCCATCCTCGGCCTCAACGGCGCCGGCAAGACCACCCTGCTGCGGATGCTCGGCGGCCTGCTGGAGCCGGACACCGGCGAGGTGCACGCCGGCCACGGCCTGCGGCTCGGCTACTACGCGCAGGAGCACGAGACGCTCGACGTGGACCGCACGGTCCTGGAGCACATGCGCAGCGCCGCCATCGAGCAGACCGACACCGACCTGCGGAAGATCCTCGGCGCGTTCCTGTTCTCCGGCGACGACGTGGACAAGCCGGCCGGGGTGCTCTCCGGCGGCGAGAAGACCCGGCTGGCGCTGGCCACCCTGGTCTGCTCCGGGGCGAACGTGCTGCTGCTCGACGAGCCGACGAACAACCTCGACCCGGTCAGCCGGGAGCAGGTGCTCGACGCCATCGCCCGCTACCCGGGCGCGATCGTGCTGGTCACCCACGACCCTGGCGCGGTCATGGCGCTCAAGCCGGACCGCGCCATCCTGCTCCCCGACGGCGACGAGGACGCCTGGAGCGACGACCTGCTCGAACTCGTCGAGCTGGCCTGACCCACCGCCCGACGCCGGCCCACGGCGTCGATCATGAAGTTGTTGTCGCGACACGCCGGGCCTAGCGCAACAACTTCATGATCAACGCGGCTCGCGGCTCGCGGCTCGCGGCTCGCGGCTCGCGGCTCGCGGCTCGCGGCGAGGGGGGGGTCAGCGCAGGAGGGTTAGGAGGTGGGGGAGGACGTTCGAGGTGGCCAGGATGACCACGCCGATGGCGATGAACACGGCCGGGACGAGCCAGTGGCCGGCTCGTTCGACCACACCGGTCACCCGCGGGTGGCCGCCCAGCCAGGCGCCCGCCGCGCACCACAGCGCGACGAGCACCACGAAGACCAGCAGGAATACCGCGCTGTCGGCCGGCCCGAGGGCGCGGAACACCGGCACGTAGACGGCGATGTTGTCCGCGCCGTTGGCGATCGTCACCCCGGCCACCCCGAGCGTGGAGCCCACCACCGCCGGGGCCTCGTCGGCTTCCCGGTCGAGCAGCGCGCGCACGCCGAGGGCGATCGGCAGCAGCCCGAGCAGCCCGGTCCACGGATCGGGCACCACCAGCAGCCCGGCCGCGACCACCGCGCTGGCCAGCGCCAGCGCGCCGATGCCCAGGTACTGCCCGGCCACGATCTGCCAGGTGCGGGGGCGGCCGGTGCTGCGGGCGGCGACGAAGAACAGCGTCAGGACGACGATGTCGTCGATGTCGGTGGCGGCGAAGACCACCGCCGCGCCAGCGGCCGTGTCGAGGAGGTCCGTCACGTCAGGCAGGGTACGGAGCGCCCGTCGCCGCCGCGCGGGCGCGGGGCGTCGACCCCGGCCCCGTCGGGAGTATCACTCTATCGGGAAGATGACAACGCATAGCGTGTCGGTTGGCGAAGAGTTGATATCTGGCGCATGATCGTTCGAGGCGGTCTAATAGGTGGGACCGTATCCGAACCGCACAGTCTGGGACGTGAGGACACAGCATGGCAGCCACTGGCACAGCCACCAGCACTGAGAAGGGTCGCCGGATCGTCGGAGCCGAGCGTCAGACGCTCGCCAAGGACCTGGTAAAGCGGTACACCTCGGGTGAGAGCATCCGCGCGCTCGCGGCCTCGACCGGCCGTTCCTACGGGTTCATCCACCGGGTGCTCACCGAGTCCGGGGTGCAGCTGCGGCAGCGCGGCGGCGCCCGGCGCCGCAAGAAGGCGTGACCCGCCCCCCAACGTCGTCCACCAGCACCGCGCCCCGGATCGTCCGGTGACCGCCGAGGCGACCGGGGTTCGGCTGGAATGCGAAGGGCCGGTCGCGACGGTCACGTTGTGTCGGCCCGACGTGCTCAACGCCCAGACCCCGGCGATGTGGCGCGCGATGAGCGACTTCGCGCGCGACCTGCCCGGCGACGTCCGCGTCGTGGTCGTGCGTGGCGAGGGGCGGGCGTTCTCCGCCGGCCTCGACCTGACGGTGGCCGGCGCCTCCGGGCCGGGCTCGTTCGCCGAGCTCGCCACCCTGCCCGAGCAGGAGTGTGCGGACCGCATCGCGGAGTTGCAGGGCGGCTTCACCTGGTTGCACCGGCCCGACATCGTCTCCGTCGCCGCCGTGCAGGGCCACGCGATCGGCGCCGGCTTCCAGCTGGCGCTCGCCTGTGACCTGCGGGTGCTCGCCGAGGACGCGAAGTTCTCCATGGCCGAGGTGACGCTCGGCCTGGTGCCGGATCTCGCCGGCACCAAGCGCCTGGTCGACCTCGTCGGCTACTCCCGCGCGCTGGAGATCTGCGCCACCGGCCGGCGGATGGACGCCGCCGAGGCGGACCGGATCGGTCTGGCCACCCTGGTCGTGCCGAACGCCGCCCTCGACGCCGCGGTGCGCGATCTGACGGCGGGTCTGCTGGCCAACAACCGGGACGCGGTGGTGGAGATCAAGGCGCTGCTGGCCGGGGCTGCCGGCCGGTCCGCCGGCGAGCAGCAGCGGGCCGAGCGCGAGGCGCAGACGCGTCGGCTGCGCGATCTCGCCGGGCGGGGAGAATAGTAAGGACCGTTCGGGAAGATCCGGGTTACGACCGAGGTTGTCAGAGGCGTCGGGAGAATCGACCTGACGGTGCGGTCGACCCGACGACCCGGAGGTGAACGTGTCCAACCCGATGTCCGGTGGCGGCATGGCCGGTTGGAGCATGCTCCGGTCGATGCGCAGCCGCGACGAGATCTCCACGCACCGGCTCAAGCGCGGCGTGGCCCGCCGGATCGTGGCCTTCGCGCGGCCCTACCGCCGCGACATCGTCGTCTTCCTGGTGACCGTGGTGCTGGCCGCGATCATCGGGGTCGCCACCCCGGTGCTCGCCGGCGACGTGATCGACGCGATCAGCCGGGGCGGCTCGGGGGCCGGCAACCTGGTGGTGCGGCTGGCCCTGGTCATCGCCGCGCTCGCCGTGGCCGACGCGCTGCTCTCCCTGGCCCAGCGGTGGTATTCGGCCCGCATCGGCGAGGGCATCATCCTCGACCTGCGCACCCGGGTCTACGACCACGTCCAGCGGATGCCGCTGCAGTTCTTCACCCGCACCCAGACCGGCGCTCTGGTCAGCCGGCTCAACAACGACGTGCTCGGCGCCCAGCGGGCGTTCACGTCGACGCTGTCCGGCGTGGTCAGCAACGTCATCCAGCTGGTGCTCACCGCCGCCGTGATGTTCACCCTCTCCTGGCAGATCACGGCGCTGTCGCTGGTGCTGCTGCCGGTCTTCATCATCCCGGCCCGCCGGGTCGGCAAGCGGCTCGCCGAGATCACCCGGGAGTCCTACAACCTCGACGCGAAGATGAACGCGACGATGACCGAGCGCTTCGGCGTCTCGGGGGCGCTGCTGGTGAAGCTCTTCGGGCGGCCCGAGGTGGAGGCGCGCCGGTTCGCCGGGCGGGCCGAGCGGGTCCGCGACATCGGCATCCAGTCCGCGATGTACTCGCGGACGTTCTTCGTCGCGATGCTGCTGGTCGCCTCGCTGGCCCAGGCGCTCACCTACGGCCTCGGCGGCTGGCTCGCGGTCACCGGCAACGTCAGCGCCGGCACCGTGGTCACCCTCGCGTTGCTGCTCACCCGCCTCTACGGCCCGCTGACCGCGCTGTCCAACGTCCGGGTGGACGTGATGAGCGCGCTGGTCTCCTTCGACCGGGTCTTCGAGGTGCTCGACCTGAAGCCGGCCATCGAGGAGAAGCCCGACGCCGTCGCGGTGCCCCGGGGCAGCGGCCGGGTCGAGTTCCGCGACGTGCGGTTCCGCTACCCCAGCGCCGCGGAGATCTCGCTGGCCTCGCTGGAGGAGGTCGCCGCGCTGGACCGTACGGTCAACGAGCCGGTGCTCAAGGGCGTCTCGTTCGCCGTCGAGCCGGGGCAGATGGTGGCGCTGGTCGGGCCCTCCGGCGCCGGCAAGTCGACGCTGTCCATGCTGATCTCCCGGGTCTACGACGTCACCGATGGGCAGGTGCTGGTCGGCGGGGTCGACGTCCGCGACGCCACCTTCGACTCGCTGCGCGACGAGATCGGCGTGGTCACCCAGGATTCGCACCTGTTCCACGAGACCATCGCCGACAACCTGCGCTACGCCAAGCCGGACGCCACCGACGACGAGATCTGGGCGGCGCTGGCCGGCGCGCAGGTCGCCGACCTGGTGCGGTCCCTGCCGGACGGGCTGGACACCACCGTCGGCGAGCGCGGCTACCGCTTCTCGGGCGGCGAGAAGCAGCGCATCGCCATCGCCCGGCTGCTGCTCAAGGCCCCGTCGATCGTGATCCTCGACGAGGCGACCGCGCACCTCGACTCGGAGAGTGAGGCGGCGGTGCAGCGGGCGCTGTCGGTGGCGCTGACCGGGCGTACGGCGCTCGTGATCGCGCACCGGCTCTCCACCGTCCGCGACGCCGACCAGATCCTGGTCCTCGACGACGGTCGGATCGTCGAGCGGGGCCGGCACGAGGAGTTGGTCGCCGTGGGCGGCCTCTATGCCGAGCTCTACCGCACCCAGTTCGCGGTCGCCGACTCGCCCACCCCGTACGTGGACGCGACCGGCCCCGAGCCGGTGAGTCTGCCGCTGCGGTCCTACGTCGCCGACGAGGCGATGCCGCCGGCCGCGGCCAACTGACGCCTCAGCCGGTGGCGACGACCGCCGCCCGCAGCTCGCCGAACGCCGCGCCGAGGGTCTCGGGAGTGAAGTGCGCGTTCAGGCCGCTGGGGTTGGGCAGCACCCAGAGCCGGGCGCCGGCGAGCGGCTCCGGCTGCGGGCCGAACGCGGCCTTCGGCCGGGCGAACCCGATCCGGTAAGCGGTCACCCCGACCACGGCGACCCACCGGGGGCGGTACCGCTCGACCTTGCCGGTGAGGATCTCCGCCCCCTCGACCAGCTCGGCGGCGGTCAGCTCGTCGGCCCGGGCGCTGGCCCGCGCGACCATGTTGGTGATGCCCAGCCCGAGGCCGGGCAACTCGTCCTGCTCGGCGGGGTGCAGCAGCCGGGGCGTGAAGCCGCCCCGGTGCAGCGCCGGCCAGAACCGGTTGCCGGGCCGCGCGAAGTGCCACCCGGTCGCGGCCGACCACAGGCCCGGGTTGATCCCGACGAAGAGCACGTCCAGCCCGGGTGCGACGAGATCGGGGATCGTGCGGTCCACCGCCGCGGCGAGCTCCTCCCGCGTGGGTCGCGGATACCGGTGCGCGGCGTCCCCGGGGCCGGGTGTCGGTTCGGGGCGGCCACCCCGTCCGGTGCCCCCGGGCCCCGACCGGTCCGCCGGGCGACGGGACCACTACAGGCTCCGCAGCGCGCCACCGTCGACCGGCACGGTGACCCCGGTGAGGTAGCTCGCGGCGGGGGAGAGCACGAACGCGGCCACCCGGCCGAACTCCGCCGGCGCGCCGATGCGGCGCAGCGGGATGCCCGCCTCGGCCTCCGCGCGGGCCCGCTCGGGGTCGCCCGTGGCGGCGAACAGCTCGACGTTGCGGTCGGTCATGATCCGCCCGGGCAGCAGGCCGACCATCCGTACGCCCCGGGGCCCGTACTCGTCGGCGACGTCCTTGGCCATCCCGACCAGGCCGGGCCGCAGGCCGTTGGAGATGCCCAGGCCGGGCACCGGCGAACGTGCCGAGGTCGACAGGACCAGCCCGATCGCGCCGCCGTCGCCCTCGCCCAGGGCAGCGGCGACCGTACGCACCGTGCGGACGGTGCCCAGGAAGACCGTCTCGAAGGACCGGCGCCACTGCTCGTCGGTGACCGACGCGGCGCTGCCCGGCGGCGGCCCGCCCACCGAGACCAGCGCCCCGTCGAGGCGCCCGAAGTGCTCGCGGGCCGCCCCCACCAGCCGCTCCGGTGTCTCCGGGTCGGTCAGGTCGGCGGTCAGCCCGACGGCCCGGTCCGGCCCGCCGAGGCGCTGCGCGGCGGCGGCCACCGCGTCGGCGTCCCGGGCGGAGAGCACCACGCGGGCGCCGTCGGCGACGAGGCACTCCGCGGTCGCGTAGCCCAGGCCGCGGGAGGCACCGGTCAGTACGTACACCCGATCGGTCAGTCCGAGATCCATACCGTCGATCCTGCCGTACCCGGGCGGATGCGCCAGCCGGGGGCGGTGGGTCGAGTCAGCGGCGCGCGCGGCGCAGCAGGCGTACCCGACCGGCGAGCTGGACCGCGACGGCGCCGCCGGCGCGCCCCCACCCCGGCAGGCGGCGGGGCCGCGGCGGCCCGTGCCCGTCGTAGCGGTCGGTGGCCTCCCGGGCGGCCAGCTCCTCCGCGCCCAGCGGCGGCAGCGAGCCCCGGTCGCGCAGGTCGCGGGCAAGGTCCCAGCCGTCGCGCAGGGAGCCGGCGGTCGGCCGCCCCGCCGCCCACCGGGCGAAGGTCGCCGGCCAGTCCGTGCCGAGGCCGGCGGCGAGCAGCGGCCAGTGCCGGGCCACGTCCCCGGCCCGCTTGCGCAGCAGCGCGGCCCGGGCGGCGGCGAGCGCGGCCGGGTCGAAGCCGGATGGGGGCGGGCCGCCGGCCACCAGCGCCGCCACCAGTTCCGCCTGCCGGGCGGCCAGGTCGCCGTTCACGTCACCGCCGGGAAGCCGGAGGCGGCGGCGAGGGCGTCCAGCTCGGCGCGCAGCGTGGCCGCGGGCGGGTAGTGCCCGTCGCGTTCCAGCAGCAGCGCCGGCGGCCGGTGCCGGGCGCACAGCTCGCGCAGCAGGTCGAGCACCGCGGCTGGAACCGGGTCGGTGTGGGTGTCGTGGTAGAAGCCGCCGTGGTCGGCGCCGCCCGCCAAGTGCAGGTAGGCGATCCGGTCCAACGGCAGCCGGTCGAGCAGCGCGACCGGGTCGCCGCCCCGGTTGCGGGCGTTGGCGTACACGTTGGCGACGTCGAGCAGCAGGAACGCGCCGGTGCGGTCCAGGATCTCGGTCAGGAAGTCGGCCTCGTCGAGCTCGTCGTCGGGCCAGTCGAACAGGGCGGCGATCGGCTCCAGCGCGATCGGCGCCGGCAGCTCGGCCTGCGCGCGGGCGACGTTGGCGCAGACCGCGTCGACCGCCTCCCGGCTGCGCGGCAGCGGCAGCAGGTGGCCGGCCTCGACGCCGCCGGCCCGGACGAACGCGATGTGCTCGCTGACCAGTGGCGCCTCGACCAGTTCCGCCACCGCGGCCAGGTGGGCGACCCGGGCCGGGTCGACCGGCTCCGCGCCGCCGAGGGAGAGCCGCACGCCGTGCGGCACGACGGTCACGCCGCGTTCGCGCAGCTCGGCGAGCCCGGCGGGCAGCGGCCCGGTCGCGGTGACGCCCTCCGCGACCACCTCCACGAAGCGCAGCCCGGGCAGGTCGGCGACGAAACCGGCGATCTCCGGTCGCCAGCCGATGCCCACCCCGCGCGGGCCGGTCATCCGCCGCACCCGCCTCCGCAACCGCCCCCGCAGCCGCCCCCGCCGCCCCCGCCGCCGCCGCACGAGCTGCCGCCACCACAGCCGGAGGAGCCGCCACCACCGCTCGCCGCCTGCCGCTGGATCTCGGCCTGCTCGGCGAAGCCGGGGTCCATCGCCCACAGTGACGCGGTGCCGAACAACGCCACCCCCATCGCGGCGCCCGCCGCGCCGTAGGTGGCGTAGGCGGGGGTGGACGCGGGCGCGAGGTAGGTGTGCTGCTGTCGCAGGCCGCGCAGCTCGCGGGTGGCGGCGCGGGTCCGCCGGGGCACCCGGTGCAGCAGGACGGCCACCACGATCAGCGGGATCTGGCTCAGCACGAGCCAACCCACCGGGCGGTCGTTCGACAGGCCCGCGAAGATCCGGAACACGCCGACCGCCAGCAGGAGGGTGAGCAGGAACGCCCACTGGCGCAGCGCCGCCCGGCGCGCCTGCGTGAGCGCGAGCCCGCGCTGCTCCAGGCTGGTCCGGAGCTGGTCGAGCGCCCGGCGTACCCACTCGTCGCGGTGCAGCGCGCGGGTGGTCGCGTTCCGGCCGGCCGCGAGGTGGATCGCCTGGTCCAGCGGCGTGGTCCCGGCCGGCAGCGGGCCGCCGGTGGTCAGCCGCCGGTCCGGCCGTACGCCGATCGCCCCGCTGCTCCGCAGCCCGCCGAGCGAGGCCCAGATCGCCAGCTGCTCCCCACCGTTGAGGTAGGCGACCTGTTGCGGGCCGAGCTGGCCGACGTCGCCGGCCGGCGGGCCGGCGAGGACGCGGACACGGTGGACGATGGCGCCGACGACGACCACGGCGGCGGCGAGGAGGTAGACCCGGAGGAAGACGGGCCCGGGAATGCCCCAGGTGTCACCCGGTGCGGCGAGGACAGACATCTGCTGCTCCTGTCGTGCGAGGGGATCGCGGCCTCATTGTGGAGCAGTCCCGCCAGGGCGGACCGACCGCGAGGGGCGAGTTACCGGACCGATACGGAACGGGTGGCGGCTCCGCACACCCGGGGCGGCGCCGCGACCGGGGTGGCCGGTCAGCGGCGGCGGACCGCTTCCTCGACCAGGTCGAGCACCGGGCCGAGGTCGCCGGCGGGGCGTCCCATCGCGAGGTGCAGCACCAGGCCGTCGTAGGCCAGTTCGAGGAACTGGGCCAGCACGTCGATCGGCACGTCCTCGCGGAGCACGCCCGCCTCCCGCTGGCGGGCCAGCCGTTCGCGGGTCGCCTCGGCGACCGCCGCCGATCGTTCCGCCCACCGCTTGGCGAACGCCGGGTCGGTCCGCAGCCGCCGGGAGACCTCCAGCTGGCTGCCGAGCCAGCCGGTGGTGTCGGGGGAGACCGCGCCGGCCAGCAGGTCGCGCATCACCTGGACCAGGCCGTTGCGGGCGACCGTCTCCACCATGGCGGCGGCGTCGTCCTCGGCGACCGCGAGGAAGAGCGAGTCCTTGTCGCGGAAGTGGTGGAAGATCGCGCCCCGGGACAGCCGGGTGGCCTCTTCGAGCCGACGCACGGTGGCGCCCTCGTAGCCGTGCCGCGCGAAACACGCCCGCGCGGCGGCGAGGATCTCCTGCCGACGGGCGTCGAGCTGGTCCTGACTTACTCTGGGCACGGGTCGATCGTGTCAGGTCACCCCCCGTCACGCAAACCGTACGTACGGCTTGGTTGCGGCGCACGAATGATCATCATGCCTCCGCCCGCCCGCTAGGATCGGGCCCGTGACGCCACTCCCCGCCGCCGTCGCGGTCCCCGCCGCCCCGCTGACCGTCGCCGCCGTGCAGGCCGAGCCTGTCCCCGGAGACGTGGCTGGCAACGCGGCGAGCGCCGCCCGGCTGGTCCGCCGGGCGACGGAGCGGGGTGCGCGGGTGACCGTGCTGCCCGAGCTCTTCCTGCCCGCGTACCACCCGCCGACGCTCGCGGCCGACCCGGCCGGCACCGACGTCGCGGCCGACGCCACGGCGACCGTCGCCGACCCTCGGCTGGACCCGCTGCGCGAGGCCGCCCGCGACGGCGGCGCCGCCGTGGTGGTCGGCGCGGCGGTCCGGCACCCGGACGGGCGGCGGACCATCTCGTCCCTGGTGGTCGACCGGGCCGGCGTGGTCCGCGTCGGGTACGACAAGCAGCAGCTCTGGAGCGGCGAACGCGAGCTGTTCAGCCCCGGCGACCGGGGCGCCACCCTGCTCGTCGACGACTGGCGGCTCGGGCTCGGCATCTGCTACGACGGCTGCTTCCCGGAGCACGGCCGCGCCGCCGCGGCCGACGGGGCGCACGGCTACCTGTGCCCGAGCGGCTACCTGGCCGGCTCCGAGCACCGCCGCGACCTCTACTACGCCGCCCGCGCGCTGGACAACACGATGTACGTGGTGTTCGCCAACTCCGTCGACGGCGCGGACCCGTGGCGGTTCAACGGTGGCGCCGCGGTCTACGACCCGGAGGGCCGGCCGCTGGCGCGGGGCGCGGACACCGGCGAGGCCGTGCTGGTCGTCGCGCTGGCGCCAGAGGCCCTCGCGGCCACCCGGGCGGCCCACTCCATGCTGCTGGACCGCCTTCCCGACCAGGGACGCGCCCGTTCGTCGCTGCCGGCCTGACGGAGGCCGCCGCTCGGGCCTGTCGGCGAGTACCGGAGTCCCGTAGGGTGCCCGGCTGTCGCTGCTCCTGCCCGCTGCGCGGCGCCTGGGTGGTCGGCGACGGGCCGGAGGCGGACATCGGCGGCGCCGCCGCCGTCGGCCTGCCCAGCGTCTGGCTGCACCGGAGGCGCACCTGGGCCGACCGCCGCTTCGCGCCGACCCGCACCGTGGACGGCCTGATCGCCGCCGTCGCGGTGGTGCTCGGCGGCTGAGCGGCCGGCGGAGACATCCCGGCGGCTGAGCGGCGGGGCTGCGGCACCGCGGCGGCGGGCCGGCCGGCCGTGCCGCCGGGCCGGCCGGCCGTGCCGTCTGGGCGGTCCCGGGCGCGGGTCGGGCGGCTCGGGTAATTCGGTTGACCGGGCGCCACCGGGCCGAGAGCATGGTCGGCGCATCGTGCACCCGGGCGTGCGCCCGGTCGAGGAGAGGGGGTCGGTCATGGCCGTCTTCGCAGGTCACATCCACCTGCCTCCATCAGCCTCGAGCAAGGGATCACCACCGCAGTGCGCGATCACGACCTTCCGGCGCGCGAGCGCCGTACCCGCGGCAAGCGCCGCTTCGACGACGACGAACCGCTCTTCCTGAAGCGCGGCCGGGCGGCCGAGCCCGTCCCCGCCGACCCCGACGCCGAGCCGGACCCCGACACGGGGGAGCGCTGGTCCTCCTGGGACGACGCCGTGCACGGCCCGCAGCCCCACCCGGACTGGCTGGTCACCGAGCTGGCCGCGAAGGACACCGAGCTCGGTGTCCTGAAGACCGGCAAGGAGGCGGACGTCCACCTGGTGCGCCGGGCCGTGCCCGGCACCGACCGTTCCTGCCTGCTGGCCGTCAAGCGCTACCGGGACGCCCAACACCGGCTCTTCCACCGCGACGCCGGCTATCTGGAGGGGCGCCGGGTCCGCCGGTCCCGGGAGAATCGGGCGATGGCCGGGCGGACCGCGTTCGGCCGGCAGATGATCGCCGGCCAGTGGGCGGCGGCCGAGTTCGCCGCGCTGGCCCGGCTCTGGGAGATCGGCGCCCGGTACGGCACGATCTCCGTCCCCTACCCGGTGCAGCTGCGCGGCACGGAGCTGATGCTGGAGTTCCTCGGGGACCCGGCCGAGGGGCTGGCCGCGCCCCGGCTGGCCCAGCTGCGGCCGGAGGCCGGTGAGCTGCGCGACCTGTGGGACCAGATGGTGGACGCCCTGGTGGTGCTCGCCCGCGCCGGCCTCGCGCACGGCGACCTGTCGCCGTACAACCTGCTGGTGCACGCGGGGCGCCTGGTGCTGATCGACCTGCCGCAGGTGGTCGACGTGGTGGCCAACCCGCAGGGGCCGGAGTTCCTGGCCCGCGACGTCCGGGTGGTGGCGACCTGGTTCGCGGCCCGGGGGCTGCCGGCGGGGGAGGCCGACCCGGCGGCGCTGACCGCGCTGCTGCTGCGGGAGACGGGGATCCGCTGACCGGGTGCCCCGGGGCGGCCGACGCCCGGCCGCCCCGGGGCCCGGGTCACTGCAGGTAGCGCTCGACCTCGGGCTTGGGGCGCATCCCCTGGGCGTCCGGGTCGCCGTGGGTCTGCCGGGCGGCCCGCCGCCGGCGCAGCAGGTCCCAGCACTGGTCGAGGGACTCCTCCAGCTCGCGCAGCCGGTTGCGGGCGTCGTCGTCGGTGCCCGACTCGTTGGCCTGCGCGTCGGCGCGCAGCCGGTGCTCCTCGTCGACCAGCTCGGAGATCCGGTTCAGGATGGTCTTGTCGTCCATGCCCTGAGCCTGGCACAGGCCGTGCGGGCGCGCCCGGATTCCACCGCCGGCCGCCCCCCGCCGCGCCGCCCGCTGCGGTAGGTTCCCCAGCCATGCTCCCTACCGTCCGGGCCGCCGGGCCGCGCGACGCGACGCCGGTGGCCGGCCTGCTCCGCGCCGCCGAGCCCCACCTGGTCGTCACGCCTGCGTTGCTCGCCTGGCAGGCGACCGGCAAGCCGGCGGAGCGCTTCGGGATGCTGGTCGCCGAGACGGGCGACGGGATCGCCGGCGTCGCCCGGACGGGACTGCTGCACGAGAGCGCCGAGCCCGGGCTCGGCTTCGTCAACCTGGTCGTGCGCCCCGAGCGGCGGGGGCGGGGCGTCGGGTCGGCGCTGCTCGCCGCCGCCGAGGAGCGGCTCGCCGGGCTCGGCGTGCGTCGGGCGTACGCGCGGGTGGCCGACGGGCCCGCGGCTCTCTCCTTCGCCGAGGGACGCGGCTACCGGCCCGGCCGACGCAACCTGATCCTGCGCCTGGACCTGGCGGCGACGTTGCCGGCGCCGCCCGCGCCGCCGCCCGGGGTGCGGCTGACCACGGCCGCCGAGCTGCCCGATCCGCGCCCGCTCTACGAGGCGGACCTGGCCGCCGCCGCCGACGAGCCGGGCGACGTGGGGATGGACGCGATCAGCTATGCCGACTGGCGGGCCGCGTACTGGGACCGGCCGGACCTCGACCGGGGTCTGACCACGGTGGCCGTGGCGGACGGGGTGGTGGTGGCGTTCAGCGTCGCGCTGACCGACGGCGGCGCCCGCTATCTGTCGGGGATGACGGGCACCCGCGCCGAGTGGCGGGGCCGGGGCCTGGCCCGGCTGGTCAAGCATGTGTCGCTGCGGTCGGCCCGGTCGGCCGGCTACCGACGGGCGTACACCGTCAACGACGCCGGCAACGACGCCATGCGCGCGGTGAACGAGTGGTTCGGCTACCGCCCGGTGGCCGCCGAGTGGCGTTACCTGCGCTCGCTCCAGGAGTGACACCCGACACGAATTCCTTCATGGATCAGCATTCCCATGAGCAAAATTCTCGTACGGCTCTGGCGGGTCCGAACGGGTGATGGCATGCTCTCCGAATCGTGACGTAAGGCAGCCGTCCGGAGGACGGTCTGTCACCACGAAGCGTGACTGTGAGGGGTGCCATGGCTGACCGGAGTTCCGACGGGCCGCACGGGCGGGCGGCGCGGAGCGTGCCACTGTGGAGGATGCTGCCGGGCCTCCTGCGTGACCCGTTGCGCGAACTCGTCGCGCTGGCGGACGCCGCGGAGGGCGAGGTCATCCGGCTCAACGTCGGGACCATCCGCCCGTACCTGGTGACCGAGCCGGCCCACGTGCAGCACATCCTGCGGGACAACGCGGCCAACTACACCCGCGGCGGGCGGAGCATGCTCTGGCGGCCGGTGCGGCGGTTCACCGGGGAGGGCATCATGTCCGAAGGCCCCGAGTGGCAGGCCAGTCGCGCGCGGATGCAGCCGCACTTCACGGCCAAGCGCATCGACTCCCTCGTGGACACCATGAGCCGCGCGGTCAGCGAGGCGGTGGACGGGTTTGAGGAGCCGGCCCGCACCGGCCGGTGGCTGGACATCGGCGCGGAGCTGGGGCGGGTCATCTGCCGGGCGATCAGCAGTGTCTTCTTCGCCGACCGGGTCAGCCTCGCCGACCAGCTGCGGATCGTCGCCGCCCAGGACACCATCGTGACCGCGCTGCGGCTGCGGCTGCTCCTGCCCTTCGTGCCCGACGCCGTGCCGGTGCCGGGAGACCGCGCCCTGCGCCGCGCTACCGGTGTCGTCGACGACATCATGCTGCCGCTGGTGCGGGCCGAGCTCGCCCACCCGCGGGACAGCGACGACCTGCTCGCCGCCCTGACCCGCGCACGGGACGCCGACGGCCGCCCGCTCGACGAACGGCGGGTCCGCGACGACGTGGTGGCCTCGTTCGCCACCGCGACCGAGACCACCTACGCCGTGCTGACCTGGCTGTGGCCGATCCTGGACGCCCACCCCGCGATCGCCGAACGGCTCTACGCGGAGCTGGACGAGGTGGTGGGCACCGACCGGGTGATCAGCCGGGAGCAGTTGGTCGCCCTCACGTACACCCGGTCGGTCGTGGACGAGCTGCTGCGGATGTATCCCGCGGGCTGGCTGCTGCCGCGCGCGGCGTTGGCGGACGACGTCATCGGCGGCACCCGCATCCCCGCCGGCAGCATCGTCGTCGTCAGCTCCTACATCACCCAGCGGCTGGCCCGGTACTGGGACCGCCCGGACACCTTCGACCCCGACCGGTTCCGCGCCGACCAGCCGCGCCGCAGCCACCGGTACGCGTACTTCCCGTTCGGCGGTGGCCCGCACCAGTGCCTCGGCAATCACCTGTTCAACCTGGAGGCTCCGCTCGTGGTGGCCACGATCCTCAGCCGCTACCGCTTCCGGCTGCGCGAGCCCGGGATGCCGCCCAAGCAGCTGGCGGCGGCCCTGCGCCCGGGCAGGCCGGTGGTCATGGCGCTGACCCCGGTTCGCGAGCAGAGGCCGGCATGATCCCGGCGCTGACGACCGCGCAGGACGGCACCGGCACCGGACCGGAGCCGGCAGGCGGCGGGCGGGACGAGCTGCGCGACGCGCGGGAACAGGGGCGGATCTGCGGCGTGGCCGTCCGCGGGCAACGCGACCTCCGGGCGACGGCCGCCGCGTACCCCGAGCTGTTCCCCGCCGAGCCGTTCGACGCCATGCTGTTCGCCAACATCTCGCTGGCCATCGCGTTCGGTGCCCCGTGGTGCACGCCGCAGCAGCTGCGGGTCGCCAACCGGACCGTGCTGTGGGGCTTCGCCCTCGACTGGCTGATCGACCACCGGGCACAGTCCCAGGAGGAGGTCGACCGGCTCGTCGGCCGCTGCGTCTCGGTGGCCGCCGGCGAGCCGCCCGCCGCCGACGACCACCTCGGTGCCTACCTGGCCGCGCTCCAGAACGAACTCGCGACGACCCCGGCCTTCGCCGCACACCGTTCACTGTGGCGGAACAGCCTGGGCGCGACGGTGGGGGCGATGGCCCGGGAGTGGGCATGGAGGGCGGCCTGGCGCTCCGGCGACCGGGCGGCCCTGCCGAGCCTCGACGCGTACCTCGCCAACGCCGACAACCTCGCCTGCACGATCGTCAACGTCGCGCACTGGATCCACACCGGGGACGAGGCCACGCTCGCCCGGCTCGACGACCTGGTCGCGGTCAGCGACGAGGTGCAGCGCGCCCTGCGCCTCGCCAACGACCTCGGCACGTACGAGCGGGACCTGCGCTGGGGCGACCTGAACGCCCTCCTGCTGGTCGACGACCGCGCCGAGGTGGAGCAGCGGCTCGCCGCCCTGGTGGACGACTGCCGACGGATGCTCGTCCCGCTCCGGTCGGACTGCCCGCGGGAGGCGGACTACCTGGCCCGGCAGATCGGCTTCAGCAGCGGCTTCTACCAGCTGGCCGACTTCTGGGGGATGTCGTGACGGCGGCCCCGGTCGCCGTGGCGGAGGTCGGCGGGCCGGGGCTCGCCACCGCCGGGCGGGCGCTCGTGGCGGCGATGGCCGCCACCCCCGCCGGCACGGTTTCGCCCTCGGTGTACGAGACGGCGCGGCTGGTCAGCGACGCGCCCTGGTTGCCCGGGCACGCCGGGCGCCTGCGCTACCTGGTGACCGCGCAGCGGCCCGACGGCGCGTGGGGGGCGCCCGGCGCGTACGGGCTGGTGCCGACCCTCAGCGCGGTGGAGGCACTGCTGAGGTGCGTGTCCGGCGCCGGGCGGGGCGAGCCGACGCACCTGCCTGCGTCCGTGGTGGACCGCGGCGTCGGGGCGCTGCGGCGGCTGCTGGCCGCCGACGAGCCGGTGCCGGACATGCCGGGCGTGGACCTGATCGTGCCCGCCCTGCTCGACCGGATCGACGCGCTGCTGCGCCCGGCCGGCGGCACCGAGCCGTCGCGGTGGGCGCACGCAAGACCGCTGCCGATGCCGCACGGCATGACGCGGCACCGGTCCGAGGCGGTCGGCCGGCTGCTCGCCGCCGGCCGGCCCGTGCCGGAGAAGCTCTTGCACGCCTTCGAGGTGCTGGACGAGCGGACGCGGGTGAACCTGCCCGTCCGGCCGCTCCTGGGCGCCGTGGGCGCCTCGCCCGCCGCCACCGCCGCCTGGCTGGGCGACCCCTCCCGCCCAGGGGTGGACCGGGCGGCGCTGGGCTACCTGACGAACGCCGTCGGGCCGGGGGGCGGCCCCGTCCCGTGCACGACGCCCATCGCCGTGTTCGAGCGGGCGTGGGTGCTCAGCAGCCTCGCCCGGGTCGGCGCGGCCCCGGACGTCCCCCGCCGGATGATCGCCGACCTGGCCGCCGTGGTCGGCCCGGACGGCGCGGCGACCTCGCCGGGGCTCCCGACGGACGCCGACACCACCGCCGCCACCCTCTTCGCGCTGGCCCGCCTCGGCCGTCCGGTCGCCCCCGACAGCCTGCTGGCGTACGACACCGGAGCGCACTTCTGCACCTGGCGGGGCGAGGACGGCGCGTCGGTCACCACGAACGCGCACGTGCTGGAGGCGCTGGGCTGGCACGCCCGCCACGAACCGGGGCGACCGCACGCCGACGTGGCGCGCCGGGTGGCCGGCTGGCTGATCGACGGCCAGCTCCCCGACGGCCGGTGGACGGACCGCTGGCACGCCTCGCCGTACTACGCCACCTCGGCGGTCGCCGCCGCCCTGTCCGAGTACGCGCCCGAGGCCGCCGCTGCGGCGCTCGACCGGGCGGTCGACTGGGTGCGGGACACCCAGCGGGCCGACGGCTCGTGGGGGCTGTGGGACGGCACCCCGGAAGAGACCGCCTACGCCGTGCAGGTGCTGCTCGGCAACGGACGGCCGCCGCGGCCGGGTGTCGGCGCCGCCGTGCGGCGTGCGCTGGCCTTCCTCGACGACCACGACGACGTCACCGGGCACGCCGCTCCACTGTGGCACGACAAGGATCTCTACCATCCGATGCTGATCGTGCGGGCCGCCGTGCTGGCGGCGCGGCACCTGGCGCGGCTGAACGGCCACATGGGACACTGACCGCCGCAGCGGGCCGCGGCCCGCTGCGCAGCGTCATGATCAGCACCGCTTGAGCGATCGTCGTGACACTGCTACCGTGCGCCGGGTCGGTCGAAGCGACACGCGCTTCCGCCGATCGGATGAATCAGGCTCCCCGCCAGGGATGGTTTCGCATGGGTTCCCGCAGCTCGAATCTGCGCCGGAAAGTCGTGGCTATGTTGGCCTCGCTCGTTGCGCTGTGGGCTTTCGCCGCGTGGGTGACGCTGCGGGAGGGCGTCAACCTCATCTGGGTGCAGGCGCTCGACAGCCGGGTCGCCCAGCCGAGTGAGCCGCTCGTGCTGGAGCTGCAGGCGGAGCGCCGGGCCTCCGCGGCGTACCTGGGCGGGGCGGGCGAGCCCGAGCGGGCCCAGCTCGAGGCGCAGTGGCAGCGGACCCAGGCCGTCGCCGACGACTTCCGGGAGTCCGTCCGCGGCTGGCGGGTCGACCTGGCGGCGAGCGACGACACCAAGCAACAGATCGACACGGTCGTCGCCGGGCTGGACCGGCTGGGCAGCGTGCGCGAGTCGATTCGCACCCGCCAGGTGGACCGGGCCGCCGCCGTCGAGGCGTACACCGGGCTCATCGACTCGACGCTGCAGGTGTACGGGTCGCTGGGCAACCTGGACGACGAGCAGTTCGCGCGGGAAACCGTGGCACTGATCCAGCTCGTCCGGGTCCGGGAACTCATGTCCCAGGAGGACGCGCTGGTCACCGGGGCGCTCGCCGCGGGCCGGATGACTCCGGAGGAGTCCGCCGCCTTCGCCCGCACCGTCGGTGCACAGCGCTTCCTCGACAGCCAGACCCGCGACGACCTGGCCGACGCCGACCGGGCACGGTACGAGGCGCTGCTCGGCGGCGAGACGTACACGTCGTTCCGCGCCCTGGAGGACCGGATGGTCCTCGCGGGACGGACGTCCGGCCCGCCGACCGTCACGGCCGCCCAGTGGCGCGCGGCGGCGGACGTCGTGGCCGAGGAGCAGCAGCGGTTCATCATCGAGGCCGGTGACGCGCTCGTGGACCGGTCCACGCCGATCGCCGCCGGCGTCATCATCCGGCTGGTGCTGGCCGCCGGTCTGGGCCTGCTCGCCGTCATCGCCTCCATTGCCATGTCGGTCACCACCGCCCGGGCCCTGGTGCGGCAGTTGGAGCGGCTGCGCGACGCGGCGTTCGGGCTCGCCAACGAGCGGCTGCCCGGCGTGGTCGAGCGACTCGGCCACGGCGAGGAGGTCGACGTCGCCAAGGAGGCGCCCCCGCTGGAGTTCGGCGACGACGAGATCGGCCAGGTGGGCAAGGCGTTCAACGCCGTGCAGGAGACCGCCATCCGCACCGCCGTCGAGCAGGCCGAGCTGCGGCGCAACGTCCGGGACGTCTTCCTCAGCCTGGCCCGGCGCACCCAGGCGCTGGTGCACCGCCAGCTCACCCTGCTCGACGCGATGGAACGCCGCGAGCACGACGCCGAGGAGCTGGAGGACCTGTTCCGGGTCGACCACCTGGCCACCCGGATGCGGCGCAACGCCGAGAACCTGATCGTGCTCTCCGGCTCCACCCCGGGCCGGGCGTGGCGGCGCAACGTGCCGATGGTCGACGTGGTCCGGGGCGCGGTCGCCGAGGTCGAGGACTACACCCGGGTCAACGTGCTGCCCCTGGGCCCGGTCTCGCTGACCGGGCGGGCGGTCGGTGACGTCATCCACCTGCTCGCCGAGCTGATCGAGAACGGGCTGTCGTTCTCTCCGCCGCACACCACCGTCGAGGTGCGTGGGCAGATGGTGGCCAACGGCTTCGCCATCGAGATCGAGGACCGCGGCCTGGGCATGAGCGAGGAGGACCTGGCCGCCGCGAACCACCGGATCGTCGACCAGTCCGAGCTGAACCTGGCCAACGCCTCCCGCCTGGGGCTCTACGTGGTGAGCCGGCTGACCGAGCGGCACGGCGTGCGGGTGCAGCTCAAGGAGTCGGCGTACGGCGGCACCACCGCAGTCGTGCTGATCCCGGCCGAGCTGGTCACCGCCGACGACGCGGACCCGAGCACCTCCGGCGGCTTCCCGGCCGGGGTGCCGGCCACCACGCCGGTGCCGGGCGTGTCCACTCCCGCCACCGAGCAGCCCACCACGGTGGCGCTGGCCGAGCCGCCGGCCGCGCCGAGGCCGCGGTCGGCCCTGGAGTCCGAGGCCCCTGCCGGGGACTCCGACGGGGGTGCCCTGCCCACCCGGTCGCGCGGTCGGAGCCTGTCGACCACCCCGACGGAGGAGCGGCTCCCCACCCGGGCGCGCGGCGCGTCGATGCAGCCGGCCCTGGACGGCCCGACCTTCCCGACCGGCCTGCCGGTGACCGCCGCCCGGCCGGCCGTGGCCGCCCCGCAGCCGTCCGCGCCGGCGCAGGCCGCCACCCCTGACGAGACCGTCCCGGCGGCCGGAACGGCGGAGTCGGGCGTCGGGAGCACGGCGGCCGCCGGCCCCGCACGGGTGCCCTGCCCCGAGCAGGTGCGCACCGGGTCCGGGCTCCCGGTCCGGGTCCGGCAGGCCAGCCTCGCGCCGGAACTGCGCGACGAGCCCGCCGCCGGGAACGACGACGAGGACACGGTACGCCCGCCGGAGCAGGTGCGCCGGATGATGAGCTCCTACCAGAGCGGCACCCGGCGTGGCCGTACGGACGCCGCCCGGCTGCTCGGCGGGGCCGGCGGCGGCCGGCCCGAGACAGGCGAGGGAGCCGGGGCCGGCGAGGGACCCGACGTCGGCGATCAGCAGGCGACCTGACCGGCACCGCCCGCACTGCGGGGTGACCCCGCGGCGTGGCGGTCAGCCCAGACGAGTACGGCGACAACAGCCGGGGGAGAAGAGGACGACGAGTGGCGCAGAAGACGGCTTCGAGTGCCGACCTGACGTGGTTGCTGGATGATCTGGTCGGCCGGGTGAAGCAGGCCGACCACGCGGTCGCGCTCTCGACGGACGGCCTGTTGATGGCCGCCTCGCGAGGGCTCAGCCGGGACGACGGAGAGCACCTGGCCGCGATGGCGGCCGGCATCCAGAGCCTGGCCCGGGGCGCGGGCAAGCGCTTCGGTGGCGGGCAGGTGCAGCAGACCATCATCGAGATGCAGTCGTCGTTCCTGTTCGTCACGGCGGCCGGGCGCAACGCCTGCCTGGCTGTCCTCGCCAGCGAGGACGCCGACGTCGGCCTGATCGCCTACGAGATGGCGATGCTGGTCACCCGCGTCGGCAAGTACGTCGCGTCGCCGTCGCGGACCGAGCAGCCGGCCGACGAGAAGTAACCGCGATGACGGTGCAGGGGGAGTCCGCCGAGCACCAGTGGGTCGACGACCACGCCGGCCCGGTGGTGCGCCCCTACGCGGTGACCCGTGGCCGGGCCCGGCCGGTCACCGGCACGTTCGACCTGATCTCGCTGGTGACGGCGACCCGCGCGGACGTGACTCCGGAGGTCGGACTGGGTCCGGAGCACCTGGCGATCGTCGGGCTCTGCCAGCGGATCCAGTCCGTCGCCGAGATCGCCGCCCACATGGACCTGCCGGTGGGCACCATCCGGGTCCTGCTCGGCGACCTGGTGGCCCGCAGCCTGGTGCAGGTACGCGAGCCGCGCACCACGGCCGGCCTTCCCGACAACAGCGTTTTCGAGGCGGTAATCAATGGACTACGGGCACTCTGAGCGGCCGGCGGGAGCGCCGCCACTGCCCACCGCGATCAAGATCCTCGTCGCGGGTGGCTTCGGCGTGGGCAAGACCACCATGGTCGGCGCGGTCAGCGAGACACGCCCCCTGCGCACCGAGGAGGTGCTGACCGAGAGCGGGGTCGGCATCGACG
This sequence comes from Micromonospora sp. NPDC047730, assembly GCF_043204765.1. NCBI lineage: Bacteria > Bacillati > Actinomycetota > Actinomycetes > Micromonosporales > Micromonosporaceae > Micromonospora > Micromonospora sp. NPDC047730. Next base: position 3,799 of record NZ_JBIDCU010000019.1, on the reverse strand, counting down.
ACCTCTCCGGGGTGGAGAGCAAGAAGACCACCACGGTGGCGATGGACTTCGGTCGCATCACCATCAGCGACGACCTGGTGCTGTACCTCTTCGGCACCCCCGGGCAGGACCGCTTCTGGTTCGTCTGGGACGAGCTGGCGCTCGGCGCGATCGGCGCGGTGGTGCTGGCGGACACCCGACGGCTGGCGGACTGCTTCCCCTCCATCGACTACTTCGAGGGGCGCGGCACGCCGTTCGTGGTGGCGGTGAACTGCTTCGAGGGCGCCCGGCAGTACCAGCTCGACGAGGTGCAGTCGGCGCTGAACCTCGACCCCGGGGTGCCGGTGCTGCTCTGCGACGCCCGGCAGCGGGAGTCGAGCAAGGAGGTGCTCATCACGCTGCTGGAGCACGCCATGAAGACCCGGGACGCTCGCCGCCGGTCCGGGTGACCCCACCGCGGGGCTGGCGCGCGGGCAGGTGAGCCGCGACGCCGCCTCGCCCGGAGAGCGCCGAGCCGGTACGCGACAGGGCCCCTCCCGCGAGCGCGGGAGGGGCCCTGTTCGATGGTGCGTCAGCTGGCGATCATGCGGCGCAGCACGTACTGCAGGATGCCGCCGTGCCGGTAGTAGTCCGCCTCACCCGGCGTGTCGATCCGGACGACCGCGTCGAACTCGACGCCGGTGTCGGTGCTGACCTTGACCGTGCGCGGGGTCTCCCCGTCGTTCAGCGCGGTCACCCCGGTGATGGTGAACGTCTCCGTGCCGGTGAGGCCCAGCGACTCGGCGGTCTCGCCGGCCGGGAACTGCAGCGGGAGCACGCCCATGCCGATCAGGTTGGAGCGGTGGATCCGCTCGTACGACTCGGCGATGACCGCCTTGACGCCGAGCAGCATGGTGCCCTTGGCCGCCCAGTCCCGCGACGAGCCGGAGCCGTACTCCTTGCCGGCCAGGACGACCAGCGGGACGCCCGCCTCCTGGTAGGCCACCGAGGCGTCGTAGATCGAGGTCTGCTCGCCGGTCAGGTGGTTGACCGTGAAGCCGCCCTCGACACCCGGGACCAGCTGGTTGCGCAGCCGGATGTTGGCGAAGGTGCCCCGGATCATGACCTCGTGGTTGCCCCGGCGGGAGCCGTACGAGTTGAACTCGTGCCGCGGCACGCCGTGCTCGGCGAGGTACTTCCCGGCGGGGGAGTCGGCCTTGATGGAACCGGCCGGGGAGATGTGGTCGGTCGTCACCGAGTCGCCCAGCTTGGCCAGCACGCGAGCCGGACCGATGTCGGAGACAGGCGCCGGCAGGCGCCCCATGCCCTCGAAGTACGGGGGCTTGCGGACGTAGGTCGAGTCGCCGGCCCAGGCGAAGGTGTCGCCGGTCGGGGTGGGCAGCGACTGCCAGCGCTCGTCGCCGGCGAAGACGTCCGCGTACGCCGCGCTGAAGCCGGTGGCGCCGATCGCCGAGGCGATGACGTCCTGGATCTCGGCGGTGTTCGGCCAGATGTCGCGCAGGAACACCGGGTTGCCCTGGCTGTCCTCGCCGATCGGCTCGTTGGCCAGGTCGATGTCCATCGTGCCGGCCAGCGCGTACGCGACCACCAGCGGCGGGGACGCCAGGTAGTTCATCTTGACGTCCGGGTTGATCCGGCCCTCGAAGTTCCGGTTGCCCGACAGCACCGAGACGACGGCCAGGTCGGCGTCGTTGACGGCGGCGGAGATCTCCTCCGGCAGCGGGCCGGAGTTGCCGATGCAGGTGGTGCAGCCGTAGCCGACCAGGTGGAAGCCGAGCTTCTCCAGGTAGGGCGTGAGGCCGGCCCGCTCGTAGTAGTCCATGACGACCTTGGAGCCGGGCGCCAGGGTGGTCTTTACCCACGGCTTGCGGGTCAGGCCCTTCTCCACCGCGTTGCGGGCCAGCAGCGCCGCCCCGATCATGACCTGCGGGTTGGAGGTGTTGGTGCAGGAGGTGATCGCGGCGATCACCACGGCGCCGTGGTCCAGCTCGAACTCGGTGCCGTCGTCGCCGGTGACCCGGATCGGGTTGCTGGCCCGCCCGCCGGCGCCGACCGCCGCGGTCTCCAGGTCGCGCGGGGCGTCGGCCGGGTCGCTGACGCCGTTGGCGGGGGAGTCGCTGGCCGGGAAGGACTCGGCGCTGGCCTCGTCGGCGTGGCCCACGACCCCGAACGGCTTCTCCTGCTGCGGCACGCCAGCGGCGCGGCCCCGGTCGCCACCGGTCTCGTCGGCGGCCACGTAGTCGGTCAGCGCCGAGCGGAACAGCGTCTTGGCGCTGCCCAGCGGCACCCGGTCCTGCGGGCGCTTCGGACCGGCCAGGGACGGTTCGATGGTGCTCAGGTCGAGCTCCAGGCGCTCCGAGTACTCCGGCTCGGCGTCCGGGTCGTGCCAGAGGCCCTGCTCCTTGGCGTACGCCTCGACCAGCGCGACCTGCTGCGGGTCGCGGCCGGTCAGCTCCAGGTAGCGGACGGTCTCGCCGTCGATCGGGAAGATCGCCACGGTGGAGCCGTACTCCGGGGACATGTTGCCGATGGTGGCCCGGTTGGCCAGCGGCACGGCGCTCACGCCCGGGCCGTAGAACTCGACGAACTTGCCGACCACGCCGTGCTTGCGCAGCATCTCGGTGATGGTGAGCACCAGGTCGGTGGCGGTGGTGCCGGCCGGCATCTCGCCGGAGAGCTTGAAGCCCACCACGCGCGGGATCAGCATGCTGACCGGCTGGCCGAGCATGGCGGCCTCGGCCTCGATGCCGCCGACGCCCCAGCCGAGCACGCCCAGGCCGTTGACCATCGTGGTGTGCGAGTCGGTGCCGACCACGGTGTCCGGGTACGCCTGGCCGTTGCGCTCCATGATCGTACGGGCCAGGTACTCGATGTTGACCTGGTGCACGATGCCGGTGCCCGGCGGGACGACCTTGAACTCGTTGAACGCGGTCTGGCCCCAGCGCAGGAACTGGTAGCGCTCCTTGTTGCGCTCGTACTCGAGCTCGACGTTGCGCTGGAAGGCGTCCTCGCGGCCGAACAGGTCGGCGATGACCGAGTGGTCGATGACCAGCTCGGCCGGGGCGAGCGGGTTGACCTTGGTGGCGTCGCCGCCGAGGTCGCGGACGGCCTCGCGCATGGTGGCCAGGTCGACCACGCAGGGCACGCCGGTGAAGTCCTGCATGAGCACCCGCGCCGGGGTGAACTGGATCTCCACGCTCGGGTCGGCGGTGGGGTCCCAGCCGCCGAGCTGCCGGATGTGGTCGGCGGTGATGTTCGCGCCGTCCTCGGTCCGGAGCAGGTTCTCCAGCAGGATCTTCAGGCTGTAGGGGAGCCGATCGTGGCCCTCCACCTTGCTGATCTTGAAAATCTCGTAGCTCGCGTCTCCGACGCGTAGCTGGGTCTTCGCACCGAAGGTGTCGAGGCTCGCCACGTCGTACTCCTTCACACCAGCGACCGTGAGTAGTCCTGAGCAGTCTGTCGCACCGGCCGGGGTGTCGCCGTGGTTAGGGGACACTTACCGCCGATTCTCGTCGTCAACAAAACCGTACGTCCGTCTTGCTAACTGCGCAACCTCGTGCCATCGTTCGGGACGAGGAGGTACCACCATGATCCATCACCTCCAGCTCGCCTGCCCACGCGGCTCCGAGGACGCGTCCCGCGCCTGCTGACGACTGACAGCCCCCGGGACTGCCCGCTGCGGGCATGACGAGAGGGCCGGCTCGTTCGGGGCCGGCCCTTGTCGTTGGTGGTGGTGGGATCAGGCGGCGTAGCCGCGGGTGGCGATCCAGTCGGCGAGGGCCTCGGTGGTGATCCAGTAGGAGGCCTGGGCGGGGTCGGC
>NZ_JBIDCU010000018.1:0-132456 GCF_043204765.1 Micromonospora sp. NPDC047730 | reverse complement strand
TCTTCGGTTGTCCTCACAAACCATCGATGATCAACGCGGTGGCCGTCCTCATGCCCACGCCACGCCCAACGCCGAAGGCAAGTGACGTTGGAGTACTAAGCCGGTTCTATCGTGAGTAGAGCGTGGCTTACGACGGCCGTACCGATTCCTTGGGTCTGCACGCTCGTCCGGATCTTGTGCGATGAGCGTGACGCCGCGCGCGCCTGCGGCTCAGTCGAACGTAATCCGCGCATCATGTTGATAGGCGGTGCCGCGATGATGTCGAGTAGCGCGTCGGCGAACCAGTTCGGGGTGGGCCCTTCCTCGAACGCGTGCGAGGCATCGAGCCATCCGACGTTGATCCGGTCGTATCCGGGCTGGAACCGAAGCCATCCCCAGTCCATCTCGATGACGTCGACGTCGCTGTAGCTGTAGGCGCTCAGGTCCTCGAAGTAGGCCACCTGGCGTTCGTACCAGAGCTCGTTCATGGCCACATCCGACCGGGTTCGTCGTCACCCGCGGTGGCCGGCGTGGCAGATCGGCCGGCTCGGCTGGTGTACAACCGTTGCGGTAGGCCACAGCCAGCGGCACGGGGGAGCAGACGAGCGGATGTCCACCGACGGAAGCAACATCAGAGTATTGATCGTCGACGACGAGGTCCTGATCCGGGCCGGTCTCTCCGCGCTGCTGCGCGCCGCTCCCGGCGTCGAGGTGGTGGGGGAAGCCGCCGACGGCGCGGAGGCGGTCGAACTGGCCGCCGCCACCAGACCCGACGTGATCCTGATGGACATCCGGATGCCCGGCGCCGACGGCATCACCGCCACCCGCAGGATCCTCAACACCGGCACCGGCACCGGCACCGACGCAGCCGCCGTCGGTCGGCCGCGCATCCTGGTGCTGACCACGTTCGACCTGGACGAGTACGTCTACGCCGCGCTGCGCGCCGGAGCCAGCGGCTTCCTGCTGAAGGACACTCCCCCGGATCGGCTCATCGGTGCGATTTCCACGGTCGCGGCCGGCGACATGCTCTTCGCCCCCAGCGTTGTCCGGCGCCTCATCGAGGCGTACACCGGTGACCAGGCTGTCGAGGCGCCCGTCCCACCGCGACTCGACGCGCTCACCGCCCGGGAGCGGGACATCCTGCGCCTGGTCGGTAAGGGACTCTCCAATAGCGACATCGCCGGCCGGCTGGTGATCGCCGAGGCCACGGTGAAGACCCACCTCAACCGGACCATGGCAAAGCTCAACCTGGCCAGCCGGGCACAGGCCGTCGTGCTCGCCTACGAGACTGGCCTGGTCACCCCACAGGCCGGAGGTCCAGCCTGAGCGGGTTCGTACCGGCTCGGCCGGTGGCAACCGGGGAGGGGTCGTACCGGCTCGACCGGTGGCCGACAGTTCGGCGCGGCTCCCATCGATAGGCTGCCCCGGTGCCTGCCACCCTTTCGCTGGGCCGGCTCACCGGCGTAAACCCACCGCCCCTGCCCGACATCGTGCTCGCCCTGGCCCAGACCGGCGTGGCGCTCCTGCTCGGCATCGAGTACCACGCCCAGTGGCGTCCACTCGACCTTGGCGGGGCCGTGCTGGTCTCCCTGGCGAGCCTGCCCACCATGTACCGCCGGCAGGCGCCGGTCACCGTACTGGTCTGCTGCCTGGTCGCCTGGTCGGCGTTCATCACCGCCGGCTACTGGCCCGCGCTGAACCCGTACGGCTGCCTGGTGGCCCTGTACACGGTGGCCGCCCTGCGGTCGCTCCGATCGGCGGTGCGCTCGGCCGCCGCCATCTCGGCGATCTGGCTCTACGCGGGCCTGTTGACCATGCACACCTCCGGCGGGGGGTGGGATCCCATTTCACTACTGAGCGTTACCGCGCAGGCCGTCGTGGTCACCGGGGTCATCGTCAAGTTCGGCGACAACGCCCGCAAACTGACCGACCGTAACCTGCGGTTGGCCCGGATGACCGAACAGTTGCGCTGGGAGCAGGCCGAGCGGGCCCGGCGGGCGGTGGTCGAGGAACGGGTCCGGATCGCCCGGGAGCTGCACGACGTGATCGCCCATCACACCTCGGTGATCTCGGTCCATGCCGGGCTGGCGAGTTACGTGCTCAACGACGATCCGGCCAGCGCCCGCAGCGCGCTGGACGTCATCGCCGACAACAGCCGGGAGGCCCGCCGGGAGCTGCGCCGCATGCTCGGCCTGCTCAGGGTCGAACCCGGCGCCGAGATGCCCGGCGCCGGGGCGCCCGGAACCCGACCCCCCGGAACTGGGGCGCCCGCAGCCGCGGCCGTCGGCACCCGGGCCGGCGGCCCGGAGGAGGTGGATCCGTCACCCCCGGGAATGGCCCGGCTCGACGAGCTGATCGACCGGATCCGGGTCGCTGGCGTACCGGTCGAGGTGGTGACCACCGGGACGCGACGGCCGCTGCCGTCTGGTCCCGATCTCTGCGCCTACCGGGTCGTCCAGGAGTCGTTGACCAATGTGCTCAAGCACGCCGGTTCCGCGTCGGTCACCGTGGCCCTGGCGTACCGGCCCGACCGGTTCGAGATCCGGGTCACCGACGACGGGTGCGGCGCCCCCTCGGGAACCGGGGACGCCGCACCGGGACATGGACTGCGGGGCATGGCCGAACGGGCGAGGATCTACGGAGGTACGGTGACCGCCGGCCCCCGACCCGAAGGTGGGTTCGAGGTCGCCCTCACCCTGCCGTACACCGCGTCAGCTGTCGGGGTGTGATGGTTTGTCGGTGTTACCGCCCTTGTCGTAGAAGTATCTGCCGATCCCCCAGGCGACGATGGCCCCGATGATCACGCCCACCAGGACGCCGACGGCTACCGCCACCCCGCAGAAGACCGAAGCCAGGCAGAAGGGGGTGACAATGACGACCATGAACGCCCCACCGACGATTAGCGGTGCGAGCAGTTCCTCCGCGATCAGGAGGCACGCGAATCCGTTCTTCTTGCAGGTCTTCAACATGCCCTTGCCGACCCGTTTGAGGCAGTGGAGGAACCTCTTGGCGCAGCTCACGAAGTCGTCGAGCATGTCCTTGCCGGGGAAACCGACCGCGCCCGTGCTCGGGCCGGCGGCGCAGCCCGACTGCGGGGTTGCCTGGTAGTAGCAGGTGATGCCGCCGGGGTGGTCGGTCGGCGGCGGGACCTCGCGCTGGTCGCCGATCTTGTCCTTGATGGCGCACCAGCCCTCGCAGACCCGGACCGGGCCGATCGGCGGTGGCTTGGGCCGGGGGGAACGGTAGCCCCCGCCGCCCCCGCCACCGGACCAACCGCCGCCGCCCCCGCCGCCACCGGTCCAGCCCCCGCCACCGCCGCCTCCGCCGCCACGGCCCGGTCGGGGGAAGAAATCCTTGAAGTTGTCGTCGCACCTGCTGCTGCCGCCGTACGAGGCCAACTCCCACCGGTCCCCACCGCCGCCACAGGAAGCGAGACCGGACGGGTCGCTGTTGGTGACCGGACTGCTCCGGGCGTAGCTGTAGCCGTCGAGCTGCTGCGGATCGTCGACCAGCAGCGGATCGACCGACACGAACCGGCCGGTGGCCGGGTCGTACTCGCGGGCGCCCAGCCGGATCAGCTCGGTGCCGGGGTCCTCGACCCCACCCACGAAGCCCCGCCCGTTCGGCCAGGCCGTCGGTGCGCCCCGCTCGGCACCGAACGGTGTGAACCGCCGCTGGGTGAGCGCCTGGCTGGCCGCGTCGATGGTGAGCTGCGCGGTGCCCTGATGGTCGGCGGTGAGGAAGCGCACCCCGGTGATTGTCCGCATCGCGACCGGCTGGTCCTGATGCGAGTAGTACCGGGTCCCGTTGGCGACCGTGGCGCCGGCCGGTACGTGCAGCTCCATGCCGGGCAGGTACAGGGTGTGCCCGGCATCGTCCCGACGGATCAGCCGCTCGCCCCCGGCCCCGTACACGAACGAGGTGAGCGAGTCGCCCTCGGTGATCGAGGTCAGCGCGCCCTCGGCGTCCCAGGCGAGGCGCTCGGTCTCCGCACCCACCGTACGGGTGGTCAGGTTGCCGGTGGCGTCGTAGCCGAAGCTGTCGGTGCGGTCCCCCGCGCCGCCGGTCTGGGTGACCCCGGCCAGCCGGTGCCCCTGGGCGGTGCCGGGAACCTGGTACGTGCGTTCGGTGTCGGCCTGGCCGGCGATGCCGTGCAGCACCTCCCGGGTCCGGTTGCCGGTGGCGTCGTACTGGTAGCTGTGCCAGTACGGCGCCGGCCCGCCCACCACCGTGCCGGACGGCGCCGACGCGCAGCCGGTCGTCGGCTGGCTCCACGCCTCGGTCAGGCGTTGCAGGTGGTCGTGGACGAAACACTGGGTGTCGGTGCCGGAGCGGGACACGTCCGACAGGGCGGTGACGACCCCCGCCGGGTTGTAGGTGTAGGAGGCGTTCCGGTCCACCCCGCTGATGCCCTCCCGCTCGGTGCGGGAGCTGGCCAACCGGCCGGTGCCGTACTCCCACGCGAAGGTCTGCCAGACCTTCTTCCCGCCGGCGGTCAGCTCGTACTGCAACGGGCTGCCGGTGGCGGAGTAGGCGGTGCCGGTGAGGTAGCTGCCGAGGTTACTGGTGAGCGTGGTGGGCCGGGCCAACCCGTCGTAGCCGCGCGTCACGGTCTCCGCGGAGAGGCCACCGGCCGCCGGGAACCCGTCGGACTGGACGGTGCCGTCCGGGTTGTAGGCGGTGGTGAAGGTGTAGCTGCCGGCGAGCGGTCCCTCGCTGGCCGGGACCACGACGGTGACCCGTACCGGCCGGTCTTGGTGGTCGTACGCGTCGATCCGGGTGGTGTACGCCTGCCCGCCGGTGTAGCGGGTCGCCTCGGTCAGCAGACCCCGGCGGGGCGTGTCGTACGTCCAGCTGGCCCGCAGCGGTCCCGTGTCGGACCCCTCCCTGGTCTCGGTCCGGCGGCCCAGCGGATCGTACCGGTGGACCAGTTTCTGCCCTCGCGCGTTCGTCGTCGAGGTCAACCGCCCCAGGTCGTCGTAGCTGGAGGTGGTGGTACCCCGGTCCGGGTCCACGCTCCTGGTCAGCCGCCCCCGCAGGTCGTAGCTGTTCGACCAGACGTTGCCGCCCGCGTCGGTGCGGGTGGCCACATGGTCGCTCGGAGTGTAGGTGTAACGGGTCGCGGTGTACGTGCCGGTCGGCGCGTCACCGTGGTACTGGCGCAGCTCGGTGGTCCGGCCCCGGGCGTCCATGATCGTCCGGGTCGGGGTGCCCCCCACCGGCGGGTCGACCGCCACCCAGTCACCGCCGTAGCTGGTGACCGTACGCCACTTCTCCTGGGTGTCGTTGTTGCCGACGAGGAACCGCTCGATGGTCTTCCGGTTCAGCCCGTCGTAGCTGTAGCTGGTCTGCGACTCGACGTCACCGGGGACCGCGACACCGAACAGGCTGCCGCTCGGGGCTCCGGTCGCGTAGTAGGTGTCGTACGTGCGGGCGACGTTGCCCCGGCTGTCGTAGAACATGTCGGTGATCAGCCGGCCGCCGCCCGGGCCCTCGGTCTGGGTCTGCCGGCCCCGCAGCAGGCCGTCGAGAAGCTGCTGGCTGACCCGCTGCCCACCGTTGGCGGTGAGGCTCCGGGTGGTGATCGCCACGATCTGCCCCTCGGCGACCTGGTAGCTGTGTTCCAGGTCGGGGACGGTCGCGCCCTCCCGACCCGGGCGCCAGACCTTGGACAGTCGGCCGAGCGCGTCGTACGCCAGCACGGTCCGCCGGGCGTTCGGCGCGATCGGGTCCGGGTTCGCGACCTGCCCGGTGGCCACCCCCCAGGCCGGGTCCCGCTCCTCGACCATGACGTGCGCGCTGGCCGCATCGTCGGCCCGTACCCGCGGGCCGGTCGTGGTCACCCGGGTGGTCAACCCGGCCGTTTCGGCGTACACCCTGGTGGTGGTCTTGTCGCCGGCGTCCAGCACGGTCGTCGGGCGGCCGTACGCGTCGTAGCTGAGCAACGCGGTCGGCACGTAGCGGGCGGTGGTCCCGTCGTGGGCGGCGATCTCCTCCACCCGGGTGGCGTCGCCCCGCACCGGCGCGGCGCCGAGCGCCCCGCCGTCGTAGTAGGTGCGGACATCGGAGATCACGTCGGTGGCCCGGTCCGGGGTGCTGGCGCAGCGCTTCGCCACGGTCTCCACCCGGGACGGCAGGGCACGCAGCCAGGCGGTGGCGTTGACCGCGTACGTGGTGCGGGTGCACCGGTCGTCGGCGGTGGTACCGGTGTCGCCCTGGTCGTCGACCTGGGTGGTCACCGCGGTGACCGGGTCGTAGGTGGTGTCGACCCGGGTCTGCCGCCAGGCACCGCCGTCCAGCGCCGTCCAGGTCCGGGTGGTGCCGACGCCGGTCAGGTTGGCGGTGGTCGTCCCCCAGGAACGGGACCGGATGGCCGTCTGCTGACGCCACGGGGTGTTCACCGTCTTGTCGTGGACGACCCCGTCCGGCGCGGTGTAGGTGGTGTGTTTCAGTTCGAAGCCGGCCAGCGCCGGATGGTCGGTGTGGGTGCCCCCCTCACCGTCGGACACGGTGACGCTCTTCGTGCCGCCGGACGTGTTCAGCCGGTCCCCGTCCATGCCGCGCAGGTACCGGTAGTCGTCGCGGGTCAGCGGCTGGTTGATGCCGCCGGTGGTGACCCGCACCTCGCCGTAGCCGCGCCACTGGGACCAGGTCTTCTGCTTGTTCCGGGTGAGCCCGTCGTCGTCGTCGAAGTGCCAGGCCGCGCCGCCGACATAGTCGTAGCTGGTCACCATGTCCGGGGCCCGGGCCGTCCGATCGGCGCGGATCACCTGGGTCACGACGTACTTGTGGAACCAGTCGCGGATCGGCGCGTCCTGGCCGGCTGGCTGCCACCAGATGGGGAAACAGCGCCGGGTGTTGGTTTCCGGCACCGGCAGAGCGTCTAGCGAACAGTCGACTTCGGAGTATTTGATGTCGAGCTGGCCGCCGTACTCGTCGAAGATCGCGCCGAGACGGTACTTGATGAACGGCGGGATGTCGTCGCCGGTCCGGTCCAGGCGGTTCTTCAGCTGCACATGGTTGAAGGTGATTTTCGGCAGGGTCACCGCCGGGCTGCCCGCCTTGCCGGTCTGCTGGATCGACTGCAACAGCAGCGCCCGGTCGATGTCCGCGTCGCCCCAGGCGTGCGTCAACGCCCACGAGTCGACATCCCGGTAGGCGCCGCTGGCCTGCCGGATCTGGGTGGTGACGCCGGTGAGCCGGTACCGCGACCAGAACGTCGGCGAGATCAGCCCCTTCTTCGTGCAGTCGGCGGTGCAGTTCTGGTCCCACGGCACGTCCGGCCAGCGGTCCGGGCTGTCGGAGATCTTCGAGGCCGCGCAGTCGAAGGTGGCGTCGGGAACGCAGCGTTCCGCGGTCTGGAAGAGCACCTTCGCCGGTGGGCTGGCGAAGAGGTTGTCGGCGCGCAGGCCGTACTCGATCCGGTTGAGCACCCCGCCCCGGTCGTACGCGCTGTCGGTGCTGAGGCTGACGTTGCGCCCGTACCGGTTGGTCTCGGTGGTGTAGTGGTAGGTGACCGCGTTGCCGTGCGGATCGACGACGTAGTCGAGATTCCACCGCCAGGCCTGCTGGCACGACGATCCGGCGAAGCCGCCCGGGTCGTGGCACGGCTCGCCGTCGTTGTTACCGAAGACCGGCACCGTCCAGGCCGAGTTGGTCTGCGCCCGGCCGGTGGACCAGCCGGGCAGCCGGTGCCGCCCGAAGAAGTACTGGGTGCCGTCGGTGGTGGTGGCCTTCCAGTACTCCCCGTCGTCGTCGCCGTTGACCGCCTCCGCCGGAATGACCTTCTCGAACCGGGTGCCGTCGTCGTTCTTCAGCCGCCAGGTGCCGTCGCCGGCCTTGACGAGTTCCCCGCCCCGGCCGTTCCAGGTCACCGTCGCGTTGTCGTACGCCCAGCACAGATCGCCCGGCTTCACCCCGTTGACGGTCGGTGCGCCATCGTCGGCGCACGACTTGTAGCTGCGCTCGATGTAGCCGGGCCAGAGGTCGAACCCCTCGCCCACCCAGGAGGGCTGGTTGTTGGTGTTCGAGGCCCGCCCGTCGATCGTGCCCGACGAGTAGCCGATGGTCAGGTTCGGCACCAGGTCACCCGGCACCGGCGGCACCCGCAGCGGGTACGACCAGGAGAAGGCACCGGAGTTGCCGCCCGCCTGCCAGGTCGCCGAAGGCATCAGCGAGGTGGCCGTGAAATCGCCCCGGTCGCTGGCCGCGCCGGCCACCGCGGCCAGCACCGTCACCCCCGCCGTGGTCTGCCCGGTCAGGGTACGGGCGGCCCGGTCGTGCCGCCCGGCCAGCGGGGTGCCGGTACGGCACTGCGGCAGCTCGGGCGTGGTCACCGCGCACCCCGGCAACTGGACCAGCCGCAGCCGCGAGCCGTACGAGCCGCCGTACGCCCCGGCGAAGCCGGAGTAGTCCACCCGTACCGTGGCGGCGCCGGCCGCCTCGACGGTGAAGAGGAGCCCGGCCACCCCGGCCCGGCGCGCGGCGGCCCGGTCGAGCACCCGGACCCGGGCCGCCCCGTCGGCCCGTACGGCCGGCGTCTCGCCCGCCGCCGGCCAGACCGGCGCCGGTGGTGCCGGCCGGCGGGTCGCCGGATCCGGTTCACGGGAACGGACCGCGATCGGTTCGCCCCGCACCGGACGGTCCGCCTCGGTGACCTGTGGGCGGCCGGCGCCAGCCGATGGTGCGGCCTGCGCCGGCGGGGCATGTAACAGCCCCACGATCAGGATGCTGGCGACCGCTGCGGCCAGCCAGACCCGGTGTCTCTGCACAGCAACCTCCGTAGCGAGGGTGAATGAACAGCGTGGGGAACCGCCGGTTCCCGGGCACCCCCAGAGACCCGGGAACCGGCGGAAGCGACCGGACTAGAAGGGGGAGTCGGAGGGCAGCTCGGTGTGGCCGGCGAGCATCTGCACCTGTTCCGGGCTCAGCGCGCCGGAGAAGGCCCAGACGTCATCGATGACGCCGGCCCAGTACTCACCCCAGACCCCGCCGGTCTTGGCCCGGCCGAGCTGGAGCGGGCCGGTCGCGTTGAAGCCCAGCGTGTAGAGCCGGGTGGAGACATTGGCCTCGGTCTGCTGGAGCTGACCGTTGACGTAGAGATGCAGCACGTCGGCGAAGGCGTCGTAGACGATCGCCAGGTGGTCCCAGGGCAGTTGCCACTGGTACGCCGAGTGGCCGGCGGTCTGCATGGTGGCACCGGCCGCGTCGGAGTCCGGCATCTCGACCTGCCAGCCGCCGGTGCCGTTGACCGCGTCCGGGGCGTACCGCAGGGTGAAACCGCTGTTGGTCGTCCCCGCCTGGGAGAAGACTGCCGCCCGGCGGGTCGGTGCGGTGGGGCTGGTCACCCAGCCGGCCACGGTGAAGCTCTGGTGCGTGCCGACCACCGGGCCGGTGGTGGCCGCGTAGTCCCCTACGCCGTCGAGCACCAGGCCACCCGGCGGTTCACCCAGCCAGCCGGCCGCCTGGTCGATCCGGGCGTTGTCGGCCAGGGCCAGGGTGCGGTTCAGGCCCGACCCGTCGGTCCCGTCGCTGTTCAGCTTCCAGCGGCCGGTCAGCACCGGATGCTGCCGGAACAGGTCGTCGACCTCGTTGGCGGTGACGATCCGGTCGAAGACCCGCACGTCGTCGATCGCCCCGGGGAAGAAGTCCACCTTGGCGCCGTTGTGCCGGGCCCGGCCGATCCCCATCGGGCCGGTGGCGTTCCAGGTGACGGTGAAGGGTTTCTCGTCGTTGAGTACCCCGTTGACATAGAGCCGCGCCTTCCTGGCGACCGAGTCGTAGACCCCCACCAGGTGCGTCCACTCACCGGTCGTCGGTGCCGCGGCGGAGAGGGCGCGTACCCCGCCCTGCACGGCGTCCGCGTTGGTGAGGCTGAACGACCAGCGGTTGTTGTCCTGGACGTATTGCAGGTAGAAACCACTGACCACGGTGCCGTCCTGGCTGACCGCGGTGGCGAAGGTGTTGGTGTGGTCCAGCTTGACCCAGGTCGCCACCGCGTAGCTGGCGCTGGTGTCGACGACCGTCCCCGAGGTCTCGGCGTAACCGGTCGAGCCGTCACCGCGCAGCGCGGTGCGGTCCTGGCCGTCCGCGCCGAGGGTGACCCCACCGTACGTCTGCGCGGTGACCGCCGGCTCGCCCGGGCGGGTGCCGGCGGTCAGGGTGGTGGATCCGGCCGGCTCGTCGAGATGCCAGTACGCCTTCGGTGCCCGTCCGGCACTGACCCGGAACAGGTAGGTCGCCGAGGCGCTGACGTTGCCGGCGGTGTCCAGGACCTTGACGTAGAGGAAGTTCACCCCGGCCTGGTCCGGCACGATCGGCACGGTCACCGGGCCACCGTTGGTGGCGGGCCGGTACTCCCCGGCCGCCGTGGGCGTGGTGTTCAGCCCCACCCAGTAGCGGTTCACGTCGGTGTTGCTGGTGGAGAGGGTGAAGGTGCCGTAGCGGCCGACCCCGTCGTACCACGGGTCGTCCGGGTTCTCCGGATCCGACCTCGGGTACGCGGTGGAGGAGATCACCGGTGCCGCCGGGGCGGTGGTGTCGTAGTAGAAGTAGCAGCCGGTCGGCGCGCCGGACGAACTCCACGGGCTCCACTGGTAGCCGTCCCAGGTCCGCACGTGCCAGGCCAGCAGCACGTTCTGCGGCAGGGTGGACGGTGCGAGGATCTGGAAGGTCGAGCCGGTGGTCTTCGGGCCGGTCAGGGCCGAGGTCCAGAGCAGGGTGCCCGACTGCCTGACCTCCACCTGCGCGTACAGCTTCGCCGCGCTACCCGAGTCCGGGTCGGTGAGGATCGCGTAGAAGGTGGGTCGCTGGTTCACCCGAGGGGCCGCGCTGCTGCCGACGCAGGGGCCGCCGGGGCTCATCGACAGCTTCGACATCGGCGTCTGCGGGGGCGGGGTGTTGTACTCGATCCGCATGAACGCGTCGTCCGCGAAGCGCTTCCACCAGTCCATGGTGGACTCGGAGTACGCCCGCAGCCCGAAGCTGATCGTCGAGTCACTCCGCCCGGCCGCCGCGCGTACCACGTCGCGCAGGGCCGTGCCGCCGAACTCGACCGGGGTACGCGAGCAGTACGCCACGTCCCGCGAGGTCAGGTGCTTGATCCAGTTGTCGTCCGTGCTGTTCCAGGTCGAGCCGGTGGCGAAGCCGCTGATGTGCCAGAGCTGGACCGACGTCGGGTTGGAACAGTTGTAGGCGTGCGTCTCGTAGGCAACGAACTCGGTGGAGATGATGTACCTGCCGGCCACCGCGCTGATCGGCACCCGGTAGAAGAGCCGCTTCTTCTGGTCCTTGACGCACGCGCCGTCGTACTGGACGTCGCAGAGCCCGACCCCTTCGGTCGACTTGCCGTCGAAGTCGTAGAAGGACGTCGTCGGGTAGCCGCTGGAAACCATCGCCCGCGCTGACGCCTGCACCGTCTTCCAGACCGGGTCGATGTAGACCGGATACCGGGTCTCCGCCCCGCGCAGCAACGCCTGGTCCGGGGTCAGCTCCAGACCCCCCGGCCGGACCGCCACGCCCAGCCGGGCCGTCCTGGCCCCCGGGGGCGGCCCGGCCGCCGGATCCTCCCGGCCGTCGGCCGCGCCCGCCACGGCGGGTGGGCCGGCGTCCCACATCTTCGGGGACAGCCCTTCGAACACGCCGCCGCCGGAGGCCGCGTCGGTGACGGTGAGGAAGCCGGTCGCGTCCGCGCGCACCGCCAGCCCGGGGGCGTCCAGGCCGAAGGCCAGTTTCGCCAGGGCCGGATGCCGGGCCGCCGCCGCGTTCTTGACCACCAGCAGGTGGGAGAAGCCGTCCACCCGCGCCCGTACCCGCAGGTCAACCCCGGGCAGGACCTCGGCGTACGTCGCGGTGTCCTGCTCGATCGTCGGCACTGGCAACCGGTCGGGCCAGCTCAGCGCCAGCTCCCGGCCGGCCCGCGTCATCCGGACCAGCGGGCCCGCACCCCCGGCGGAGAGCCGCAGCCCGACGGTCGACGACACCGGGCTCAGCACATCCCCGGTACGGACCAGCGTGGTGTCCACCGGCGTCCACCGCCCCTGCTGCCGGGCCCGTACCGGCCGGAGGTGCTGCACCAGCTCGAACCGGCCCGACGGCAGGGCGTACACCTCCGAGGTTTCGGACCTGCCGGAGAGCACCTCCACCCGCTGCCCGGACCGCTGCGCCGCCGCCGACGCCTCGGCTTCGGTCACCGCCTCGGTGCTCGGCCCGGCGCCGGTCGCGCCTCCCGGTGCGGTCGGCGCGGCGATTGCCGGGCCGGTCGGCGGCACCAGCGGGAGCAGCCCGCCCCAGAGCAGCACCGCCAGCATTCCCGCCGTACCGGAGCGCCGACGACCGGCAGCGGCTCGCCCCCGTCTGAGCAGTCCCGCTCTGGATCCAACCTGAGCCTTGTCCGTTCGAGCCACGGCCCGCCTCCCCGCCAGCGACGTCCCAGTCACTTCCTGGCCGCGCCCGTGCCGGGCGTCAGCGAACCTCACGGTAGGTAAAGCGAAGATCGATAGCGTCTGGTCAGGGATTGATTCTTCGCGCACCACCAGCGGTGCAGCCGACGATCGGGGTACAACCACCGCCGTACCGCCCCCACCCGGTACGGGCTGGACCGGCACCGGTGCGCAGCTGCCGATCTGGCAGGTCGACGCGGCGGTGCGGGCGGTACGCGGGTTGGTCTAGGCGCCACCGGGCCCGGGGTGGGGACCGGTGACCGCACTGCCGGACCACTCGCGGCGCCAGGGAATCCGCGGCGGGATCCTCGTCAGCGAGGGGGAGTTCGTTCAGGCCGTTGTGGACCTGGAGCGCGGTGCCGTCCACGAAGACGAATTCAAGGCCGCTCAGCAGCCACGACTCGAACGGGTCAGCGTCGACCGGCTCGAACCGGGCCGGAGTCCGCAGCACCCGGACGTCGCGCACCGCGAGGATGTCGGGGTGACCGGCATGCCGGATATCACACGATCAACGGGCAAGGACGAGGCACTACGTAGCCAGGTTTTCCAGCGTCTCGAGGAGCACCTGGGACTCGGCGTCCCGCCGAATCGCCTCGCCCAGCACCGCCGCCGCCCGTGCGTACGAAGGGTCCTCCAGCACACGTCGAACCGTCCGGGCGATCTTTTTGGGCGGTGCCGTCCTGGGCAGCCGAAGGCCGGCGCCGCGCTCGGTCACCCGCACGGCGTTGTCCGCTTGATCGCGGCCGTGCGGCAGCACTACCAGTGGCACTCCCGCCGTGAGGGACTTGACGATCGTGCCGTGTCCGCCGTGCGTGACCACGAGGGCCGCGTGTGGCAGCACGGCTTGGTGCGGTGCCGATCGCACCACGGTCACGTTTGCTGGGGCCCGCACGATGGCCGGATCGAGTCCGGGGCCCGTGGTGACCAGGCCGCGTACGGGCTGGTCCGCGAGTGCGTCCACGATCCGTTGCAGGGTTCCGCCCTGATCCTGGAACGTGGATGACAGTGCGACCAGCACCAGGGGGGCGTCCGGAGGGGGTGACCACGCGATGCCGTCCGTTGCGGCCTCGGCCCAGGACGGGTCGTCGAGCACCGGCCCGACGTACCGCACGTTGGGCGGCAGGTCGGCCGGGAAGTCGAACGCCGGGCTGGTCATGAGGAGCTGATGCCGGGCGCGGCCGGGTTGGTCCAGGGCGTGTTCCAACTCCGTCACTCCCAGGTCCCGGCGCAGGGCGTTGACCCGGGGCAGCACGTAGCGGTCCATTGTGCGCACGCTGGCTGCGACGATCAGCCGGTTCCGCGCCCGGCCCAGTCGTCCCGTGGCTGGCCGGAGGCCCATCCCCATCGGAGGCGCGCCGTCGGCGGGGAACGGGTAGATGTTGGGCAGCAGCACATCGAACGGCAGGTCCACCGACTCGGCGGCAGCCATGGCGCCGAACGCGAACACCGAGGTCAGTACCAGATCGGGACGCTCATCGGCAACGGCGCCGAGCAGGTCGCGGGCGTATCCGGCGGCCGGGCCGGCGACCAGATGGTCTGCCATGGCGCGTACCTGGGCGATCGGCCCCAGCTCCCAGTCCTTGTACGGGTTGTTGGCTGGGTCGCGGTCCCGCCGGTTGAGCCCCTCCGTCCATGGCACGAATACCGCGGCCGTGCGAGCGACCTCGGCGGCCATGGAGTCCTCGCCAAGCACGGTCACCCGGTGTCCCCGTTCGACCAGCCGGCGGGCGACGCCGAGTTCAGGCGGCACCGTGCCGCCGCCGTCGGTCAAAGCGAACAAATAGGTGTGCATTCCGCGGCGTACGCCTCCCATGCCGATTTCTTTCCCTTCACTCCGCGCTTTGTGATGTGCTGGTTGATCGGTGATGTTCTTCGCAACCGTCGTTGTCTCGGCACTCCTTGCGGCGGTTATCGCGATGTCGGCGGTCTGCGGGCGTTAGACAGTGCGGAAGTGGTTCTTGGCTAAGGAACGTCTCGTAACTTGGTGAACGCGTTGCCCGTGGCCGGGTTGGTATCGGCACGACCTGGTGTCCTCTCTCAACCAGGACGTCGACGACGTGGCGGCCCAGCCGCCCGGTTGCTCCCGCCACCGCGAACCTGGTGATGCTCATGCTGTGTGCCTCTCTTACCCGCTGTAGTCCTGGCCGGGCGGCATGCCGGGGATCGGCTCGGCGATGAGAGCGGCGGGGGTGAGGAAGCCGATGTGGGCGATCGCGATGATGAGCGACCCCATCGCCGTGCCGAGGATCTGCCCGGCGCGCAGCTGTAGCAGGCTGATGGTCGTCGGGTGGATCGAACCGTTCTTGAGACCTTGTGCAGGCCTGCGCCGACTTCCGCCATCTCGGGGCCGAACGGGAGAGGGTTGGGCATGCGCGACCGGAGGTTGGTCGTCGTGGGTGTGGACATGCTGGGACTTCCTTGCTCGTGGTGTTGCGTCGTACGTGCAAGAGATCCCGGCGGCCCGCTTTTTGTGACAGCGGGACCTATGTGACGTAGCCCACCGATCGTCGGTGTCACAAAGCGGCGGGGACCGGGATCGCATGGGAATCGGCACGGTCGCGAACGAAACAGGCAGGAACCAGCGATGAGCGAACGAAGTGAGCAACCGACGGCTACAGCTCGTGGCAGTCGCATGGACGCGGCCATCGAGGCGTTCGTCGCTCACCGTGACCTGCTGTTCGCTCCCGCCTACGAGATGCTCGGCTCCGCCGTCGACGCCGAGGACGTCCTGCAGGAGACCTGGCTGCTGTGGTGGGCGTCGACCTCGGCATGGTGCTGGACCAGCGCGCGTGCCTGATCCGGATCGCCACCAGGCAGGCGCTGAAACGGCTGCGGACGCTGGGCCGGCGCAAGGAGAGTCCCATGCAGCCTGCCCCGTCTGCCGCCAGAAAACTCAGCGCTGTGGTGGCGGGGTGCGGCTACGGTGTCGGCGTGCGCATCACCGGCCGTGGCGTCGAACCGGTCACCGAGGTGACCTACCAGCGGGCGCGGTCCGGCGGCGGCACCGAGACGGCCCGGCTAGCGGTCGGACGCCTGGGCGTCGAGGCGTTACCCTCCGGCTGCGACGCGGTGCTGGTCACCGGGGATCTGCAAGGCGTGGCGCCGTCGCCGTGGGGCGGCCCGCCCGTGCTGCTGGGCGTCGCGCTGGCTGACTATCTGCCGGTGTGGGCCGAGCAGGGGCTCATCCCACCGTCGGAGCGCCTCGCCGTGGTCCTCGTCGGGGACCTGTACTCCACCACCCACGCCGACCGGCGCGGCGCCTCCGGCGAGGTCGCCGACGTGTGGTGGGCGCTGGTCGCGGTCGGCTGCCGGCTGGTCGTCGGGGTGGCCGGCAACCACGACGTCATCGCCAGCGACCAGCTGGCCGAACTCGGCCCAGCCGCGGCGCTGCTGGACGGAGGCTGGATCGACCACGGCGGGGTGCGCTTCGCCGGCGTCGGGAGCATCATCGGCGACCCGCGCCGGTCTGGCCGCCGCAGCGAACCCACCCAGCTGGCCCGCATCGGCGCCGCGCTCACCGCCGATCCCGCCGTGCTCGTCCTGCACGAAGGCCCCCAGGGTGAGGGCAACGACCAGCCCGGCCATCCCGCCATCGGCGCCCATCTGCGCACCCAGGCGCCGGCCCTGACCGTGTGCGGGCACGTGCACTGGGAAACGCCCCTGGCCCGCCTCGGCGCCGGGCACGTGCTCAACGTCGACGGCCGGGCCATCGTGTTGACGCGTCAACCTGACTGACGACCGATCGCAGGTGACACGGCTACCACCGACCGTTTGCCTATTCACAAAGATCCGCACATCGGACCCGGCCTGGGCCTACTCGGCATCACGAGTTCTGTGGGGTCTGGCCGGCGGATCGGCGCGGAGCACGTCGACGGCCAGGGCTCGTACTGCGGCTTCGTCCACGTCGACGCCCAGGCCGGGGCCGGTGGGTACTGCGGCCTCCCCGTCGCGTACCTCGACCGTGTGCCCGCCGACGTAGGCGGACTCGATGAACTGTCGGCCGTTGAGGTCGACGGGCGTGTCGATGCCGAACGCCGAGAACAGGTGCAGCGAGGCGGCGAAGCCGAGGTCGGAGTCGGTGAGGCCGGAGCCCATCAGGCGTACCCCGCTGTCCTCGGCGAGGGCGCACATCCGCCGGGACAGGGTGAGGCCGCCGCTGCGCTGCACCTTGGCGATCGCGACATCGACCGCGTTCAGGCGTACGAAGGTGGCGAGGTCGCTGGGGTGACGCAGGCTCTCGTCGAGCGCGACCGGCACGGGGGAGTGGTCCCGCAGCCGTTGTAGCCCGGTGATCTGGTTGGCCGGCAGCGGCTGCTCGAACGCGGCGACGTCGAGTTCGGCGAGCCGGCGGCCCACCTGTAGTGCCTGGTCGACCTGGTACGCCTGGTTGGCGTCCACCCAGATCGCCGCCTTCGGCGCCGCTCGGCGTACCGCCTCGACGAACGCGAGGTCCTGGTCGATCTCGGCCAGCCCGATCTTGACTTTGAAGGCCGTGTACCCGAGGGCGTGGCCCTCCGTGACGCTGTCGGCGACCGCCTCGGGGGTCTTGGCGGAGATGATCCAGCCGAGTGGGATCCGTCCGACGCGACGTTGCCCCCAGAGCACTCCGAGCGGGACGCCGACCGCCCGTCCGACGAGGTCGTGTAGCGCGATGTCGATCGCGGACTTCGCGATCGGCGCACCGATCGTGAAGCCGCGGTTGATGACCCGGTCGAAGGTTGCCGTGACCGCGTCGAGGTTCCACGCCGGTGCGCCGAGGATCGCGGGCGCGAGGTAGCGATCGATGGTGGTGACGATGCTCTCGGTGGTTTCGTAGGTCCAGGACGGCGTCGGGGTGGCTTCGCCCCAGCCGACGACTCCGTCCGCGGTCACCTTCACCAGCACCCGCCGGCTGGGCTGCCCGACGGTCGCGACGGTCCCTCCGGCGATCTCGAACGAACGGATCGTCGGGAGTTCGACCACAAAGGTCTCCACCCGCTCCACGACGAGACCGTTCAGTGCCCCGGTGTGCTCGGGCCCAAGAGCCAGCATGCCGAATCCCACCTTCCGTGGCATCTATTTGGGAATGAATTCATTCCCACTAGTCGATGGCAATCCGGAGCATACCTGCCCGGCGAGCCGCGTCAAGCAGGGAAAATTCTTGCCGGGAGGGATTGACGGAGGTTTGTCTGCTGCTCAAGAATCCTCAGCCATGACCGACATTGATGGTTTGGATTCATTCCCTCAGGGGACGAAATTCCGAGCCCTGGCGGCCTACCTTCGGCAACAGATCGCCGAAGGTCGGTGGTCGGTCGACGCACGCCTGCCCACCGAGCAGGAGTTCGCCCACACCCACGAGGTGGGGATCAACACGGTCCGCCGCGCGATCAACCTGCTGGTGGACGAGGGGCTGGTACGTCGTCGCCAGGGCTCCGGCACCTACGTGGTGGCGATACCAGCGCAGGTCGGGCGTAGCGCCCGCTTCGTCGGGGTGCTCGTACCGTCCACCTCGTACTTCTACCCACGGGTGATCGAGGGCATCGAGCGGGTGATGACCAGCGCCGGCGTCCGGATCATCCTTTCCAGCTCCGAGTACGACCCGGATCTGGAGGCGCAGCAGATCAACCAACTGCTCGCCGCAGACGTCGACGGCCTGCTGCTCGTGCCCAACCTGCACCTGATCGAGAAGCCCCAGCAGTACGTCGACCAACTGCACCGGCTACCGGTCCCGTACGTGCTCGTGGAACGGCGGCCACCGGCTCCCGCGCCGGACGACGCGACGCCGTACGTCTGCACCAACCATCTCGGCGGGGGCTACGCCGCGGTACGGCACTTCGTCGAGCTGGGGCACAAGCGGATCGGCCACCTCGGCCGGATCCGGACCGCGACCGCCGACATGGTGGCGGAGGGCTTCGACCGCGCGGTCGCAGACTTCGGCCTGCCTCATCTCCCGGCGGCCGCGGTCCGACGTGAGGAATGGACGTCCGACCAGCTCGCGGCGTATGCACAGATCTGCCGGGACAACGAGATCACCGCGGTGTTCTGCCTCGGCGACCGGGACGCCGCGGGACTGCTGCCCCACGCGCGCCGGCTCGGGCTGACCGTGCCGGACCGGATGGCGGTGATCGCCTACGACGACGAGGTCGCCGACCTCGGCGAGGTGCCGCTCACCGCCATCTCTCCTCCGAAGACCGAGGTGGGCAGGCTCGCCGCCGAGGTCCTGCTGCGACGCATCGAGCAGGGCGCCTCGGCCCCCGTGCACCAGACCCAACTGCAACCACGCCTGGCGATCCGGGCCTCGTGCGGCGCCGCCCGCGACCGGTAGTCCGTGACCGGCCGAGGGCCAGGCGCACCGTCGAGGCGGTGACCCGAGACCGCTGCCCGCCGGGCGACCAACACAAGGAGATCCACGATGAGGATGCAACGCTTCTCGCCAGGCCGGCGTCTCGTCGCCCTGGCAGGCGTCGCGGCGCTCGCCGCGACAATGATCGGCTGCGGCGCGAGCGACGAGGAAGGCGGCGGCCGGGTGACCATCAGGATGGGCTACTACGCGGAAGCGGGCGGTCCGGCCGACAAGACGATGCGCTCGCTCGCCGACGAGTTCATGAAGGCGAACTCCGGCATCAAGCTGGAGCTGGAATCGGCGCCGTACACGGACTTCTTCAAGCGGCTGCGCACCCAACTCGCCGGCGGCAAGGGTCCTGACGTGTGGCTTTCCGACGGGGTGCTGGTGCAGGAGTACGCCGGCCGCAACAGCCTGCGTGACCTCAGCGACTTCGTGAAGACCGTCAACACCGACGACTACTACGGCGTGGACCTCAACCGCGACTCCGACGGCCACATCTACGGCTTCCCGCAGGGCGCGCAGACCCCGGTGCTCTTCTACAACAAGAAGATGTTCGCCGACGCGGGCGTCGCCGAGCCGACCGGAGACTGGACGTACGACGACCTCACCGCGGCCGCGAAGAAGCTGACCCGGGACACCAACGGTGACGGCAAGCCCGACGTGTGGGGGATGCGCGTCTACTCGCCCGGCTTCACCGAGAGTTGGTGGCCGATGGTCAAGGCGTTCGGTGGGGACGTCGTCGCCGACGGGGGGCGGAAGGTCGTCGTCGACAGCCCGCAGAGCCGCGCGGCGCTGGACTGGATGCTGAACGCGATGTACACCGAGAAGGCCGGCCCCGACGTGGTCACGACCAAGGCGCTGGGCAGCCCGCACACGATGTTCGCCAGCAACCGGGTGGCGATGCAGTTCGGCATCTACGCCCGCACCATCCCGGCGAACGCGGCGAAGATCGACCTCGGCGTGGCACCGATGCCGAAGGGCCCGGCGGGCCGCGGCCACGTGGCGATCGCGAACTCCTGGGTGATCAACAAGGCCGCGAACCAGCGGAAGGCCGAGGCCGCCTGGAAATGGATTACCTACTTTGCCTCGGAGAAACCACAGACCACCTGGGCCGGGATCGGCGAGGCGATCCCGATCAACAAGAAGGTGGCCGCGTCCGACGTGTTCCTGAAGCCGGGTACCCCACCGGCCGACCGGCAGGCATTCCTCGACGCCCTCGCCGACGCCGACGACCTCGGCCTCAACCCGGTGTGGACCGAGTACACCACGGCCGTGGCGAACCAGGTCGACCGGGCGCTCGCCAAGGAGCGGCCCGTCGGTGACGCGCTGACCGAGGCGCAACGGGATGCGCAGCAGATCATCGACCGTTTCTACGCGAAGAAGTGAGTCAGCCCCGCCAGACGGAGGGAGGAGGTGGCGCTGTGACGACCATCGAGGACCGGGTGGAACAGGGGCGTCGCCCCTCCCCCCGGGACGGAAGGAGAACCGGGGATGAACGGCCGGGCTTCGGTCAGCGGGCGTGGGCGACCGTGTTCGCCTTCCCGTACCTGGCACACCTGGTGGTGCTGACCGCGTGGCCCGTACTCGCCCTGCTCTACTTCAGCCTTACCGACTACGACACGCTCTCCCCACCGAGGTGGGTCGGGCTGGACAACTTCCGCCGCCTGCTCGGTGACGAGGCGTTCTGGCGGAGCCTGCTCAACACCGCCTACTTCGCGGTGCTGTTCGTACCCACCCAGACGATCCTCGCGCTGCTGCTCGCGGTCGCGCTGAACCAACGCCTGCGATGGATCTCGCTACTGCGCAGTGCGTACTTCGTGCCGGTCATCTCGTCGTGGGTCGTCGTGGCGTACGTCGCCGACGCGGTCTTCAACCCGCAGTTCGGGATGGCCAACACCGTACTGGGGTGGCTCGGCCTGCCCCAGGCGACCTGGCTGCAGAGTCCGGTGCTCGTCATCCCGACGCTCGCCCTGGTCGCGGTCTGGAAGGGCGTCGGCTACATGATGGTGCTCTTCCTCGCCGGGCTGCAGAACATCCCGGAGGAGCTGTACGAGGCCGCCAAGATCGACGGCGCGTCGGCCTGGCAACGGTTCCGCCGCGTCACCCTCCCCGGGATATCGGGGACGACGTTCCTCGTCCTGGTCCTTTCGACGATCACCACCCTGCAGGCCTTCGAGCAGGTCTACGTGATGACCGGACCGATGCGGGGCCAACCGGCCGGCCAGCCGAACGGGGCGAGCGAGATGACGGTGCTCTTCATGTACCAGCAGGGCTTCGAGTTCTTCAACATGGGCTACGCGTCGGCAGTCGCGTGGGTGCTGTTCGCGCTGATCTTCCTCCTGACGCTGGTCCAGCTCCGCCTGCAGAAGAAGTGGGTGCACTATGCCTGAGACCGGTCGGCGCGGCCGGGTCCGGCGCCGCCAGGACCGACGTGGACACCCGGCCGCGTACCTGTTCGTCGGCCTCGGTGCGGCGATCATGGTCGTTCCGTTCGTCGCCTCCGTGGCCAACTCGCTGAAGAGCTTCGCGCAGTACGTCGCGGTGCCGCCGGTCTGGCTCCCGCACCCGCCCGAGTGGTCCAACTACACGCAGTTGTGGGAACGCGCCCCCTTCGGCCTGTACGCCTGGAACAGCTTCCTCATCGCGAGCCTTTCCGTGGTCGGCAACGTGGTCACCAGCGCGATGGTGGGCCACGCGCTGGCCCGGATGAAACTGCCGGGCAAGGACGTGCTGCTCGCCGCGGCGCTCGGCACCCTGATGCTGCCCACCGTCGTGACGATCATTCCCAACTTCATCCTGTACAAGCACCTCGGTTGGCTCGACACCATGCTGCCGCTGGTGGTGCCGTACTGGCTGGCGACGCCGTTCGGGATCTTCCTGATGCGCCAGACGTTCCTCTCGATCCCCCGCGACTTCGAGGAGGCGGCGGCGCTCGACGGAGCCAACCCGTGGCAGGTGTTCTGGCGGGTCCACATGCCGCTCGCCAAGCCGGCACTCGCGACACTCGGCGTATTCACCTTCATGGCGTCCTGGGGCGCCGTGCTCGAGCCCACGATCTACCTCACCTCGCCGGAGAACTACACCCTGCCCATCGGGGTGATGAGCCTGCAGGGCCAGTTCATGGGCAACGACCAGCTCGTCACCGCCGCCGCGCTGATGTCGCTCCTGCCCATGCTGCTGTTGTTCCTGCTCGCCCAGCGCTACTTCGTTCGCGGCGCGATGGCCAGCGGTCTCAAGGGCTGATCAGCGCTCGCCTGCCGCCCCGTCACCACGAGCGTGGGGACGGGCCGCCCCCGAGCGCCCCTGGCCACCCTCGCCCTACCGACACACCTGTCCTGATCGAAAGGAACGTGCAGTGACCGAAACATGGGGGAATCGACCATTCCGCGTCGGCGTGATCGGGGCGGGCAGCGTCGCCGCCCTGCACCTCGACGCGGCCGCCGGCCTGCCCGAGGTCGAGGTCGCCGCGGTCTGCGACGTACGGCTGCCGGCCGCCGAGCAGCTCGCGGCCCGGTTCGGCGCCCGCGCGTATGCCGACCACGCCGTGATGTTCGCCGCCGGCGGGCTGGACGGAGTGCTGATCACCGCGCCGCACACGCTGCACGCACCGATCACCGTGGACGCCGCCGCAGCCGGACTGCACGTCCTGGTGGAGAAGCCGATGGCCACCAGCGTCGAGGACACCCAGCGGATGATCGACGCCTGCGCGACCCACGGGGTACGCCTTGCCGTGGGCCACGTGCTGCACTTCCTGCCGACGGTCCGCGAGGCGTGGCGGACCCTGCGGTCGGGAAGCCTCGGCCGGCCCGTAGTGATCACCGAGCGGCGTACCGCGCGGTACGAGCGGGGTTCCCGGCCGGACTGGTTCTTCGACCCGACGCTCGCCGGCGGCGGCATCGTGATGAACGTCGGCACACACAGCATCGACAAGGCTCACTGGCTCGGCGACGCGCCCGCCGTCAGCGTGCACGGGTACGTCTGGCACCAGCCGGGCGTCGAGGTCGAAACCGAGTCGGTCGGCCTGCTGGAACTGGCGAACGGGGTACGGGTCATGCTCTCGGTCACCGGGACCGGCCTGCCGTTCCAGGACGAGACCGAGGTGGTGTGCGAGCACGGCGCGCTGCGGTTGTCCCGGCGCGACGGGCTGTGGACGTACCAGGGGGACGACGCGGTGCAGGTGGTCACGCCCGAGCAGGACGACATCGTGGCGGCGTTCCGGGAGCAGTTGGCGGACTTCGTCGCGAGCTGCCGCGACGGGCGGGTGCCGGCGGTCGACGCGGCGTACGGGCAGTCGGTCGTGGCCACCGCGCTCGCGCTGTACGAGTCGGCCGAGCGTGCCGACACCGTGCGGATCCCCGGTCCGACCGTGGAGGTGGCGGCGTGAGCGAGCGGAGCGAGCGAACCATTCGGCTCAGCAGCGTGGCGCCTCGCGCCGCCGCGGAGCGGAGCGAGGTGGCGGCGTGAGCGGCGTCGACACGGTACCGGCGTGGGCAGCGGGCCGACTCGCGTTCAGCACCCTCGGCTGCTCGACCGAGCCGGTCGAATCGGTGCTGGAGCTGGCCCGGCGTACCGGCTGCCACGGCGTGGAGCTTCGCTGCGCCGAGGGTGAGCCGGTCGCGCCCGACACCCCGGCCGGCACGCTGCGAGAGACCGGGAAGCGGTTCGCGGACGCGGGTGTCGAGCCGATCTGCGTCGCCTCGTACGTGCGTATCGCGGCACCGGACGGTGACCCGGTCACCGACCTGCTGCACCACGTCGAGATCGCCGAGCACCTGGGCGCCCGCTACGTGCGGGTCTTCGGCGGCCGGGACGGCCAGGCCGACCCGCATCCGGTGGCGGTGCAGCGGCTCGGCGAGGTGGCCCGGAGGATCGAGGGCGGGCCGGTGACGGTCCTGCTGGAGACCCACGACGTGTTCTGCTCGGCACGCGCCGTCGCGGCGGTGCTCACCGAGGTCGACTCGCCCGTGGTGGCCGCCCTGTGGGACGCGGTGAACCCGTGGCGGGTGGGGGAGAGCGCCCGCGAGGCGGCCGACGCACTGGCGCCGTGGCTGCGACACGTACAGCTCAAGGACGTCCGGGCGACCGACGACCTGGCTCCGGTGCTGCCGGGGCACGGCGCGGTCCCGCTGGGCCAGATCCTCAGCGAGCTGGACCGCCTCGACTACCGGGCCTGGCTGTCCCTGGAGTGGGAACGGGCCTGGTTCCCCGAGGCGCCGCCGCTGGCCGACGCGCTCGGCGCGTTCCGGGCGGTACTCGCTGCGCACCGGGCGGCGTGATGACCTCGTTGATCCCGTATCCCGCGGCGATTCGCCGGCACTCCGGTGCGCTGCGTGTCGCCGGGCCGGTGCCGGTCGTGGCCGTGCCCGAGGCCGAGGGGGTCGCCGACTGGCTCGCGGAGGTGCCCGGGTTCACCCGCGCCGTGCTGTCCGACGCCCCGGTGCGCCTGACCCTCGACGATCGCCTGGCACCGGAGGGCTACCGGCTCACCGTCGACGAGCGTGGTGTGGAGATCACCGGAGGCGCGCCGGCCGGGGTGTTCTACGGCGCCCAGACGCTGCGCCAGCTGCTGCCGGACGGCGCGTCCGGCCGGACCGTCAGCCTTCCGCACCTCGAGGTGGCCGACGCCCCCGATTCGGCTGGCGCGGCGTGATGCTCGACGTGGCGCGGCACTTCATGCCCAAGGAGTTCGTGCTGCGCTTCATCGACCTGCTCGCGCTGCACAAGCTCAACGTGCTGCACCTGCACCTCACCGACGACCAGGGCTGGCGGCTGGAGATCCCGCGCTACCCGCGGTTGACCGAGATCGGGGCGTGGCGCGCCGAGACCCTGGTCGGACACGCCCACCAGACCCTTCGCCGGTACGACGGGCTGCGGCACGGCGGCTACCGGAATGCGGGCCAGTGCTCCGCCCTTCAGGGCGGGGGTGAAGGCCCGCGCTGGGAGGGCCGCCAAGGCCCGAGCAGTGCCTTAACCCGCAGCTTGCTCGCTCTGCTCAGCCACGGGAACCGGCACGATGGCGGCGATCCGACGGCCGTTACGGGTCACGTAGATCGTCCGGTTGCGGACGGCGGTGTCGTTCAGGATCTCGGCCAGGTTTTTCCGCAGGTCGGCCACGCTGATGTCGTTCGTGTCGGTCATGGCGCTGATCGTACTCGGTTGTACACTGCTGTACGTGCAGCTCCGTTACAACTACCGGATCTACCCGGACGCCGCCCAGCGCGAAGCGCTGGCACGGTCGTTTGGGTGCGCCCGGGTGGTGTTCAACGACGGGCTGCGCCTGCGCCAGCAGGTCCGCGAGGCGGGCGGGAAGTACGTCTCCGACGCCGACCTGTCAAAGCTGGTCATCACCCAGGCCAAGGACACCCCGCAACGGGCGTGGCTGGGCGAGGTGTCCGCCGTGGTGTTGCAGCAGGCCCTGGCGGATCTGAACACCGCGTACCGCAACTTCTTCGCCTCGATCACGGGCAAGCGCAAGGGGCGCACGGTCGCGCCACCACGGTTCCGGTCACGCAAGGACAACCGGCAGGCGATCCGTTTCACCAAGAACTCCCGGTTCAAGGTCCTCGACAACGGCCGCCTGCGCCTGCCAAAGATCGGCGACGTGCATGTGCGCTGGTCGCGGGACCTGCCGTCCGAGCCGTCGTCCGTGACGGTGATCAAGGATGCGGCGGGCCGATACGTCGCCTCGTTCGTCGTGCAGACCAACACGGAGGAGACACTGCCGCCGGTCGACTCCGAGGTGGGTATCGACCTGGGCCTGACGCACTTCGCGGTGCTGTCGGACGGCACGAAGGTCGCCGCGCCGAAGTTCCTGCGTCGCGCCGCGCGCAAACTCAAGCGATTGCAGCAGGACCTCTCCCGCAAGCAGCGCGGGAGTCAGAACCGCAAGAAGGCCGTCGTCAAGGTCGCCCGCGCGCATGCGCGGGTGGCCGACACCCGGCGGGACTGGCAGCACAAGCTCTCGATACGGATCATCCGCGACAACCAAGCGGTGTACGTCGAGGACCTGTGCGTGACCGGTCTCGGCCGCACCAGGCTCGCCAAGTCGGTCCACGACGCCGGGTGGGCCAGCTTCACCGCCATGCTGGAGTACAAGGCCGCCCGGTACGGGCGCGTGTTCGCCAAGGTCGACCGGTTCGCGCCCACGTCGCAGACATGCTCTGCGTGCAGCCGGATCGACGGACCGAAACCGCTGTCCGTCCGGTCGTGGACCTGCCCGTGCGGCGCGGCCCACGACCGGGACATCAACGCGGCCATCAACGTGCTCGCGGCGGGACGCGCCGAGAGCCTAAACGCCTGTGGAGCGCAGGTAAGACCAGCACGGGTGCTGGCACCGCGCCGGGAAGCAGGAATCCGCCCGGACGCCGCGTGTTCCACGCGAAGCGTGGAGGGAATCCCCGTCCTCTAGGGCGGGGAGATCGTCAACACCTCGCCATGGTGATCCTGCGCGGGTTGGCGGAGCTGACGGACGACGAGCTCATCGCGCACATCGAGGCGGTCGGCGAGGTGCTCCCGGTGTTCGGCTTCTACCTTCAGCCCGCGGTCGGCGGTCGGACGCTCGGGTTCGACTTCTGGGCCCGGCTCGCCGAACTGCCCTGCCTGGCGGCGATCAAGATCGCGCCGTTCGACCGGTACCGCACCCTCGATGTGGTCCGGGCGGTCTGCGAGTCCGCACGGGCGGCGGAGATCGCGCTCTACACCGGCAACGACGACAACATCATCGTCGACCTGCTCACCACGTACCGCTTCCCGGTGAGTGGCGGCCAGGTCAGCAAGCGGATCGTGGGTGGGCTGCTCGGCCAGTACGCCGTGTGGACCCGCCGCGCCGTGGAACTGTTCGAGCGGGCCCGCGAGGCGGCACGGACCGGACAGCTCGACGAGGAGCTGCTCACGACGGCCGCGAGGTTGACCGACGCCAACGCGGCCGTCTTCGACGTCGCCAACGGCTTCGCCGGCTGTGTCGCCGGAATCCACGAGGTGCTGCGGCGCCAGGGCCTGCTGGACAACGTACGGCTGCTCGACGAGCAGGAGCGGCTCTCGCCCGGGCAGGCGGCGGAGCTCGACCGGGTGATCCGGGCGTACCCCGACCTGCAGGACGACGCGTTCGTCGCCGCGCACCTGGACCGCTGGCTCGACACATGGCAGGAGGAGCCGTGAACGTCCCCCACGCCGTCCGCGTGCTCACCGCCGACAGTTGGTCGGAGCCCACGATCACGTGGAACAACCGGCCCACCGCGGGAGCGACCCCGCTAGGCACCCTGCCGGTGACGACACCGGGTGGTACGCGATCGACGTCACCAGTGCCGTGAACAGCAATCTCAACGACGGCCAGATCACCTTCCGACTCGCCGACGACTCGGTCGCCGACCGGCTGGTGGTCATCGATTCCCGCGAGTACGCCGCGGGCACCGAGCCGTACCTCCTCATCTCCTGAACCCCCCCCGAGAGGAGCACCCCCGTGTCCCTGATCCGAAGCAAGTCCTGGCGCTCGCGGCTGACGCTGTCTGCCGCCGTGCTGGCCGCTCTGCTGCTGCCGCCCGGGCAGCCCGCCTCCGCCGCCGCGCCCTCGGTCACCATCGATTCGCACACCAGCGGTGCCGCGGTGCCGGCCGGGACCGTCCGCCTGT
Source organism: Micromonospora sp. NPDC047730 (assembly GCF_043204765.1). Lineage (NCBI taxonomy): Bacteria > Bacillati > Actinomycetota > Actinomycetes > Micromonosporales > Micromonosporaceae > Micromonospora > Micromonospora sp. NPDC047730. Next base: position 105,085 of record NZ_JBIDCU010000018.1, on the reverse strand, counting down.
CGGGCAGCTACACCGACGCGTACGAACTGACCGTCGTGCTCGACGGCCGCAGCACTCCCCGCGTACACACCGTTGACCCGGACGGCGACGACACCGGCACCTGGTACTACGACCTGGACACGACCGGCGTGGACGGTGAGATCGAGGTCGCGGTGCGCGCCAAGCGAACCGACAACCGTTACGGTGTCTGGTCCCCGTTCGTCACCCTGCGGGTGGACAACCCGGCCGCCAATGTCCCGGTCGTGACGGTGACCAGTCCCGATGACGGCGGTACGGTGCGGCAGCCGACGCCGGTCCGCGTCTCGGTCGCCGCGCACAACACCGTGCGGGAGGTGTCGGTACGCGTCAACGGCGGAGCCTGGCTGCGGGCGCTCGGGGAGAAGGGCACCTACACCCATCTGTGGGATCCCCGCGAACTCGGTGACGCCATGGTGAGCATCGAGGCCAGAGCGGTCGACGCGTACGGCAACACCGGGTACAGCCCGACCGTCTACGTGGCGGTCGGCGCGGGCGCTGCCGAGCCGGTACGGGTCGGCCCGCAGGACCGGGCGATGTGGATCTGGGAGCGGGCGTCGTACGGCCTGGTCCTGAACCCCGGATCCCGCCGGCTGCTCGCGACGACGGCGCGCGACGCCGACACCTTCGGCTCGCGGCCGATCACCACGCTCTATGTCGGCGTGGACCGGTACGGCGACCTGGACATGCTCTACGACAAGCGCGCCGAGGTGCGGGACTTCGTGAGCTGGGCCCACGCGCAGGGCTTCACGGTGTACGCCACGATCGCCGGCGGGACCCAACCGCCGTTCCTCGGCGGGCTGGAGCGCTACCACCCCCGCGCGGTCCGGGAGATGGAGAAGATCCTCAACTACAACCTCGCCTCGCGGCCGGCGGAGCGGTTCGACGGGGTCAACGTGGACATCGAGCCCTACATCTATCCCGGGTTCGCGGCTGAAAAGCCGGCGCTGCAACTGCAGTGGCTCGAGATTCTGGAGAAGCTGATCCAGCGCAGGAACGCGGCGGGTTCGCCACTGGCGTTCGGCCCGGCGATCCCGCGCTGGCTGGACGTCAACCCGTGCTGCACCGGCATCACCTGGAAGGGCGCCACCAAACCGCTCAGCGAACACATCCAGGACCTGAGCGACTACATCTCGATCATGGACTACCGGGACACCGCGGAGGGGTCGGTCGGCATCATCGCCCAGGCCCAGTCCGAGATCGCGTACGCCGAGGCGATCGGCAAGCCGAACTCGGTGGTGATCGGGGTGGAAACGCTGGACATCGCCTGGAGTGGCGACCCGGAGACCATCACCTTCCGCGAGGAGGGGCGCGCCGTCGCCGAGCGTGAACTGCGGAAGGTGTACGACGCTTTCGCCGGCAGTCCGGCATTCGGCGGCGTCGCGATGCACCACTACGACTCCATCCGCTGGCTCCCGTCGGTGTGGGGGCCCAACGCCGTGTACGCGCCGCTGCCGGCCGACACCGGCCCGCCCGGCGTGGTGAGCTCGCCGCCGACGGCGAGCGCCTTCGACCACCAGAGCATCGATCTCGTCTACGGCCGGGCCTTCGACGACACCGAGGTGGAGCACTACAACATCTACCGGTCCACCGATCCGGGCTTCACGCCGGACCCGAAGAACCTCGCCGGGCAGTCGCGCGGCCTGACCTTCACCGACTCCGGCCTGCTGCCGGACACCACCCACCACTACCGGGTCGCCGCCGTGGACGTACACGGCAACGTCGGGCCGGTCTCGCCGGCTGTCTCCGCCACCACCGCCGGCACCCACCTGCGGCCACTGATCGTCTCCGAGCTGACGGTGAGCGCCGCGGGCGGTCCGGCGACCGTGCGGCTCCGGGTGACCGATCTGGTCACCGGGGAGCCGGTGGCGGCGGCCGTGCACGGCCGGTTCACCAAGATGGCGGGCCGTTACCTGACGATGAACGCGAACTCGGACGGCCAGGCGTCGGGCGTCTCGGAGACGATCGGCTTCCGGGCCGGTGAGGTGGGCTTCCAACCACTGCGGATCACCGCACCCGGCTACTACTGGGCATCCGCCCACGACCGGGCCCGGAACGTGGAGACCAGGTGGCAGACCACGACGCCGGTGGTCGCCGACACCTTCGTACGCGCCGGTGCGTACGCGGACACCGCCTACGGCTCAGCGAGCGAGTTGGAGATCGCCGACCTCTCCGACACGCAGAGTCCGGACGGCGACCGGATGGCCTACCTGAAGGCCGGACTCGGCGGCTACCCGGGCACTGCGACTGTCTCCGCCCGGCTGTACTTCCATGTCGGTTCGGTGTCGCCGGGCGTTGGCGCCGTACCGGTGACGGTGCGGGCGCTGGCCGACGACTCATGGTCGGAGAGCGGCGTGAGCTGGAACAGCCGCCCGTCCAGCGCGGGCGGAAGCGTGCTCGGGACCGTCCGGGTGGATCGCCCCGGCTGGTACTCGGTCGACGTCACCGGCGCGGTCAACGCCAACCTGGCCGACGGAGCCCTGACGCTTCGACTCTCCGACGACACGACCGCTGGGCGACTGGTCGCCATCGACAGTCGGGAGAGCGACCGGCAGCCGTACCTGATCATCTACTGACACCGGTGGCTCTGGCGCCCATCAACGGTGGACCGTCGTTCCGCGGGCCTCCAAGCGGGTCAGGACATCGGGGTCGTCGAGGTGCGCCAGCGAGACGTCGAGGGTGTGTAGCGCAGGCAGCGACTCCAGCGCCGCCGCTCCCGTGCATTTCCCGGTCAGTACCAGTTCCGACAGGGCCGGGTGGCCGGTCAGCGGGGTAAGCTCCAACGGCCCTCGACGGTAGCCGTGGCCGTCCAGGTCCAGGGACCGCAGGCTGGACAGTGCGTGAATGCCCTCCAGCGACGTCACGTTGTAGTCGTCGGACTCGCCGCCGGTGTCGATGTCCAGGGTCTGCTCGATCAGCATGTAGATGTCGCTGCCGCCGTCGAACTGCAAGTGGGTGATCGCTGCAGCCTCGGCCGACGGCACCGCGACGGCATGTAACAGCTTCAGTGACGCCTCCAGGCGCGGGCCTGGACCTGGGTAGCCGTCCTCCGGGCCATCGGGGCCGGTCGACTCGATGAGCGCCTTGAGGTCGTCGGCAGCGATCGCATCATCCAGCAGGGCGTCCAGGACGCCCAGGTGCAGGCCGAGGTCGGCGAAGATGAGGGTCATGATCCCGACCGTATCTTGTTACCCGGCTTGGCTTAGGACGGGGAGCGGGTCGTCGTTCAGGTCAGGCGGGGCTGGTGACGGTTCGGAGGCGGCCGGTGCGCTGGAAGCGGACCAGCCGTCGGGTCAGGACGACGACCATGGCCCACTGCGCCATCGCGGCGGTGCACCCGATGACATTGTCACCGTGGTGTCGCCACCCGCTACGACAAGCTGGCAGTCCGCTTCCGCCGTCCACCTAGCCGAGTACCTCGTGATCGGGCTTGCCGGCGCCGCCACGGGCCTGGCCACGGGCTGGTTCGCCGCACCCGTGCTGATCCGCCCCAGCGCCGGACTCATCGGCTCCGCCAACGCCCAGCCACCCACCCTGCGCATGGCGATCGCCGTCACGGCCCTCGCCCTCACGATCGCTGTGGCGGCGACTCTGGTACCAGTGGTGCGCGCCGCCGCCACCAGCACCGTTCACGCGCTGGCCGACGCTGCAACGCCACCGCGGCGCCGGCGGGGACGTATCTGGCTGTCGCGGCGGCTGCCCACCGCCGTGCTGATCGGGGTGCGCATCAACGCGCGCCGGCCGCGCCGCGCCCGGCTGGTCACCGTGAACACGCTGATCACCACGACCGCGCTCGTCGCCATGCTCATCGTCAACACCCGTGTGGAGCACTTCGACCTCGGCTACACGGAGGCGGTAGCGCAACTGCTTCCCGCCATACCCGGCGTCGTCGCGGGGACACCGGCCGGCATCGGTCTTGTCGCGTTCGTCAGCACCGGCGAGGTCCAGTACCCACCCGGTTCCTGGCTGCTCGCCACCGCGCTCGGAGTCCTGCTCGCCTTCGCCGCGCTCACCGCCGTCCCCGCGATGGTTGCCACACGGCGCCCGGTCGTGGACGTACTCCGGTCCGCACCGACCTGACAGCCGTCGACGGCTGTGGTGCCGCTCGCGGCCCTACAGCCGAGCGGAGCAAGACCGCCGTCGGGAACTTGGCCCCGATGGTGGCCACGACCCGGTCGAACTGGGCTCGGACGGCGTCGGCGTCGGGTTGGTCGAAGATCGTGCCCGTGCAGACCATTCACGTCTCCGAAGCGAAGGCCTCGATGACGCCTTCCGCTGTCTGACGCCGGTCGGAGTCAGCCCAGCAGGTGCATCCCGGTCGCCCAGCACACTCTTGGCATTTGGGGCACCGGAACCGCGATCCGGGAGCGGTTTCCGTGGCGGTGCACGGCATTGCCAGCACATCCGCACCGGCTGTCCGGTCGATTCGATCGCCGTCGGCGGTGTCGATGACGGCGTTGTGCGGCCACAGCACCGGGTACCGGGCACCACACGAACAGACCCGGCTGCCCCAGACGGCCTCGCAGGTGCTGCACCGCGCCTGAAAGGTGTCGCGGTCCCGCATGTGCAGCCGCGCCCCGGGCTCCTGGCAGATCGGGCAGGTGTCGAACCGGCAGAAGGCCACCCCCGCCGCGTCCAGGGCGGCCGTCAGCGCTGCCGGCAGACTCTGACTTTCCCGGCTTCGACTTTGGTGCCCGTCCACCGCCTGCCGGATCAGGTGCGACCGCTCCTCGGGGGTGGGGCGGCGGAGTAGCAGCACCCGCCGGCCGCCCACCGGGCGCAGCCAGTCTGCGGCCGGCAGCTCCGGCACCGGACCGGGAAGTGTCACCGGTAGCGGGTATCCGTGGCTGAACCACCGGCCCTGCAGCGTCCACCGGAGGGCCCGCCCCAGCCGCTCCTCGCCCTCGACCTCCAACGGGCTGATCGGCACGAGGCAGGCCGTCGTCCCGAAACCCGCCGGATGCAGCCCCCGACGTACCGGGCGGGGCAGCGACGACCGGGTGGTCCGGAGGCCGGGATAGACGACGACGACCGGACCGTGCAGTGCCGCCAGATCGGCGAGCCAGCCCTGCCGGACAGGTTCGGGGACCCTCGCGCCGAGGTCTCGCGGATCGGTCACGATTCGGGTCACTTCCGTCCCGCCGGCGTGTACGCCGACCGTGCCGTCCTCGCTCATCGACCACGTCAACTCCTCCGCCGGGCCGCGCAGCCGGAGCCGGGTGCCCGCTGCCGGAGCGGGGGCGTCCGGGTCGTCCGGCCGGTACCCGAGCAGCGCCAGGGCCCGCAGCGACAGTGCGGCGACGTACGTTCGGTAGGCGGCGGGGAAGTCCCGGCTGTCGGCCCGTGCCTGGTCCGTCTCCGCCGCCTGCTGCACCGCCCAGCGCTCCCAGAGCTTCCCGACCCGCCGGTACCGGCGATCGTTGGTGAACAGGTTCGTCCACCTGAGCCGCATCGGTAACCGCGCCCGCCGGTCGGCGTGGGTGAGTGCGGGGGAGTGGCGCAGGGCCCGTAGCCGGCCCCGCGCGTTCGCCAGTTCCGCGTGGGTCGCCTCGATGGCGGCGGCCGACGCCGCCTTGTCCGACACCGCCACCGCCACCAGCTCGGCGATCCGTTCCCGCCGCCGCCAGGAGCTGGTGCCGTGCAGCGCGCCCACGAACGCGCTCATGTCGGCGAGGCCCGCGCCGAGCAGGGCCAGTTCGTGGATCCGCCTGGTCAGGTACTCGTCCAACCGGTCCACCAGCTGCGCCGCCACCCGGTTCTCGTAGAAGTCGACGTCCTCGACGTAGCGCAGCGACAGCACTCGCAGCGGATGGATGCGTCCGTGCTCGACCCCGGCCCATTCCTCCGGATGGCCGGCGAGTCGGGCCAGGCCGGCTGGTGGGACCCGGCGGGCGAGATCCGCCCGGACCACCTCCTCCGTCCGCGCGAGGCGGTCGTGCGGGCGGAGGCAGACGTGCGCGAGGTTGTCCAGGCCGCGCTGGATCTCCCGGTCGAAGTCGCGCAGCGAGGCCCGCTCGAAGGTGTCCGGGACGAACATGTTCGTCGTCATCCAGGCGCCGACGTCGCCGGCCCGGGTGAGAACCCGCGAGGTGTCGATGACCGAGCCCACCACCAGGGGGTCGGCGGCACCCGTCCGATCGGCCACGTCAGCTCTCCCGGCGGTGCACTTCGTCGTCGAGCAACCGGACGCAGCGAACCGGTTCACCCGCCATCTTGTGCAGGTCCCACGCCGTCCGGATTGCCTCCCGCAGCTTGCCGAGGCCCGTCACGGTGACGTCGTACCGGCCTCGGACGGTACGGAGCACCTTCGTCGCCAGGAAGTGGTCGGCCGCCAGGGACCGCCCGTCCTGGTCGGCGTCGCCGTACTCGGGCTGCTCGCCGGTCGGGTCGCCCTGCCGGGCCGCCACGACCACCGGCGTGAACGTGCGCAGCTGCTTCTCCACGCGGGGGCCGAGGACGGCCCGGCCGTGCTCGTGGAGGTCGCCGGCGAGGTCCGCGACGAACGCCAGGACGGCCTTCTCCTCTTCCCGATGGGTCCGCCTCGCCTGCTTGAAGGCCCGCCGCAGGGCGTCCGTCCCGTACGGCGGCAGGGCGGGCACCGGCCTGCGGTCCAGGCTCAGCCAGGGGCGCTGCGCCGGCAACTCCATCAGGTGCGCCCGGTTGTACGTCTTGTCGGCGAACTCCAACGTGGACTCGTCCTGGTTGGCGGTGCCGATGAACCACACGTTGGGCGGCAGGACGATGCTCGTGCCGTCGACCAGTTGGCGCGGCGCCCGCCCGTCCCCGCGGGTCACCAGTTGGATCGGCACCCCGTCGTCGTTCTCCAGCTTCGACAGGAGCACGGAGAAGTACTGCTCGGGCCGGGACAGGTTCATCTCGTCCAGCACGATGAAGAACGGCCGGTTCCGGTGCCGTGGTGTCTGGGCCCGATAGAGCGCCTGCAGGAACTCCGTCTCCTCGAACCGTCGCTCGAAGGTGTTGTGGTGGCCGAAGAGGTCGGTGCGGTCACGCCAGCCGGCCTGCACCTCGATCACCGCGCAGTCGGTGCCGAGCGCGCCGGCCAGCGCCCTCGGCAGAGACGTCTTGCCGATGCCGCTCATCCCCTCCAGCAGATGCAGGCGGCTCATCGCCAGTCCGCCGAGCAGCACGCAGATGTCGTTCAGGCGGTACGCGCGGTCGTGTTCGGCGAACATCGTCGTCTGCAGCGAGCGGGCGAGCACTGCCAGGTCCGGTAGGTCGCCGGACACCTCGCCGGGCTCGTCGAGCGCGGGGTCGTCGTCCATCGCCACGCATCGGGGGAAGAGCGGCGTACCCGGGTCGGGGCGGTCCTGGTACAGGGTGTCGATTGCCGACCGCAACTCCGCGATCCGCCCCTCGTACCCGCGGGTGAGGACCTCGAAGTGCCGTTCGGCGTCCGCGAGCTGCTTCACCTGAAGGTTGTTGATCCGGTCGGCGAGGGCCGCGCCCCGGAGTTCCTGGAGTTCGTAGCTGAGCTGCTCGCGTGCGCTGTTCAACTCGCGATTCTGCTGCTCCAGCCAGCGGAGCCGATCCAGGTCCTCGTCGCCGATCCGGGCGGCGAGCTTGTCCCGCAGCTCGGCATTCCGGACGCGGAGCCGCTCCAGCTCGTCCAGCACGTGCGCGGGATCCGAAGAGCCGATCTTGAGTAGCGCCTGCTCCCGCTCGGCCAGCTGACGATGCAGGTCGGCGACCGCCTCCTGGGCCGCCGCGTACTGGATCCGGAGGATCTGGACCTCCCGGTCGAGCGCGGTCACCTCTGCGGCGGCCCGCGCGGTCACCTCCCTCTCCAGGTCGCGCTCCCGCCGCTCGAGCTGGATCTCCTGTCCCCGCAGGGCGCCCTGGTCGTGCTCGAGCTGCTGCGCCCGGGTCGCGAGCCGCTGGTGTTCCCGGGCGAGTTCGGCGTGGACGCGTTCCGCATCGGCGAGCTGTTCCCGCCGGGTCCGCTCGATCTCGGCGAGAGCCTCGGTCCGCTCCGTCACCCACCGCTCACGCTCGGCGGCCACCTCCGCCGACACGCCCCGACGCAGCTCCGCCAGTTCCGCGTCGAGCGCCGCGCGGGCCCGCTTCGCCTCCGCCACGAAGCCCGCCTCGGCCGCCTTCTCCCGGTCCCGCAGCTGCGCATCCCGTTCGTCGAGCCGGGCCTCCGCCCGGGCCAGCCGGCCACGAATCTCCTCCGCCTCGGCTTGGGCCTGTGCCGCCAGGTCCAGGTCCGTCCGGATGCGCTGCCGGTCCGCCTCGGCTGCCTCCTCCCGTGTCCGTGCCGCCTCCTCCCGCGCCGTGGCGGCCAGGGCACAGCGCCGGTACTCGTCGATCTGCGCGGTGAGTTTGTCGTAGGTGGTCAGCACCGTCTCCGGGGACCGCTGCGCGGGCGTCAGGGCCTCGGTGGCCAGCGCGTCGACGAGTTCGGCGTCGTCCTCCGCGCGGCGCGCGGCGAGCGCCAGATCGGCCTGGACCTCGTCAGCGCGGGGCCGGGACCGGGCCCCGAGGTTGCGGTGCTGCGGCGACCGGGGCTTCTTCCCCATGGGTGTGGTTGTCCTTTCGCGGAGGCCGGGACAGATCGGGCAGGGCGACGCCCAGGTACGCGGCCGAGGTGTGCTGGGCGAGCCCCCAGGCCGCCTCGCCGGTGTCGAGGTTGAGCGGCACCACCTCGGCGTGCGCGCCGCCCCTGTTCCGGTCGGCCGACAGGCGGGTCAGCTCTGTGAGCAGGTTCGGGCGGGCCTCGGCCAGTCGTCGGACGGGATGGTCCGGCCCACCGTGAGCGCCCGAGACCAGCACCGCGGCGAGCAACGCGGGCGTGTTGGCCCGCTCCGGCCTACGGACCGCGTTGCGGAGGTCGTCCGGCTTGATCCTGCTCACCCGGAGGTGCTCACCGAAGGGCATTCCGAGCCGCCGGCAGCAGCGTCCGAGCTGACCGGAGAACTGGGACAGGGACCGGTCCAGCTCGGGTGCGTTCGCCGGTGGCGGATGCCGGGCCACGATGTCGCGCAGGACGACCTCGTGCAGGCGCCAGGCATTGCGGACGGCATCCCCCAGTTCGGTGCAGCCGTCCCCGGCCAGCCGGGCCCGGCCGATGTCCCGCTCCAGCAGGGTCAGCAGTTCGAAGAGATCGCGGTGCTCCCGGACCAGACCGGTGAAGCGGTCTTCCAGGAGTTCGCCGATCCGCCGGCGCAGGGCGATGTCGAGCCGGTCGTACTCCAGCACCACCGCTTCGCTGCGCCGGCCGACGAACCGTTCGACCTGCTCGCGCAGCGCCGGGACCTGTTGCAACCTGGTCGCCACCAGGCGTCGCAGGTAGGTGCTGGACCGGCCGGTGAACGGGCTGAACGCGTCCCAGCTCACGGTCTCCGTACTTGCCGCGTCGTGCTGGTGCGACACGAGTGGAACCGGGATCCACACCGGCACTCCCGAGGTCATCAACGCCACGCGGGAGACCACCCGCTCCGGTGCGGCACGGTCCCACCGCCGGGCCCGACCCCGCGCCTGCTTGGCCCGCTCACCACGCGAGACAGCCTCGACGACCTCCTCGTGGCTGGGCGGGTCGGTGTCCGTCCAGCCCTCCGGCGGCACCGGGAAGGCGGTCACCCGCAACGGCGCGCCGGCGGTCCGTAGCTGCAGGGAGACCTGATGTCGGGCCCGCCAGTCGGCCTGCGCCAGCCGGGGTTGCAGGGTCGACGCCGGCCAGAGCGATCCGGTGGTGGCGTCCTGGTAGACGTACGTGGTGATGGTCCGGGTCGGGTCGGGGAAGCCGTCCCGCAACGCCTGCAGGCCAGTGCCGGTCACCGCGCCGTACCGGTCCAGGTAGGACAGCGCACGCAGGTCCGACCGGACCATCTCCACCAGGTCACCCTGCAGACCGAGCAGCGCCGCCATCTCGCCCACCTCCCGGTAGCCGGACCGGGCCAGCCCGAGCACCGCCGACTGGAAGACGTTCAGCCGCTCCTCGTGCACGAGCGGCGCGACCACCCGGTACCGCAGGGCCGGCCACAGCAGCCAGAGCTGGTCGCCCCGGTACCGGACGTGGTCCGGCAGGACCACCGGGCTGTCAACGCCGAATCCCGCCACCGTCCACCCCTTCGCAGAGTTCCCGGAACGCCACCAGCCCCTCGGCCACCGACCGGCCGGGACGTCCTGGCGCCTCCGGCGTCGCCGAACGTTCCGCCATCGCGGCGTCACCCACCGCGATGAGCAGCCGGCGCTGCCGGCTCATTGCCACGCACATGCGGCTGTCGCTGAGTAGGTGCCCGTACCGCCGGACGGCCTCGGCGGGGTCGGGGGCGGACCTCGGTGGGGGGCTGCTCCGGGTCACCGACAGCAGAACAACGTCGAACTCCATGCCCTGGAAGGCGTCGACGGTGCCCACCCGGAGCCGCTGACGGGGGACGGGCTCGGCGGTGTAGGCCATCGCCGGTACCGGTGCGAACCCTCCCTCGTCGTCCAGGACGGCCAGGCCCGCGTCGACCAGTTCGGTCTCCAGCAGGACCTGCTGCTCACGGTAGAACGTGATCACGCCGAAGGTGAGCTGCCGGGCCTGGTCCCGCCGGGCCAGCTCCCGCAGCTCCCGCACCAGCCGGATCGCCTCCACCCGCCGGGTCCGGCTGAACCCGGTCCGTTCCTCGGCACCCGCCCCCAGCGGGACGTCGATCCAGCCCGCGACCTTCCCGGCCCAGGGGCTCAGGTCGTGGGTCAGCTCATGGGTGGAGGGGTGGGACCGGACCACGTCCGGGCCGCCGTAGAACACCGAGCTGACGAACCGCCCCAGGGCAGGGTGCATGCGGAACTGGGTGTCGAGCCGGATCGTCCGCACCGCGGGTCGCTCGCTCGCGAAGAGGTCGAACCACCGTTCGAAGAGGCTCTGGGACAGCTCGGACCCGTCGAGTGAACGATTGCGGCGCAGCTCCCGCTCCACCTTCTGCTCCAGCATGTGCGGGAGCTGCTTGTGGTCGCCGACCAGGATGATCCGCCGGCGGGCGAAGGCCATCGGGATCATCAGGTCGAGCGGGTTGGCGCGGGCCGCCTCGTCGACGACGACGGTGTCGAAGACCGGCAACGGCGCGTCGAGCACCCGGGACATCTCGCGGGAGTCGGCGTGCTGCACGGTCGAGGCGAGCACCGCGTTGTACCGGGCCAGGGTCCGCTCCACCAGGTCGAGGTCCTCCCGCAGGTCGTCCTGGTAGGCGCGAAGCACCTCGGCGGTGCTGTCGGTGGACGCGGCGTGGACCTGGTGCACCGCGTCCGCGACCTCGATCAGCAGGTCCTCGACAGCCGGATCGTGCTGTGGGGCGTGGAGCAGTCCGGTGGCCGCTGCCAGCCGGTCGAGCAGCGCCAACCGCAGGTCCGCCAGGTTGGGGAGGAGGGCCTCCTGGTTCGCGTCCCCGGTGGCGGCCCGCGTCAGCAGGACCCGGGCTGGTTCGTCCAGCACGTCGGTCAGCAGCCGGAGCGCGCTGCGCGCGCGCTCCGGGCCGTCGTCGGCGAAGGAGACCGGGGTGACCCGGATCGACCGGACGACCCGAGCCACCGCGGCCCGTTCCTCGTCCGTCAACGTCCGGCCGAGCGTGCCGGTCACCTGCAGCTCCGCCAGCGTCCGGTCCAGCCGGCTCCGCAGTCGGGCCGGCAGCTCCGCCCCGGCCAGCCGCTTCGTCTCCGTCAGCAGGTTGGTCAGATCGGGCCCGGCGACGGGCTGCCGGCTGTAGGCGGCCGCGAGCTGACGCAGCCGCACGACCCGGTCCCAGCCGGCCACCTCGGGGCGGTGCCGGTCGAGATGGCGGTCGACCGCGGCCACCGTCTCGTCCCGCCACTGGCGGGTGTTCTGCCGGTCCCGTTCCGGCTTGTTGCTCACCCGGGTCGGCGGCAGGCCGAGCCGCCGGGCCCGGCGCGCCACGTTGTCCACCGCGTCGTGTTGAACGCTGGACAGCAGCGTCCGGTTCACCGCCACCGCCCGGTCACCCAGCTCGTCGAGGCAGCGCAGGAGGTCGGTGATGAAGCGCGTCTTGCCGGTGCCGGGTGGTCCCTGCACGAGGAGGACGTCCGGGGTGCGCAGCGCCATCCGGAGAGCGGCCCGCTGCACCTCCGTCGGTCTCTCGCCGGCAGCCGCGCCGATGACCCGGTTCACCGCCCTGTCGTGTGCCGGGTCGACGCGCGGCTGCGCGCCGGGCCGCGGGCGTCCCTCGATGAGCAGTCGCAGGCCGGGCAGTTCGGCCTGGTCGTTCTCGATCCGCTCGCGCGCGGTGTCCCGCCGCCGTAACCGGGACCGGTCTCCGGACAGCGAGCGGAAGAGGTAGCCCGTCACGGGTGGCGGCTCGTCCCCGGTGACGGTGAGGTCCACGGTCCAGTTTCCCGCCGCCGCGCCACGGACCTCGCCGTGCACCCCCACGGTGGCCCGGCCGCGCCCCTCCGCCAGTTCCGGGGGAAGGTCGCCCGCCGCTTCCAGTTCCAGCCGCCCCGGGTACGCGGCCACCGCGCCGAGGAACCGTGCGGCCCGGTCGCCGGGCTGGAGCTCGAACCGCCAGTCGCCCCGGGCGGTCACCTTGCACGACTGGAACTTCGCCCACCGCAGCCGAGTGGCCTCCTCGACCAGGGCCTCCCGCTCGATGTTGTTGTACGCCTGCCACAGGTCGAGGTAGGTGCGTCCGTCGGACTCGAGGCCGAGCAGGGCGGCCCGGATCGCCTCCGACGCGTCCGCCTCCGCGCCACGGTCGACGAACCGTACGTCCACCTCGCTCAGCCGGTGCCAGCGGCCTCGCCCCCGGGCGTCCGCGCCGGTCATGCGGGTGATCCGGAGCACGTTCCCGACCAGCGCGACGTCGGCGACCCAGCGGGTGCCGTGCAGTGTGAACGCGCTCCCGGCGGGCTGGTCCCGGGGCCCGCCGCTGTGCACGATCCGGTCCCGCGCGCCCCCGGCCGGCGGGGGCAGGCAGAACTCCCGTCGCAGCCAGTCCCGCACCTCGTCGAAGCCTGCGGTGCGCGCCCGGGCGGCGACGCGGACCTGCCCGGCGACCCGGTCGTCGACACCGATCTCCAACCGCGGGCCGAGGTCGGCACCGGCGAAGCCGTGGCACTGGAGGTGCGCCTCGCGGTCGGTCGCGTGGGCGACCCAGGCCACGACGGTCTGTCCGGCCGCGGAGATCCAGTCCCGCGCGTCCGGATCCGTCACTTGGGTTCGGAGGGGGCCGTACTGGCGGCCCTGGTGCACCGCCAGGTCGTACGCGGCCGTCGCCGCGGGCAGCCGCACCTCGATCTCGCGGTCCTGGCGATCCTTCTCCGCGAGCGCCTTCAGCCACGGCGGTACCACCGCTCCCATCACCGGGTGGACGCGGATCAGCCGGGTGTCGCCCACCGTCAGTTCGTCAGCGCGCATCGGGCGCCCCGACCGACTGCAGGACCAGGATCCGGTGCGGCCGCAACTCGGTGTCGAAGTGGATCCACCACGGCGCCCGCAGGTGCTCGACCGTGGCGGAGCCGGGAATGAGCTGGAGTCCGTTGCCGCCCTGCGGCGGCACGCGGCGCACCATCGACCGTCCGCAGTTGCGCACCCGGACCTCGGCGCCGCCCTCCCACTCCATCCGGAGCAGCGCCACGGTCGGGTCCTCCGCGTGTCGGACCGCCGTGCGGTTCGTGACCAGGAGCGGCCGGTGCGCCTGCAGCACCAGCGTCAGGTCGTCCTGGGCGAGCAACGGTGGTGGCCCCTCACCCAGGCGGGGAAACTGTTCGAGCACGGTGACCGTCAGCGCCGGCGGGCGGGTGGCCCGGCACCACGGGCAGGTGGGGTGCGCGGCGAGGAAGCTCTGACCGCACGGGCAGACCAGGCAGCGGTCGGCGGCGGCGTGCAGGGCCGCCGACCACTCCCCGGCGCCGGGGCGCGCCCACGGGTCGGTCATCCCCTCCTCGAAGGTACGTCGGAACAGATCCCGCAGGCGCCGGGTGAGCACCCGGTCGGCCGGGTAGCCGAACCGGGTCCGGTTACGATCGTCCGTGGAGTGGTCGATCCACGGCACCAGCCCACGCTGGGCGTCGTCCTCCAGCTCGACCTCGCCCTCGTTGACGTAGTCGCCGATCAGCGGGTGATTCATGGTCAGGACCTCGTACGCGAGCACGGCGAACGAGTAGACGTCGCTGAAGACGGTGTTGCCGCTCTGCCCGCGCAGGAGCTCCGGTGCGGTGTAGAAGGGCGTTCCGAGCCGACGGGCCGCCGTACTGCTCTCGGTCTGCAGGTTGTCGGCGTCGATCAGCCGGACTTCGTCGTATCCGAGGTCGGCGGAGACCAGCACGTTACCCGGAGAGACGTCGCTGTAGACGATTCCCCGGTCGTGCAGGGTGGCGAGGACACCGGCGCACCGGGCGAGCAGGACGAGCCGGCGACGTAGGCCACCACCGCCGAGATACCACGCGTCCTCGTCCTGCTGGGGCGGGTCGCACAGCTCCCGCAGCGGAACCATGTCCTCCAACAGTTCCATGACGTAGCCGACATGCGGCGGCGCCAGTTGCTCCAGCGGGCGGCAGAGGGGAATGCCGTCCAGTGGCAGCCACCGAAGGCGGGCGAAGAGCTCGGCCATCCGGTCCCGGCTGGAATCGTCGGGGGCGCACAGCTTCACAGCCAGGCCGCCGTACCGGGTGCGGAAGACCGCCCCTTCGCCGCCGCTTCCCAACTGGTTGTCGAGCAGGAGATCGAGGTGCAGGTTGTTGCTCGCGGCCCGGACACTGCTCGGCCACGCAGCGCCTTGCATGCTCAATCCAGATCCTCCAACCGGACGGCTCTCGGTGCGGTGCGCTGGTGCAGCTGTTCGGTCACCGTCGCGGTCACCCACCGGAACTGCGCCGGGATCTCGTGCACCTGGTCGCTCCGAAGCACGTCGGTGCCGGGAGTGCTGAACTGCGTCAGCACCTCGTCGGCCTCCGAGGTCCGATCGACGCCGATCCCGATGGCCAGCCGCAGTGCCCGGGCACCCCAACGGGTGCCGAGCAGCGCGGTCAGCGGACCCTGCCAGTCGTCTGTGGGCAGCCCGTCGGAGACCAGGACCAGGGTGGGTGGGAAGGCCCGCTTCGGCACGGCGGTCGGGTCGTCGAGCAGCGCCCGGGCCAGGTTGAACGCACCACCCATCGGGGTCCTGCCCCGCGGTGTCAACTCGGCCCACTGTGCCTGTGAGGCGCGGACCAGCGGCTGGTGCACGACGGCCTCGTCCCCGCCGAAAGCGATCACCGCGACGTGGATCTCTCCCCGCGCGGAGTCCTCCATGGCGAACGCGTGCAGCATGCTCCGGATACTGCGATTGAGCACGTGGATCTTCTCGCCGTCCATGCTTCCGCTGATGTCGGCGAGGACGATCACTGGCATCGGCCGGGGCGGACGTCGCGACTGGTTCGCCAACACCTGCTGGTCGGCGTCGAGGGTTGAGCCATATGCCGTCAGGTTCTCCGGCGCCACTCCACCGGCTCCTCTCCAAAACCGCTCTGTACGTGTGCTCGTCACGCGACCGAGCCAGTCAGGCTCTCAGGCAACTTGCGACAGGTCAATATCTCTTTCCGACCAGAATGGACTGTGTCGGTATCCCGACAACCAACGGGCTATTTCGAGCGCCTTGGGCGTGCTGCCGCCACGCTGATCCAGGCAGCCAGGGAGCTGGCCCTTTGGCGGTTTTCCCCTGTTGCTCGTTCCACCTGGCCCTTCCATACTCGGTCGCTTTCCTTTGTTAGCTGGCGACGCGATCGTGGGATGCTGTCGTGTGCCGTGGCTGCGGCATGGAGCCGATGACAGGGACGAGTGAACTCTGGTGATCCATCCCGACGACCTGCCCCGGTGGCGGCGCAAGCTCGATCAGGTCGAGGCGGCCGTGGACCTCGACGAGGAAGTGAAGCAGCGCTGGGCGGAGGCGGACGAGCTGCGGCCCACCCGGGACGCCGAGGCCCGTGATCTGGTTTCGGAGCTCGTCGCCACCCGGGATTTCGCGGCGTTCCGGGCAGGTTCGGACAAGTGGTCGCGTCGGGAAGGCCCGTACATCGCCTTCTCCGGTTTCGGTCAGATGTGGCTCAACCAGGTCGCCAACAACCTGCCCGATGACCCCGAGGCGCTGGACGTGCTGGTGCGCGCGTTCACGACGCCGGCGACCGTGGATGAGGCGCGCTCCCGGCTCGCCGAGGTCGAGCGGGTGACCCGGGACCTGGCGAGCAAGGGGCAACCGGCCGTCGGGCGGATCCCGTACGTCTTGTCGGTGTTCTGGTCGACGGACGATGTGCAGCCGGGCTGGCCGGTGATGTGGAAGAGCGCGCCGGAGCGGATGTGGGCGCTGGGTTGGCTGCGGACATGGGAGAACGCCGACCGCTACCTGGCGGTGGTTGAAGCGGCACGCGCGTTCTGTCCCGACGATGTCCACCGGTTCGAGCGATTGATGTGGTTCCTGGCCGAGCGCCAGGGGTTCGTGGGAGTCAACCCCGCCGTGCGCGAGATGTGCGACGAGGCCGCCGGCATCATGGCCACCTACGAGGTGGGCGCGCGCTATCCGGACGAGGAACGTTCGAGTCGAGCAGCCGCTCTCGCCGCCCAACTGAAGGGCGAGCTGCACATCGCCGCCAAGGGGCTTCTGGCGGACTTGCGGGCCGCCACGGGACTCGAGCTGGAGACCTCGCAACCGCAGGACCGAATCGCCTCGGACAAGGCGGCTGCGTATCGCGCGGACGCCTACGCCACCTGGTCGCTGCCCGGGGCGGTGTCTGCGGCCGGCCTACGGCTGTGGGCCACGCGCTCGGGGCTTGCGCTCGGCCTGTATGACTGGCGGAACCCGGGCGCCGGCGCGGCGCTTGCCACGGGTCCGCTCCCCTCCGGTCACCGGTTCTTCGAGATCCGGCCCCACCTCACCGGAGACCGGCTCGTTCCGGTCGACGCCGATCCGGGTGGGAGCACGCTCGTGGGGAAGTGGTGGCCCTGGTCCGAGGTTCCCCGGGGCGTCGCCCTGAGAAACGCGATACTCGAGGAGGTGGGTCGGCTCAAGCCGCTGGTGAGGCTGGTCGCCGGCCAGGGAGAGGCCGGGCCGGCGACAACCTCCGAGGGGGAGGACCTGGCGGCGGCGCTCGCCAGGTTCAAGGCTGAGCGCCCCTACCCGAACGACAAGGACGAGTGGCATGCCGAACAGCGACAGCAGTTCGCTGAGGCCCTCTCACCCGAGAACCTGACCATCTTCGACCTGGATCAGTTCCGGCTGCTCGTGAACGGCAAGCGCTACGGCAACCCGGGTCCCCAGTCGGTGCTCAACGCCAGCCTTTCGGGCATGGACTCGGTCGCCCTCGACGCCTTCGCCAACAAACTTCGTGAGATCCTCTTCGGCGACGGGGAGGTCGCCACCCGCATCGACCGAGGCCTGGATTGGACAGACCTCGGCACGAAAGGGCTGGGCGAGAGCGTGCTGCTGAAGCTGTTCGCTGTCACCGACCCCCGGCGCTTCTTGCCGATCTTCCCGCTGACGGGTCCGATGGGGAAGATCGCCATGCTTCGCCGGTTCGGGCTTGCGGAGCCGAACGGCGCGCTGAGCCGCGGCCAGCAGCACGTCGAGGCGAACGACCGGCTGCGGGCAACGCTCGAGCAGTTGCTGCCCGGCGATCCCTGGGGGCAGGGCCAGTTCGCCTACTGGATGCTCAACCACGACGCTGTGGAGCCGGTCGAGGAGGAGGACCGCATCGCCCGGACCGCGCAGGATCTCCTCTTGCCCGAACCGTTCCTGCGCGAGCTCGCTGAACTGCTCCACGAGAAGGGACAACTCATTTTCTACGGCCCTCCGGGCACCGGCAAGACCTACCTGGCGGACCGGCTCGCCGGCGCCTTGCAGCAGGACCCGGAAAGGCGGATGCTCGTCCAGTTCCATCCCTCCACCTCGTACGAGGACTTCTTCGAGGGCTACCGGCCCCGCACCGATGACCGGGGGCAGCTGACCTACGAGCTTCGCTCCGGGCCGCTTGCGCTGATGGCGGAGAAGGCGGAGAACAACCCCGGCGTGCCGCACTACCTGATCATCGACGAGATCAATCGCGCCAACCTGCCGCGCGTCTTCGGCGAACTGCTGTTCCTGCTGGAATACCGGAACAAGGCCGTACGCACCGCCTATCGACCCGACGAACCATTCGAGCTGCCGCGCAACCTCTTCTTCATCGGCACCATGAACACCGCTGACAGGTCGATCGCGATGGTGGATGCGGCCCTGCGCCGACGGTTCCATTTCATCCCGTTCATGCCGCACGAGGGAGCGATGCGGTCGGTGCTCGCCGCCTGGTTGAAGAAGAACGGGGAACCGGTGTGGGTCGCCGGACTGGTGGATCAGGTGAACGAGCGGCTCCGGGTCCTGCTGAAGGGGCCGCACCTGCAGGTCGGTCACAGCCACTTCATGAGACAGGGCCTCACCGACGAGCGGCTCGCACGCATCTGGGAGTACGACGTCTACCCCTTCATCGAGGACCAGTTGTACGGCCGGCCCGACCAGCTGGAGCAGTTCGCCTGGGCGAAGGTGCACGCCGCGTACGGGCCGTCCTCCGCTTCGGGGAGCGCGGCCGTGGATGCCGCCTCGGACGATTCCGATGAGTCTTCCTTCTGAATCCCAGGTCGCCGGCGTGGTGAGGCTTCGCGAGTACGAGGCCTCGCCGCGACCCGTAGCTCTCGACGTCGCGGAGGTGTCCCTGCTCCGCGGCCTCCCCGGCGGCCGCCTCGAACTCACCCCGTCGGACGAGGCCGGTTCGTACTTCCTCCAGGCCACCTCCTGGGTGGGCGCCGTGGTCCTGCCTCGGCTGACCATCCAGATCCTGCCCAAGGTGCGGGACCTGCGGACCGTTCTGACCATGTTCACCTCCGGCGCGGGCCTGGTCGAGTGGGGAACCGACGCGGCGGCGTACGACCGGAGTGACTTCGTCGAAGGCATCGCGGAACTGGTGCTACGGGCGATCAACGGGGCGACCAGCCGAGGGCTCGTCCACGGCTACCGTGCTGTCGACCAGCGACTCCCGGTGATCCGCGGACGCATGGACGTCCAGCAGTTGGCCGCACGGCCGTGGGACTCCTGGCCAGTGCCGTGCCGCTTCGACGACTTCACCGCGGACATCCCCGAGAACCGGATTCTGCTGGCGGCCGTCCGGCATGTCGTGCGGTGGCCAGTGGGCCCCGTCCTGCGTCGCATGGCCGGTGAGCTGCTCCAGCGCCTCGAAGGAGTGGGTGACTCGCCGGTCGCGCTGACCGAGTGCGACCTGATCCGGCGCACACCGCTCAATGAGCACTACCAACCGGCTCTTGCCCTTGCGCGGCTGGTCCTCGAGGGCTTCGGCCTCACCCAGGGCGCGGGTGGACTGACGGCGCAGAGCTTCCTGGTCGACATGAACAGGCTATTCGAAAAGTGGATCGGGGACGAGCTACGCGCAAGGCTCTACCCCACGATCGAGGTCCTCGAGCAGATGGACGTTTCCCTGAGCGTCTCCCCACCCGTCACCATGAACCCCGACCTGCTCTTCCTGCGGGGCGCGGAGGTCGTCTTCGTTGCGGACGTCAAGTACAAACTGACCGGGGGCGGTCTGGCACGTACCAGCGACTATTACCAACTGCTGGCCTACACCACGGCCCTGCGACTACCGCGCGGGATGCTCATCTACTGCCGTGCCGACCTCGCTCCGGACCGAGTCATCACAGTGGTCGGGGGAAACCAGCGCCTGCACACCCGTCCCGTGGATCTGAGTGGGTCGCCGGAAATGGTGGCCGAGGCGCTTGACGCGGTCGCGGAGTCGATCAGGAAGCTGGCCTGACGGCCCTTCACGGAACTCGAGATGGCCGTTGACGGCCTGCGTGCGGAGACGAGCCGCCGGTCACGTCTTGGGCCGCAGTGCTCGAAGGATGCCGGATGTTCGTCCAAGCGGGTCGGGCCCACATCTGAATAGGACCGGATCGCGGGGTGGGCGGGCGTCGTCTAGGCTACGCACGTCTATCCCGGCCTCTTCGAGGGAGTCGACCGTGACGCGTTCCGCCGGAAGTCGGACCGAGGAGATCCCGCCCACCGGTGTGGACGTCTCCGTACCGCATTCGGCCCGGGTCTACGACTGGTGGCTCGGTGGAAAGGACAATTTCGCTGTCGACCGGGCGGTGGGCGCCGCGTTGATCGAGGCGATCCCCACCCTGCGGATGATGGCCGCCGAGAACCGGCGGTTCGTCCACCGGGTGGCCCGCTACCTGGTGGCCGAGGCCGGAATCCGCCAGTTTCTCGACATCGGCACCGGCATCCCCACCCGGCCCAACCTGCATGAGGTCGCCCAGGCGCTGGCGCCCGAGACCCGGGTGGTGTACGTGGACAACGATCCCATCGTGCTGGCGCACGCCCGGGCGCTGATGATTAGCAGCGAGGAGGGGCGCAGTGAGTACATCCACGCCGACCTGCGCCGGCCGGAGACGATCCTCGCCGACCGCCTCACTGGCACGCTAGACCTGAGCCGGCCCGTGGCGCTCACGCTCATCGCGGTGCTCATGCTGTTGCGCGACGAGGACGAGCCGGGGGAGAGGCTGCGTACCATAACGCGGGCCTTGCCTTCTGGCAGCTACCTGGCCATCACCCATCCGACGCAGGACTTCAACCCCTCAGAGATGGGCGCGGCGGTGGCCGCCGCCAATCAGGGCCACATGACGCTGGTGCCGCGCACGCGCGCCGAGGTGGAGCGGTTCTTCGACGGGTGGGAGTTGATCGAGCCGGGCATCGTGCCCGTCATGGCGTGGCGGCCCGATGAGGCCAGCTCGGACGACCCGCATGCGGCCTACTATTGGGCCGGCGTCGCCCGCAAGCCCTGACCCTCTGCGTCGGTGGACCCGTTCCGACCACCGTCCCCCACCCACCCCAGGGTCGGCGGTCGGTCGACAGGACGATCGCCGCGGCAGGGCACAGGTCGACAACGGCACCACACTGGCACCGGAGGCGGGCGGTCGCCTTCGACTTCCGCTACCCGTACGGGGCAGCGGTCGCCGGTCGACTTCGCCGCCAGTGAGTAGCGCATCGCGTGGTAGGCGCAGGTGTCCAGCATGTTCTGCGACCGGCACGCGGCGGTCTACGGCAGACGCGCGAGGTACGCGAGCAGCGCCTCACGGCTGTCCGGCAGCCCGTACTCGTCAACGAGCTCGGCGACGTTGCCGAAGTCCTGCCCGTCGATCAGCCAGGGAACGGGTGACCGGCTCAGCACCTCGGCGAGCCGTCGTTGTCGTGGCGTCAACGCCGCAGCGGGCGTCGCCGCCGGCAGCGGCCCATCCGGGAACGCGAGGCGCAACGCCTCTCCCAGCACGGTCAGCGACTGGTCGCCGCTGACGGTGGGCAGCCGGCGGAGCAGCGCGTCGAAGGCGCGGTCCGTGTGCTGGGGGCCGAGCTGCCGCAGGGCGAGTCCGGCGTACCCGCCCAGGTCTCCATTGAGGAACGGCACCCACCCCGCGTCCGCCGGCGGGTTCGCCGTGTCATCGGGCGGGGCGGCTGCCCAGGCCAACAGCTCGTCAACGGTCGCCTCGTCGGCCTCCGCACCCAGTACCCGGGCCCGCCCGATCGCGGCGGCCCAGCGGACCAGCGGGTGCGGGTCGGCCAGAAACCGGATGTCCGGCGCGGCGCCGAGCAACCCGGTGGCCACCAGCATGGTGGCCACCGCATCGGGCTCCGGTACGACCTCCGCCCGGTCGGGCTCCAGTCTGGCCGCGGTCGCGTGGGTCAGCGTGGGCAGGCTACCGGTGGCCTCCTCCGGGAACCAGGCGAGGGCGTGCGCCGCCCCGATTCGCACCCCTGGATCAGGGTGGCCCAGCAGGCTACGGAACAGCGGCACCCCGGCCCGTACCGCGTCGTACACCGCCAGTTCGATGTACGACCACAGCCGGTTCTGCTCCGTTGCGGTCAGGGACTGGACGTACGCGTACTCGACGTACTCCTTCTTCGCCTCGTCCTCGCCGGTCCAGGGGGGCGGCTTCGCGGCGAGCAGCTCTCGCCCGCCTTCGGCGGCCCGGCGCTGGTCGGTCACCGGGAAACCGTCCGGCAGGAAGTTCTCGTCGTAGCCGACCGCCAGGGAGGTCAGCAGGGCGAGTATCGCCGCCGGGTCCGGAGTGGCGGGGTCGGCGAGCAGTTCCAGCAGGAACGGCACTGCGTAGGCGCTCGCCTG
The DNA here is from genome assembly GCF_043204765.1 of Micromonospora sp. NPDC047730. Classification (NCBI taxonomy): domain Bacteria; kingdom Bacillati; phylum Actinomycetota; class Actinomycetes; order Micromonosporales; family Micromonosporaceae; genus Micromonospora; species Micromonospora sp. NPDC047730. The sequence continues at coordinate 82,924 of NZ_JBIDCU010000018.1, read as the reverse complement.
GAACCGGCTGCCCTGGTGGAAGATGTTGGTGTAGAGGGTACCGAGGGCCTCGTCTCGTTCAGCAGGATCGGGCGATCGCAGGGCGCGGATCTGGCCGGGCAGGTCGTCGGCCGCCCCGTAGGCGTGGCCGAGCCGCCGCCACTCGATGTCGTCAAGGCCTTCGAGCATGCCCTATGTTCCCCGTCGCCCATACCGGCGTGCGGGTGGGGGTGTCGCCTCCTCACAGACGCCGGTCTGATCACTCTGGAGGAGAACAACACCGAGTGCTGCTACGCCCTCCGGGACAAGGTCCGGGTACGCGGCCCTGGCAACGAGCCCTGGGAGGTCCACACCGTCAAGGCCGACTCCCCGCAGTTGGAGAAGACCGCCGGTGCCGGGGATCGAGCGGGAGGTGAGCGCACACAGTCACGGTGGCGGGCATACAGGGTCGAGTGGTTTGCCGTAGTTGTCGCTGAGGTGGGAGCGGAGCGCGTCGCCGAAACCGGTGATGTCACCGGTGCGCAGGGATGCGAGCAGGTGTTGGTGCTCGGCGATGATGGCCTGACACCGTGCGAGTAGGCGTTCTCCGTGGCTGAACAGGAGGAACCGTTGTCGGTCGGCGAGGCGGTCGTTGAGTTCCAGCATGACCTCGTTGCGGCTGGACTCCACGAACGATCGGTGGAACGCGATCGTCAGTTCGATGAAGCGTTCCAGATCGCGTTCCCGGAACGCGCGTTCCTGTTCGACGACCGCCTGCTCGAGACGGTCCGCGAGCATCTCACGCGCTTGGCTTGAGGCGCGTCGAACGGAGGTGACCTCGAGGATGAGACGGGTGTCGGCCAGGTCTTTGATCGCGCGGTCGCTGAGCCCTTGGACCAGGGCGCCGCGCTTGGGGTAGATCGTGATCCACCCTTCGTCCTGCAGCCGGGCCAGGGCGGTGCGGACGGGGGTGCGGCTCACGCCGATCTGTGCGGCCAGCGCCGCCTCCCCGAGCATGGTGCCGCTGGGAAACACGCCGCCGAGAATGTCATCGCGAATCCTGCGGTACGCCTGGTCGGTGGCTGACTCGCCAGCAGCGGACGTCACGTGCGGCCCCTCCCCTCGGAACATCTTGTTTCCGTTTCAGTGCAACTGGCATTCAACCGGCCCAGCATACCGGGCCGCCACCCGACTGGCGGGAACGAGCCTCGGTATCTAGGATACAAGTTGCGTCCTGCTGGAATCCAACGCTGGTGACAGGCGTTGTTCGGGAAGCACCCATCGGACGGGCGCGAGAGGAAGGAGTGCCCGTGAGGCAGCTCATCATCATCGGTTCAGGGCCGGCCGGCTACACCGCTGCGGTCTACGCGGCCCGCGCGAACCTTCACCCGCTGGTCGTCGCCTCCTCGGTCGAGGCGGGCGGTGAGCTGATGAACACCACCGACACCGAACAGGGCACGATCGCCGTCGAGGGGCGCAGCTCCCGGACCGGGCTGCCCGGGGTCTTCGCCGCCGGGGACGTCATCGACCCGCACTATCGGCAGGCGATCACGGCCGCCGGTTCCGGCGCGACAGCAGCACTGGACGCCGAACACTTCCTGGCCTCTTTGCCCGATGCCGTTCTCTCGCGTGCCGTGGAGGCGCATGCGGATGCCTCCAGCCGAGATGAACCGAGCCCGACTCGCGAAACCGCAGTCGTCTAAAGGAAGAGGGAACACCCATGTCCACTGCGCGTCCCGTCACCGACGCATCCTTCCAGGCGGATGTCCTTGCCGCCGACAAGCCGGTCTTGGTCCAGTTCTGGGCCGCATGGTGTCCGCCCTGCCGTGCACTGAGCCCGATCGTGGAGCAGATCGCCGATGAGCACGTCGACAAGCTGCGCGTGTTCAAGCTGAACGTCGACGAGAACCCTGCGACCGCCGCGAAGTACGGCATCACCTCGATCCCCGTGTTGAAGGTGTTCTCCGCCGGGATGGTCACCAAGGAGATGGTGGGAGCGGCACCGAAGCGGGTCATCGAATCGCAGCTGCTGGGCGACGTTCTCGCCTGATACGTCACGCAGACAAGGAATCACGTGCTAGAACCCCAATGCTCGGTCCGCGCCGACAGCGCCTCCCTCACCCCGGCGGGTCCGACCATCGACGCCGTCCAACGACGCACGATGACAGTGCTCGTCATCGCGCAGATCATCGGCACCGTCGGCGTCGGCGTCGCACCCTCGATCGGCGTGCTGCTGGCAGGAGAGGTTACCGACAACGAAGCCTGGGCAGGACTGGCCCGCACCGCCAGCACACTCGGTGCGGCGCTCCTGGGCCTGCCACTGGGGAACCTCGCCGCGCGCCGCGGACGTCGCGTCGCACTCAGCGGCGGATGGTGGATGGCCGCCGCCGGCGCAGCACTGTTGGTCGCCGCCGCACAGTGGAGCATGGTCGTCCCGCTCTTCATCGGCCTCCTCCTGATCGGGGCCGGCTCCGCGGTGAGCCTCCAATCACGATTCGCTGCGACAGACCTCGCCGAACCCCGACACAAAGCCCGCTCACTCGCCCTGGTCGTCTGGGTGGGAACACTCGGCTCCGTCCTCGGCCCGAACCTCGGCATGCCCGGCGAACTCGTCGGTGCGGCCACCGGGCTCACCATCTTCGCCAGCGCGTTCCTCATCGCCGCGGTCTGCCTCGCCCTCGCCGGCGTCGTCGTGTTCGTGTGGCTGCGCCCCGACCCTCTCCTCCTGCTCGAACAGTCTGCGCAGACGCCACGAAGCACTCCCGCGGGCAAGCGCCCCGGCCGCATCCGCCAGGTACTCATCGAGCTGCGCACGAACCGGCGGGCCCGAGTGGCGATGATCGCGATTCTCACCGCCCAGGTGGTGATGGTCTCGATCATGACCATGACCCCGGTTCACGTCGCCCACCAAGGCGGATCGATCAGCGTCATCGGGATCACGATCAGCCTGCACATCGCCGGAATGTATGCCCTCTCCCCGCTCGTGGGCCTGATCGCCGACCGGCGCGGTCACCGGTTCGCGATCAGCACCGGCATCGTCATCTTCCTCGCCTCGCTCGTGATCGGTGCCGTGAAACCCGACGACACCGCGTGGATCATCGTGTCGCTGATCCTGCTCGGCATCGGCTGGTCGTTCGTCAACGTCGCCGGATCCGCACTGTTCAGCACCGCCGTCGCCACCCAGACACGAGCCGCATCCCAAGGAGGTGTGGACGCGCTCTCGAACCTCTGCGGCGCAACCGCAGCGTTCGCCGCCGGCCCCCTGCTCGTCCTCACCAGCTTCTCGGCGCTGTCCATCCTCGCGATGATCACGCTCATCCCACTCACCGTCCTCATGGTCACCCGCGCACTCACCCCGCAGGCATCGTGAGCCCGGCGATCGCGCGCTGTCGCCAGTCATGAGGTACCGCTGCCAGGCCCCCCTTTGGATTCATCTTGTATCCTAGCGGGGTGACCTCTTCGACAAAGGCCTCACTGCAAGTGATGGAGGCGAAGTATCGCCGTTCACGACGGCTGAACGTCGTGCTGGGCGTGATCGCCGCGTTCCTCGGGGTAGTGGTGGCAGCTCAATCGCTGCCCGGGCAGAGCCCGACCAGCGCATCGACACCTTCGACGTCGGCGTCATCGGAACGGTCCGAGGAAGCGACAGACGACCCAGTTTTTGTACGCCGGGACGCCGACGATCCGATGGCGATCGGCGACATCGACGCACCCGTCGTGCTCACCCAGTGGACTGACCTGCGATGCCCGTACTGCGCGGTGTTCAGCAGGGACACCCTGCCCACGCTGATCAAGGAGTACGTCGACACGGGCAAGGTGCGCATCGAGTTCCACGACGTGGCGTTCTTCGGCGAGCAGTCCGAGGACGCGGCGATCGCTGCGCGCGCGGCGGCGAAGCAAGGCAAGTTCATGGAGTTCGTGACGGCCGTGTACGACGCCGCACCGGAGCGCGGGCACCCGGATCTGCCCAGGGAGAAGCTGATCGCGTTCGCCAAGAAGGCGGGTGTGCCCGACATCGACCGGTACGCCGCCGACCTCGACGACCCGAAGCTTCGCGCGGCCGGGCAGGAGAGCACCCGTTCGGCGCAACAGCTTGGCGTCAACAGCGTGCCGTTCTTCGTCGCCGGGACCACCGCGCTGTCGGGTGCGCAGCCACTCGGCGCGTTCCGCGAGTTCCTCGACACGGCGCTGGCGCAGGCGGAGTAGATATCTCCATGGAGCTCGGCCTTCTGGGCGCCTTCCTCGGCGGCGTGCTCACGCTGCTGAGCCCGTGCTCGGCGATGTTGCTACCGGCGTTCTTCTCCTATGCGTTCAGCAGCCCCGCCGCGCTTGTCGCCCGCACCGGTGTGTTCTATCTCGGGCTGATCACCACCCTGGTCCCGCTCGGGGTGCTCGCCGGGACCCTCGGAGCGCTCGTGAACCAGCACCGCTTCGTCCTGGTCACCGTCGCCGCGATCGTCGTGATCGTCCTCGGAGTGATCATGCTGCTGAATATCCCGATGCCGTTCCTGCCCGGTCGGAAGGCCGCTGAGGGCACGTCGGTCGCCGCCGTGTACGCGCTCGGAACCGTCTACGGCCTGGCCGGGGTGTGCGCCGGGCCGCTGCTGGGCGCTGTGCTGACCTTCGCCGCCGTCGCCGGTAACGCGCTGTCCGGCGGAATCGTCCTGCTGATCTTCGCCGCGGGCATGGCGCTGCCCCTGTTTGTTCTCGCCCTGCTGTGGGGGCGGCTGCCGTTCGTGAAACGCCTCGTCCGCCCGCGCGCCGTCACCATCGGCCGGTGGTGGAACACCTGGACCGGCATCATCGGCGGCGCGCTCACGGTCGCCGTCGGAATTCTGCTGCTGGCCACCGGCGGCACCACTCTCCTCGGCGGCGTCCTCGGCGCCGCCGACCAGGCCCGCATCGAGGGCGCCGTTCTGCAAGGCGCCAACAGGGTCCCCGACCTCCTCGTCGTCGCCATCGTCATCGCCGCCGCCCTGGCCGCGTGGAGCCTCATGCAGGTGCGCCGCAGACGCGCCAGTACCCGCGACGCCGCCACCACCGTGTCCAGTGCTCGAAAGCACGAGGTGCACGAGGCGTGACTGGCTCTGCGATCCGAGCAACGAGGTGCTGCACGTGTCCGAGAGCGCTGGCGCTTCCCGAGGGAGCTTGAGTTCGGGGGAGAGCTCGTCGGTGCGGGTGTCAACGCTGAGGGTCACCTGCTCAATGCCAAGCGTCGGCCCTCAGCGTCGTTCTCCGCGCATTGTTCGTGCGATCGTCTTGGCGGCGCTCAAGCCGGCGCGGACCGCTCCTTCGATGTGCCCGGCGTAAGCGGTCGCGGTCTCCGTCGAGGCCCAGTGGACCCGATCGTGTACCGGCTGCTGGAACACCGCCGCCCCGAACGTGTCCGTCGACGTCCGGTACGCGGGGTGTCGTGGGACCGTGAACCGCTCGCGGCTCCAGTCGACGACGTGGATCTCACGCGCATGGTCTGCCTGCCGCCCGAGCATGCGCGTGAGCTGGTCGCGGAACGCCCGCTCGACAGCAGACCCGTCGGAGCGCGCAAACCGTTGGGCCGGGGCGAACGCGAAGATCGCCGCGGGCGCCGCCTCGGGTCCGCTGTGATCGTGGAACTCGCGGAACGGACCGGCGTAGCTGATCGCTGATCCCGACAGACCCGCGGCCCGCCAGAACGCGTCGTCGTAGACGGCGACGGCTTTGACCGTCCCACCCATCCACACGGCGGTCCGTTCGGCCGTGCCCCGCAGGTCGGCCGGCAGCTCCGGGGTGAAGGTGATCTGCTCCACGGCCAGCGCGGGCGGCACCGCGATGACGACGTGATCGCCGAGCGTGCTACCGCCACGCGCGTCCACCCGAACCCCAGCCGATGTAACCGCCACGGCGGTCACGGGGTCTTCCAGGCGCAGCGTTCCCGGGGGCAGTTGGTCGGCCAGGCGCTGCGCGAGGGCCTGGGCGCCACCTGCGAAACGGAACGCGGCCACATCGATCGGGTTTCCATCCAGGCGCTGCACCCCCGGTTGCATGGTTTCGAACAACGCATCACCGTCCCGGTGCTGCGCGAAGACACCGAGCCCGAGCTGCTCGGCGAGGGACTCGACGAGGGGTTCGTCGGGCCAGAACCAGGTCGCCCCGACATCCACCGTTCCTCGCGAGGTGGCGACACTGCGGACACGCCCGCCTACCCGGTCACGCGCCTCATGGACCAGCACCGTCCGCCCCGCGCGTGACAACGCGTTCGCCGCGGTGAGACCGGCGGCACCAGCGCCAATGACGATCACATCCCGGCGCCCGGGCTCCGCGCTCATCGGTTCTCGCTCGCGTCGAGGACGATGCGGAAGCGCGCCGCTCCCGCACTGATGCGTGCGACCGCTTCGCCGGCCTGCTCCAACGTCATCCGCTCGAACACGGGCCGCACCCCTGTCGTCGTGGCAAACCGCATGGCTTCCTCGGTGTCACGGGCGCTACCGGTGAGGTGGCCGGTGAGGACCTGCCCCTTCAGGACCAGTTGAGCGGCGGGGACGTGGACCGCGCCGCTGTCGACGCCGACGAGGGTGAGCCTGCCGTGGACACGTAACCCGTTCAGCAGCTCTGCGACAGGCTCGGTCGTCGGAGCGGTGCTCACGATGAGGTCCGCGCCACCCAGCTCGGCCAGCGCCGCCCCGGGGGCCTGCGCAGTGCTGTCGATGTAGTGGTGCGCGCCGAGCTGGCGCGCCAGTTCTGCGCGTTCTGCCCCGCGTGCAATCGCGATCGTCCGATATCCCATCTTCGCGGCAAACTGAATCGCGAGGTGCCCGAGGCCGCCGAGACCGAACACGGCAACTGTCCCACCGGCCCGCACGTGGGCATGGCGGACCGCGTTGAAGGTCGTCACGCCAGCGCAGCCCATCGGTGCGGCATCGAAGAGATCCATGCCCTCGGGTACCCGCGCGAGAGCGTCGGCCGGAACGGTGATGCTCTCCGACCATCCGCCGGGGTAAGCCAGGCCGGGTACCTTGCGTCGGGCGCAGTGGACCACGTCGCCGACTCGGCAGAACTCGCAGTGGCCACAGCTGCCGCCGAACCAGCCGACCACGACCCGGTCACCAACGCTCCATCCCTCGACGTCGTCGCCGAGTTCGGCGATCACCCCGGCCACTTCATGGCCGGGCGTGACAGGGAACAGCGTCGAAAATCCCTGCGCCGCCGCTGTACTGATGTCGGCGTGGCACACCCCGCTCGCTGACACCGCCACTCGGACCCAGCCCCGCTCCGGCGACACGGTCTCGATAGCTTCGGGCGTGAGCGCCGCCCCAGCTGCGGCGACCCTCATGGTGATGGCGATGCTGGACAAAATAGTTGCTCCGCTCTCCGCCTCATGCATGTAGAGGGGATTCATGATCCGGGGTTGAAGCCTCATCGACCCTATGCACGCTGAAGCGGTACGGGTAGGTGAGCTGAAGGAATCTGCCCATAATTAAACGCTATGGCCGAAGAGCCTGGAATGGCTGCGGGGTGCGAACCGCAGCGTCATCTCCGGAGCACGACGCTGATCGAGCCCGGCACCAGAGCCCTCACCTGGGCTTTTCTCTCCCGATCAGCCCCCAGTTGGTGGCTCGCGCGCCCGGGCCGGTAGAACAGGGGAGAGTGAAGCGCCTCGGCGAACCCTTGCGTGTAATTGGCACGCACCCCGTTCAAGCATGTCTTAATGCTCGGCGACGACCGCCGCGCAGCGGGCCGAAAGAATGTCCCGTAGCTGAACAACAGGAATCGTTGGCGGTCGGCGAGATTGCCGTTCAGTTCCAGCATGACGAGGCGCCCCGGATCGACGGAAGAACCATGGAAAGCGATTGTCAACTCGACGAAGCCCGTTAGAGCCTCGGCCGATCCCGCCCACGACGCTCCATTCCTCGACCCCCACACAGAGCCCGGCGACGTCAACGTCGCAGGCTCCCGCTCGCCGAGACAGTGATACGCGCCCACCCGCGTTCGGGCGTGGTGGCCGCGACCTGCTCGGGAAGCAGCGGCGCTCCCGCGACGTTGACGTGCACCGTGGTCGGCGGCGCTGGTCATGGTTGCTCCGCTCTCGTACCACGCGGACAACAGGCAGGTCATGGGCTCGACCTGATATAAGCCGAGCGCATGTGTCACGACGACGTCCCGTAGAAGTGACCAGTAAACTGGCGATAAGATGGGGTTATGGCCGAACGTTTGAGCGTCGAGGGTCTGCGATACGCGCAGGCGGTGGCGGAGACGGGCTCGTTCAGTGCGGCCGCGCGCGCGTACGGGGTGACGCAGCCAGCGCTGTCGAACGGTATCGCCAAGCTGGAGGAACGGCTGGGTGAGCGTCTGTTCGAGCGGTCGCCGCGCGGGGTCACCCAGACCCCGTTCGGGTCCCAGATCCTTCCTCTGGTCGAGCGGGCGCTGACGGCGCTCGACGGCATCGCCGCGGAGGCGAAAAGGTGGAACGCACGCGGTGACGAGAGCATCCGCATGGGCGTGTCGCCGCTGATCAACCCGAAGCTCGTCGCCAGCGCCTACAGCGCGGTGTGCTGCCAGGCCGCGTTTCCGAACCCGCGGCAGCTGGTGCTGCGCGAGGCGAACATGGCCGAGCTGAAGGGCGCACTGGTGGCTGGCGAGCTCGATCTCATTTTGGTCCCGTCGGTGGCGCCGCTGCCGCGCTACGAGCACCACATCATCGACTCCGAGCCGGTCGTGCTCGTGGAGTCGATGCCAACCGGTGATGCGCCGGTCGACCTGAAGGAAACTGGAGGCAAGCAACTCATCCTGATGCCGGACACGTGCGGGCTGACCACCTTCACGCGCGACCTGCTCCAGTCGCACGACCTCCCCGTGCATGCCTACCCCGGCGAGGCGTCGAGCTACCGGGTCCTGGAGGAGTGGGCGAACCTCGGCCTGGGTTCGGCGATGATCCCGCAGTCGAAACTGGCCACCCCCGACGCGCGGCATCGGCCGCTGCTGGACGAGGGGACCGAGGTCGAGATCTTCTACGAGGCGGTGTGGGACCCGAACTCCGCTCTGGCCCCGGACCTTCGGATCCTCGCCGACCGGCTGGCGAAGCAGTAGTAGCCATACACATGCGCTATGCCCCCATTCACCGCCGCTCCCTACCGGCACAGCCACGCTGTCCATAACGTGGGGTTGTGGCAGACAGGCTGCCGCACGAACACACGGAGGAGATCGATCGTGGCTTACCTGGAGATCACGCTGAAGATCGACGAGGCGGACCGATCGGCGGCTGCGGGCGTCTACCAGCAGTACAAGCAGCCGTTCCTGGACACCGTCACCGGTGCAACCAGCAAGGAGCTGCTCGTGCGCGACGAGGACGTTCAGGTGCTGCACGGATTCGCCACGACCGCCAACGCGCAGGCCTACCTGTCGACGGAGCTGTTCACCAAGGATGTCGTCGAAGCGCTCTCACCGCTGCTGAAGGCCGAGCCTGAGGTCCGCATCTACGAGACCGCCTGAAAAGGCCACCATGGGAACTCCGGACATGAACTTCACCGGACGCAAGCTGATCGTCGTCGGCGGCAGCAGCGGCATGGGGTACGCCACCGCCGCTCGTGTCGCCGCAGCCGGCGGCGAGGTGGTCGTAATAGGCCGCAACGAGAACAAGCTCGCCACCGCGAAGGAGTCCCTCGCTACGCACGGCGGAGCAGTCCACACCCTCACGGTGGACCTGACCGACACCGCGGCGGTGGAAGGCCTGCGCGAGCAGATCAGTGCTGAGCACGCGGACGCGACGCTGCTGGTGAACGCCGCAGGGGTGTTCGTGCCCAAGCCGTTCCTGGAGCACACCGCCGCGGACTACGACAGCTACCTCGACCTGAACCGCTCGACGTTCTTCATCACCCAGACGGTGGCGGCGAACATGGTCGCCGGTGGCAAGGGCGGGGCGATCGTCAACCTCGGGTCGATGTGGGCGCACCAGGCGGTCGCGGCGACCCCGTCCTCGGCCTACTCGATGGCCAAGGCCGGACTGCACTCCCTGACCCAGCACCTGGGCATGGAGCTGGCACCGCACAAGATCCGCGTGAACGCGATCGCCCCTGCGGTCGTACGCACCCCGATCTATGAGGGCTTCATCCCCAAGGAGGAGGTCGACGATGCCATCAGCGGCTTCGACTCGTTCCATCCGATCGGCCGCGTCGGAACCCCAGGGGAGATCGCGGACATCGCCGCGTTCCTCCTCTCCGACCGGGCCGGATGGGTGACCGGAGCGGTGTGGGACGCCGACGGTGGCGTCATGGCCGGGCGGAACTGACCACGATGGCCAACACCGGGCTGCCGGAGCAGAGCCCCGCAGTCATGCTCGCCCCAGAGGTCTCTGCCCCCCTCACCGAGCAGGACTTCACCCTGGTCCGGCAACCGGTGCGCGAACGTGTTCTGAGCTGAGCCATGACGGAGCCGGGCCCGACGATAATCGGAGCCCCGGCCGCGTGGGTTTGCGCTGTTGTCGCTGGTACGGCTACAGGTTCAAAGTCCAGCTGTTGATGTAGCCGGTGTCGCGGTAGGCCCAATCCCGCACCTCCAGCCTCCACCAGCCGGCGGCCACCTCCCTGGACAGGTTGACGGTGTAGGTGTGCACGATGTTCACTGCCAGGGTGCTGGCCGCGGAGGCGTTGCCGGGGCAGCCCGAGATGAACATCGTGCTGCTTGCCTCCCCCGGGTTGGGGATGGGCATGTTCGTGCCGTTGGTCTGCGAGCAGCCGAGCGGGCCGTTGACCGTCAGCGCGTACGTCGCGCTCTGCGTGGTCACCGTGCCCGTACCGGTGAGGGTCACGTAGTAGATGCCCGGCGGCTGCCGGCGGTGACCGTCGACGGGCTGATGGTCGCCGTCGCGCCGCTGGGCAGGCCGCTGACGCTGAGGACGACTGTCTGCGCGCCGACGCCTGCATCGGGTCCGTCAGCTCCGGCCCGCGGTGAGCTTCGGTGCCGAGCCGTCTACGACGACGTCGTGAGCGTCGAGCTGGACGCTCCGGCCAAACGCGTGACGGTCGGCTCGGGGACCACCCGCGAAGCGCGGACCCACACGCCGTCGCTGACGCACTGTCGGCGATGACCGGCCAACCACACCCGCTCGTCACGGCGCGCGAGACCTCACCCGGTCCGGCGACAGGGGCCTGCCCTGACCGGCCAATCTGACTCGCCCAGGCGGCGCGATGGGGGAGTGGCCCCATCGCGCCGCAGCGCGGCACGGCAGGTGAACATTCCGTGTCGATGTCCATCCCGTCCAGCGAGACCCTGCGCATCAACGCCTTGTGTCGTAAAGGAAGGGTCACCGGCTCGTGTTCCGGTTGCTCGGCCGACGGACCGACGTGGCAGATGACGGCGAGAAGGGGCTCCCGGCCGTGGCCGGGAGCCCCTGCTGGTCGCTCGCTGGTGGATCAGTAGAGGGTCACGCCATACGCGTTGGCTGCTTCCCGTACGGGCTGGTAGAAGGTGGTGCCGCCGGAGCGGCAGTCACCGCTGCCACCAGAGGTGATGCCGAGCGCCTTGGAGCCGTCGTAGAGCGGGCCGCCGGAGTCGCCCGGCTCGGCGCAGACGGTGGTCTGGATCATGCCACTAACGGTGCCGCCGCCCTTGCCGACGTAGCGGACCGAAACGTTCAACGCGGTGACGGTACCCCTGTGGGTGCCGGTGGTCGACCCGGTGCGCGTGACGGACTCACCGACGAAGGCGTCCGCGACGGCGAACCCGCCGGGGTGGGTGAGCGAGGTGTTGTCGTAGCGCACCAGCGCGTAGTCGTTGCCCGGGAAGCTGGAACCGATGGTCGGGCCGATCAGCGTGGTCTGGCTGGAGTTGGTGTACCAGGTGTTGGCCACGTCCCCGCAGTGCCCGGCGGTCAGGAAGTAGTAGGTGCTGCCGCTGACGACGTTGAAGCCGAGTGAGCAGCGGTACCCGCCGCCGTAGATGGCGTCACCGGCGGACAGCAGGGGGGTGAAGACGCCGGAGGCACGCTCGATCCGGATCGCACCAGCCTTGTCCCCGGCGCTCTGCTTGATCTTCGCGATCTCGGCACGGGAGACGGTGCTGTCGGCGGTCACGACGACGCGGCCGGACGCCTCGTCCACATGCCAGGCGATGCCTTCGACTCCCGACCGTTGCACTGCGTCGTTCACGGCGGCGAGCTGGCTGGCGCTGTAGTCCTGGGGGGAGGCCGCTGCGGCCGTCGCCGGCGCGAAGGCGGCGGTGGCGAGCAGACCGACGCTTACGGCGAGCAGCTTGGATCGGAGGATGTGGCGGCGGGATGGCGAGGGTTTGAGGCTCACTGTCTCCTCCTCGGAGGTGATAGGACCAGGTGGGTGGTGGCCCCGTGATGTGCCGTTAGGTGACGCATCGGCTGGTCACTCGATGTCGTCCTCCTGACACGCCTTCGTCAGTATCGGCGTGCATCAATCAATCCGCAAGATGCATCATCACGAATGAACAAGGTCAAGGCCACCTTCGGTGCCAGGACCAGAATCTGCGGCGCGACCGGGATGAGGGCGGTCGGTGAACTCGTTTACTACGGCGACCAGTCGCGGGCGGAGCGAGATCCGGCCGGAAGTGGTGGCGCGCCTGTGGCGCCTTCGCCGACTTCGTCCGCCTCACCAGGTGACCGATCCTCTGTTGCCCTGCCGGCTTTGCCTGGCTGACCCAAGGGGATGACCAGCACCAGGGTCTGTTGCGAAAGTGGATCGTGGTTGTAGATGATCACATGCTGTGGCGCGTGGAGACCTGACGGATGCGCAGTGGTCGCGGCTGGAGCCGCTGCTGCCGCGCGGTAAGAAGCCGGGGCGGCCGCCGATATGGACCAGGCGGCAGCTGATCGACGGCTTACGGTGGCGTACCCGCGCCAGAACGCCCTGGCGGGACGTGCCCGAGCGATACGGCCCGTGGGACCGGGTGTACGAGCTGTTCAGGCGATGGCAGCGCAACGGGACATGGAAGCGGATGCTGGAACAGCTCCAGACCGAGGCCGACGCGAAGGGCCTGATCACCTGGGACGTCAGCGTGGACTCCACCGTCCCCCGCACCAGGCAGGGCCGACCCCGCAGCAGACCTCACAGGGTGCGCGCCGACGAAGCCTACGGCTCCCGCGCCAACCGCTCCTACCTACGCAGACGCCGGATCGGCTGCACTATTCCCGAGAAGGCAGACCAGGTCCGCAACCGCAAGAAGCGCGGCTCCCACGGCGGGCGACCACCGAAGTTCGACAAGAACGACTACAAAGAGCGCCATGCGGTAGAGTGCGGCATCAACTGGCTGAAACGCCACCGGGCGGTGGCCACGCGATACGACAAACTCGCCGTCCGTTGCGAGGCCACCGTGCTGGTCGCGGCCATCAACGAGTGGCTGTGACCAGCATGGTCGCAACAGACCCTAGTAGACCCACGCCTGCGTCTTCGCCCAGCGGCCCCCGTCAACGGCAGGAATGACAGTGGCGTCCGCCGTGAACACCAACGGTCCGTCGCCCCAGCGGGCGTAGAGGGCGAGCAGTGAGTCGCTCGCCCAGGAGCAGGGGCCGTCCTCGTCGGAATAGCCGGGGACGTCGGAAGGGGCGGAGCGGCCGCACGGGCATGCTCCCCCCGGTGGCGGACAGGGGGTGGGGCGTCCCAGGAGCATGGCCTCCCTTGGCCTGTCTCCCACCGCTGCCCGATTCAGGAGATCCTGGATGTCCGCGAACAGTTCGAAGCCGGCGCAGTCCTCATCGAACTGCTCGTCCAGGGCCTCTGCGAGCACGCGGTAGCCCTGGCTCTGCCAGTCGGCCTTGTAGTTCGCCGTCAGGAACAGCGTCCGGTGCAGGCTCATGGGCAGCGGCCGGTCGGGGGCGAAGCCGGTGTCACCATCGCTGAGATAGTCCAGATCGGCTGGCGGGTGTGTGGTCCGCAGCTCGTGCAGGGGGACGTCGGCGTGCAGGACGACGTGGTCGGGTTCGGTCTCGATGGACCAGTTCTCGTTACGGAAGAACCACAGCCAGCCGCTTGACGCCAGCCACCCCGCGTCCGCCGCGCCGGGCACTTCGGCGAGATTGATCTGTGCGGTGAATGCCAGCGCGGCTTCCGTGGGACCTGGCGTGTCGCCTGGGCAGGGCTTGAGCCGAGCGGTGGGCCACTGCCATGTCTGAGGCAGGTCCGGCAGACCGCCGATGCGCGAGCTGCCTATGTCTCCAGGCTCCCCTGGGTCGCGGTCGGCAGCCGGGCTGAGCAACCAAGCCGGCCGGACCAGCCCTCGAAGCTTGTCGGTGAGCTGGTCGGCGTCGGCGTCTGACATGTCGGACGCCTCCTGCACGGCTGTGGTCAGCATCGCGTCCAGATCTTCCGGAAGCAGGTGGCGGTTGCCATGCGGACGGGGCGAGGAAGTTGCGGGTCGCGAAACGGGCATGGCATGCAGGCTATAGCCGTCGCCTGCCCCGCCGCGATCGCGATCCACCTCATCACATCGCCGTCTCGCGCCTCCCAACGAGCCCCCGCGACCTGCACTTTCACAACACGCCCTAACCCACGCCCGAACGTCGTCCGTTGCCCCAGCGGTCTCGCCGCTGGCGAGTTCCTCCTCGCCCGGGCGACGGTCGCTGCCGCCAGCTGCCACCCGGAGTGGCGGGCGGTGGTCATGCTGGGAGACATGATCCGGTTCGTGCTCAACGTGCTGTGGCTTGTCTTTGGCGGTGGCTTCGTGCTCGCCGCCGGCTACGGTATCGCCGCGCTGATCTGCTTCGTGCTGGTCATCACGATCCCGTTCGGCGTCGCTTCCCTGCGCCTGGCCGTCTACTCCCTGTGGCCCTTCGGCCGCACCGTCGTGCCCAAGCCAGGCGCTGGGATCGCCTCCGGGCTGGCCAACGTCCTCTGGGTGGTGCTCGCTGGCTGGTGGCTGGCCCTGGCCCACATCATCGCCGGCATCGCGCTCTGCCTCACGATCATCGGCATCCCGTTCGGCATCGCCAACTTCAAGCTCGTCCCGGCCGCGTTCTGGCCCCTTGGCCGCGAGGTTGTCGACGCACCATAGAAGCGGCGACTCTGATCCACGGGGATGGCGGGAACCTGGCAGGGCAAGGGTCCGGCTCGAGCGGTCATGGGGAGAGCCACTCGAGCCGGACGCTGCCAACCTGCACCACGGCACGACCCCGCTGCCAGCGGCAGCGGGGTCGCGTTCCAGGTGGCCAAGCCGCAGCGTCACGCGCAGGAGGTGCGGGCCTCACGAGGCTGCCTCGGTTGCCTGGGGTCAAGGAGTCACCCGGGCGCACGCGGTGCCCCGTGGATGCCGCCGGGTGTTCCTGGTGGTCAGTACAGCGGGCGGAAATCCGGGCCGCTGGCGGTTGTGACCAGCTCCCAGCCAAAGGCTTCCAATGTGAGGTCTGTCCGGGCACCGAAGGCCTTGAACAGTTTGGCGACCGGGCCATCCGGAAGACTGTCGCCGACGGTGGCGAACACCGTGGCTGGGGATGCCCCGAGCTGCTGTGCCACGATCCACGGCAATGCCAAACCCACCAGGAGGTCCCGGCCGTCATTCGGCTCCAAACACCCGGCGAGCCCTGTTGCCAGCAGTGAACGGCGTAGTAGGTCGGAAGAGTTTTGCCTCAGTGCCAGTGTGGCGAGGCGGACGCCGTATCGCCCGAGGGCGAGTGCAGCAGAGGGATCAAGGGAACGGACGAACCCTTGATCCATGCGTCGCGGCGCGCGCGAGAGGATCGCCTCCGCCAGCCGGTCCTGCGTCCCCGGGATCCTCTCCAGGTTGGGCCTCACCGGGCCAGGATGGCAGAACCCGGTCAGTCCGACCACCCCGACGTGACGTGGGCCTGCTCCACAACGTCGGTGAGCATCTCGCCGCCGGAAGCGCTCATCGCTCCCACATCCCCTGACGAAGCAAGGAGACCTCGTCAGTGCTGTCGACAGCAACGCTGACAGCAACCGGCGCGGACGAAATTACCCGGTAAGGGCCGACGCAGGACGCCGGCCTCGAGGCCAGTGACGCCGACGGACCCCGCCCGCCGGACGAAGCGCCCAGAACTCAGACGAGACTCAAGAGGTCGCGCCGGGCTCAGGCGGCGAGCGCCCGCCTCCCCAACGCAAGATCAGTTGGAAGTCCGGACTTTCCTAACGACCTCGTGCGCGCGATCGGCTGGAGTCGCCTCCGCGGGGAATGGCCGCTTCATCGGTGGTGGGCTGTGGCTGGTAGGGCTTTCAGTGGCCTGGCGGTCGGTGGGTCGGTTGTTGCAGCGGAACGCTGGACACCTCGTTGAGGATGTCAGTTCCTCGCCGCGTTTCCATTCGATCAGGGCCGCCGACGATTCCGCGTAGCTGATCGAGCGGCGTCGTTGAGGGGAGGCGGCGGCGTTTCCTACCGGCCCTGAACGGCCGGGTTTCCACGCCGCAACTCTGATGAGGGACCTGTCGCCCAGTGACAAAATGCTACCCGCCCTGACCGATTGGGAGGCCGCCCAGCAGGCGTGGAAGGTCCTGAGCAAGCAGCGCCGCTGCCCGCCGCACCACCCGGATCGTGCAGGCCATCCTCGTCCTCCAAGCCGCCGAAGGCGTCCGCTACCCACGATGACAAGGGCTCATGGTTTCGTGGTCCGGCAATCTCTCCGTAAGGGTTCGCTCAGTTCCCGTGACCTCGTTGGTCATGTGCGGCCACAACAGTCATTGCGTTTCCGGTCGGTCTCCGAGCGAGTGAGAGTCTGTTGTGTCTGCCCTGTGCCGTGCCCTGCGCCACGTCTGGCGTTGCTTCTGCGGCGTACTCGTACTGGTGCTGATGGGGGTGTTGGTTCCGGATTCGGCCTCGGCGCATCCGTTCGGTGCCCCACAGCAGATCGTGGTCGCAGGCGAGGGCGATCACGGTGTGCGGGTCCGCTGGCTTGTTGGCGGTACCGATGACCTGACCCTGCTCGGCATCGCCCTCGGCGTGCTCCCCGAGGACCGGGTGATGCTGGACGGCGCGGTGATCTACGAGGCCTCCGACGCTGAGGCATTGGCTGGGGCTCCCGAGTTCGCCGGGTACCTGACCGAGCGGATCACCGTGACCCAGGACGGGCGGCCCTGCGAGGGCGAGGCCAGCGTGAGTGGCGACCCGGCCTCGGGCGGCGCCGATGTGCTGTTCACCTGCCCCGAACCGGTGAGCACGGTGACCGTGACGTCGCGGATGCTCACCGACCTGCACGAGGCCTACCGGACCCTCGCCAGGGGCCCTGATGGGCAGAAAGCGGTGTACGACGCCACGCACGAGTCGGCGGACTGGGCCATCAGCGCCGGCACGGGCACCGGTTCCCGCCCCGCGTCCGCCCGGACCGTCGCCGCGGTGTCTTCGGGCGGGAGTGCCCTGCAACTGTCGGTCGTCGGGGGCGTCCTGCTGGCCGCCGGAGCGGCCGGGACTTTCTGGTACCGCCGGCGCGGACGAAAGGCCTGAACCATGAACACCACCACCAGCGTCGGCGCCGCAGCGGCACCCCTCGGCTCCGGCCCCGTGGCCCTTCTCGAGGTCGACTTCTTCGGAGCCGCTGACCTCGGCGATCGGCTGATCGAGACGGTGCAGTCGCCGGGTTTCGTGCCGATGGCACTGGTGATCGCCTTCGTGGCTGGGGCTGCGCACGGGCTCGCTCCCGGCCACGGCAAGAGTCTCGCGGCGGCGTACCTGATCGGCTCCCGGGGCCGGGTCCGCGACGCTGCCTGGCTGGGCTTCTCGGTGGCCGTGATGCACTCGGTCTCGGTGCTGGCCATCGCGGTCGCCTGGACCTTCTTCTCCCTCTCCGACCTGGTCAGCCTTGAGCGACTGACCACCGGACTGCAGTTGGCGGCTGGCCTGACCGTCGTCGCCGTCGGGCTCTGGCTGCTGCGACGCCACCTGCGTGGACGCGGCCACAGGCACGGTCACGCGCACGACCACGGACATGGCCACGCGCACGACCACGGACATGGCCACGCGCACGACCACGGACATGGCCACACCAGCACGTCCCGCCCGGGTCTCCTCCTCCTCGGCGTGTCCGGCGGCCTGACGCCCTCGCCGGCGGCCTTCCTCGTACTGGTGACCGGCATCTTCGCCGGGCGGGCCGGGTTCGCTCTCGTCCTCGTGGTCTGTTTCGGCCTCGGGCTCGCCGCGGTGCTCTTCACCGTCGGCCTCATGGCTCTCACCGGCCGCTCCCTCGTGACGCGTGCCGCCAAGTCCCACGTCCTCCTGCAGTTGGCCACCCGGGTGGCCCCGGTGCTGGCCGCCTGCGGGATCACCCTCATCGGCGTCGGCATCTCCGCCGCCGCCGTAGCCGGCCTACCCGGCACCTGACCTGCTCCCTCGGCCTCCCGGCCAGCTGCCCACCCAACACCAACAGATGACCCCCGAAAAGGAGATGTCGTGACCACACGACTCCATCCGTACGCCCGGAGGTGGCGCCGTCTGACCGCGGCCGCCCTCGGGCTCGCGGTGGCCGGCGGTGCGCTGATGTCGCCCGCCCAGGCCGCTCCGGCCCTGCTCGGCACCAGCCAGGCTGCCACGGTACCGGCGGCCGACGTGCTCGACGTCGCCTTCACCGGCGGCGCCACCACCGACCGCGCCCAGGGCCGCGCCCCCACCACCTGGGGCGCTCCGAGCTACGCCACCGACGCGGCGTTCGGCCACGACCTGCTCAAGGTGGACGGTGTCGACGACGCGGTCTCCTTCGACTTCACCGACCAGTGGAGCAAGTTCTCCACCGGCTTCACCATCGAGTGCGTCTTCCGGGTCGACACCACCATGCCGGTGAGCCCCGAGAGGGACCTCTGCTCCGACAAGGAGGCCGGCGGCTTCTCGATCTACGTCAACGGCGGCAACCTCGGCACGATGGCCCACATCGGCGGCGGCTACAAGTCGCTGCTGGCCCCGATCAGCGGTAACCGCTGGTTCCACGCCGTCTCGGTCTGGGACGGCCGGACCCTGAGCCTCTACCTGAACGGGCAGCTGGCCGGCTCGACCGCGGCCACCGGTGCGCTCACCCCGCCGGCGTCCACCGCGCGCCGATTCGTGATCGGCGCCGACGCCGCCCCGACCGGAGTCGGCCAGTTTGCCCCGCCCGCCTCGTTCGCCGCGAGCAAGGTCTGGAGCACGGGACTGACCAGCGCTCAGGTTGCCGAGCTGGCGTCGGCCTACAACACCAAGCCGCCCGTCCCGGTGGCCGACGTCCTCGACGTCGACTTCGACGACGGCACCCCGAAGGACGACGCGCAGAACCTCGCCGTCACCATCCACGGCAACCCGGTGATCGCGCAGGACACCGCGGTGAAGGCGCGGGTCGCCTCCTTCGACGGCTCCGACGACGCCTACTCCTACGCCTTCGGCGACCAGTGGAGCAAGATCAGCACCAAGGTCTCCATCGAGTGCACCCTGAAGTCCAACGGCACCCTGCCCAACAGCGGTGAGCACTCCGTCTGCTCCGAGAAGGAGGGCGGCGGCTACTCGATCGTGATCTACGGCGACAAGCTGACCTTCACCGCGCACGTCGGTGGCGGCTACAAGTCGGCGCAGACCCAGATCGCCTCCGGCCGTTGGTACCACGCGGTCGGCACCTGGGACGGGCAGACGATCCGGCTGTACGTCGACGGCGTCCTCGCGGCCGAGGCACCGGCCGCCGGCGCGCTCGGGCTGCCCGGTGGCGCCGCCCGCAACGCCTTCTACATCGGCGCCGACGCGGTCAACCAGTTCTGGGCCCCGGCCTCGGTGCTCAACACCCGGATCTACTCCAAGGTGCTGACCCTCGACGAGGTCAAGGCGCTCAACATCGCCGCCTTCGGCGACGTCCGTGACGCGGGTGTTGCCGTCACCTCGACCGTCCCGGCCGAGGGTGCCCACCTCCGCAGCCCGACCGAGTTCAAGATCACCGTCGCCAACCAGGGCAACGCCACCGGCTGGCGGTACCTGCTCGACGGCGCGCCGGTGCAGGTCGGCCAGGAGATCGGCGCCGGCCTGAAGTCCGGCAGCCACACCCTGCAGATCTCGGCGACGGACGTCTTCGGCAAGCCGATCAGCAAGACCGTGAGCTTTACCTCCGACGCCATTCCGACCAGCGGCGGCACCGACGTCGGTCAGGGCAGCGGCCGGGTGACCCTCTCCGCGATCGCCCACAACCCCGACGGCGGCGAGGTCACCACCACCTTCAAGCAGGCCACCCCGAGCGTCCCGACCGGGGGCATCCAGGGTGTCGTCCCGGTGATGCCTTCGACGCTGGACTTCTCCTACAGCGAGGGCAGCCAGATCGGCACCGCACCGCGCCCCGACGGCAAGGCCATCGACAGCCCCTCCACGGGCGACATCCCCTTCCAGCGGTACGACGTCCAGGTGCCGGCGTCGGCCGAGCGCCGCCAGATCCTGTGGAACGGTGTGGTCGACCCCGAGCGCGCGGTCTCGCTGCACGCCTGGAACAGCACCACCCAGGCGTGGACCGAGCTCGCCACCGCCCGTGGCCAGGCCGAGGGTGAGACCGGGCTGAAGGCCGTCGTCCGGCCGGAACTGGTCGACAACGGCGTGATCCACGTCCTGGTCACCGGCCAGGACCCGTTCGCCGACGACCTGGCGCCGCGCGACGCCACCGCCGGCGCCCCGGTCAACCGGGACCACTTCGGGGACCCGTCGACCTACGACTTCTCGCTGGCCCACTTCACCGACACGCAGTACCTCGCCGAGGGCGCTGTCGGTGGCACGTACGACGACTTCGACGGCATCGACGAGCCCAGCGACAAGATGACCATGGAGGAGCAGGCGCTCTGGGCGAAGTCCTACCGGGACACCACCCAGTGGCTGGCCGACAACGCCGCCAAGCGGAAGATCGCCTACACCGCGCACACCGGTGACATCACGGAGAACGATTACTACGACCCGCTGGCCACCGATGCCAACGGCAACCTGCTCCGCCCCGGTCTGGACGAGCAGGTGACCAAGGAGTTCCAGTTCACTGCCGAGGCGCAGCGCACCCTGGACGCGGCTGGACTGGTCAACCAGGTCGTCGCGGGCAACCACGACAACCAGGGCGGTGCCGAGACCGGCCCGGACTCGCGGTTCAACCGGTACTACGGCCCGGAGCGCTACTACGAGGGGTCCAAGCTGTGGCCGGCCGAGTACAGGGCGTCGTACCACGCCTGGGACGAGACCACCGACGCCTCTGGCGCCGTGGTCACCCGCGGCAAGGACAACCAGAACAACTACGTCCTCTTCTCCGCGGGCGGTCTGGACTTCGTCGCGGTGGGCCTCTCCTACGGTGTCACCCAGGCCGAGGCCGACTGGGCCAGCTCGATCTTCCGGCGCTACCACGACCGTAACGGCATCCTGCTGACGCACGCCTACATCGCCCCGTCGGGTAAGCCGGACGGCCGAGGCGCCAACTTCTCCACCGACGGGTCGCGGGCGTTCTCGAGCATCGTCGCGGCCAACCCGAACGTGTTCCTGGTCCTCGCCGGCCACGAGCACGGCGTCGGCACCAACCTCAAGACCGGGGTCGGCGTCACGGTCGAGCACAACGTGGTCGAGCTGCTCGCGGACTACCAGTTCTACAAGATGACCGCCGGCGAGCTGTGGCCGGAGAAGGTCGACGCCAACGGCAACCTCGACCTCGACGGCGACGGCACCGTCGACCACAGGAAGGACGACCTGCTGCAGTTCGGCGCCAGCTTCCTGCGGCTGCTGCAGATCGACGTCGACCGGGCCCAGATGAGCATCGACACCTACTCGCCGATGCTCGACAACTTCGGTGCCACCGAGTACGACGACCGCAAGCGCTACAACGGCGCGGAGGACAACATGGTGCTGCCGATCGACCTGTCGTCACGGAAGACCAGCTTCAGCACCGACGGTCTCGTTCTGGTCACGCCGACCGACACGGTGATCGGTCAGGACACGGTCAAGTCGGGCTGGCCGGCCACGGTGGAGTGGAGCGGCCTGACCGAGCGCGAGCTCTACGCCTGGACCACCACCAGCCGCACCGGCGACGGTGACCAGGTGGGCTCGGTCGACCAGTTCGGCGGCATCTTCATCGCCACCGCCGCCGGCACGGACGCCACCGCGCCAGTGCTGACCGTCCCGGCCTCGACCTCGGTCAAGCAGGGCCAGGCCTTCGATCCGCTGGCCGGGGTCACCGCGGTGGACAACACCGACGGCGACGTGACCGACCGGATCCAGGTGATCGGCACCGTCGACACCGCCACCCCGGGTAGCTACCCGCTGACCTACCTGGTTTCCGACACCAACGGCAACCAGGCGGTCGCCAACCGGGTCGTCACCGTCACCCCGGCCCCGATCGTGGAACTCACCCCGACCTCGGTCCGGGCCAACGACGTGCAGGTCAACTGGAAGCAGACCTTGAAACTGACCGCAGCCGTCACGCCGACCACGGCGACCGGCCCGGTGCAGTTCATGATCGGTGAGGACGTGCTCTGCGAGGCCCCGGTCAAGAAGGGCACCGCCTCCTGCACGGTCAAAATGCTGCCCGGCCCCGGCACCCACAAGGTGCGGGCGGTCTACGGCGGCGACAAGACCCACGCGGCGTCGTACGACGAATTCACCCTGACGGTGGTCGATCCCAAGCGCTGATCGAGGGGTTCAACGGGGGGCACCCCGGAGCGGGGCCGGTCCCATCGGGCCGGCCCCGCTTCACGTCGTACGCCCGGTACTCCGACTTTCTGGCGGGCTCACCCCTCCAGCATGGCGGCAAGTCTCGGTGGTTCGCGGCTCGGCGTCGTGAACGGCGACCCATGCTGCCCAGTAGCTGCTCGGGCGTCGGGGAACTGGTCCGGACGGGCAGGGACCCGCTCGAATTCAGGTGCATCTCCCGGCGGCGAGCAGTGATCGACGACTGGGCCGACCGTGCCGTGCTCACCGCCCTGATCAGGAGTCGGGCGTCTCGTGCTGGCGGACCGCCCGGTCGATGCGGCGGTCGGGTACGACCCACATGATCGCCACGACGACGAAACACGCCAGGGCTAGCCCAACTCCGACATGTCCGCTCCTGTCGATCAGCAGAGCGCTGAGGATCCCCGCGACGTAGAGAACGGGCGAGGCCTTGCCCTTGATGTCAGTGCCGATGGCCCGCCTCAGCACCGACGCCGGTCCCTGCTGCCGAATGATCACCGTCTGGAGCACGAAATATGCGATGGCCGCGCTGAGCAGGTTCAGACCGTAGATGACGACTGGGATCGGCTCGAACCTTGAGTCGTCGACCCAGGCCGTCGTTAACGGGAACAGCGACAGGCAGAACAGTAGCGCCAGGTTCGCCCACAGTACTCCGCCACTGACCTGCCGTACCAGATGGAACATATGGTGATGGTTGTTCCAGTAGATGCCGACATAGACGAAGGTGAGGAGATACGTCAGCAGCCCGACGCCGGTCGTGCGGACAAGGTCAGAGAGGTCGTGACCTGCCGGGACTTTGAGCTCCAGCACCATGATCGTGATGATGATGGCAAGGACGCCATCACTGAACGCCTCCAGCCGGTTGGTCGGCACCGCACGACCCTCCTTCTTCCTCAGTCACGCGGTCGTGCACCGCGACCTGGTAGGGGACAAGCACAATCACGGCAGGCCCATGAGGCTTGAGCGACCGGCTCGGGGCCGAGCATGCTCGTCATGCTCGAACTGCCGGACGACCTGTCACGGTTGCAGCCCGGTCAGATCGTCCATCTGCCACCGCCGCGGTCGGCCCGGCTGCCGATGCCTGGGCGATCACGCTACCGACCGTGCCGTTCTCCGCAGCCGACCGCTTCGATCCCGCAGCCTTCTGCCCCGGCAAAGACGGACCGGGATCACCAGAACGGCGATCCGCGGCGAGATCGTCAATCTACCTGGAAACGACCTGTCCGCACTGACCAACCGAACCTTCGACCTCCCGATCAACCCGTACGCTGGCTACGTCGACGCGAGCGTCTACCAGCCGGCCCCGACTCGACACGAGCGAGCGGCGTCGCCCGCCAGGTACCGCGTGGAAGATCGGTGACGGGGTCGGTGCGGCGCCCGCCTTCGCCGACCTGTGCCGGTTCTACCGGATGGCCGCCGCCCGTGGCCAAGCGGTGCTACTCGCCATCACCTGACGCTGCCCTGTGACGCCACCGGTCGGGTGGGCCGGCAGCATCGCTGGCAGGTCGCCATGGAGCACATACCGGTGACCGTGGCCGACCCACCGGAAGGCAGGGAGTCGGCTCGCCGGCCCAGCCGGCGGTCGGGGTGCGGAGAACTTTGCCAACGCCTGCCGTCGATCGGTCCCGTCTCGCTATCCGGGCACCACCCAGACGGCCGTGTCCGGCGGCAGCCAGCCCTCGTCCAACGGGCCGCTGCCGAGCACGACCGTCCCGGCGACCGGAGACTCGATCGGGCGGCCCGACAGGTTGACCACACAGGCGAACGCTCGATGAGACCCCCGGGTAAAGGCGAGAACCCCATCGGGTGCGGGCAGCCACGCGAACGGGCCGTCGCCGAGCGCCGACTGCCCGCGCCGGCAGGCCAACGCGCGACGGTACAGCTCCAGCATGGAGTCGGGGTCGCCGGTCTGCGCCTCGACGGTATGGTCACGCCACCCGCGCGGCTGCGGCAACCACGGCTCGCGCGCCGCATCGGCCGGACTGAAGCCGAACGGCGGCTCCTGGCCCGACCACGGGAGGGGTACCCGGCACCCGTCCCGTCCGAGGTTCTCGCCGTGGGTGCGGAAGAACATCGGGTCTTGGCGCAGCGCGGCGGGAATGTCCTCCACCTCCTCGAGGCCGAGTTCCTCACCCTGGTAGAGGTAAACCGAGCCGGGCAGCGCCAGATTGAGCAGCAGGGCAGCGCGGGCCCGACGCCGGCCGAGCGCCCGATCGGTGGGTGCGCCGAGCTGGCGGTATTGAAGGGTGAACGACGTGTCGGCGCGGCCGTAGCGAGCCACGTGCCGAGGCACGTCGTGATTGGACAGCACCCAGGTGGTCGGGGCGTTGACCGGGGCGTGCAGCGCAAGGGTCTCGTCGATGACCTGGCGCAGCGCGGTCGCGTCCCATGGGCAGCCGAGAAAGGCGAAGTTGAACGCGGTGTGCAGTTCGTCCGGGCTCAGGTACGCGGCGAGCCGTTCGGCGTCCGGCAGCCAGAGTTCACCGATCAGCGCGCGCGGCTCCGGGTAGCTGTCGGCGATCGCGCGCCACGCCCGGTACACGTCGTGCACCTCGTCCCGGTCGGTGTACGGGTGCGGGACCGGAAGGTCGTCCGGGTCGAAGTCGGCGAGCTCGCCGTCCTTCATCAGCAGCGCGGCCGAGTCGATCCGGATGCCGTCCACCCCGCGGTCGAGCCAGAACCGCAGCACGTCCTCGAACTCCTCGCGGACCTTCGGATGCTCCCAGTTGAGGTCGGGCTGCTCGGGTGCGAACAGGTGCAGATACCACTCGCCGGGGCGGCCGTCAGGGTTGACTGTCCGGGTCCAAGCCGGACCTCCGAAGATGGACTGCCAGTCGTTGGGCGCCAGTTCCCCGTCCGCGCCCCGCCCCTCGCGGAACCAGAACAGGTCGCGCGCGGCCGAACCCGGCCCGCTGTGCAGCGCCTCCACGAACCACGGATGCGCGTTCGAGCAGTGGTTCGGCACCACGTCGACGACGATCCGGATACCGAGCGCATGCGCCTCGCGGATCAGGTCCTCGGCCTCGGTCAGGGTGCCGAACACCGGGTCGATGGCCCGGTAGTCGGCGACGTCGTAGCCGGCGTCCGCCTGCGGCGAGGCGTACCAGGGGTTGAACCAGATCGCATCGACGCCGAGACCGGCCAGGTGGCCCAGGCGCGCGCGGACGCCCGCCAGATCTCCGATGCCGTCACCGTTGCCGTCGGCGAAACTACGCGGGTAGATCTGGTAGATGACGGCGGAACGCCACCATTCGGCGGGCACCGAGCGCGCCTTGTCCGGCTCAGGGGTTTCGATCTCATCCACGGAACGACCTGCTTTCTCGTGCATCCGCCATCCCGTCAGCCCTTCAGCCCGGAGTGCGCGATGCCCTCGACGAAGTGCCGCTGCGCTGCGACGAAGACGATGAGCATGGGCACCACCGACAACGTGGCTGCCGCGAGCTGGGTGCTCCACATCTCTCCGCCGTAGGGGTCCGTGTAGCGGGGCAGGGCCTGGGGCAGGGTGAACAGCTCCGGTGACGTGAGGTACACCGTGGGCTCGAGGTAGAGGTTCCACGAGGCGAGGAACGTGAGGATGGCGACGGCGGACAGGGCGGGCCGCGCGAGGGGCAGGCTGATGCGCCACCAGATCCCCGTATGCCGTAAGCCGTCGAGGCGGGCGGCCTCCTCGAGCTCGACCGGCAGGGCGATGAAGAACTGCCTCATGATGAAGGTCGCCAGGACGCAGGGTGCCGCCAGAGCGGTCACGAGGATCAGCGGCCAGTGGGTGTTGACGAGGCCGGCCTGCTTGAACATCTGGAACAGCGGCACGATGGTGACCTCGCTCGGGACGAGGAGGCCGGTGAGGACGACGATGAACAGGACGTTGCGTCCGGCGAACCGGATTCTGGCGAAGGCGTAGCCCGCGAGACTCGAGACCAGAAGCGTGATGAGGGTTACCGCGGTCGCGATGTAGAGGCTGTTGAAGTACTGCCTCGCGAAGGGCTGGAAGGTGAAGACCTCCGCGTACGCGGCGGTCGTCGGCGAGGCGGTGAACATCGTCGGTGGTGCCTTGAATATCTCGCTCAATGGCTTGAACGACGACGTGACCATCCACACGGTGGGGATGACGAACGGGGTGGCGAGCAGGGCGAGCGAGCCGATGAGGACGGCGCGGCGGACCACGCGGGCGCCGCGGCCGGGTCGGGCGGTGGCGGTGTCAGGCCTCATAGAAGACCCACTTCCGGCGAAGCTGCCACTGGAGCAGCGTGAGGAGCATGACGAAGGTGACGAGCATGAGCGCGAGCGTCGACCCGTAGCCGATGTTGTTGAACTCGAAGGCCTGCTGGAAGACGTAGTAGACGAGCACGGTGGTCGACAGGCCGGGGCCGCCCTCGGTGAGCACCGCGACCTGAGCGAACGCCTGGAGGGCGCCGACGACTGTGATGATCGCGGTGAGCAGGAGGGTCGGCGAGATGAGGGGCAGGGTGATCAGCCGGAAGATCGTCCGGTTCGAGGCTCCGTCGATACGGGCCGCTTCGTGGAGTTCTGACGGCACCCCTTGGAGCGCGGCCAGGAACAGGACCATGTTGACGCCGACGCTGCGGATGACCTGCGTGACGATGACGGATGCCATGGCGGTGTCGCCCTGCTGGAGCCAGTTCGGGCCGTCGACGCCGACGAGCGCGAGCAACCCGTTGACCCCACCGTTGTCCTGGAGGAGGAATCCCCACACGAGCGTCCAGGCGACGACCGAGACGACGACTGGGGAGAAGAACAGGGTTCGGAAGAGCGCAGTGCCGCGGAAGCGCCGGTTGAGCAGGACCGCGAGGAGGAGCCCGAGGGTGATGTTGAGGACAACGACGCCGAGGGAGAAGACGGCGGTGGCGCCGAGCACTCTGGGTAGCTGCGGGTCCCGGAACAGTTCCGCGTAGTTGTCTCCCCCTACGAACGTGAGCTGACCGGTGAAGATGTTCCACTTGTTGAGGCTGTAGTACACGGCGAGAACGACGGGAACGATGACGAAGGCGAGCACGCCGAGCAACTGCGGTGCGATGAAGAGGTAACCGACGAGGCCCTCACCTCGCCGGGTGCGCTTGGGACGGCGCCGTGGCGGTGGCCCTGCGGCCGGGGCGACGTCGTGCTCCGCCCCGGCCGTGAGAAGCGGTCCGGTCGTCACTTGGCGAGGACGGGGTCGAGGGTGGCGCAGACTGATCCGAGCACGGCGGGCACGTCGGCCTTCTCGGTCCAGAGAGCGTCGAGGGCACCCTTGCCCCTCTTGGCGACCTCGGCCGGGTTCGTGTGGTTCGGCAGGGTGACGGCCCCGCCCAGTTGGTCGACGACGACGGATTGCAGTTGGGCGGCCGAGAGCTTCTTGTTGTTCTCCGCGAGCTTGTCGCCGGTGAGCAGCGAGGCGCGCGGCGGCGGGAAGTACTGCGCGAGGAGGCGGGCGTTCTCGGGGTTGGTCAGGTATGCGAGGAAGTTCGTCGCCTCCTCCACGTGACGGCTGGAGGCGAGGACTCCGACGCCGGCCTGCCCGATCACCGAGTAGGCGCCGGCCGGGCCCTTCGGCAGGGGGAGTACGTCGAAGGCGAAGGAGCCGTCGAGCAGTGACGCGCGGGAGACCTGAGCGACGGTGAAGGCGGCGTCGCCGGCGAAGAAGTCGACCTTCGTCCCCGGCCCCGGCATCGACTTGTCGACGAAGGCCGCGTTGTGGAGGAAGCGCATGGCGTCGGTCATCTGCGGGCTGTCGAAGGTGCACGTCTTCCCGTCCGGCGACCATGCCGAGGCGCCCCAGCCCGTCCAGACGGTCGCCAACATGTTCCACGACGAGTAGTCGAAGTCGCGTACGACGAAGCCCGCCTTGCCGGTCGCCGAATGGACCGCAGCCCCGATCGCCGAGACCCGATCCCACGTGAGGCCCGCGGGGTCGAGCTTCTGCCCCGCGCGGGCGAGAAGGTCCTTGTTGACGTACAGCGCGAAGGGCGAGTTCGAGAACGGGTAGGCGAAGAGCTGACCGTCGGCCGAGAACTCGGCGGTGACGCTCTCGAGGAGGTCGTCGTAGCCCCACTCCGGTGTTGCCTTGAGGCGGTCAGTCAGCGGGACGAGCGCCTTGGCGGAGATGAGGTCCTTCGACAGGTCACCCATCCAGACCAGGTCCGGGGAGTTGCCGCCGGCAATCTGTGTCGTCAGCGTCGAGTTGTAGTCGGCGAAGGGGAGGCTGTCGAAGGTGATCGACTTGATGGCCGGCCGGGAGGCCTTGTAGGACTGCGCGATCGAGTCGAGCAGTGCCAGCTGGTCCTTGTTCGACGTCCAGACCGTCATGCGGAGGTCGACGCTGCCGGGCGCGGCCGACGAGGCCTGCGGCGACGCGGCGGAGCAGCCCGACCCGGCGAGCCCGACGGCTGTCGCGAGTGTGAGGGCGGTGAGAAGCTTCCTTCGGGTGAACATGGTCTTTCTCTTCTCTAGTAGCCGGTGATGTGGGGCCAGTGGATCTCGACGCCCGCCTCGACGAGGCGGGCCTGGAACTCGGCGACGAGGGCCTGGTCGGCGAGGACGGCGGCCGGCAGCACGGATCGCTCGATGCAGAAGGCCGCGAGCTCGCCGGCGGCCTCGCCGACGTTCCACTCGACCGGGTGCAGCCGGTACGCGCCGTTGGTGATGTGCGTCGTGCCGATGTTCTTCGCTGCGGGCAGGAGGTTGGTGGTGCGCAGGGGCACGAGCGCCCCGAGGGGGATCTCGAAGGGCGCGCACTCGACGTCGATGTAGTTGTCGCCCCCGGTGGAGGGGTGAAGGTCGATCCGGTACATCCCGACGCCGACGGACGC
Source organism: Micromonospora sp. NPDC047730 (assembly GCF_043204765.1). Lineage (NCBI taxonomy): Bacteria > Bacillati > Actinomycetota > Actinomycetes > Micromonosporales > Micromonosporaceae > Micromonospora > Micromonospora sp. NPDC047730. The sequence goes on along the minus strand of NZ_JBIDCU010000018.1, from coordinate 53,597 downwards.
CTCGAAGCGCGCGGGATCCGCGTGACCGCGGGCGGCGACGGAGACGTCCTGCTCGACGATGGTCCGGTGGGCGCGGATCCGTCGTGACTCGCGGATGTACGGGGCCTGGGCGAAGCCGTCGTCGGTGCCCACGACGTCGCCGCGAAGGCGCAGACCCGGCCAGCCACGGCCCCCGTCGGGTCGCGGTGCCTCGGTCTGCAGCCAGTAGAAGTACGCCCGGGATTGGGCCTTCGCGGCGGCGAGGTGCTTTTCCCGGTCGGCGACGTCGATGATCGAGCCGCCGACGTAGTCGAGCTGCGGCCAGTTGGCCAGGACGATGTCGCTCTCGTAGAAGCCGGGCCGGAAGTTGCGCCGAGCGGCGATCCTGCGGAACTGCCACAGGTCGCGGTCGCCCGGGTCGACGCGCGGGTCGCCGGTCGGGTCCTGCTCGGGGTTGACGTGGAGCGTACGTGCCTCCGGCTCCAGGGTTCGCGGATTCGGGGCGGTGAACGACAGCATCGGCGCTCCCCAGAAGGGCAGCTCGTGCTGGCGCCACTCGTCGTAGTTGGCCGGGCGTTCGATGGTGTGGTCGCCGGGCGCGTGGTCGAACGCGAAGCACCAGGCAATGGCCTGCACGTTGCTCACATCGGCCAGCTCCGGCGCGCTCGGCTCGCCGGTCTCGGTCCGTGACTCGGTGCCGACGACGTACTCGGTGTTGGTCAGCGGGAGCAGATCGCCGGTCTCCGTCGCGTCGAGCACGAAGGGCGCCGCTACGGTGGTGAGATCTCCGGACCGAAGGTCCTCGACCACGACGGAGCGGACCGTGTCGTCGACGACGACCGCGTCGACCGGGCGTGCCTGCTGCACCAGCACGAGCCGTCCGCTGGAGCGATAGGGCGCGAGCATCTGGTCGATGATCGCGACAGCGACTCTCGGCTCATGGCACAGCGCGCTGACGCGTCCCCGGCCGGGGTTGAGCGCGCGGTCCGTGCGAGCCTCCTCCGACAGGGGGTAGAAGGACCGGTAGTAGGAGCGGATCCCCTCCCGAAGCGAGCGATAGCGGGCGGTGACGCCGAACTGCTCGACCCACACGTGTTCGTCGGGCGGAACGGCCTGGGACGTCAACTGGCCGCCGAGCCACTCGTGCTCCTCGGTCAGCACGACGCGCATGCCGCGCTCGAGGGCGGCGAGGGCGGCCGCGACGCCGCCGAGCCCGCCGCCGATGATCGCGACGTCTGCGTTGATGGTCCTCATGCCGGCCGCCGTTCGACGACGGTCTCGCCGGCCTCGAGATCCGCGCTGAGAAGGCGTTGGATGTCGAGGGTGTCCCACTCCTCAGGCGCTGTGGTGATGAGCTGCTGGAGCAGGGTGAGCGCCTCCGCGGCGACCTGCCTGCGCCGCACGTGGAAACCGGTGAGGGCGCGCTCGCCGATGCGGTGCCCTCGTACTTCGGCGAGAGCGGCGACGGAGACAGCGTTCGGCACGTCGAAGCCCTCGGTGTGCAGGACGTGGACGACGTCCTCGGCGAGGAAGGCGTCCTCGGCGAGGACGAGCGTCGCCCCCGCGTCGCGCACGGTCCCGGCCACGGCGGTCAGGTCCTCGTCGGTGACGAGGGTCGTCCGGAGCCGGCGCGTGGCGGCGGGGGACTGCACGGCCCCGCGCCGGTCGCGCGCCGTGGCGGTCTCGCGGCCGCGGTGGACGTAGACGGCCCGTTCGTGGCCCAGCCCGACCGCCCGGTCAATGAGGTCCACGGTCGGGGCCGCGTAGTCGATCCCGACGTACGGGACCCGAGCGTCCGTCTCGTCCCGGCGTCCCACCGCCACGAAGGGGAAGCGCTCGTCGACGAGTCGATCGAGATCGGCCCCGTCCATCTCCTGGCCGAGGAGGATGCAGCCGTCCGCGAGCCCCAGGCGAGTCCTGCGGTGGAAGAGTTTGCGCCTCCCGTCTTGGACCGGCGAACTGGTGAAGAAGAGGAGGTCGCAGCCGAGCGTCTCGGCGCTGCGCTCGATGCCGTTGAGCAGCGGCCCGTAGAAGTCCATGCTCTCCGGGGAGAGGGCGGGCTCGTACGTGAAAACGCCGATGATCTGGTTGTCCAGGCCCGCGAGGCGCCGCGCCGCCGGGTCGGCGACGTAGGCCGATCGCTCGATCGCCTCCATGACCCGCGCGCGTGTCGCCGCAGGGATGCGCGCGGTGGACCCTTCCCGGTCGTTGAGGACCGTCGACACGGTTGTCTGGCTCACGCCGGCGATGCGGGCGATCTCGCGTTGAGTGATCTTGCGGGACTTGGACGTCATGTGGTCTCCACCGTGATAATCCGTATCTGCACCCGGGGATGGTGAAGATAATCCGTATCAGCGGTGTCGCGCAAGAGTCTTGACGGCGCCATCGCCGGCAGTCCACGATGGCGCCGACTCATCCGCAGATACGCATTATCACTCGGCGTCCGCCGGGGAGAGGAAGGTCGCCATGGCGTCACCACGGCCCCAACAGCCCAGCCTGACCCGGCGCGGGTTCCTCGGAGCGACCCTCGTCGGGGGAGTGCTCCTCATGGTCGAGCCGAGCCCGGTGAGCGCCGCCGCCACCGCGGGTGACATCGTGCTGTCGGCGGCGGGGATCAGCGTCGTCGGGAGTGTCGGTGGGCGGCTCGCGATCCGGGACGGGGCTGGCACCATCCGATCGCAGGGGTCGCGGTTCCAGGTCAAGGACCGGATCACGGGGATCCACACGTCGACCGGCGGCCTCCCGAGCCTCGTCGAAGGCGCGGACGGATCGCCGATGATCCGCATGGACTACACCTTCGGCCCGGCGGCGGGCGGGGTCGCCGTCCACGCCCTCGTGTCGGTGTCGACCGACCGCGCGCACATCGAATGGCACGTCTCGGGCCCCGAGACCCTCGTGCCCGAGGGGTTCCTCTTCAGCCGGGCGATCCTCAGCCCGACGGAGCCGGACGACTACGTCGCGGTGACCGAGTGGGTGCGAGACGGCGGGGGCGGCATCCCCTTCGAGGTGACCTCGGGCGTCGCGCACGTGTCGACGTGGGCGACCCTCCACGGCATGTTTCTCCTCCAGCGGTCCCGACAGGCCTGGACGAACTCGACGTGGATCCACGCGCCAGGAGTCCTCCAGAATGACGGGACATACCGGAGTGAAGCAGACTTCTTCTTCAGTGCGACCCGACCCTCGGCGACGGCGACCATCGGTCGTGGTCGCGACCTCGGCATCGAGCTGTGGACAAACCGCGACTTCAACATCTGGCAGGCCGGAGGCGAGCCGATGGAGGTGACGGCCCTGGTCGCGAACGGCGGCGCCAGCGACCGGGTCGTCAACCTGAGGTGGTGGGTCCGGGACTTCAACGGCGCGCAGCTCGCCACGGATGTCGCGCAGATCACCGTCCCAGCGCGGGCCGCACGGGAGCACACGTTCAGCCTCCCGGCCCCGCCCGCAGGCATCTGCGTCTCTGAGGTCACGGCGTCGTCAGGAGGGGACGAGGCCTTCGCCCGTACGAATCTCGCTGTGCTCGAACCACACACGTACCAGGCGGGTGCATCGAGCATGTTCGGCATGGCCAACTATCCGTGGCTGCAGCGGCCGTCCGCCGACGCGCTGCTCAACCTGTGGCAAGCCGTCGGGGTCAGTGTCGTCCGCATCTCGTATGCCGGGGGACCGGGCCTGCCGCCGAGCGCCTTCGACGAGCGGGGCATGCGCCACAACATCGAGCTCCAGCCATCCCTGCAGGTCACCGACGAGCAGGCCGCCGCCTGGGCCGCGTCGAGCCTGGCGACGGCGCTCGATGCGGGGGCAGGTTACTTCGAGGTTGGCAACGAGCTCAATCGCCCGTTCAACACCGGGCTGGCGGCGCAGGCCTACATCGACAAGGCGCTACGCCCGGTGGCGGATCGTGCCGCCGCGATCGGGGCGCCGATCAAAATCATGAACAACGGCCTGGCGGGCATGGACAAGCCGTGGCTCGAAAACTTCTACGCAGGCGGTGGCTGGGACCTCATCGACGCCTTCGCCTACCACCCGGGGCGGGGCAACTTCACCCCCGACTACGTGCCGGACGGTGACGACTGGGACGCGGGAAGCACGGGAACCTACTGGAACTTCCTCGGTGGCCTGCGGCAACTCAAGGCACTCATGGCCGAGTACGGCGAGAAGGAGATCTGGCTGAGCGAGGCGTACGCGTGCACCCGGCCGAACGCCTGGTGGAACGACACCTACCGGCACGCGGCGGAAAACGTCTTCCTCACCCTCGCGCTCGCCAAGGCGGAAGGGGTACGCGGGGTCTGCTGGTACCAGTTCCACGACAGCGTCCTCGGCAACCCGCAGGTGGCCGATCCGGGCAACGTCGAGTACCACTTCGGCCTGATGAACCGTGACCTCAGCGCAAAGCCGTCGCTTCTGGCCTACGCGAACGCGGCGCGGCTGCTCGACCGGGCCGACTTCATCGGGTGGCTCACGTTCGCCGACCCGAAGACCAAGGGGCTGCTCTTCGACACCCCGGACGGCGAGGCGGCGGTGCTGTGGAACCGCGCCGACGGCTACCTGCTCAACCCCGATCACGACCCGAGCGGGTGGTACTTCCCGGCCCCGGAGGTCTGGGTCGACCCGTGGCCGACAAAGACCGAGATCACGGCCGTCACGAAGGCTGACTCAGTGCGCCAGGTCGACTCCATCGGGCAGGTCACCGAACTGCCGGCGACCGGCCGCACCGTGTCTCTCGTCCTGGATGGCGCACCGCGCGTCTTCTACGGGCTCGCCCTCGTCGGGGCCCGCGACGATGCGGGCACCTGGGTCGCGCCGGGCGTGCTCCGCGTTCCCGAGGAAAGGGCGCGGTGGCGCCGGCAGTTGCGGGGCCAGCCCGGCTGAGGCTGTCCCGGGCTTGCGCGACGCCAGCGGCACCCGCGACAACCCGACGGCCCGGACCGCGAAGGTCCGGGCCCGTCGGCCCCTCGGCCAGCGTCCATCCGACCACTTCGCCGGCAACGGCCCGGGTACCCCGCGCGGCCCATCCAGTTTCCGTCCGCCCTGGTCATCCAGGCCGCGCTGGACCGCTACCAGACCCGCTACCGCCGGCCGGTCGCCGTCCACTACTGCCTCGACGGCAGCGGCTCGATGGGCGACAACGACGGGTGGAACGGGCGCCAACGACGTGCTGTCCGCGTACGCGGCGGCGTCGAGGACGGCCGTGCCGCAGGTCGCCCGGGTGATCCAGACCCCCACCGTCCGCCCGGAAACCATCCTGGAGGTGGCCGAGTCAGCGACTCAGCCGAACCGTGGTCGACCTGGTCACCCGCGCCAAGTAGCCGGTGGCGCTGCCCGCCGGGCCCCAGCTTCCGCCGGCGCTGCTGGAACAGGCCCCGGCCGTCGTCCCCGCCCCGCGCTGACCAACGCGTCACCGGCGATCGTCGCAGCCGGCCGAGACCGGTACAACGCCACCGCGTCGGCCTTGAACTGCGCGGGGTAGTGCTTCATCAGCATCTGTCAGTGGGGGGTGATGCCCCAGGAAGCGCTCCACGGCTCGCCCGGCTTGAGCACGATCAGGTCGCGACCTGACCGCAGGGCATCCGGCGGGCAGGTCATCGGCTCCACCGCGATCGACCGCCGGTGGCGGGGCGACGGCACGCTGTCGGCCGTGTACACCTGCCACCAGGCGAACGCAGCGTCGGCCCACAGGCTGGTCACCGGCGCGTCTGGGGTGCCGAGCGTGACGGTGTGCCGATCTCGGCTGGCCAGGATGACGTCGCCGAAGGCGGTGCCCAGGCGGGCGGTCCCGATCTGCTTCGGGACGGTGTAGTCGAACTCCGAGCCGGCGACCTTCGCCTCCCCGATCGGCAGATGGCGCGCGTCGAAGAGCAGCCGTGACCGGGCCGGGATGCGTAGCCAGGTCTCGTCGACCGAGACCGGCGGCAGCAGGTAGGGGTGGACGCCCAAGCCGAACGGTGCCGGCTCCGCGGCGTCGTTGGTCGCGGTGTGGGTCACCGTCAGGCCGTCGCCCGTCAGTTCCCACCGGGTGGTCAGGCTGAGGCTCCACGGGTACCCCGGTTGTGCCGGAAGGTCGAAGCCGAGCGTGACGGCGGACGGGGTCTGCTCCAGCAGCCGCCAGGGGGCCCAGCGGACCAGGCCGTGGACGGCGTTGTGGGTCGCCGGTTCGGACAGCGGTAGCCGGTAGGTGTGCCCGCCGAAGGTGTACTGCCCGTCGCGCAGCCGGTTGGGCCAGGGCGCGAGGACTTGACCGGCGCCGGCCGGGCAGATCTCGTCCTCGGCGTACCCGTCGACGACCTCACGGTCTCCGACCTGGTAGGTCCGCAGGCCTCCGCCGACCTCCACGATGACGGCGGTCTGGTCGCCGAAGCTGATCGTCCATTGCGATCCCGATGGCGCTTTAGGCATGCGCGAACCCTAACTGACCGGCACTGGTTCGATCATGGCGTCTCGCCTCCGGGGACGGCCATCGGGGCCGGGGTGAAGGGCGCGGTGGCCGCGCTGGTCGGCGGCCCGTCCGGTGGGGTCGGTTCCACATTCGACCCTGGTGCGACGGTGGCATCCCAACTCCTCGTCGTCGGAAATCTCGGGCCGTGAGGTTGTGAACTGGAACACAGCTGCCTATGGTGCTGCTGTAACCGGTTTCAGGGATCGAAGACGTAACGGGTCGGTGGTGGCATGAGCAACAGTCGGCTGACGGTCCGGGAGATCGCTCGGTTGGCCGGGGTCTCGGTCGCGACGGTGTCCCGGGTCTCCAACGGCACCGGGCAGGTGTCCGAGGAGACCCGCCGCCGGGTGCTGCGGGCCATCGAAGAGCACGGCTATCAGCCGGACCATCTCGGCCGGGCCCTGGCGGCACGCCGGCACGGCGCGGTCGGCCTGGTCTTTCCGGGGTTGTCCGGGCCCTACTTCTCCGAGCTGATCCAGGGCTTCGAGTCGGAGGCGGTGAAGACCAGGACCAGCGTCCACATTCTCTGCACCCATCTGCGCGCCGACTCGGACGCCGAGGTCATCGAGATGGCCCACCGGGTCGACGGCCTGGCGGTGCTCGGCGGAGCGGTCTCCCACGACACGATCGAGGAGCTCGCCACCATGCGTCCGATCGTCGTCCTGGCCGGCGACGGGCCCGCCCGAGTGCCGGCCGTGCGGGTGGACAACACCGCTGCGACGGCCGCGCTGACCCGGCACCTGCTTGCCGACCACAGCTTGCGCCGGCTGGAGTTCGTCGGCGACCCGAACGGCTCGCCCGACGTGACCGAGCGCTGGGCGGGATTCCGCCAGGCCCATCGCGACCTGGGGCTGCCGCTGCCCCGGGCTCCTCGTCATCCGCGGCAGCTGCGGCTGCCCCACGAGCACCACACCCACACCCACCGGTTGACGCCACACCCCCAGATCGCGCCACAGCGGCACGAGCCGAGCGGCGTCGGCGACCACCCCAAGGAAGGGAAAGCCATGAAGAAACACTGGAGGTACGCCACAGCCCTGGTGGCTGCCCTTGCGCTGGGCGTGACCGGCTGTGGCCGGGACGACGGCGGCTCGGGTTCCGGTGGCCAGCCCGCCGGCAAGGAGATCGCCGAAGGCAAGGCCAAGGGCGAGATCACGGTCTGGGCCATGGGCGCCGAGGGCGAGAAGCTGACCGCGCTCGCCGCCGAATTCACGAAGGAGAACCCGGAGGCCAAGGTCAACGTCACGTCGTTCCCCTTCGACGCGGCGCACGACAAGATCGCCACCGCCATCGCGGGTCGGCAGACGCCGGACGTCAGCATGATGGGTACGACGTGGATGGGGGAGTTCGCCAAGACGGGTGCGCTCGACCCCACCCCCGACGGGATTGTCGACAAGAGCAAGTTCTTCGAGGGCGCGTGGAACACCACGGTCGTCAACAGCACCTCCTACGGCGTCCCGTGGTATGTCGAGACGCGGCTGATCTTCCACCGCAGCGACCTCGCCGCGAAGGCGGGCGTGCAGAAGCCGACCAACTGGCAGGGGCTCACCGACTTCGCCAAGGGCATGAAGGACAGGGGCGGCGCCAAGTGGGGCATCTACCTGCAACCGGGCGGGACCGGCTCGTGGCAGACGTTCATGCCCTTTGCCTGGCAGGCCGGCGCCGACATCATGCGGGACGGCACGTTCACCCTCGACACCCCGGAGATGCAGAAGGCGCTGGAGTGCTACTCCTCGTTCTTCAAGCAGGGACTCGCGTCGGCGCAGCTCGCCCCCGAAGCCGTGGGACCCGGCTTCATCAAGGGTGAGGTGGGTGCCTTCGTGTCCGGCCCGTGGCACATGGGCATCCTGCGTGAGGACGGCGGCGCGGCGCTCGAGGGCAAGTGGGACGTCGCGCAGATGCCCCGCGAGAAGGCCGGCACCTCCTTCATCGGCGGCTCCGACCTGGTGGTCTACAAGGACTCCAAGAACCGCGACACGGCCTGGAAGTTCGTCCAGTTCCTCACCACGCCCGCGGCGCAGCAGAAGCTGTACGACCTGGTCGGCAGCCTCCCGTCGGTGCAGGAGGCCTGGCAGTCCGGCAAGCTGGCCGACGACCCGCTCCTGAAGGCGTTCGGCCAGCAGCTCAAGGACGCGAAGTCGGCCCCGGCGATCGCCACCTGGGAGCAGGTCGCCGACGTCATCGACGACGGCATCGAGCGGGTGGTCCGCGGTGTCTCCGATCCCGCCACCGCCACCAAGGAGATGCAGGCCAAGGCGTCCTCGATCGGCACCGGGAGCTGAGATGACCTCCGCCACCGCGCGACCCGCGTGCACCGGCGGCAACCGGACGACCACGGGCAGGCGCCGGGAGGGCATCGCGGGTTGGGGCTTCGCGCTCCCGTTCCTGCTCGTGTTCGTGGTGTTCATGGCGGGCCCGGTGCTGGCCTCGCTCGCCATGAGCTTCACCGACCTGCGCAGCGCCGACCTGCGCGACCCCCTCGGGGTCAACCCGGTCGGCCTGGACAACTACGTCAAGCTGTTCGGTGACGACACGTTCCGGCAGGCCGCCATCAACACGGCGTACTTCGTGCTGGTCGGGGTCCCGCTGACGATGGTGCTCGGGCTCGCGGCCGCGGTCGGCCTGGACGCGGGGATCACCAGGTTCCGGACGTTCTTCCGGGTCGGCTACTACCTGCCCGTCGTCACCAGCATCGTGGCCGTTGCCGTCGTCTGGCGCTTCGTGCTCGAGCCGGACGGCGGGCTGGTCAACACGCTGCTGGGCTACGTCGGCATCGACGGCCCGAGTTGGCTGACCGACCCGACGACGGCGATGCCCGCGCTCATCCTGATGGCGGCCTGGCGGAACCTGGGGTACCTGATGGTGATCTTCCTGGCCGGCCTGCAGGCGATTCCCGGGGAGCTGTACGAGGCGGCGGCCATGGACGGCAGCGGCGCGTGGTCGCGGTTCCGCCACGTCACGCTGCCGCTGATGCGGCCCACGCTGCTGTTCGGCGGCGTCATCACCGGCATCGGATACCTGCAGTTCTTCGAGGAGCCGTTCGTGATGACGCAGGGCGGGCCGCTGGACCGGACGCTGTCGGTGGCCTTCTACAGCTACAACCAGTTCGGCTTCGGCAACTACAGCTACGCCGCGGCCATCAGCTACGTCCTCTTCGTCGCCATCCTCGTCCTCACCCTGGTGCAGTTCCGGCTGCTCCGGTCGAAGACGTGAGGGAGCCGTCATGACCACGTCCGTGCAAACACCGGCCCCGCCCGCACCGCGCCGTACCGGCAGAAGGCGCCGGGTCGTGGGTGGCGCGCCGGAGGCCCGGGGCCACCTGTGGGTGTACACCGTCCTCGCCGGTGGGCTGGTACTCCTGGTCGGTCCGTTCGTCTGGATGCTGCTCGGCTCGTTCAAGACCAACGCCGAGGTCCGCCGGGTGCCACCCACCTGGCTGCCCGAGTCTCCAACGCTGGACAACTACCGGCACCTGTTCACGCAGTTGGACTTCCCGCAGTTCTTCTTCAACAGCACCCTGGTGGCCGTCGCCATCACCCTGGGCAATCTCGTCTTCTGCTCGATGCTCGGCTACGCCCTGGCGAAGCTCCGTTTCCCCGGCAGGCGGGCGGTGTTCGCGCTCGTGCTCGGGATGCTGATGGTGCCGGGCATGGTCACCTTCGTCCCGCTGTTCATGCTGGTCAGCAAGCTCGGCATGGTGAACAGCTATGCCGGGCTCATCCTGCCGTGGCTGGCCCAGCCACTCGGGGTGTTCCTGATGCGACAGTTCATCCTGGGCCTGCCCGACGACCTGATCCAGGCGGCGCGGGTGGACGGTGCCGGGGAGTTCCGGATCTTCGCCCGAGTCATCCTGCCGCTGTGCGGACCGGCCCTGGCCACGCTCGGGATCCTGCAGTTCCTGGCCACCTGGAACAACTTCCTCTGGCCGCTGGTCGTCGCCCAGTCCGAGGAGAAGTACACCCTCCCCGTGGCCCTCGCGCTCTACGCCATCGGGGAGAACAACACCCGCTACGGCCTGCTGATGGCGGGCGCGGTGGTGACCATCCTGCCGATCCTGCTCATCTTCGTGTTGCTGCAGCGCTACTTCGTGCAAGGCATCGCCATGACCGGCCTCAAGTGAGGAGTCTTCCGTGCGACCCAGAAATCGTCTGACCGTCGCCGCGGGGGTGATCATGTCCGTCGGACTGGTCGTCGCCGCCCCCGCGGCCACCGCCGCCCCCTCTCCGGCCACCCGGTCCACCACGGGCCACAACGCTCTCCTGCACCAGTACGCCGCGGACACGTGGCGCTCGTTCGCCGCCCTGGTCGATCCGGCCACCGGCCTGGTCGCCGACAACATCGGCGGTGGCCTCGACCCGGCCGACCGCTCGGCGTACACCTCACCGACCAACATCGGCGCCTACCTGTGGAGCACCGTTGTCGCCCGGGAGACCCGGCTGATCCCGGCCGACGAGGCACGGGCCCGCATCGCCCAGACCCTGGCCACGCTGGCCCGGCTGGAGATCCATGAGGCATCGGGCATGTACTACAACTGGTACCACCCGTCGACCGGGGCGAAGCTCACCACCTGGCCGGCCGACGGCAGCACCCTGCACCCGTTCCTGTCCAGCGTCGACAACGGCTGGATCGCCACCGCCCTGACGATCGTCAAGGACCAGGTGCCGGAGCTGGCGGCGCCGGCCGACGCGCTGCTGCGCCGGATGGACTTCGGCTACTACTACAACCCGGCCGAGCGGCAGATCCGCGGCGGCTTCTGGGCGGAGCCGCCGCCCGGCTGCTCCGTCGCCGGCAACTACCGCGGCGGCCCCGACGTGTACTACACCTGCCACCACTACGGCGCCTTCAACACCGAGCCGCGCATCGCCAGCTACCTGGGCATCGCCGCCGGCCAGATCCCGCCCCAGCACTACTTCGGCATGTGGCGGACCTTCCCGCCGGAGGGCTGTGACTGGTCGTGGTCCGAGCAGCGGGCGGTCGGCGAGTGGCGCACCTACCTCGGGGTGCGGCTGTTCGAGGGCGCCTACCGCTACCGCGGGATGCAACTGGTGCCCACCTGGGGCGGCTCGATGTTCGAGGCGCTGATGGTGCCGCTGTTCGTGCCCGAGGAGCAGTGGGGCAAGGACAGCTGGGCGATCAACCACCCGACGTACGTCCGGGCGCAGATCGAGCACGGGCTGCGCGAGGCCGGCTACGGCTACTGGGGATTCTCGCCGTCAAACAACCCGGCCGGCGGGTACCGGGAGTACGGCGTGGACCCGATCGGGATGGACGCCGGCGGGTACAGCTCCGACCAGGAGCGCACCACCGTCGACTACGGGTACGGCGAATGCCGGCCGGCGCAGCCGCTGCCCACGGCGTACGGGCAGGGTGTGGTGACCCCCCACGCCTCGTTCCTCGCGCTGCGCTACGCCGAGGACGACGCCCTGCGGAACCTGGCCAACCTGCGGCGGGACTTCGACGCGTACGGCCCTGGCGGCTTCTACGACGCCGTCAACGTGACCAGTGGGCAGGTGTCGAAGCGCTACCTGGCGCTGGACCAGGGCATGGTCATGGCGGCGCTGGGCAACGCGCTCGCCCAGGACCTGCTTCGTAAGCCGTTCAGCGAGGGCGCCATGAAGCAGCGTGTCGCGCCGCTGATGCGGATGGAGCAGTTCTCCCTGCCGCGCCCGGAGACCCCCTGACGCCGCAGTGAGGCCGTTGACCATCCTGCGGCGCAGGCCGATGCCTGCGCCGCAGGATCGGCCAGCCCGCTTCCCCGTCGGTCGCCTCCGTGCCGGAGGTGACGGTCACCGGTCCGCTCTCCGCGCCGGTCACCGCCGCCGCGCTCCCCGCGACCGGCGAACCCCCGACCGTGCGCCTGCGGGTGGACGCGGCCGCCCCCGGCGCACCGCCCGTGGCAGCCGATGATCGGCAGCGAACGACTGTCCCAGCTGCTCTGCCCCGACCGCTCCGGCGGCCGGGAGATCGGCACCGAACTGCTCGCGGCGCTGCGCCGGGTCCGCGACCAATCGGCGTCGAGACGCCGGCGTCGATGGATGGATCGGCTGACCTGGCTTAATTGGACGGCAACGCTGTCCCGCGCTCGTGGCCGTACGCCGCCTGTCCGCGCTCGGCCCCACTGCCGCCGACGCGGTGCCTGGCCGGGCGATGCCGCGCCAGTGCTGACGCTTCGGACCTCGACCAGGGTGTTGTGGTCAGAACATCAGTTCCTCGGCCACCAGTGAGCATTCGCGGAGCAGTTCGTCGTCCCGGTGCGGCACGGTGTAGCGGCGTTCGCGGATCAGCGCCAGGAAGTCCTCGGGGAGGGCCACCCGGTGCCGGTGGACGTAGTACGCCAGATCATCGCGCCACAGCCAGTCGCCGTCGGTGCGGATCGTCGACCCGTTCATGACCTGTCGCGCCGAGTCGAACGGGTCGTCGGCCAGGTCCATCATGTCGATGAGGACGTACCCCGCTCTCAGGTAACGGACGACCTCGTCGACATCCGGCATCTCCTCGGCGGAGACGTTGTCGAAGATGCTCTCCTGAACCAGGCCCAGGCCGACGGGTCCCAGTTCGCGGAACATCCCGGCGAACCGCAACGCCGGCTTACCCATCGGTCCCCCCGCCGGGATAGAAGGTCACCCACTGGCCACCGGGCCTGATCCGAGGAACCTGCCCCACCGGACCATACCGGTTCACACCGACCGCGTCGGTAGGCGCCATGACCGTCACCCCCAGCGCGTCCGCGACCTGCTGGGCCGGCGGCGGGACACCCGCGTCGGGCCTCACGGTGCCCGAGTGGCAGGACACCAGACGCACCGGCCCGCCGTCGTAGTGCGGATTGCCGCGGATCGCCTCGGCGATCTGGGCCGGGTGGGTGTAGTTCGACGGATGGTCGGCACCGTCTGCCCCGATCAGGCCCGGCAGGAACAGCCCGTTGCGCTCACCATGGACCACGACGTCGTGGTAACCCGGCTCGGGTGCGACGGCGTCGAAGTTCCGCATGGTCCGCTCGTCGTAGCCGATCGCCGTGGCGCCCGGGCGGTGGTAGACCGGGTCGCCACCGGCGAGTTGCGAGTCCGGCGGCCGGGTCGGCTGGTGCGGATGTGTGCCGGGATCTTTCCAGTCCGACCTGCGGCCCATCGAGTCCGTCGTCGCCGGTATTCCCATCAGGGCATCGAGCACCTGTGGAAAGAACACGGCGAACGCCGTGTAACCGGCGAGGGCGGCGCCACCCAGCACCGCGATCGCTGCGATGCCGACGGCGGGGACCGCTCCGTAACAGCCGGCGAGGCCGTCGGCCATGCCGCCACAATCGATGGGTACGCCCTCGGCCAGCACGTTGACAGACACCGCCGCAGACATAGCCTCCCAATCCGAGCGTCGGGATTGAGCCATGCGCATGCGCGTCCACGTACGCCTGTACGACCGCCGCTACGGGTTAGGCTAGGGTAACCCACCACTGTGGACGGAGGGAGCCGTGCCAGACGGGACCGAGCCCACGGAAGCTCGTCTTCCGGTACGCGTGATGACTGTCCTCGGTCTGATCGCGGTGGTCGTCGTCCTCGCCTCGGCTGTCGTCCTGGCCGTGTCCTGGCCGGCCACCCCACAACGTTCTCCGGCCCTGCCGATCCGGCTCTACGCATTCGACTCGGCCACCGCGAGCATTGGCGATCTGCCGCAGGAGAGATTCCGGCAGGGACAGATCCCGGCCGCCACGATCGACGAGGGTGTGGCCGCGTCCGTAGCCGCGGAACCCGCGCGGGCGAGTTGGTACGACGCGTTCGGCCACCGGACCAACAGCGTGGACCTGCCGGATCTCGACGGCCTGCGGGCCAGTCCGGTGCCGTTGAGCGCCACCTCCGCGGTACCCGCTGGGACATACCAGTTTGTGTTGGCCACCGTCCGAGGAAACCGGGCGGAGGAGGTGCTCGCCTGGGTGCACGTGGAAATCGAGCGATGACGGAGGAGACGCCGCAGCCGACCAGCGCGCCGCCGGAGGGATCCGGGCTCGGCCTCGCACCGCCGCCCCGCCCGGTGGTGCCGGATCCGACCGTGCCGGCGGCGTACCGGCTCGACCGGCTCGGCGCCGCGCTCACGACGGGTGAGGCGCTGCTGGTGATGATCGCCGTAGCGTCGCTGGTCGGTGTCATCCGCGATGACGGCACGGGGGTACGCGTCCTCGGCATGGTCAGCCTCGGGGTTGCCGGCATCTCACTGTTCACCGCCTGCATCGCCGCTGTCGTCGTCGCCGTAACCTCAGCCGCGGGTGGCTCGCCGCGTCGCCGCTTCATGACCTGGGCCATCTGCGGTGGACTGGTGTTCGCCGTGCCCGCCCTCCTGGTTGTGTTCCTCACCCTCCTGCAGGTGGGAATCGCCTGGCGGGGCGCGCTGCTGAGCATTCCAACGACCCTTTTCGCGCTGTGGACATTCCGCCGGATGCAGCGCAACCGCAAGCCACCGTGGCGACTGGTCGTGGTCGCCTTCGCCTGGGGCCTGTTCGTCGCCGCGTACTTCGCCCAGATGGTCGAGGGCATCCTGCACGTCGTCATCACGGCAGAGCTTCTGCCGGGCACCGCGGCGATCCTCAGTCACGCGGCCGCCGCCGCGGTCCCGGAGGAGTTGGGCAAGGGTGCGGGGGTCCTCGTGATCGTGCTGCTCGCCTGGCGGCGCGTCGACGGCATGCTCGGTGGCATCGTCATCGGCGCCTGCGTCGGAATCGGCTTCCAGTTCGCCGAGTCGATGTCCTACATGACGGGAGACTTCGGCACCGTGCTCTACCAGCACTGGTACCGGCAGGTCACCGGGCTCCTGGTCAGCCACGCCACCTACACGGGGATCATCGGCGCCGGCATCGGACTCGCCACACAGTTCAACGACTGGCGGCGGCGGGCGGTCTGCGTCGGTAGCGGCTTCCTCGTCGCCATCGCGGCCCACCTGATCTGGGACGTCTTCGCAATGGGCCGCCTGTACTGGGAGTCTGACAATTCCCTGCTTCAGCTGTTCGTGGTGCAGCCGCTGAACCTCGTCGTCCTCAAGGGACCGGCGTTCGCCATCCTGCTGTTTCTCATCATCATCGCGTTGCGTCAAGAAACCAGGTCGCTGCACCAGCACCTCCGGAGGGAGGCCCGCGATTCGCGCGGCGCGATCATCCCGGCCGAGGTGCCCGTACTGGTGAATCCGCCACTGCGCTTCCGGATGCGGCTACAGGCACTCCTGCGTGGCGACCGTCCGGCCTACACCCGGATGAGGCGTCTGCACTCCGCGCAACTGGACCTGGCGTTCGCCCGATTGCGCCGCGACCGGGGTGAACCGCAGCCGCCGGGAGTCGAAGAATCGCTGCGGCAGCGGATTCACGATCTCAAGGCGGAATCCCCTCTGCTCCCGGCCGCCGTCGCGGGCCAGCGGTGACGATCGCATGGCGTGAGCCTTCCCGCATCGGCTGATCTACCGAGCCAGCGCGGTACGGTGCCCGCTGAAGACCAGCCTGCTGGCCGCTGATCTGGCCCGGGCCGAGAGTCTGGCCGTCCTTAGTGGATCTATGTCACACTCCTCGGGTGACGCTGCCTCCGCCGTCTGACGTGCCCCACAACCAGGGTGTGACCCCACCGGAACCCGGCATGGCCGCGCCGCCGTCGGCGCCGCCGAAGCGCAACGGGCTCATCATCGGCGTCATCGCCGGGGTGCTGGCGTTGTGCCTGCTCGGGACCTGCGTGGTCGCGGCCGGCGCGCTCGTCGTCTCCAACATGGGCGACGATGGCCGGCCCACAAACGTCGCGGACGGATCCTCTCCCGTGCTGTCGCCGACGACACCCTCACCGCCGTCCACCGAGGAGACGTATTCCCCGCCTGAGGAGGAGGACCGGACGACCGAGGCGGCTCCGCCACCGCCGCCCGCGAAGATCGGGCAGTGCATCGTCGTCAGCGAAGACGGTGACTTCCTGGGGATTGGCAACTGCAACGGCACGCGTGGCACCTATCGGGTGGTTTCGGTGGACTATGACCGGGGTGCGTGCGCCGATCCCGAGTCTGCGTACATTACGGAAGACGGCTACCGCCTGTGCCTGGAGCTTCACCTGGTGCGCAATTACTGTTACAAATTCCCAAAGGATGACGGCTGGATCGTCGGCGCGTCGAAGTGTAAGGCAAAGGGCACGGTTCACGTTGTCGACATCGTCCCAGGGGCGTCCAACGGCGACAGGTGCACGCGGGACTACCGGTGGAACCACTGGTACCGGTTCACGCACCCCACTGTTGTTTACTGTGTTCTGAAGTATTAGAGGGCGTCCGGTCGCACTTGAAACGCAGCATCGGCAACTTGCTGTTACGGCGTCGACCACCTTTTCGCGAGGATCGAGAACCGGCTCAAGCGCATCCAGTACCGCCCCGACCTGCTCGACGGATTCCTCGCCCGAACCAGCCTGACGCCACCGCTGTTCTCCGTGAGGTCTGGGTCCCTCGGGGGTCTTATCTGGTCTTGGTAGAGAGGGTAGGGTGCGCTTAGTGGGAGACCTGTACGAAATTGTGTTGAGTATCGACTTGCGTGGCGACGTCCCCGACGGGGAGCTTGCCGAGCTGCGGTGGCACGTGGGACAGGGGCCCAGGCCTGGGCAGCTGCTGATCGGCGCGGACGCCTATCTGGAGACCTATCCGCTGGGGGATCCCGACGATCCCGATTGCGAGTGGGAAACCGCCGAACCAGCGCCGATGTTCGGGCAACGGGGCGTGGCCTGGCGAGCGGGAGGCGCGCTCATCGCCGAGTTGGTCAGGCGGGAGCAGCCGGACGGCTGGGCGTTGACTGTGCGCCAGGAACTGCATCCTGACATGTTTTACCAGCTTCGGGCGCTGCTGGAGTGGCTGGGCTTGCGCGCTGTCGATTGCGGTGATGGTGTCGACTGCTTCGTCGGCTACCTGCGCTTTTGCGAGACGACGGAGATCACGCCTCTTGTTCTGACGAATGGGCGAATCGGCATCCCGGCGGATGTCCAGTCCCATACCCCAGACTGGCAGGGGACCTGAGTGCAAGGTGGGGCGAAAATTCGGGAAGGATTCGTTCGTTGATGAGTGCTCACGGGTGATCTCCCTGGAGACCACCTACTTGTCACAGGCGTTCCAGCGCATGACGCCGGTGGTCCATCGCCACGTCCTCGACGTCCAGTAGTACCTCGTCGGCGCGTTGCTTGGTTCCACGCCTGCCACCCCGCTGTAGCGAGGGTTGGTGAGGATGACGCGACCGCGCTCTTGGATGTCCTCGGCCCGGTGGCGCTGCCCGGCCGTGCTGCCGGCAGGGGCCTGGGTGGCGGCCCGCGTGCGCCGAGGGTGTGGATCGCGGTCTCGGCTTCGAGGGGCCATGCGCGGTGGTCGCACACAATGATCATGTTGTTGGTGCGCGGGCAGGCGTGGCTGAGTGGGGCGAACCCGCGTCGGGATCGCGGGGGCGATTCGAGACCAACTGTGCGTTGGCGGCGTCAGTGGTCAGGCGGCAGGGGCGTCAGGAGTTGAGGGCTGGCCCATCTGACATTTTAGTGTAATGTCAGCCCGCCGGCCGAGGTGCCCAGATCTGGGTAAGCCTCGGCGGGCATCACCAACCGCGCCCACCCGCCGGTCCGGCCTCAGCTGGACCGTGGATTCCGTCGATGCGAGGAGGACAAGAGTGGATGCCGTTACGAGTCCGCCGTCCCCGGTCAACGAAGCGACCCTGAGCTACGCCCCCGGCAGCCCCGAGCGGGCAGAGCTGGAGCGGGAGCTGGCGCGGCAGGAGAGCCGAGCGGTGGAGTTGACCGCCGCGATCGGTGGCCGCCGCCGGATGGGTGGGGGAGCGGAGATCGCGGTGGTGCAGCCGCACGACCACCGCCACGTGCTCGGGGTGCTGCGTAACTCCACCCGGACCGACGCCGAGGACGCCATCGCGGCGGCGGGGGAGGCGGCGCCCGGCTGGCGCGAGCTGTCCCTCGACGACCGCGCCGCGATCCTGCTCAAGGCTGCCGATCTGCTGGCCGGCCCGTGGCGGCAGCGACTGAACGCCGCGACGATGCTGGGCCAGTCGAAGACCGCTGTCCAAGCCGAGATCGACTCCGCGTGCGAGCTGGCCGACTTCTGGCGGTTCAACGTCCACTACGCCCGGCAGATCATGGGCGAACAGCCGGTGGCGAACTCCCGTGGGGTGTGGAACCGCACCGACCATCGCCCCCTGGAGGGCTTCGTCTACGCCGTCACCCCGTTCAACTTCACCGCGATCGCGGGAAACCTGCCGACCGCGCCGGCGCTGATGGGCAACACGGTGCTCTGGAAGCCCGCGCCGACCCAGCAGCTCGCCGCGAGCCTGATCATGGAGTTGCTGGAGGAGGCCGGTCTGCCGCCCGGCGTGATCAACATGTTGCCGGGCGACGGCCTCGACGTCTCGGCAGTGGCGCTCGCCCACCGCGACCTGGCCGGTATCCACTTCACCGGCTCCACCGCGACGTTCCAGCATTTGTGGTCGACGGTGGGGGCGAACCTCGGGGGCTACCGGTCGTACCCCCGGATCGTCGGAGAGACCGGCGGGAAGGGTTTCGTGCTCGCGCACGGCTCGGCCGATCCGGACGTGCTGCGGGTGGCGCTGCTGCGGGGCGCGTTCGAGTACCAGGGGCAGAAGTGCTCGGCTGCCTCCCGGGCGTACGTGGCCCGGTCGGTGTGGGACAGGGTGCGCGAACCGCTGCTCGCCGAGGTGGAGGCACTGACGATGGGCGACGTCACCGACCTCTCCCACTTCATGGGGGCGGTGATCGACGCCCGGGCGTTGAGCCGGCACCGGGCCGCGATCGACCGGGCCCACCGGCGGGACTCGCTGACGGTGCTCGCCGGTGGCGAGGTCGACGATTCGACCGGTTATTTCGTCCGCCCCACCGTCGTGCACAGCGCCGACCCCACCGACGAGATGTTCCGCACGGAGTACTTCGGGCCGATCCTGGCCGTGCACGTCTTCGACGACGACGCTTTCACCGACGCGGTCGACCAGATGGAGTCATTCTCGTCGTACGCGCTGACCGGCGCGGTCGTTGCCCGCGACCGCGCGGCGATCGCCTGGGCCAGCCAACGGCTGCGGTTCGCCGCCGGCAACTTCTACGTCAACGACAAGCCGACCGGGGCGGTGGTCGGGCAGCAGCCGTTCGGCGGCTCCCGTGCCTCGGGCACCAACGACAAGGCGGGCGCGGCGTCGAACCTGACCCGCTGGATCTCGCCGCGGTCGATCAAGGAGACCTTCGACCCGCCGCGCGACCATCGTTACCCCCACATGGGCTCCCGCTGACGGGCCCTACCAGCTGAAAGCCCTCTGGACTGACCTGCTGATCAGGTGTAGCGTCTTTCACACTTCACTAACATGTCACTGACATTCCATTCTCCCCCATTGCGTCATGACCATCGACACGGAGGTGTCAGATGAAGAGGTCACTCCGCTCCCTCGGCGTTGCCACGGCCATCACCGGGATGCTCGCCCTGGCCGCGTGCGGCACGGACACCTCGTCCGCCGGCTCCGGGGCAACCGGCTTCGGCGACTGTGAGGTAACAGCGAACCCCACGGTCCACGAGTTGAAGACCATGACCGAGGGCACCCTCACCGTCGCCGCCTCGCTGCCCTACCCGGCCGGCTACCGGGGCAACACCCTCGAATCGGTCAACGGCGGCTACATGTACTGCCTCGACGCCGAGATCGCCAACCGCGCCGGACTGAGCAAGATCAAGCTGGTGAATGCCTCGTTCGAGGCCCTCGTCACCGCCAAGACCTCGAACTTCGACTTCGCGGTCTGGGACATCTACGACACACCCGAACGGCGCAAGGCCGTCGACTTCTCCACGCCCTACAACACCTATCGCACCGGTGTCCTCGTCAAGACCGGATCCAGCCTGACCAAGGAGAGCATCAGGACGGCCACCGTCGGCGTGCTCGCCGGATCCGTTCAGCTCACGTACGTCAACGAGACGCTCAAGCCCAAGCAGGTGCGGGTCTTCGCCTCCAACGACGACCTCTTCAACGCCGTACTGGCCGGGCAGGTCGACGCCGCGCTCAACGACACCGCCACCGTCATGCCCCGGGCGGCCAGCTCGGACGGCAAGCTCGAGGTCATCGGACAGTACCCGGTCGGCGGCGACGTGGCAGCGCTGTTCCCCAAGGGCTCGCAGAACGTCACGGCGGTCAACCAGATCCTCGCCGACATGGAGAAGGACGGCACGCTCGCCGCCATCATGGACAAGTGGCTGAACCCGATCCTCGGCGGCGACCCTGACAAACTGGCCGACTGGAGTGTCTGACCATGAAGGTACAGTCACCCGAGACACGTGACGCCCCGCCGACAACGTCCGGTACCGGCCTCACTCCGACCAGGCCACTGTCGACGACGGCCTACCTCACCGCCGCCGCCGTCCTCACCGTCCTGGCCGCGACCCTGTGCTACCAGCTCGCCACCATGCTGGTCGACGCACCCGCCACCCGGATCCTGCTCGGTGCCGCGCTCCCGGTCGCCGCGCTCGGTTGGCCCCTCTCGCTGGCCTACCGGCGCAGCCGCCGGTCCCGGCAGGACTGGGGGGCCGGTCGGTACGTCGAGGCCCGCCGGGCGGCGGCACATTCCCGCAACGCCGCCATCTCGTCCCTCGGACTCAGCGGCTGCCTGGCCATCGTGGCCGTGCTCGCCCTGATGGTCTTCACCAACGACGGGGCGGTGCAGAAGACGTTCTTCAACGGCGAGTACATGTCGCGCAGCTTCCTCGACATCCTCCGCGCCCTGTGGATCAACATCCAGATCGCGCTCGGCGCCCAGGTCCTCGCCATGGTCTTCGGGCTCGTGCTCGCCATCGGCCGGCAACTGCCGGGCCGGGGCTTCCGCCCGGTCAGGGCGCTGTCCATCGCCTACATCGACGTGTTCCGCGGCATCCCGTCGGTCGTCCTGATCTACCTCGTCTGCTACGGCCTACCGCTGACCGAGGTGCCGTTCCTCAGCGGCGGATCGCTGGTCGTCTACGCCATCGTGGCGTTGGCCATGACGTACAGCGCCTACAACGCGGAGCTGTACCGCGCCGGGATCGAGTCGATCAACCCCGGCCAGAGCTCCGCAGCCCTCTCCATGGGCCTGACCCAGACCGACGTCCAGCGGTTCGTCATCCTGCCGCAGATGGCCCGCAACATCGCCGCGCCCATGCTCAGCACCTTCATCGGCTTGCAGAAGGACACCGCGCTGGTGATCGTCGTCGGCATCATCGACGCGTTCAGCCAGGCCAAGATCTACTCGGCGAACGATTTCAACCTCTCCGCGGTGACCGCCGTGTGCATCGTCTTCGTTCTCATCACCATCCCGCAGACCCGGTTCGTCGACTACCTGCTCGCCCGTACCGGGGCCAGGAAGACAGGGGCGTGAGTCATGTCCCGAGCGTTTATCGAGTTCGACAAGGTGACCAAGCGGTACGGCGACCTCACCGTGCTGGACAAGGTCGACCTCACCGTCGGCCGGCACGAGGTCGTCACGCTCATCGGCGCCTCCGGTTCCGGCAAGTCGACGCTGCTGCGCTGCGTCAACGGGCTGGAGGACGTCCAGGGCGGGCAGATCCTCCTCGATGGTGACGTCGTCTCCGGCGAGGGCGTCGACCTGGTCGGGCTGCGCCGCCGGGTCGGGATCGTCTTCCAGAGCTACAACCTGTTCCCGCACATGACGGTGCTGCGGAACTGCACGCTCACCCCGATCCGCGCCGGCGTGGCGAGCAAGGTCGAGGCCGAGGCCAACGCGCGGGCGATGCTCGACCGCGTGGGCCTGCGCGACAAGGCCGACGCCTATCCCTCGCAGCTCTCCGGCGGCCAGCAGCAGCGCGTCGCCATCGCCCGGGCGATGCTCATGCGCCCGCAGGCCCTGCTGCTGGACGAGATCACCTCAGCCCTCGACCCGGAACTCGTGATCGAGGTGCTGAACCTGGTCCGGGAACTCGCCTCCGACGGCATCACCATGATGATGACGACCCACGAGATGCCCTTCGCCCGCGAGATCTCATCGAAGGTCTGCTTCCTGCACCGGGGCGTGATCCTCGAGCAGGGCCCGCCCGAGCAGATCTTCGAATCACCCACCGCGCCCGAACTCCGGTCGTTCCTCCGCAAGATCCACGAAGCCGGCCGGGACTAGGCCCACCCTCGATAAGACAAGGTCAGGGAAACCAACCGATGAGCAAGACGTACGACACCAGGGACTTCTTCACCTACCTCGGGTACCCGAGCGGCGACCGGCCCTACTGGTGCAAGGACCTGCGCAGCCTCTCCGTCTACTGCCGAGGCGACCGGGCGAACCTGGAGGCGCTCCTCGCGCCAACCCCGTTCGAGCTCGCCGACGACCGGTTCGTCGTGCAGATCGCGGACTTCGGCAACGCCACCCCCGGCCCCTTCTACGACTCGGGCGTCGTCATTCCCGTCCGCTACGGCGATCACCGGGGAGTCAACTACTTCTTCGAGTACGAGGACCAGCCCTGGAGCGTCGCCTTCGGCCGGGAGGTCTGGGGCTATCCCAAGCAGTACGCCGACATCGCGCTGACCGACACCGCCGACGCGGTCTCCGGCGCCGTGCACCGCTCCGGCAAGCTGATCTTCGGTATCTCGATGACCCCCGGGGACGGGCACGACAACACGGCCTGGGCGGACATGTCCCTCTACCCGCACCTTCAGGTCCACGCCCTGCCGGAAGCCGACGGGCCGGGGTTCCGGATCTTCGAGATCGTCTCCCGGGACACCTCGAAGGACTTCGTTCTCAAGCACCGGAGCTTCGGACCCGCAGCCGTCGAGCTCACCGACTCGCTCTCGGTCAACGGCGTCGGGTTGAAGGTGGTCGAGGTGCTCGGTGGGGAGTTCTCCGTCGGGGACTATGCCTGCACGGTGGAGAACGGCATCTCGACGGTGATCGACGACCTTCTCGGCGACCCGTCCCGCGCCGGAGCGTCGAAGCGCCCGTAACCGTCCGGTAGCTTGCCAGAGTGCGGGGCCGCTGCCCAGAAGCGGCGCACGACGTGGGGAAGGAATCGCGATGTTGTCGGAGTACGTCGGAAAGGGCGCGCTCGTCGGCATTGACCAGACGGGTAACGCCCTGCTGAGCCAGTCGGCCTACGCCAGCCTGTGCTCTCGACTCGTCCGCGCCGAGATCATGCCCGGGGACCGGCTCGTCGAGAACGACCTGCGGGCCGACCTCGGCGTGGGCCTCTCCCCGGTGCGTGAGGCCATCAGGCGGCTGGAGTTCGAGAAGCTGGTGGTCATCTACCCGCGCAGCGGCACCTACGCCACCGAGATCGCGCTCAAGGACTCCCGCTCGGTCATGGAACTGCGACTGGAACTGGAGTCCCTGGCCACGACGCTGGCCTGCCGCCGCGGCTCTAAAGCGGAGAAGGAACAACTCGTCGCGCTCGCCGAGGAGCAGGCCCGCACCACCGACCTGCAACGGTGCATCGACCTGGACGCCGCGTTCCACAAGGGCATCTACCTAATGAGCCGCAACGAGTACCTCAAGACGACCGCCCGGATCCACTTCAACCTGGCCCTGCGGCAGTGGTACTTCTGCTCCAAGGTGGTCACCACCCCGGACTGGACCGCGGTGGACCACCGTCCCCTCGCGGCGGCCATCGCCGACGATGACGCCGCCACCGCCGCCGAGCAGATGCGCGAGCACGTCCGCCACGACTCCCAGCAGGTGTTCGAGATCCTCACCAACTACGGCCTGTAGCCGCCCGAGGGGGGCGTGCCCGAGCCGGAAAGGACAGCGCCGTGCGATCGGCCGCACTGACATCCCTGTTCACCCTCGACGGAGCACGCGCCCTCGTCACCGGCGCCCACGGCGGTCTCGGCCGCGCCCAGGCCCTCGCCCTCGGCCACGCCGGCGCCGAGATCATCGCGACCGATCTGACGGCGGACCGCGCCGAGCAGGCCTGCGACTACCTGCGCCAGCAGGGCGTCCGCGCGCTTCCGCTGGCGCTGGAGGTCACCTCCCTCGACAGTATCGAGGCCGCGTTCGGCGCCCTCGAACAGCAAGGCCGCGTCCCCGACGTGGTGGTGAACAACGCCGGTGTGTCGCTGCGTAACAGCGCGTTGGACGCCACCGCCGCCGAGTTCGACCTGACCCTGGGGGTCAACCTGCGCGGCACGTACTTCGTGGCCCAGCGCGCCGCGCGGGCCATGCGGCCGCGCGGCGGGGGCCGGATCATCAACCTCGCCTCCATCGGCGGTCTGGTCGTCGACGGCGAGCGGTCCTCGGTGTACGACGCGTCGAAGGCCGCCGTGGTGCAGCTGACGAAGAACCTCGCCTACGAGTGGGGCAGGCATGGCATCCGGGTGAATGCCATCGCCCCGGGCTACATGCGCACGGAGATGACCGCCGACCTCATGCCCACCAGGGAAGTCGAGGACGAACTGGTGGCAAGGCACATCCCCCTGGGCCGGGTCGGCGAGGCGGGGGACCTGGCCGGCGCCGTGGTGTTCCTCGCCTCGAACGCGTCCGCGTACGTCACCGGGCACACGCTCACCGTCGACGGCGGTTGGGTCGTGTCGCTATGATGCTCTCCGCTGCGGGTCTCATGGTCGGCTCCACGTCCTGGCGAAGTACGGCGTGTCGGGCTGCTCCTCGAACGCGGACAACTCGCTGTACCGGAACTCGTGCATGATCTTTCCCGGCTCCTCGTCGCGGAAGTCGTCTTGGGCAGCAGCCTGATCGAGACCGAGTAGGCGCAAGGTGGCCACGGCTTGGTCCGGCACCACGGGCAGCGCCTGTAGACCGGTAAGGATCGAGTCACGGCCGGTGGCGGTTGCAGCCCTCGTCGACCCGCGCCGGCTCGTTGGTGGAGTTGATCGTCTCCCGCCGGAACTGGTCGCGCTCGTACCCGAGATCCAGGTATCCGTCCGCGGGCGTGGGCGAAGGCGCGTACGTTCCCGGGCGCACGCGATCGAGGCGGCAGCCGTCGGGCGTACCCGGTGGGCAGGCCGACCGGGGCGGACCTGGCGGGCAGTTGCTCCCCGCGGGCCGGCGGCACCGCGCGGGCCCGCGGACGCCCGCCAGGTTCATCCGATCCGGGTGAGGTGGCCCCACCCTGGTCCGAATGATGCTGCCCGTGGTCCGGCGGATTCTGCGGGAGGTGGTGCCATGTCGGAGGCGACCAGGACGTTCTTCGAGGCGCTCGAACGCCACGGCCACGAACGCCTGCTGAAGAAGACGAACGGCACCATACGCTTCGACCTCGCGCACGACCACGAGGTCGACCACTGGTTGGTGGAGATCCGCGGTGGCACCGTTCGGGTGTCGCAGCAGAACAGCGACGCCGACGCGGTCGTCCGCGCCGACAGCGCGTTCTTCGACCGGTTGGCGCGTGGCGAGGCCAAACCGCTCGCGGCGTGGCTGCGGAACGACATAACCTCCGAAGGACAGTTCCGGTTCGTCCTCCTGTTGGAGCGGCTTTTCGCGCCTCCGCCCGGCGCGCGTCACCCGCGGTTCGCCGCCCGTGACGTTCGGAGGCAGGGATGAAGAGCGACCTCGTCAGAGTCCTGGACGGCAACGTCTTCGTGTTGAGCGACGGCAGTGGCGACATTGACGCCGGCCCCACCGTCCCGTTGGGATTCTTCTCGTTCGACACCCGGTTCCTGTCGCGGTGGCGGCTGACCGTCAACGGCGAACGGGTGAGCGCGCTGGCCGTGGACGACCCGTCGTACTTCGAGGTGCGGTTCTTCCTGGTGCCGGGGGCCCCGACGCACTACGTGGACGCCAAGGTGTCGGTGATCCGGGAACGGTCGGTGGTCGGCAGCAGCTTCGAGGAGCGGTTGACGGTGCTCAACCATTCCGGGGAACCGGCTGATTTCACGGTCCGCGTGGACGCGGCCGGTGACTTCGTCTCGGTGCTCGCGATCGGACAGGAATGGGTGAGACCCGGTCGGCTCTACCAGCACGTCGAGGACGGGCGCCTGCACCTCGGCTACGTGCGGGAGAAGTTCCGGCGGGAGACGGTGATCTCCACGACTGAGCCGGCGCAGGTCGACGAACAGGGGCTGACCTACCACATCCGGATCGAACCCCACGGGCAGTGGAGCACCAAGCTGCACGTCCAGGGGCTGGTGCTGCGCCCCGACGGTCAGGATGTCCGAGAGCACATTTCTCCCGCCCGCGAACGACGCGACGCCGCGCGGCTGCAGGACGACCTGCGGCAGTGGCTCGACAAGGCTCCGCGGTTGGGCTGCGACTGGAAGCCGGTGGAGCGGGCCTACGAGCGCAGCCTGGTCGATCTCGCCGCGCTCCGGTTCGCGCCGCTGACGCTGCCGACCGAGCCGTTGCCGGCGGCGGGGCTGCCGTGGAACGCGACTCTCACCGGCCGCGACGCCATCCTCACCAGCCTGCAGGTGTTGCCGTTCACGCCGGAGTTGGCCGTCCACACCCTGCGGATGCTCGGCATCGACCAGGGCTCCGTGCTCGACGACTTCCTCGACGAGGAGCCGGGCAAGGTCGCGCGCGAGGTCCGCTACAGCGAGCTGGTCGCGTTCGAGGAACGCCCCCAGTCGGAGTATTTCGGTGCTGCCGACAGCACCCCGCTCTACGTGATTCTGCTCGACGAGTACGAGCGGTGGACGGGGGACGCCACACTCGTGCGCGAATTCGAGGACGAGGCGCGCGCGGCGCTGCACTGGATCGACGAGTACGGCGACATCATGGGCGACGGCTACGTCTGGTACCAGCGCCGCAACGAGCGGACCGGGCTGGAGAACCAGTGCTGGAAGGAATCCCCGAACGCCATCTCGTTCCGCGACGGCCGGCTGCCGAGCCAGCCCCGGGCGACCTGCGAACTGCAGGGCTACGCCTACGACGCCAAGGTCCGCGGCGCCCGACTCGCCCGCCGGTTCTGGCGCGACCCCGCGTACGCCGATCGGCTGGAAAGCGAGGCCGCCGAACTCAAGGACCGCTTCAACCGCGACTTCTGGATCGACGAGGGCGAGTACTACGCGCTCGCCCTCGACGGCGACGGCCGTCAGGTCGACGCCCTCTCCTCCAACATCGGCCACCTCCTGTGGAGCGGCATCGTCGACGAATCCCGAGCCGCGAAGATCGCCGAGCACCTGCTCGGCCCCCGCCTCTTCTCCGGCTGGGGGGTACGCACCCTCGCGCACGGCGAGGGGCGGTACAACCCGCTCGGCTACCACGTCGGCACCGTCTGGCCGTTCGACAACTCCTTCATTGCCTGGGGCCTGCGCCGCTACGGATTCCACCAGGAGGCCGGGCGCATCGCCGAGGGAATCCTCGACGCGTCCCGGCATTTCCAGGGGCGCCTTCCGGAGGCCTTCGGCGGCTACGACCGCGAGTTGACCCGGCACCCCGTCCAGTATCCGCCGGCGAACAGCCCGCAGGCCCTGGCCACCGCGGCCCCCCTGCTGCTGGTGCGCACGCTGCTCGGCCTTGAGCCGTACGGCGAGGATCTGGTGGTCGCGCCGGCACTGCCCGAACGGTTCGGTCGGATCGAACTGCTCGACATTCCAGGGCGGTGGGGCCGCATCGACGCCATCGGCACCGTCGCACGCCAGGAGGCGCCGCTCGGCAGATGAGCCGGTCGTGCCGGGATCTCGACCCGTCGGGTGCGTCCGGGAGCCCGTTGCGGGGTCACCCACGAGACGCAGCTTGACCAGGGCATTGTCATTGGGCGGTCATTGGTCTACGGTTCGGGACCAATAGCCGCCCAATGTTCGAGGTGATCATGTACGAGCCCGCCGACATCAGCGATGTCGTCGTCGACGAGACCCGGCCGGTACCCGCGTACTACCAGGTCTACGAGGCGTTGCGGCAGCGGCTCGGCGGCTCCGACCTCCCCCCGGGCAGCCGGCTGCCCACCGAACGGGCCATGGCCGAGCAGTTGGGCGTGAGCCGGGCGACGGTCCGCGAGGCGCTGACCCGCCTCGAACGCGATGGGCTCGTCAACCGGCGGCAGGGCGACGGCACGTATGTGGCCGAACCCCGGGTCGAGCACGACATGCGGTTCCTGCACGGGTTCTCCGCCGAGCTGGCCCGGCGCGGGCACCGAGTCCGCTCGAAGGTCCTCGCCATGGGCGCCGTCCGTCCCTCCGCCCGGCTCTGCGAGGTCCTCCGGGTCGCCGACGGCCCGGACACGGTGATCGAGCTGCGCCGGGTCCGTTCCCTCGACGGCAGCCCGGTGTCGCTGGAGACGGTGTGGCTCCCCGCCGACCGGTGCGCCCCCCTGCTCGGCGTCGACCTGAACGACCGGTCGCTCTACGACTCGCTGCGCGCCTTCGGCATCCAGCCGGTACGCGGGCACGAGCAGCTCACCGCCACCGTCCTCGACGACTTCGAGGCGACCTGCCTCGACCAGCGGGTCGGCGCCCCCGCCTTCCTGGTCGAACGGGTCACCTACGACGCCGCCGACCGCGCAGTCGAGTACGTCAAGAGCGTCCTGCGCGCCGATCGGTTCACCATCCGCACCGACCTCGACCTCGAGGCGGCCCGTTCCCCGCACACACCCCCCACCCCCGAAAGCTGACCGGAGGTTCCCCCATGAGCGAGCCCAGCGAGCGAAACATCAAGCACGGTCCGGACGAACCTCGTGACGGTCTCCGAGCGCCGGAAAGAACCGGCCCGAGCAATGGCGAAGCCCGGCGGGTCGAACGCCGTCGCGGTGCCGCGCGCTTCTTCACCCCCCGCCGGATCGCCCGCATCGCCATCCTCGTCGCGCTCAGCGCCGTCGGCGCGTTCATCAAGCTGCCCAGCCCGACCGGCACGGTGGCGCTCGACTCCGCGCCCGCCTTCCTCGCCGGCGCCGCGTTCAGCCCGCTCGAAGGGTCCATCGTCGGGGCGCTCGGGCACCTGCTCTCCGCCCTGACCACCGGTTTCCCGCTCGGCCTCCCCGTCCACCTGCTGGTCGCGGCCGAGATGGCCGTCTTCGTGGCGATCTTCGGCCTGCTGGCCCGCCGGGTGAACATCTGGCTCGCGATCGTCGTCGGCATCGTGCTCAACGGGGTCGGCGGCGCCGCCATCATGATCCCGATCGGCGGCGTCGGACTCTTCGCCGCGCTCGTGCTGCCACTCACCGTCGGGTCGGCGATCAACATCCTGGTCGCTGCCGCCGCGACCCGGGCCCTGCGCTCCGCCGGCCTCGCAGAGGAGGAGACCAGATGACCGGCGCGGTACGCGGCGTCCGGCGAATCCGGGACCTCACCGTACTCGACCTCACCGACAGCTGCCTCGTCGTCGCCTGCGACTCCGTGGGCGGCATCGGCCCGAAGCCGCACGACACGGTGGCCGTACCGGCGTCGACCGTCGCGCACTTCGCCACCCGCGTGCCGCTGCTGGAGGTGCTCTGCGCCGGAGCCACTCCGACCCTCGTGGTCAACACGCTCTGCGTGGAGGCCGACCCGCAGGGCCGGGAGATGATCGCCGCGGTCGTCGCGCTCGCCGCCGAGGTCGGCCTTGACGCCGACCGGGTCACCGGTACGACCGAGGACAACGTCCCCACCGTCGCCACCGGCATCGGGGTGACCGTCCTCGGCGAGGCGGCTCACGGGGCGCTGCGCCCCGGGGCCTCCCGCCCGGGGGACGTGGTGGTCTGCCTGGGTCTGCCCCGCTCGGCACCCCGGGACCGGGTCGTCCCCGGCCACCCCGACTTCGTCGGTCTCGCCGACCTGCGGGCCCTGCTCGACAGCGGCATCGTCCACGACGCGCTCCCGGTGGGCTCCAAGGGCCTGGCCTGGGAGGTGCCGCAGCTCGCGGCCAGCGCCGGGCTCACCGTCGACTGGCGGACCGACCATCCCGTACCGGTCGACCGCTCCGCCGGCCCGTCGGCCTGCGTCCTGGTGAGCTGCCGCCCGACCGACCTGACCGCGGTCCGTGCCGCCTTCCCCGATCCGCTGCCGGTGAGCGTGGTCGCCGACCTGACCGAGGAGGCACCATGACCACCCGAGGACTGACCCGAGCCGCCGGCGGCGAGTCGCGGGGCACCGGCGACCCGGACGCCGTGCTGCGCGCCGACGGCGTCGGCTTCCGGTACCGGTCGGCCACCGAGCGCCAGCTCACCGACGTCTCCTTCCAGATCCGGCGCGGCGAGCGGGTCGCCGTCATGGGCGCCACCGGGGCCGGGAAGACCACCTTGTTGATGATGTTCAACGGGCTCATCCCGCACCACCACGACGGTGAGATGCACGGGTACCTGACCGCGGTCGGCCTGGACACCGTCGAACACGACGTGGTCGACCTGGTCCGGCACGTCGGCCTGGTCATGCAGGACCCGGAGTCGCAGATCACCGGCCGGCTCGCGCTGGACGACGCGGCGGTCGGCCCGGCAAACCTCGGGCTGCCCCGCGCCGAGGTGCTCGACCGGGCCCGCCGGGCCCTCGACGCGGTCGGCCTCGGCGAGCTGGCCGACCGGGACACCGGGCAGATGTCCGGTGGGCAGCAGCAGCGGCTGGCCATCGCCGGCATCCTGGCCATGGCTCCGGAGATCCTCGTGCTCGACGAGCCGACCAGCGAACTGGACCCGGCCGGTACGGCCCAGGTGTTCGCGGTGGTGGAGCAGGCCGCCGCCGACCGCCACCGGACCGTGGTCCTGGTCGAGCACGAGCCGGAACTCGTGGCGCAGTGGGCCGACCGGCTGATCGTCCTGCACGACGGTGCCCTCGTACACGACGGCCCACCGGCGGAGTTCTTCGCCGCCGCGGAGCGGGCCGAGGCGGTGGGACTGCGACCACCGCAGGTGACCACCGTCTGCCACGCGCTCCAGCGGGCCGGCCGGCTGCCCGCCGACCGGACGGCGGTGACCCTGGACGAGGCGGTCGCCGTGCTCCAGGACCGGCTACCGGTCACCGCCCGGGCACGCGCCAGCGCCCGAGCCCCGCAGCCGGCGGTTGCGGCGGACGCGGCCGTCGTGATCGAGGCGACCGGCCTCGGCCACCGCTACCCGTCCGGGGTCCAGGCCCTGTCCGACGTGGACGTCCGGGTCCGGGAGGGCGAGTTCGTCGCCCTGCTCGGCCGTAACGGCGCCGGGAAGACAACCTTCGCCCGGCACCTCAACGGCCTGCTCCGTCCCACTGCCGGCCAGTTGCGGGTGTACGGCCGCCCCACCGGCGACCGCTCGGTCAGCGACCTGGCCACCGACGTCGGGTACGTCTTCCAGAATCCGGATCACCAGATCTTCGCCCCGACCGTCCGCGACGAGGTCGCGTTCGGGCTCCGTAACGCGGGCTGGGCGGACGACCGGATCGAGGAGAAGGTACGCGAGGTGCTCGACCTGGTGGGCATGCGCGCCCACCTCGACCACCACCCGTTCCGGCTCGGTAAGGGGCAGCGGCAGCGGCTGGCGGTGGCCAGCGTCCTGGCCCTGGAACCCCGGATCCTCATCGTCGACGAGCCGACGACCGGCCAGGACTGGCGCGGCGCGCGGGCGATCATGGACCTGGTCCGCGAGTTGAACCGGGCCGGCCGGACCATCCTGATGGTCACGCACGACATGCCCCTGGTCGCCGAGTACGCACATCGGGCGCTGGTGTTCGATGCCGGGCGGCTGCGCGCCGACCTTCCGGTGGCCGACCTCTTCGCCGACGAGGACCTGCTCGCCGGGACCCAACTCGTCGCACCCCAGGTGACCCGCCTGGCCCGGCGGCTCGGGCTGCCCCCGGTCACCACCGTGGAAGCGTTCGTCGAACTGTGGGAGGAAGCCTGATGTTCCTCGAGTACCGGCACGGCACGAGCTTCTTTCACCGGATGGACGTCCGCACCAAGCTCCTCGTCTTCGTGGTCGCGGTGGTGTTGACCTTCCAGTTCGCCCACCCGCTGCCCAACGCGCTGCTGGCCGTCGGCTCGCTGCTGCTCCTGCCCGCGCTTGGCGTGCCGGGGCGGCAGGTGGGCAAGCTACTGGCGCCCTTGGCCCCGGTCGTCGTCCTGATTCTGGTCTTCGCGGCGCTCAGTCGGGGCCCCGGTGACTTCGGCTCGTCCTCCTCCGCCCGGGTGCTGGTGCACCTCTGGTTCGGTGACGGCCTGCCGCTGACCGTCGGCGGCCTGGCCCACGGCGCCAACCTGGGCCTGCGGATCCTCACCATGGTGTGCCTGACCGCCGCGCTGATCGTCAGTACGCCGGTGGAGCACTTCGTCGCCCTGATGCGCATGGCCCGGCTGCCGTTTCCGGTGGTCTTCATCGTGATGACCGCCCTGCGGTTCGTCCCGACCATGCAGCACCGGGCCAATCAGGTACTGGACGCCCAGCGGGCCCGGGGCGCAAAGATCGACGGCGGGATGATCGGTGCGATTCGCGCCTACACCACCATCATGGTGCCGCTCTTCTCCACCGGCATCCGGATGTCCGAGGAGTTGGCCGCCGCGATGCTCAACCGTGGCTACGGCATCACCCGGCAACCCACCGCGCTGACCATCCTGCGTCCGACCTGGCGTGATCCCGCCATAGCCGTGGTGACCGCCGTGGTGGTCGGCGTGGTCGTCTGGGCCCGGCTGACGGGGTGGGGATCGTTGTGACCACTGTAGAACCGATGAATGGAGTACCCGACATGACCGACCGAGCGACGCTGGACACCGTGACCACGGCGGATCGGGCGCGGGGCTGCCTGGCCGGGGTCGCGCTCGGCGACGCCATGGGCATGCCCGGCGAGCTGTGGCCACGCCAGCGGGTCGTGTCGACCTTCGGCTGGATCGACCGTTTCCTGCCCGGCCCGGACGGCCACTTCGTGGTGGACGGCTTCGTCGCCGGCCAGGTCACCGACGACACGCAGCAGACGTACATGCTCGCCGGGGCGATCCTCGCCGCGGGCGGCACCGTGGACACCGCCGTGGTCGCCCGGCACCTCGTCGAGTGGGCCGACCGGGTGGGAGCGAGCGAGGGCAATTTCCTAGGCCCCAGTTCGGCCCAGGCGATCCGGCGGCTCCGGGAGGGGGCCGACCCGGCGGAGACCGGCAAGGGCGGGGAGACCAACGGCGCCGCGATGCGGATCGCCCCGGTCGGCCTGCTGCACCGCAGCGACCGACTCGACGCGCTGGTCGACGGGGTGGTGGCCGCCTCGCTGATGTCCCACCACACCAGCGTGGCGATCAGCGGTGCCAGCCTCGTCGCGGGCACCATCAGCGCCGCTGTCGAGGCGCCTGGCTCGGCCGACCGGCCCACCCGGCTGGCCGGGGCGCTGGAGGTCGGGTATGAGGCGGGCCGGCTCGGCGCGACCCGGGGCGAGCAGGTGGTCAGCCCCTCGGTGGTCCGCCGCGCCCAGTGGGCCGCCGACCTGGCGCGGCAGCCCGGGGACGACGTCGACTTCCTCGCGGACCTCTACGACCTGGTCGGTGGTGGCGTGGCGACCGCCGAGACGGTGCCCGCCGCGATCGGTCTGCTGGTCCGCTCGGACGCGGACCCGTTGCGCTGCGCCGTGCTGGCGGCGAACCTCGGCGGGGACACCGACACCATCGGCGCGATCGCGACCGGGATGGCCGGCGCGGTCAGCGGGCTCTCCGCCATCCCCCGGGACCTGTTCGACCAGCTCCGGGCGGTCAACGGGATCGACCCCGAGAAGCTCGCCGACGCGCTGCTCGACCACCGTCACTGAGCTGCACCAGGTGTGATCCTCGGCGACCCGCACGGAACGGGTGGCTCGCCGTACTCGTACCTCGGCAACGGTCACCGGCCGCCGTGGACGTCGGAGGTCACGTGGGGGTGCCGTTCGCGCGGCACCGTCCGTGACGTCCCCGTCCACGGGCGGTCGCCGCCCGACCGCTCCGGGCGCTCGTGATCGAGTTCGGCGTCTGCCAGAAGCTCGGATGACCTCTCGGTCGATGGGAGTCAGGGCAGGATCTCGACGTACCCGTCGGTTCCGTGCACGCGAATCCGCTGCCCATCCCGGATCAGCCTGGTCGCATGCTCCACACCGACGACGGCGGGCAGGCCGTACTCCCGGGCGACCACCGCCCCGTGGGTCATGAGGCCGCCCGCCTCCGTCACCAACCCCTCGATCGCGACGAACAGGGGCGACCAGCTCGGGTCGGTGTAGGCGGTGACCAGGATGTCGCCTGGTGCGAGATCGGCCTCGGAGATGTCCAGGATGACGCGAGCTCGCCCCTCGACGGTTCCACCGGAAACCGGGAGGCCGACCAGCGCGTCGTGCGGCACATCGTCTCGTCGGTACGCCCCGGCGACACCTTCCCCTTCCGACGTGAGCACCCGGGGCGGTGTGAGCGCTTGGTACGACCTGAACGCGTCCTTGCGCTGCCGGATGAGCTGATCATCCGCCTGGTTCGTGCGCACGACGTCGTGAAGCTCCTGGAACGTCAGGTAGAAGATGTCTTCCTTCTCGCGAAGCACGTTGGCCTGCACGAGGCGCTCGGCCTCGTCGAGCAGGGCCTGTTTGTAGACGAAGTAGCGGCTGACAATGACGTACTTCGGGTACTCCCGGTACCCGATGAAGGTGCGGACCCGGTCGATCATCCGCTTGGTTTCTTCGGCTTTCCGTTCCCCGTCCGGCAGGGCCCGCAAGCGTTCCAGGACGTCGTGTTCCTTTTTCTCCGCCTCCTGGCGTCCTTGCTCGAAGCGCCGCTTGCGAGCGCCCGGCTCGAAGTTCCTGATGTTGTCGAGGATGAGGGACACCAGCGTGGTGGGGCGTTCGCTCCAGCGCGGCCTCGTGATGTCGATCTCGCCGACGCAGCGCATGCCGTACCTGTCGAGATAGGCCCTGATGGCGTCTCGCGCATCCTGGCCGCCCGGGAGCCCGGTCAGCTCATCCAGGAAGCCTTCGTCCTTGACCTGCCGCAGGAAGGTCACGACCTCCGGATGCGGGCGGATGACGTCGGCGACGTCCAGGAGCGCCAGCCCCATCTCCGACGTGACGTTGTGGGGCGCGGACAACGTGAGCGTGTCGGAAGCATTCTTTTCGCCCAGCCACGCCTGCAGCTGCTCGTTGAGCCACCACGAGGCTTCCATCCCCGCCATGATCACCTGCATGCTCCGCGGATCGCCGACGAGCCGCTTGTGCTCCTCGAAGGACGCCAGGAGGAAGTCGAACAGCGCCGGCCCGGATTTCGTCGCGATGTCGCGCTGCAAGGTGGCGATGGACGCCTGGCTGCGTTCGACCAGGTCGGTGACGATGGCCGGATCGGTCTCGACCGGTTCGGGGGCGCCGCCGCCAGCGGGCGGCCCTGGTGGACCCTGGTCGGGCAGCGACGGGATGAGGTCGCCGCGGTCGATGATGGTCTCCAGCGCGTCCCTGGTCAGCGGATCGGATCTTCCCACGAGCTCCAGGAGGCCGGCGCGGCTCGACGGCGACGCCAGAGCCCGGGTGACGTCGACGAACAGTCGACCACCGGCGTCGTGCATCGGCGCGAGGGCCGTCAGTTGCCACACGGAAAGCCCCAGAGGCTTCATGGGGTCCGTCATCATCTGCTGGTGACCGACGGAGACGTAGACGTGGTTGGCCCCGTCGCGGGTCTCGGGGACGGGGAACAGCGTGGTGATCGGCCGGCTCTGGACGATCTGGAAGTCATCGTCGACCAGGCACCATTCGATGTCCTGCGGGTGGCCGAAGTGGGCTTCGATCCGCCGGCCCAGCTGCACCAGCCGCAGGACCTGTGCATCCGCCAGTGCCGGCTGCTCCTGCCGCTCCGAGTCGACCGGCTGTTCCTTCGTCCCGCCAGCCGGCAGGGCGTGGATGGCAAGCCGCTTGGTGGCGATTGCCTTGTCGATGATCTTACCGTCGCTCTCCTTGTAGGCGTCCGCGTTCACCAACCCGGAGACCAGAGCCTCGCCGAGGCCGAAGCTGGCCTCCACAGCGGCGACCTTCCGGTTGGACGTGACGGGGTCGGCCGTGAACAGGACGCCGGCCACCTGCGGGAAAACCATCTTCTGTACGACAACGGCCATGTGGACCGCGCGGTGGTCGATGCCGTTGCGCTGACGGTAGGTCACGGCCCGCTCGGTGAACAGCGAGGCCCAGCACCGGCTGACGTGCTGGAGGATCGCCGCCTGCCCCATGATGTTCAGGTACGTGTCCTGCTGCCCTGCGAAGGAGGCCGTCGGCAGGTCCTCTGCCGTCGCGCTGGACCGGACGGCGTAGGCGGCTCGCTCGCCCAGCTGGGTGAGAGCCCGGGTGATGGCTGCCGCCACATCGTCGGGGAGGACGATCGCCTCGATGGTCCGGCGGATCTCCGCACTGAGCGTGCGGATCGTCTCCCGGTCGTCCGGCTTCAGGCGCGACAGCTGATCGAGCCGGCCGTCGATCGACGGCGCTTCGGCCATGATCCGCCGGAAGGCGTCTGTTGTCACGCAAAAGCCAGCCGGCACCCGGATGCCGTCGATCCGCGACAACGCCCCCAGGTGCGCGCCCTTGCCGCCAACGATTGCGGCCTGCATCTCGTCGACCTTTTGGAGACTCGTCACGTACTGCTCGATCATCGCGATACCTCCGAGGCGGCCGTCCTCCGCGGCACTCCACCGACCGGGCGGATCACCCGCGTCTCGAGTTCGGTCCGACCCGCTGGGTTTGCCCTCGTCTCTCCCTGCCTTCCCCTGTGGCGGTCGGCTGGCCGCTCCGCCCATTCGGGCGGTGCGCACACCCCCATCTCCGCGTCGATCGGCCGCAATCGCACCCGGAACGCGACCAGCGCTTCGACGTCACCGCGCCTCCCATAGGTCGTCAACAACGCACGCATGTCGTGCCCTCATTTTCTTCATCCGTTTTCTTGGGTCCGGCCGACGATTCTGCGGTAAGCCCCGGGTCTTGCGGCAAGCCCCCCGGTGCGATATACGTTAAAGTGGGATCGTTCACTTTGTTGTTGTTCGCTGCGGTCTGAAGCGCCTCCTTGGAGGCGGTGGCATGGCGCGAACGGCGGTACATATTGCCGGTCCAGCAGGATGTCGAATCGGAAGCCGTCCACTGGCTCATCGACGACACCTTTTGGGACCAGCACCCCCCGAAAAGACGAGCGGAGACTCAGCCCCTCTCGGCGGGACGCGACCCTGCGAAGGCGACGGAGGCCGTTACGAGGAGGAGAAAGCAATGACCAGCGGAATGGGCCGGGCGATCTGCGACATCACGATCTCGGCCGACGGATACTCGGCCGGGCTCAACCAGACCGAGGAACGCCCGTTCGGCGACGACGGCGGCGACGGCTCGGGCGGCAAGCTGCACGCCTGGATGTTCGACACTCCCTCCGAGAACCGGGCCGAGGTCGACCAGATGACCGCCGCCAACGCATTCATCATGGGGCGCAACATGTTCGGCCCGGTGCGTGGCGAGTGGGATCGGCAGTGGAACGGCTGGTGGGGCGACGATCCGCCGTTCCACGCACCGGTCTTCGTGCTCACCCACCACGGGCGCGACCCGCAGCCGATGGACGGCGGCACCACGTACTACTTCGTCACGGACGGAGTCGAGTCGGCGCTGGCACAGGCACGCGCGGTGGCCGGCGACGGCGATGTCGCGATCCTGGGCGGCGCGACCACCATCAACCAGTACCTCGCCGCCGGCCTGATCGACGAGCTGCGGCTGCACATCGTGCCGCTCACGCTCGGTGCCGGCACGCGGCTGTTCGAGGGTGTCCCGCCGCTGAAACTCGAGCAGGTGAAGTCGCGAGCCGCGACCTCGGTTATGCATGTGACCTACCGTGTGCTGTCCTGAGCTGGAGGGCGCCGTTTGCCCGGGACGGTCCGCTGCACACCGGGCCCGACGTCGGCCCGGCTGAGCGGTTACCTCGTGTCTCGTCGCGAGTCATTGAGTATCGGCGATCGTTATCCATGCCGCGGTGGGTGCTGCGATCATGACGAACTGGCGGTTGACACGCCCGTCCTGCTCGACGATCGAGGGCCTGATCAACGAGCTGGGGCCGCACTGGCGGGCGCGGCACCGTGACCGGCTCGCCGCGCGCACGCGCCATCGCGGTATTCGAGCAGGAGCCAAGACGCGTACGCCCTACGCCTTGCTCGATCTGGTCTGCGTCGGCGGCCAGGTGACGCCATCAACGCCGACGGGAACGGGTGACGCGGCCGGTCAGGCCGGCGCCGCTTCGCCGATCGCCTGGTCGAGGATTTCCAGACCGAGGGCCAGTTCCTCTCGGGTCGTGGTGAGGGGTGGTGCGATCCGGAAGGTGCTTCCCATGCCGGGCAGTTGCACGACGTTCATGTGGAGGCCAAGTTCGAGGCAGCGGCGGGTGACCTGGGCGCCGAGGACGTCGGAGCCTTCACGCGTTTCCCGGTCGATGACGAGTTCGATCCCCTGCATCAGCCCGCGCCCCCGTACGTCTCCCACCACGTCGTGCCGGTCTCTGATGTCAAGCAGGCCGGCGCGTAGGAACCCGCCCAGCTCCCGTGCTCGGATGTCCATCTGCTCCTGTTGGAGGACGTCGAGCACGGTGTTGCCGACGGCGGCGACGAGGGGGTCGGACACGTGGGTGGTGTAGAAGAGGTAACCCAGCTCGTGTGCCCGTTGTTCGATCTCTTCGGTCGTGATTACCGCGGCGAGTGGTAGGCCGGCGCCCAGCGTCTTGGACAGCGTGAGGATGTCGGGCACGATGCCGTCGCGTTGGAAGGCGTACCACGTGCCGGTGCGGCACAGGCCGGTCTGCGCCTCGTCGACGATCAGCAGCATGCCGCGCTCGCGGCACTTGCGGGCCAGGGCGGCGAAGTAGCCCGGCGGTGGCTCGATGATGCCGCCAGAGCTGAGGATCGGCTCGACGATGCACGCCGCGAGACTCCCCGACGACTGGGCATCGACGAGGGTGAAGCCGTAGTCGAGCTGCCGCTGCCAGTCAAACTCGCCGTCCGAGGTGGTGAAGTCGGGGCGGTACGGGTTGGGCGTGGGGATCGCGAAGTTTCCCGGCGGCGTAGGCCCGTAACCCCGGTGGCCGGCGCTGTATGTTGCGGCGGCCGCCGCGTGCGTCATGCCGTGCCACGACTTGGCGAAGGCGACGATCTCGTGTTTGCCCGTCACGAGCTTGGCCATCCGAATGGCTGCCTCGTTCGACTCGGCGCCGGTCGTCAGCAGCAGCGCCTTCTCGAGTGGCGGGGGGAGGGACTCGGCGAGCCGGCGCGCGAGGTCGACCACCGAGCGCGACAGCATGCCGCTGAAGAGATGGTCCAGGCTGGCGATTTCCCGCTGCACCGTGTGGACGATCGCGGGATGACAGTGGCCGAGAATGGCGCTCATCTGACCTGAGGTGAAGTCCAGGATCTGCCGGCCGTCGGCGGCGTACACGAAGCTGCCGGCCGCGCGCTCGATGATCTCGGGCGTGAACGGACCGCCGTAGCGCACCAGATGGCGGTCGACGTCAGACCAGAACTGTTCGGCGGCGCTCTGCTCCGTAGTCAGCGTCATACGCCTCACGATAGGGCCGTTCGTTATGCACGAAAAGCCAAGGTTTCTGGCTACGCTGTGCGGAATTTATGCACAAGGAGTTTCCGATGCGGCTCAACACAGCACGCCTGGAGATGCTCAGCCTGCTGGACAGCCTCGGCACCATGCGGGCCGTCGCCGCGGCCCTGCACATGAGTCCGTCGGCAGTGTCGGCACAGCTGGCGGTCCTGGAGGCGGAGACCCACACCGAACTCCTGCGGCGCACCGGCCGCCGCGTACAGCTCACGCCTGCTGGGCGCACGCTCGCCCGGCACGCCCGCATCATCCTCGACCAGATCAAGGCCGCCGAGGTGGACTTACAGGGCCTCTCCGGACAACCAACGGGACCGGTACGCCTCGCGGCTTTCTCCAGCGCCATCCGGGCCCTCGTCGTTCCGCTCGCCGTGCGGCTCCAGAAGGCGCATCCCAGGGTCGAGCTCGAGGTCGCCGAACTCGATCCCCAGGCCAGCCAACCGGCCCTGCGCCGCGGCGACTACGACATCATCGTGACGGCGGACTTCATCGACGGGTCCATGCCGCTGCATCCTGACGTGCACACCATCCCTCTGCTCACCGATGCCATCGTGCTCGTGCTGCCACGGTCGCAGGTCGCGTCGGACGAATCGGCGGACCTGGCCGACTTCGCCGATGCGGCGTGGTCCGTCGACATGCCCGGCACGTACCTGTCCAACCTGGTGACGAGTACGTGCCGGCAGGCCGGCTTCGAGCCAGTGGTGGCTGGCCGCTTCGCCAGCTACGAACTGCTTCTGGCGCATGTCGAAGCCGGCCTGTCCGTGTCGCTCCTGCCCGAGCTTGCCGTCGACCGTCGCTACCACGTCGACACCCGCCCGCTGCGCCGACCGTTGAGCCGCCACGTCTATGCGGCGGTGCGCAGCCGGTCAACTCTCACCGCAGCGAGCCAGATCGTCCTGGACGAGCTATGCGGCCTTTCAAGGACGTCCTTCAATGTCTGGCGGGACGGGTTCGACCGCCAGCCGTCGGGGGCCGGCTGGTCGGCCGCGAGGGCGGCGGCGACGAGAAGCATGTGAGGCATCTGCCGGGTCGGTACCGCCGACTTGGTCGACGCTCCTATGCCGCGTCAAGTGGTTGGGGTGGAGTTTCGAGGCGTCGGTAGATCTCTCGGGCGACGTAGCGTTTGAGGCAGCGTTTGATCTCTCGGTCGGTTTTGCCTTGGCTGCGGCGGCGGTCGGCGTAGGCGCGGGTGCGTTCATCGTGTTGGAGGCGGGTCAGGACGATGGTGTGCAGGGCGCGGTTGAGTTGGCGGTTTCCTGAGCGGTTGAGGCGGTAGCGGACGGTCTTGCCGGAGGACGCGGGGATGGGGGCGGTGCCGGCGAGCATGGCGAACGC
This sequence comes from Micromonospora sp. NPDC047730, assembly GCF_043204765.1. Taxonomy (NCBI): domain Bacteria; kingdom Bacillati; phylum Actinomycetota; class Actinomycetes; order Micromonosporales; family Micromonosporaceae; genus Micromonospora; species Micromonospora sp. NPDC047730. The sequence goes on along the minus strand of NZ_JBIDCU010000018.1, from coordinate 12,504 downwards.
GGCGTCGTTGCGGCAGCGGCCGGGGTGTGACCAGGCGGTGAGCACGGTGGCCGCGACGATCGGTCCGACGCCGGTGAGGTCGAGCAGGTCCGGTCGCCAGGAGCGGACGATTGTTCGGATCGCCTTCTCGTGCTCGGTGGCTTCGGCTTCGAGGAAGCGGACGCGGCGGGCGAGGTCGCGCAGCACACTCAGGCAGGTGAACACCTCGACGTCGGCGTTGGTGGTGGGGCGCAGTCGGGTGGCGGTGGTGAGCATGACCCGGGTGCTCTGGCCGCGGAAGCGGGCCCGCACCACTTCGGGGGCGGTGGTCACCAGGGCGTGCAGCTGCCGCTGGGCGTCGGCGCTGGCTTCCACGGCGGCGCGGCGGGCGGTCAGGCGCATCTGCAGTGCGGCCCGCTCGGGGCCGGTCTTGGGTTGCGCCAGGCGAGTGCGCGCCAGGGCGTCGCGGGCGGCGCGTTCGGCGTCGATCGCGTCGGACTTCGCCCCGGCGCGGCGGGCGGGACGCTGCGGCCGGTCCAGTTCGACGACCAGCTCACCACGATCGGCCAGGTGCCGGGCCAGGCCGGCGCCGTAGCCGCCGGAGCCCTCCAACGCCCAGGCCCGCAGCCCCGAGTGCTGCTCGGCCAGGGCCAGCAGTGCGGCGTAGCCGTCCGGGTCGGTGCTCACCGTGGCCCTGGCCAGGACCCCGCCGGTGCGGGTGTCGAGCACGGCGGCGGTGTGTGTGTCTTTGTGCGTGTCGACGCCGATGACGACCTCGACCAGTTCTGTCAGCATGGACATGCGTTCTCTCCTCACCGTGGGGACGCACGGGTCCGGTCCGGTGCGGAGATGGCAGGACTGTGATGAGACACGCCAGCCGCTAACTGGCGGTCAAGCTCCTGATCAGGCCAAACGTCTCCCGCCGGGCCGGCGCCGGCAACAGCGGGCGGACAAGTCGACCCAAAGGCACAAAGGCCAGTCAGGCGAAGGGTCACGCCCGCCACTGCCAGCTCACCACTGCTGAGCCGACCCCGCCATGCTCACAGTCAGCCGACATGGCCTCCAGGTAGGACCCGGCGTGTCTGCGTCCGTCCCGACGACGCCGCCCCGGCGATCTCGGCGCGCTCAGTCGCCCGGGCCCGCGGGCGCCGCGCCGTTGTCGACGAAGTCGAAGGTGAGGCCTTCGCCGGTGTCGCCCTCGCCCATCCGTTGGGCGATCAGGCCCTGCTCGTCCGATGCGCGCAGGTGGACCTTGCCCTCGCCGCTGATGGTGTAGGTCGGGCGGCCTTGGCTCTTTTCCTGCGTCTTCTCGATGGTGAACATTTGGCCGGCTCGGCCGGCGTCGCAGGCAGCGGCCACGACCGTCGCCGGGGCGCTGCCGTTGTTGCGCAGGCCCATGCAGTCGGGCTCGCTGCCGTTGTGGGCCTTTGCGGTCCGGATCTGGTAGCGGTTGCCGCTGGCGGGCAACAACACGAACAGGCCCTTGTCCGTGTCGCCGTCGGTCAGGTTCAGTCGGCCCTTGGCGTCGACCGCCAGGATCGACTCGAACGACCCGACCGGCCGCAGAACGACCTGCCGCTCGCCCCGCATGATCGGGTCTGCGCTGCCGGCCGCCCCCGGGGCGGCCGGCTGCGACTCGTTGCCCGGGGTGGAGCCGGTGGCCGAGGGCGTGTCCACGGCCCCGCTGGCGGGTGCCGATGTCACCGGCGAGGCGGTGGCTTCCCCAGCCGTGGGAGCAGCCGAGGTGCAGGCTGGCATGGACGCGGCGACGCCAACGGCCAGCGCGGCCGCGACGGCGGCACGAAGGACAGTCGTGGAAGGGGACGACAGGCTCAGCATGGCCAACTCCTTCAAGTGGGTCATAACGAGCCTAAGCCGCTCCCGTCTCCCGCGCAGAAGTCGTACCGCCGCAAGGATGTGGTTGCCTGCCGCAGCCCTACGCCCGCGCCGAGCCGCGACGACCTGCCTGGATCACGAGTGGGGGGCGTCTCGAATCGCGAGTGCGGCTTGGACGAGCGCGGCGTGGGTCAGCGTCTGGGGGTAGTTGCCGAGGTGGGCGCCGGTCGCGGGGTTCAGCTCCTCGGCGTAGAGGCCGAGCGGGCTGGCGTGGCCGAGCATGGTCTCGAACAGCTCGAGCGCCTCGATGCGGCGCCCGGTGCGGGCGAGGGCTTGAACGAGCCAGAACGAGCAGGGCAGGAACGCGCCTTCGGTACCGGGGAAGCCGTCACGTCCCGGCGGGTAGCGGTAGAGGAGGGGACCACCAGCGGAAAGTCTGTCCCGAATGGCGTCGATGGTGCCATGCACACGGGGCGAGTCGACGCTGTCCATGCCCAGCAGCGGCAGGACGAGCAGGGCCGCGTCGAGGTCCCGGCAGCCGTAGCTGCGGACGTAGCTGTTCGTCGTCGGGTCGAAGCCGTGTGTCCGGACCTCGTCGGCGATGGCATCTCGTGTTTTCTGCCAGCGTCGACGTTGGCGGTCCGGCAGTGGGTGGGTGTCAGCGATGCGCAGGGCCCGGTCCAGGGCGAGCCAGCCCATGAGCTTGGAATGTACGTGTTGGCCGGGTTCGCGGACCTCCCAGATGCCGGCGTCGGGCTCCTGCCAGCTAAGGGCGACCAGGTCGGCGAAGCCGCGCACCGCGCGCCACGTCTCCGTGTAGAGGCGGTGTCCGGACTGCGCGAACGCCCAGGCGGCGTCGATCACCCAGCCGTAGCCGTCGAGTTGGTGTTGCCCGGCAGCGCCGTTGCCGATCCGTACCGGAAGGCTGTCGAGATAGCCGGGCCAGCCGGGCAGTTCCCGTTCCGTAGGTACGTGGCGGCCGTGGAGGGTGAGTAGGGCCGGTAGGCGTGGCCGCTGCAGCCGGCTGGCGTGCAACAGCCACGCGAGGAAACCGTGGGCTTCGGCTGCCTTGCCGACGCTGAGGAAGGCGCTCACGCCGATGCTGGCGTCACGGGGCCAGACATAGCGGTAGTCCCAGTTCCGCACCCCGCCGGGATCTTCGGGCAGGGACGTTGTGGGTGCCGCCACCGGCGCTTGCGAGGGCGAGTAGGTCAACAGCCGCAGGGTCAGCAGGCTTCGTACGACGTGCTCCCGGAACGGCAGCGACGCGTCGATTTCGGTGGTCCAGGCACGCCATCGGTTTTCGTCCTCGATGAGCAGTTCCCAGGCTGCCGCCGGTTCGACGTGGATCAGCGGCTCACGGTGGGCCACGGCCAGTACGAGGGTGATCGGTCGGCCTGGCCTGACCGTGATCGAGGCAGGTCGACCTGGCTCGATGGTGAGGTCGGGTGCGGCGACCAGCGAGACCGCGAGCGACCCCCAATCACACACCAGTGCCCGGCGTCGGCGGTGGACCCGGGGCCTGCGGTGCCGTACGCCGAGGCGAGGGTCGAACTCGACGACGGCGTCCACCGTTGCCTCCTCGGTCGACAGGCGCCGGACGATCAGTGTCGTGGGCAGCAGGCGACCGCTGACCTCGGCCACCATGGCCTCGGTGAGGGTGAGGCGGCTGCTGCCCACCGCCCAGGTCGTCGTCAGTGTGGCGGTGTGTTGCCGGTAACGTCGTTCGACGACCGTGGCCGGCCCGGCCGGGCCGAGCCGGAAGGTTCCCGCGTCCGGGCCGCCGACCAGCCGGCCGAACAGGGGCTCGCCGTCGAAGCGGGGCAGGCAGAGCCAGTCGATCCCGCCGTCAGAGGCGACGAGGGCAGCGGTGCGCGTGTCACCCAGCAGCCCATAGTCGCTGATGGGCGCTGGGGGCCGAGGCCACGTCACGTCGGGCCCGCCAGTCATGGAGATAGCTTCCCAAGGAGTCGCGTGACGCCGGTCAATCGGCCTGAAGGAGCAGTCCGAGGACGCTTCCGTAGATGATGTGGACGACTGCCGCGACCGCGGGAGTTTGGACCCCGTAGTTGAGGGCGAACAGGCCAGGCGGCTCCAACACGGCTGTGCTGGCCGGGCCCGCCCGTTGCGAGGCCATGCGCGGGTGAAAACCCGGAAGCAGCGGCAGGAGCACCGTCAGCGCGATCCCGACGTGGAGGCTCCCGATCAGCGCCCCGATCCACCAGGTGGCGCGGTGCAGCAGGGCAAACATGGCCGCGTAGCCGAGGGCGAAGCCCTGACCGGCGCAGAGGTGGATGAAGAACCCGACGACCCGGGCCCGGTCGGGATCCTCGGTGACGAGGGTCCCGAGCACCAGAGGAATGTCGAGGCGGGTGAGGCCGGCCAGTTGTGCAGTGATCAGCGCTGCGGTGAGCGCCACGGTAGCGACCAACCCGAACAACGCCCATCCGGCCCAGTCCATCTCAGCAGCGGTCGACGTCGCGACTGTTCACAGTTGGCACGACGAGTGCTCCGGCCGGTTCAGGCCCACGTCTCGTCCTCCCCGGCAAGCACGTGCCGCAGGCTTGGGCGACGGCACGCCCGGTGGTGGCCAACCGCTGGGCTGTGCCCAACCCAGCTGGTTGCGGAGTTTCGTGTCTGCTTGCCATCAGCCCGGTCCACCCCTCGCTCGATCAGAGATTCAGGCGTGCTTGTGGGACAGCGAACTCGGCGCGTTCACGTCGGCGCCCTCGTCCATGCCGACCCTGAGCCGCTCGACCAGCTCGCCGCGAAGCCATCCGGTAACACCGGCTAGGGCCGCACCGGCGAAACTGAACACCAGGGCGAGGACCGCGCTGTCAGCCCACCGATGATTCCCGCCGCGATCATGTAACCCGCCGCCGCCAGGGCGAACCCCGGGCGGTCGGCGGCCAGTTACACGATGTCGAAGATCACCGTGGTGGCAAGCAGCCCCAAGGGGAACACGATCAACATTGGGTGGATCGCGTGCCCCATCGCCTTCGTGCGGCTCTGCACGTTGCCGCCAAGGTCGCGTCACCACCGTCGTGGCTGCCACGACAGCCCAGCACATCACCGATCGAGCGCCTACGTGCCTCAAACGCCACGAGCCACCACCGGGACGTAAGGCTGCCCCGGGCAACGGGGCTCCCACGGCGACCTCGCCCTGCCCTCAGCGGCAGTGCGGGTCCTGCCCGCACCCCGCGCGTCCGACGTGCGAGGACCGGGCAAGCACGGCGACGGGGAGCGGACCTACGCACCGCCGTCGCCGGGCTCGGGTAACTCGACGAGCGCTCGGGGCCTACGTCGCTGCCACCGCCCGTTGGAGAATACTGCGACCGCACTCCGTCTCCTGCTCTGCCGGCATTACTGACCCCGGCCACTGGCGGTTCTTCGCGGGCAGCCGACCGCTGCCCGCGAAGAACCCCTCAAGCCTTCGTCACCCCGACCACCCGTTTGCCGGCATGCTGGCCCACCGGCGAGCCGGACCCGCTGAAACCGGCATGCTGGAGCGACTCGAGCAGCTCCCGGCCCTACTCCACGTCGACGTCGACGTTGCCGATGCAGACGACGACGTTGTTGGGCTGAGTCCTGTTGTCGTTCGTCGTCTCGACCGCTGCGGACTGCTCGACGTTGACTTCGCTGTCCCGGATGGTGTTGTCCTTGATGATTTGGGCGACGATCACCTCGTTGCTCTGCTCGGTGTTCGCGCAGACAACCTCGGTGCGGTCCCAGGCCCCGGGCTCCGGGTGTCCGTAGGGCGCGGCGAGCGCGGCGGCGGGCGTACCGAGCAGCAGGGCGGCGCTGCCCAGCGCTACCCCGCCGGCGAGCCGGGTCAGAAACCTCTTGGACATGTCCCTCACTCCCTTCTGGTCGGCTCAGGAAGACGAGCCACGACGAACATAAGAAGGATTCATGTCCGGTCGGAGTGCTTTCCAGGTTTTTGAGGCGAACATGCCTTCGGCTGCTATAAGTAGTTGTTTCACATTCTGGGGCGGTTGGCCCGGTTCAGCTGGGCGCTCACCAGGTCGCCCGGTTCTCAGCGATGGCGACGATCCCTTCTTCGGTGGGGGCTGATGCCGTCCGGAGCCTTGGCGGCCGTCATGGCCTGCTCGCGTTTGCTCGGCGCGCTGTCGGCCGGGGTCGGCGATCCATCCGGCGGCGGCGAGGGCAACGGCCGCCTCGGTCCCGATTGCCAGTGGGGTCGGGGGAGTTGGGCGCCCGGCCGTACGCGGCTATCGCGGCTGCGACGGCGGGCGGCGGGCGGCGGGCGGCGGCAGCAGTGTCCCTGTGCTTGCTGTCCCGTTTGCTGCTGGAGCCTCCTGGCTCGCCCTCGCTCCAGGTGTCTGCGACACGGCGAGGGCGTGCCCGCCTCTCCGGTCATGGTTCGATACGGCTGGGGGGTAGGGGTTGCGTCCCGTGCTGTCCGTCGGACTCCCGAACCATCGTTGTAGCAGGGGAGGGGTGGGTAATGGCCCGACGGTTGCCATATACCCCTAGGGGGTATATGGTTCCGGTTGGAGGTGGACGGCATGAGGCACGAACACGCGACTGACACCGATGCCATGGTCACCGTTGGGCATCACGGGCATCTGGTGCCGGTGGGCGAGCAGCCTGGCGGTGGACCCGATGGCGGGCATGGAAGCGGTGCTGGGGCTGCGGGTGGCCACCACGGCGGTCACCATGACCACGCGGGGCATGGATCTGCCGGTGGGCACGGCGGTCACGACAAGCACGCGGGGCACGACCCGGAGCAGTTCCGGCGCAAGTTCTGGCTGAGCTTGGCGCTGACGATTCCGATCGTGGCGACCAGTCACATGGTGATGGGCTGGTTCGGCTACACCCTCGACTTCCCGGGCATGAGCTGGGCGGGCCCGGTCCTCGGCTCGGTGGTCTTCTTCTACGGCGGCTGGCCGTTCCTGGTCGGCGGCGTCCGCGAGGTCCGCGACCGCGCTCCAGGGATGATGCTGCTGATCTCGATGGCGATCGCGGTGGCCTATGTCGCCTCGATGGCCACCAGTCTCGGTGCGTTCGATCTGGACTTCTGGTGGGAACTGGCGGCGCTGGTCACGATCATGCTGCTGGGGCACTGGCAGGAGATGAAGGCGATCGGCCAGGCGCAGGGCGCCCTCGCCGCGCTGGCGGCGTTGCTCCCGGATGACGCCGAACGGGTCCATGATGACGGCGCCGTGCACCGCGTGTCGGTGTCCGAGTTGCGGGTCGGAGACGTGGTCCTGGTCCGCTCCGGTGCCCGGGTGCCGGCCGACGGCCGGATCATCGACGGCTCCGCCGAGCTGGACGAGTCGATGATCACGGGGGAGTCCCGGCCGGTGCCGCGTGGCGTGGGGGACCGGGTGGTGGCCGGCACGGTGGCCACCGACTCCGCGTTGCGGGTCCGGGTCGACGCGGTGGGCGAGGACACGGCGCTGGCCGGCATTGGTCGGTTGGTCAGCCAGGCTCAGGCGTCCAGCGGCCGGGCGCAGGTCCTGGCTGACCGGTTCGCCGCGATGCTGTTCTACGTTGCCACTGCCGCGGCGCTGGTCACCTTCGCCGCCTGGTGGGCGCTGGGTGATGTTGACGAGTCTGTGGTCCGGACGGTGACGGTGTTGGTGATCGCCTGCCCTCATGCCCTCGGGCTGGCCATTCCGCTGGTGATCGCGTTGTCCACCGCGGTGTCGGCCAAGGCCGGCATCCTGGTCAAGGACCGCCTGGCGCTGGAGCGGATGCGCACCGTCGACGCGGTGCTGTTCGACAAGACCGGCACCCTGACCAAGGGCGCCCACACCGTCACCGCCACGGCCGCCGCCAGCGGCACCACCGAGGACGAGGTGCTGCGGATCGCCGGCGCGGTCGAGGCCGACAGCGAACACCCCCTCGCCAAGGCTCTCGTCAAGGTCGCGCAGGACCGGGGGCTGCGGGCGACCGCCCGGGACTTCCGGTCCCTGACCGGTCGAGGGGTCCGGGCGGTCGTCGACGGCACCACCTGGGCGGTGGGTGGCCCCGCCCTGCTGCGGGAACTCGGCGCGCAGGTTCCCGAGGAGCTGGACACCGTTGCGCGGGGATGGTCGGCCCGTGGTGCGGCGGTGCTGCATCTGATCCGTCTGCCGGAGGCCGGCCAACCGGCTGCGGTCGGTGCGTTCGCCTTGGAGGACGAGGTCCGTCCGGAGGCCCGCCAGGCCATCGCCGATCTGCGCGAACAGGGCGTCAAGAAGATCGTCATGATTACCGGAGATGCCCGGCCGGTTGCCGAGGCGATCGCCGCGGATCTCGGGTTCCGGTCGGGGGTGGACGAGGTCTTCGCCGAGGTGCTGCCCGCGGACAAGGACCGGGCGGTCGCCGAGCTGCAGGCCCGGGGGCTGACCGTGGCGATGGTCGGCGACGGCGTCAACGACGCCCCGGCCCTGGCCCGTGCCGACGTCGGCCTGGCGATCGGCGCCGGCACCGACGTCGCGATCGAGTCCGCGGGGGTCATCCTGGCCTCGTCGGACCCGCGTGGGGTCATCGGCGTGATCCGGCTGTCGCGCGCGTCGTACCGGAAGATGATCCAGAACCTGGTCTGGGCCGCCGGCTACAACGTGGTGGCGATCCCACTTGCCGCCGGCGCGCTGGCCTGGGCTGGGTTCACGCTCAGCCCGGCGGTCGGTGCGGTGCTGATGTCCGCCTCCACCATCGTGGTGGCGCTGAACGCCCAGCTGCTGCGCCGGGTCAAGCTCACCCCCGGAGAGCACTGACAGGCGCACGAACGGCGGCCCGGTCGGGATGATCCGACCGGGCCGCCGCGCGTCTGGAGGTGCAGGCGACTCGGGTACGTCGGGTTCAAACGGCTCTTCGGTGTCGTCCACCGCACACCCGTCTTCCCTTCACGCACCGTGAACCAGCGAACCAGCGCCACATTGTTCGTCAAATGTGAGAGCCTCCAACGCGTCGGTGCATTCAAGTTCCGGGGTGCCTACAACGCCGTCGCCCGGTTGAACGACGATGCCCGCCGCCGTGGCGTCGTCGCCTTCTCCGCAGGCAACCCCGCACGGGCGGTCGCGCTAGCCGCGCGTGTGCTTGGCTCCCACGCCGTCGTTGTCATGTCGAGCGACGCGTCGGCGCCCAAGGTGACTGCCACCGCCCACTACGGCGCTGAGGTGGTCATGTTCGACCGCTACACCGACAACCGGTTCGAGATCACCGACCGGCTCGCTGCCGAGCGCGGGTTGACCGTGATCCCACCATATGACCATCCGGACGTGGTCGCCGGTGCGGGCACGACGGCGGTGGAGTTCTGGGACGACGTCGACGGTTTGGACGCGCTGGTCGTCCTGCTCGGCGGTGGCGGACAACTGGCTGGCTGTGCCACCGTCCTTCGGACGATCGCACCCACCACGCACATCGTCGGGGTGGAAACTGAGGCTGAGGACAAGAGCCGGCGATCTCTGCGGGCCGGTCAACCGGTCCGCATTCCGGTGCCCCGCACCATCGCGGACGGTGTGACCGGGGAGCGGACCGGGGACGTCACGTTTCCCATCATTCAGCGGTTCGTGGACGAGGTCGTCGTGGTCACCGACGAGGAAATTCTGATCGCGATGAAATTCCTGTTCGATCGGATGAAGCTCGTCGTTGAGCCGAGCGGCGCCCTTGCCGTAGCCGCGATGTTGGCCGGCCGGGTCCGGATGCCGCACCGCCGGGTCGGGTTGGTCGTCTCCGGCGGCAACATCAGCACCGACCTGTTCGGGCAGCTCATCAGTGCAGGGGGTTCCAGCGACTGAAGGGTGGTCCGGGTGGCAGCCGCACGGGTGCCGCCCGGACGGTCCGGCAGCGCGTTCCGGAACGCCGGACCGCCGCCAGGCGGCCCCCAGATCTCCCGCTCCATCGGCTCGCGGCGAGATACCTCGGCCTCGCCATGTTCTTCTCGCTCCAGCGGCGGTGGTGGCCGGTAGGCCGTCACCGGTCACCGGTGCTGGATTCTGCTTCTCGCTGGTCGAGGTGAGTCCGCAGGTCCTCATCCGTGGGCTCGACCAGGCAGGTGCCGTCCGGCCACAGCAGCGTGGGGACGCGTCGACGTCCGTGCTGCAGCCGTCGGACGAGCCTGGTGGCGGCTTGGTCCCGGTCGAGGTCGACGTAGTGGTAGGCGACGCCGGCGGCGTCGAGCACGGCCCGGCTGCGCCGCACGTCGGGGCACCAGCCGGTGCCGTAGACCACGAGCCCAGGGCTGGTGGGGTAGTGGTCGGGATGATCTGCGCCAGTCATGTCGACTCCTGTGACCGTGTTGATGCGGCAGGGGCGCGGCCGGTCGTGCCCGTGCCTGGGACGGACACGACCGGCCAGGTGGTCAGCCGACGAGCTGATAGCCGGCCTGTTCGACCGCGGTGCGTACGTCGGCGGTCTCCAGGGCGGCGTCGCTGGTGACGGTGACCAGGCCGTCGGTCACATCGACCTCGACGCCCGTGACGCCAGCGACGGTGCTGAGGTGCTTGCGCACGGAGTTGGCGCAGCCCCCGCAGGTCATTCCGGACACGGTGTAGGTGGTCCGGACGCCGTCCTGGGTGGCGGTGGCTGCCGGGGCGGTGTCAACGGCAGTGGCGCAGCCGCAACCGGATTCGCTGTTGCACATGGACATCTCCTCTGGTGGGTGTGGGTGGGCAAGGCAGATCAGGACCGGACGGGGCGGTCAGCGGCATCGAATCCTCCGCAGCGTGGCTTCGGGGTTGGGGAAGCCGCCTGGGCGGCACGGCGTACATCTGCGCCAGTGCTCGTCTGACCTCCTGGTCACCCGGAGTCCTCCCTCAGCCCGGCCGAGCTGCGGCGTGGTCCCGTCCTCTGTCTGGGTGCCGGTGTCCCGTCACGATCCGCCTTTCTTGATAGGCGGAAGCTACCCCAGGGGGGTATATGGCGCAAGGGGTTCGCGTGATCGGGCGTCGTTGACGTGGATCACTTGACGTCCAATACCCCTAGGGGGTAAACATTCTCCACTTACCCGTACCCCCTAGGGGCATAAAGGAGTGGTTGTGATGTCACCCAGGACCAAGCGGTGGTGGGCGCTCGGCCTCATCGCGCTCGCCCAGTTCATGGTCATCATGGACACCTCGATCATCGGCGTCGCTCTACCTCGGATGCAGACGGACCTCGGCTTCTCGCCAGAGAACCTGTCCTGGGTGTTCAACGCCTACGTCGTCGCCTTCGGCGGCCTGCTGCTGCTCGGTGGCCGGTTGTCCGACCTGTTCGGCGCCCGCCGCATGTTCACCGCTGGCTGGCTGATCCTCCTGGCCGGGTCGGCCGCCGCCGGCCTGGCCGACAGCGTCGCAGTCGAACTGGCCGCCCGCGCCGTCCAGGGCGCCGGCGCCGCCCTGATCGCGCCCTCGGCGCTGACCCTGCTGATGATGCTCTTCGGCGCCGAGCCGCGGGAACTCACCAGAGCCCTTGCTCTCTACGGAGCCGCGGCACCCGCCGGCGGCACCGCCGGCGTCTTCCTCGGCGGCGTCATCACCGAGTACGTCAGCTGGCCCTGGGTCTTCTACATCAACATCCCGATCGCACTGGTCGCCGTCCTCGCCACCCCGGCGCTGATGCCGGCCGGCGGCGCCCGCCGAGGCTCCCTCGACGTCGCCGGAGCGCTCACCGTGACCCTCGGTCTCGGGGCCGCCGTCTACGCCATCGTGCGCGCCCCCGAGGTCGGCTGGTCCTCGGGGCAGACCTGGTTGGTCCTGGCCGGCGCCGTCGCCGCCCTGGCGGCGTTCCTCGCCATCCAGGCCGCGCGTCGGGAGCCGCTGATGCGCCTGTCCATCTTCCGCGCCACGAACCTCGCCGCCGCGAACATCGCCCAACTGCTGCTCGGCGCGGCCTGGATCCCGATGTGGTTCTACCTCAACCTGTACCTGCAGCAGGTCCTCGGCTACACCGCGTTCCCCAGCGGTGCCGCACTGCTGCCCATGACCGTCCTCATCATGGTCGGGATGATCGCCCTCGCACCGCGGGCCATCAACCGGTTCGGCCCCAAGCCCATGGTCGTGACCGGCCTCGCGGTCCTCGCCGCCGGACTCGGATGGCTCGCTCTGATCCGTCCCGACGGCACCTTCGTCGCCGACGTCCTGCCCGCCTCGCTCGTCGCGGCGCTGGGCATGTCACTCGCCTTCATCCCGTCGCTGGGCACCGCGATCTCCAACGCCCGCCCCGAGGAAGGCGGGCTGGCATCCGGCATCGTCAACACCAGCTACCAGGTCGGCTCCGCCCTCGGCCTGGCCGCCATGACCGCCGTCGCCGCGTCCTACGGCGCCGACCAACTCGGCGACCTGCCGGCCCTGACCGACGGTTACTCCGCCGCCTTCATCGGCGCCGGGATCCTCGCCGCCGCAGGAGCTGTCATCGCGGCGGTCACCCTGCGCAGCTCCGCACCCCACCCGGAACAGACCACCGACGCCCAGCCCACCCAGGATCAGCTGACCTGACTCTCCGCCACTCGCGACGCCTCCGAACGACTCGCCGCGGAGACCGCTGCCGTCGCGGACAACGCTGGCCCCACCGCCGAGCGCCGATAGGGCGAGGAAATCGGACTCGCGCGATCCGCCACCTGGTGACGTCTTCGGGGCGGGGGGGCGGGGCGGCCCCCCCCCCCCCCCCCCGCGCCGGGGGGGGGGGGGGGGGGTTGGGGGGGGGGGGGGGGGCGGTGTCCGGGCGCAGCGCGGGGGGGGGTGGGGTCGGGGGGGGCCG
>NZ_JBIDCU010000017.1:0-154190 GCF_043204765.1 Micromonospora sp. NPDC047730 | reverse complement strand
GGGGGGGGGGGGGGGGGGGGGGGGGGGGGGGGGCGGGGGGGGGGGGGGGGGGGGGCCCCCCGGGGGGGGGGGGGGGCGGGGCCCCCCCCCGCGGGGGGGGGGGGGGGGGCCCCCCCCCCCCCCCCCACCGCACCTCAGAGGCGGGCGAGCGCCCTGCGCAGCGGGTCGAGCCCGAGCGAGCCCAGGTCGAGCGCCTGGCGGTGGAACTCCTTCAGGTCGAAGTCGGCGCCCTTGCGGGCCTTCGCCTCGTCGCGGGCCTGGAGCCAGATCCGCTCGCCCACCTTGTACGAGGGGGCCTGCCCCGGCCAGCCGAGGTAGCGGTTCAGCTCGAAGCGCAGGTTCTCGTCCGGCACCCGGCAGTGCGCCCGCATGAACTCCCAGCCCAGCTCCGGCGTCCAGCGCTCGCCCGGGTGGAAGCCGAACGGGTTGTCCTTCGGGATCTCCAGCTCCAGGTGCATGCCGATGTCGACGATCACCCGGGCAGCCCGGAACGCCTGCCCGTCGAGCATGCCGAGCTTGTCGCCCGGGTCGTCCAGGTAGCCCAGATCGTCCATCAGCCGCTCCGAGTAGAGCGCCCAGCCCTCGCCGTGCCCGGAGACCCAGCAGAGCAGCCGCTGCCAGCGGTTGAGCAGCTCGGCGCGGACCGCGGTCTGGGCGACCTGGAGGTGGTGACCTGGCACGCCCTCGTGGTAGACGGTGGTCACCTCGCGCCAGGTGGAGAAGTCCGTGACGCCCTGCGGCACCGCCCACCACATGCGACCGGGGCGGGAGAAGTCCTCGCTCGGGCCGGTGTAGTAGATCGCGCCGTCGCTGGTCGGGGCGAGGCAGCACTCGATCCGGCGGACCTGCTCCGGGATGTCGAAGTGGGTGCCGTTCAGGTCGCTGATCGCCTTGTCGGCGAGCGCCTGCATCCAGTCCCGGAACGCCTCCTTGCCCTGGATGGTCCGGGCCGGGTCGGCGTCCAGCGCCGCGACCGCCTCGTCGATGGTCGCGCCGGGGCCGACGATCCGGGCGGCCACCGCCCGCATCTCGGCCTCCAGCCGGGCCAGCTCCTCGAACCCCCAGGCGTACGTCTCGTCGAGGTCGACCCTGGCGCCCAGGAAGTACTGCGAGGCCAGCTCGTAGCGCTCGCGGCCGGCGGCCTGCTTCTCCCGGCCCAGCGGGGCCAGCTCGGTGCGGAGGAACTGCCCGAACTCGGCGGTCGCCGCGGTCGCCGCCGCCGCGCCTCGGCGCAGCTCGGCACCGAGGCTGCCGTCGGCGTCCAGCCGCTCGACCAGCCCGTGGAAGAAGTTGTCGCCGTCCGGGTCCGTCCAGATGTCGCACTGCTTGGCGACCTCGACCAACTGCACCCGGGAGCTGACGTGGCCGGCGGCGGCCGCCTCGCGCAGCGTCGCCTTGTAGCCCTCCAGCGCGCCCGCGAAGCCGTTCAGCCGGGCGGCGATGTTGGCCCTGGCGTCGTCGCCCTCGGTGGGCATCAGGTCGAACACCATGCGGACCTCGTGCAGGCCGCTGGCGATCACGTTCACCTCGCTGGTCGTCTCGCCCGCCTCGTAGCGGGCGAGGTCGAGGCCCAGCCGCTCCTGCATGGCCTCCTTGGCGGTCCGTTCCGACTCTGATTCCGGCTCGGTCACGTCCAGGTCCGCCAGGGTCTGTCTGATCAGCCCGGCCCGGGCCGCGTATCCGTCCGGTGACAGATCGTCGAGCTGGCCGTCGTAGCCGGCAATGCCGACGTAGGTGGCGCCGGTCGGGCTCAGCGGCGCCCAGTCGGCCACGTACCGGTTCGCGAGGTCATCGATTCGTCCCACGCTGCGACCCTACGCGACGCGACCGCCGAGTTGTCGAGCGTGTTTGCGGTGTTCAGGGCAGCAGGTCGGCAGGGTCGAAGTCGATCGGGAACGGTGCGTCGGCGTGGAGCCGCTGCCCGCCGAGCGCCTCCGCCAGGATGACGTACGCACCTTCCTCGTCGAGCGAGTACAGCTCGACCGACACGTGCCGCAGCCGTCGGGTGATCTCGATCCGCATGAAGTAGGGCACCCCGCCCTCGGCGCAGCGGCGCGGCTTGTCCACGAAGTCCTGCCGCCGGCTCCCGGGGGAGACGAACTCCACGGCCATCGTGCACAGCTTCACCGGGATCCAGCGGTCCTCCTCGTCGTCCGCCGGGAGGGTGTGCAGGACGGTCACGTCCGGCTGGATCCACCGCTGCGGAGTGAAGGTGAGGTTCACCTGGCCGTACACGTAGAGGCCGGCGGTCTCCGCGGCCGGCCCGAGGAGACGGATCAGCTTGGCTTCCCCGTAGCTGTTGGTGCCCACCTCGGCGGGTGTCATGACCAGCCTTCCGTCGATGCACTCGTAACGCGCGGCCGGCACTTCCGGCAGCGGGAGGTAACGGTCGGCGAGTCGCGTCGTCCACATCCCGTCGAAATCGGTGAGCGGGTCGAACCGCATCGGCATCGCCATCGGGTGGCCACCTCCTCGGCTGGTCAACGTCTCCAATGTAAGTCGGTTGCTGTGGCGGTCGACACGGCGTCCGAAAGTCGCGGGACATTGTCGTGGGGCTGCGGCAGAGTGTCAGGAGTGACAGCGGATATCACCCCTGACCGGGCGGCGCTGCGGAGCTGGCTGCCCGGGTTCGTCGCGCTGGCGGCGATCTGGGGCTCCAGCTTCCTGTTCATCAAGGTCGGCGTCGAGGAGCTGCATCCGCTGCATCTCACCCTCTACCGGGTCGTCGCCGGCGCGGTGACGCTGCTGGTGGTGCTCGCCGTGCTCCGTGACCGGCTGCCCACCGAGCCCCGGGTCTGGGCGCACCTGGCCGTCGTCGCCGCGTTCGGCGTCGCCGTGCCGTTCACCCTCTTCGGCTACGGCGAGCAGCGGGTCGAGTCGATGCTCGCGGGCATCTGGAACGCGACCACCCCGCTGATCGTGCTGCCGCTGGCGGTGCTGGTGTTCCGCACCGAGCGGCTGACCGTCCGCCGCGCGGTCGGGTTGGCGCTGGGCTTCGTCGGCGTGCTGGTGGTGCTCGGCGTCTGGCAGGGCGTGGGCGGGGCGCACTTCGTCGGGCAGCTGATGTGCTTCGGCGCCGCCGCCTGCTACGGCGTCGCCATCCCGTACCAGAAGAAGTTCGTCGCCGGCAGTGCGCACTCCGGGCTCTCGCTCTCGGCGGCGCAGTTGCTGATGGCGGCGGCCCAGCTCGCGGTCGTCGCGCCGTTCGTCGCGGGGGCGCCGCCGGCGCCGACCGGCCTCTCGGTCGAGGTGGTCGCCAGCGTGCTGGCGCTCGGCGCGCTCGGCACCGGCCTCGCCTTCGTCATCAACATGCGCAACATCCGGGTCGCCGGGGCGAGCACCGCCTCCACCGTGACCTACCTGATCCCGGTCTTCGCGGTGCTGATCGGCGCCCTCGCCCTCGACGAGCGGCTCACCTGGCACCAGCCGGTCGGCGCACTGATCGTGCTGCTCGGCGTCGCCGTCTCGCAGGGCCTGATCGGCCGGCGTCCGCCGGCGGCCGACGCCGCCGCGCCGCCCGCGCCGGCCATCGTGCCGGCCACCCCTCGCTGAGCGGCCCCGGCCGACGTCGCCGGGCGGGCTGCGCGGGCCACCTACCGCTGGGCGGCGCCGCGCGGTGTCGACGGGGCGCCCCGGCCCGGGGCGGCCGGCGAGGCGAGGGTTCAGCGCGCGGCGTGCTCGCGCGCCCAGTCGACCAGCCGGTCGGCGTCCCACGTGTTGACCACCCGGTCGGCGGGCACCCCGCAGAGGGCGGCGCGCTCGCAGCCGAACCGCTGCCAGTCGAGCTGCCCCGGGGCGTGCGCGTCGGTGTTGATGGCGAAGTCGCAGCCGGCCTCCAGGGCCCGACGGATCAGCCGCTTCGGGGGATCCTGCCGCTCCGGCCGAGAGTTGATCTCCACGGCCACCCCGCGCTCGGCGCACGCGGCGAAGACGGCGTCCGCGTCGAAGTCGCTCTCCGACCGGGTACGCGGCCGGTGCGCCCGGTCGCCCGGCCCCTTCACGCCGGCCGGCCGGGACGACACCATCCGCCCGGTGCAGTGGCCGAGGATGTCCAGGTGCGGGTTCGCGATCGCGGCCAGCATCCGCCGGGTCATCTTCGTCCGCTCGTCGTTCAGGCCGCTGTGCACCGAGCCGACCACCACGTCGAGGCGGGCCAGCAGCTTCTCGTCCTGATCCAGCGAACCGTCGGCGAGGATGTCGACCTCGATGCCGGTCAGGATCCGGAAGCCCTCCGGCAGCGCCTCGTTGACCTTCGCGACGTGGTCGAGCTGGCGGCGCAGCCGGTCCGCGGTCAGGCCCCGGGCCACCTTCAGCCGGGGCGAGTGGTCGGTCAGCACCAGGTACTCGTGGCCCAGCTCGACCGCGGCGAGCGCCATCTCCTCGATGGGGGAGCCGCCGTCGGACCAGTCGGAGTGGGTGTGGCAGTCGCCGCGCAGCGCGGTGCGCAGCGCGGTCGCCGCCGCGTCGAGGTCGGTGCCCTCGGTGGCGACCAGCCGGCGCAGGTAGACCGGCTCCTCGCCGGCGAGCGACTCGGCGACGCACCGGGCGGTGACGTCGCCGACCCCGGACAGCTCGGTGAGCTTGCCGGTGCGGGCCCGCTCGGCCACCTCCCTCGCCGGCAGCGCGGCGAGGGCCGTGGCCGCCGACCGGAACGCCCGGACCCGGTAGGTCGCCTCGTTCGCCCGCTCCAGGAGGAAGGCGATCCGGCGGAGATCGGCGATCGGGTCCCGGGCGCTCATTCCAAGGAAAATACGCCTCCGTGCCGCCGGTCGCAGGGACGACCTGCGGCGCGGTCAGCCGGTCGTCGCCGGGGCCTTCGGGCAGCCGTGCCGGCGGTGCCACGCGGCCACCTCGGCGGCCGGCTCGCGGTTGCCCTTGCGCCGCCACGAGTTCAGGTAGGGCGCCGGCCAGACCACGCCCCGCCGGATCCACCAGCCGTCCCGGCCCGTACACGGCGGGGAGATGCCGAAGTGCAGGTGGCAGACGTTGTTCGCGTTGCCCGTCCGGCCGACCTCGCCGAGCAGCCGCCCCGCCCGCACCCGCACGCCGGCGTCGATCCCGTCGGCGATCCGGCGCAGGTGCGAGCCGTAGTAGCGCACCCCGTCGTCGCCGAGCAGCGAGACCGACAGCCCGCCGTTGTAGGGCCCTCGCGGCCCCCGCTTGTCGAACCGGTCCACCCGGCTGACCTCCAGGACGAGGCCGTCGGTCACCGCCACCACGGGCTCGCCGCAGTCGGCGAAGATGTCCGTCCCCGGGTAGGCCGAGTGGGTCGGGTGGTAGGCGACGTTCGCCGCGCGTACCGGAAAGACGTGCGGCAGCCCGGCGCGGGTCGGCACCGCCGACGGGCCGGTCGGGGCGGCGTCGGTCGGGACGGCGGACGACGGCGCCGGTTGCGCGGCCGTGGCCGGCAGGCTCGGGCGGGGGGTGCCGGGTGCCGTCCCGGGCCGGCTCGTCGCGCAGCCGGCGGCCAGCACCGGCACGAGCAGCAGCAGGACCGGGTACGCCGGACGCGCGCGGCGGCGTCGGATCGTCGGCGAGGGCATCCGGACATCCTGACAGAGTCGGTACGGTGGGACGAGCCGCACGGCAGAGGGGAGGCGCAGGTGACGACCGGACCGTACGCCTTCCCGCCCGACCCGGACCTGCGCCCGGCGCCGCGTGCCCCCTCGGGGCTCTTCCCCGCCGGGCCGCCGTCGCGGCCCACCTACCGCGAGCCGCACCCGGTCACCGGCGTGGGCGTCGCCGTGGGCGGCGGCGCGGCGACCGTCTGGCTGCTCCTGTTCGGCCTGCTCGGCCGCAGCGTGTCCGAGTACGCCTGGTGGACGGTGGCGGCCGGCGGCCTGGCCTGGCTGGCCGCGCTGCTGCTGGTCCGCGCCGGCGACCGGGGGGTGGCCACCGGGGTCGCGATCGTCACCGCCGGCGGGTGGAGCATCGCCGCCGCCGTCGTGGCGGTGCGCTGGGCGTCGAGCGGGGACTGGCCGCTCTGGTAGTCCCCGGTCCCGGGGAGGTCCGGGCGGCGGGCGCGGCTGCGCTGCGTCGCGGGCCGGCTGCGCAGCGAATCCCGTCTTGACGTGGCCGCACGGACTCGGCACTCTCGGCGGTATGGCCTGGACCACTCCGCGGCTCGATCCCGAGCGCAGCCGTCGTCGCCAGCAGCTCCTCGCCGAGTTGGCGGGTGCCCGGGCGGTCCGCCAGCGCGAGCGGCCGCAGCGGGTGCGGAGCGAGCGGCTGCGGGAACTCATCGCCACCCGCCGTCGCGTCGCCGGCTGAGAGAGTTTCCTCAGGATTGACCGGCCCTTCGGGGCGTTGACCGGTCGTCTGCCGACCCGACCGGCTAACGTGCACGCGTAACGGGTCGGCGTGCCGAGGCTTTTGGGGGGACCGTGTCGTACTTCGCTGCGGCGGTCGTGCGTGACGGCGGCGGCTGGACCGCGGCCGAGGTCAACCTGCGGGGCGTCACCGACGTCGACGACGTCGCCGACCGGCTGCGCGACGTCGACCAGGATGCCGACCTGTCGCTGCTCTTCGTCGAGGCGGACGACGCGTACCTGGTGATCCTGCGCCTGGACGAGGGGGAGGACCTGCGGGTCTTCGGCTCCGACTCGGCGTACGCGGAGGAGTCCCGGCTGGGCGCGCTGCTGGTGGGAGACCTCAAGACCTCGGTGACGGGGGTGGACGACACCGACGAGCCGCGCCCGGCCCCTTCCGGCGACGAGGAGAGCCAGCAGCCCGCCGTCGACCCCGAGGCCGACCCGGTCGGCGACGCCGACATCCTGGCCGACCTGGGCATCCCCGCGCAGAAGCTGCTCAACCTCTGCGCACAGGAGGGCATGATGCCCGCCGACGTGACCGCCGAGGTGTGCCTGATGCTCGGCTGCGCCGACGAGGTCGAGGAGCTGCGTGAGGTCTGACCCGTCCGGTGCCGCCGGGCCGGGTCGGTCGGGGGCCGGCGGCGGGGAGCCGGCCGACGCCACCGATCCGGCGCTGGAGACCGTACGGCCGGGGCAGCCGACCCCCGGCTCGGTCGGCCGGGTCGGGCCCGGCGCGCACGAGGGGCTGGCCGACCCGGACGGCGCCGGCCGGCGGCAGCGGCACGAGCTGTGGATGCGCCGGGCGCTGGAGGTCGCGGTCACCGGGCCGGCGGAGCCCCCCGGCGGCACGGGCGAGGACGCCTCCGACGACATCCCCGTCGGTGCCGTGCTCTACGGGCCGGACGGCGCCGAGCTGGCGACGGGGCGCAACGAGCGGGAGCTGACCGGCGACCCGACCGCGCACGCCGAGGTGCTGGCGCTGCGCCGGGCGGCGGAGCGGCTGGGCCGCTGGCGGCTCGACGGCTGCACGCTGGTGGTCACCCTGGAACCCTGCACGATGTGCGCGGGCGCGCTCGTGCTGGCCCGGGTGTCCACTGTGGTGTTCGGTGCCTGGGAGCCGAAGACCGGGGCCGCCGGCTCGCTCTGGGACGTGCTGCGCGACCGTCGGCTCAACCACCGGCCGGAGGTCTACGGCGGCGTCCTGGAGTCGGAGAGCGCGGCGCTGCTGCGCGCCTTCTTCCGCTGAGCGCGTCAGGCCGGGCTTGGGGCGGGGCGGAGCAGGGTGGCGGCCACCGCCTGCGCGGTCTCGGTCCACGGCGCCGGGCGCAGAGTGGCCGGGTCGAGCCGGACGATGGCGCGTCGGCCCTCGGCGTGCACGGTGCGGCCGTCGGTCGAGCGGAACTGGTAGGCGTACTCGGCGCTGCTGGTGCCGAAGTGTTCGAGCCAGAAGTGCACCGCCACGGGCCCGGTGCCGGTGATCGGGGCGCGGTAGGTGATGGTGAACTCGCGTACCGCGTGGAACACGTCGGGGGCGCTGCGCTGCCCGCCCTGGAACGAGACGCCCCGGGCAGCCCAGTACGGCGTCAAGGCCCGTTCCAGCAGCACCGCGTACCGGGCGTTGTGCAGGAGGCCGAGGGCGTCGAGGTCGTCGAAGTGCACCGTGACGTGCTCGACGTGACCGAACTCGACGGCGGGCTGGTCGGCGATGGCGTGGCTCATGAGCGGCCTTCCGGTAGCAGGGTGGGGTCGGGGCACAACGCCCGTAGGCGGTTCAGCAAGCCCTGGCGGGCGTGCCGGTAGGCGGTGTCGGGGTCCAGCAGCCGGGAGCGCAGCGCGGCGGTGATCCCGAGCGCGTCGATCTCGTACGCCAACTGCGGGACGTCGGTGTCGGCGGGTAGCTCGCCGGCGTCGACGGCCTCCCGGACGAGCCGTTCGAGGAACGCGGCCCAGCGGCCGAACACCTCGGCGAGCCGGTCCCGGACCGGGCCGGGGCGGGCGTTGTACTCGAAGTCGGTGCTGGCGAAGAAGCAGCCGCCGGGGAGCACCCGGGCGGCGTAGAAGTCGATCCGGGCCTGGTGCAACGCCCAGAGCCGCCGTACGCCGCCGGGGGCGCGCAGGGCCGGGGCGACGATTTGCTCCTGCCACTGCTCCACGGCCCGGTCGATGGTGGCGAGCTGGAGCGCCTCCTTGGAGCGCCAGTGCGCGAACAGCCCGGACTTGCTGACCCCGAGCGTGTCGGCGAGCTGGGCGAGGGAGAGCCCGTGCAGGCCGACCTCGGTGGCCAGCACCACGGCGGCGTCCAGCGCGGCGGCGCGGCTCCGCTCGCCCCGCGCGAGGCGTCCGTCGACGGTCATGGGGAGAGGCTAATCAAAAAGCACGACTGGTCGTATTTATTTTCGGTGTGATCGTGGCCACGAAAGCGCCGCCCGCCATCCGGTGATGACGGGCGGCACCGACGCCGTCAGCGGCGGGCCTCGCGGGTGGCGGTGGCGGCGAGGGCCACCACCAGCAGCAGCGCCGCCACGGCGCCCACCCCGACGGGCGCCGGACCGCCGGCCAGCGCGCCCATGTAGTCGAGGCCGGCGACGCCGTTGGCCACGGCATACCAGAGCGCCGGATACGTGGCCTGGAACAGCCGGTGGGTGCGAGCCAGCACGCCCAGGGCCAGCGCGAGCGCCGGGATGAAGGCGGCCCCGGACAGCCAGTCCCCCAGGTCGCCGGCGGCGGCCATCCGCACGGCCGGGCCCAGCCCGACGAGCGCGGTGAGCAGGAAACCGGCGAGCCACTGCGCCAACACCCGGCCGGCGGGGGACGGGTAGGCGCCGAGCAGCGCCTCGACGCCGTGCTCGCGGGCGTGGGTGCCGAGCCGGGACCAGACCAGCACCGGCCAGACCCACGCCGCGACGAGCGTGGCCCGCGAGGCGCCGACGGGCAGGGCCGCCCCGGCGACGACCAGCACCGCGACACCGAGCCACCACCACCAGGAGACACCCCGGACGAGGATCCGCAACTCGCCGGCGAGTAGGCGGCCGAAGGAACGCCCGCGCCGTGACGCGGTCCGGGGCGACGACACCACCGGGTACGCCGTCGCGGGAAGCTCGACCGGTGCGGCGGTGGCCGGCGCGGACGCGGCGGGGACGACCGCGCGGGCCGGGTCGAAGCGGCCGAACCAGACGGCCGGCAGGGTCACCGCCACCGCCGCCACCAGCACGAGCACGAACCGTTCGCCGACGAAGCCGGCGGTGAAGTCCACGCCTGTCCAGGGGATCGCCCGGGGCGGACTGTCCAGGTACATCAGGCCCAGCGCGAACTCGGTGACCGCCAGGCCACGGGCCGCCAGTTCGTCGCGCATGGAGTCGGCGAAGAGGTGCACGCCGAACCCGCCCAGCGGGGCGTTCGCCGACTGCCCGACGACGATCGAGGCCATCGACAGGAAGAACCAGACCAGGTTCCCGACTCCGGTGCGCAACACCGGGGTCGTCTCGAACACCACCGCGGCGGCTGCGGTGAGCGCCAACACCGGCAGCGTGAACAGCGCGAACGGCAACAGCAGGGCGACCGGGTCGACGGCCCGGGACTCGCCCCGCGCCAACTGCAGCACCAACGCCGTCCCGGCCAACGTCACCGCCATCGAGCCCAGCACCAGCAGGTTGCTCAGGAACTTGCCGAGCAGGTATCCGCAGGTGCGAAGCGGCGTCGTGGCGAGCAACTGCCCCACGCCGGTCCGCTCGTCGTGGGCGATCGCTGTCCGGATCACGTAGAAGCCGCCGACGGAGAGCCACAGCGCTCCGGCCAGCGCGGTCACCGTACCGAGGTAGGCGCTGTTGTAGACACCGCGGTACGCCCCCGAGTTGACGATGGTCCAGTTGGTTCCGGTCGCGGGCGCCGCCAGGTAGCCCAGCCCGACGGCGGCCAGCAGGACCACCAGGTACCCCGGGCGGCGTACGCGCTCGCGGAAGTCCGCGACGGCGAGCGCCCCCAGCATGCCCGGCCTCATCGGGCCAGCTCCGGCATCCCGCCCACCACCGCGAGGTAGGCGTCCTCCAGGTCGGGCGACACCGGCGTCGCGTCCGGCCCGGGCGCGGTGGTCGACAGCAGCCGTACGCGCACGCCGTGCGCGGTGCGGACCATCCGGCTGACCGGATGCCGGGCCTGCACCGCGGCGACCGAGTCCGGCCCGACGACCGTCTCCCAGACGTGCCCCGTCACGGTGCGCAGCAACTGCTCCGGTGCGCCGCGGCGCAGCAGCCGACCCTGAGCCACGATCGCGATGTCGTTCGCCACCGACTCGATGTCGGACACGATGTGGGTGGAGAGCAGCACCAACCGGTCGGCGGCCAGTTCGCTGAGCAGGTTGCGGAAGCGCACCCGCTCCTGCGGGTCCAGGCCGGCGGTGGGCTCGTCGACGATGACCACCCGCGGGTCGGCGAGCAGCGCCTGCGCGATGCCGACCCGGCGCAGCATGCCGCCGGAATACCTGCCCAGCGGGCGCTTGACCGCCTCCGTCAGGTTGACGGTCTCCAGCAGTTCGTCGATGCGTGCGCGGGCGGACCGGGCCGCGAGCCCCTTGACGGCCGCCAGGTACGACAGGAATTCTCGGGCGGTCAGGTTGGGGTAGACGCCGAAGTCCTGCGGCAGGTAGCCGAGCTGACGCCGGAGCACCTCGGGCTTCGCGACGACGTCGGCGCCCTGGAAGAGCAGTTGCCCGCTCGTCGGCCTGGTGACGGTGGCGGCTATCCGCATCAACGACGACTTGCCCGCACCGTTGGGGCCGAGCAGGCCCACCACGCCGGTGCCGAGCCGCATGGTGATCCCGTCGACGGCCCGCTTCCGACCCTTGTAGATCTTGGTGATGTCGTTCAGCTCCAACATCAGCTCACCTTTCGCACGGTAGCGGTGTAGCCCTCGCCGGCGGTGACGGTGACCGTTCGCCTGCTGGCCGGATCGTTGGTGAGCGCGGAGCCGCCGGGCGTGGCGACGACGCGGTAGGTCTCCGCTCCGCCGGGCAGCGCGACCTTGGCGGAACCGTCGGCGCGGACCTCCACCCGGTTCGGCGGGGTGGCGAAGACGAGGTCGACGTTCCGGCCGCTGGACGTGGCGATGACGTCGGGGGAGCGCGCCCCGGTGACGTCGATGTCGTACTCGGCGTCGAGACGCAGGGTCCCGGCGGGTTTCTCGACGCGCAGCCAGCCGTCGGTCACCGTCGCGGTCAGGTCGGCGCTCAACCCGACCACCCGTACCGCGGCGTTGTTGGTCACCCGGACCGCGACGCCGGCCGGCACGTGAACGATGTGCCGGCCCGTGCAGTCCGGCACCAGGCCGCTGCACGTCACCCGCAGCCGGAGCCTGTCGCCGTCAAGGGACCAGGACGCGTTGCCGCGGAGGGTGGCCTTGCCGGTCAGCGACCGCTCGACTTCGACCGCCGCGCCGGTGCCGGCGACCAGGCGTAGTTCGGCACCGTCGCTCTCGATCACCAACTGTTTGCCGGACAGGGCGAAGTCGCGCCGGTCGTCGCGCGCTTCGTTGATCGCTCGCACGTCGGCGCAGCCGGTAACGGCCACGGCGGTCACGACGGCGGCGGCGGTCAAGGTGGGGACAGGGCGCATGAAGGGCTCCCGAGACGGGGAAAGGGATGCCCAAAGCTCACCACCCGGCGCGGGTGCGGAGCACTACGGCCAAGCGCCCAAAGCAGGGTAGAGCTAGGCATACCTCGACCGCGGGAGGGATATGGTGGCCCGGTGCCCGACCCGCCGCCGCAGACGCTGATCAGGGCGGTCGTCCGGCGCCGGTTCGTCGTCACCGGGTGGCCATGGCGGTCACTGGGCTATCTGCTGACCACCCCGCCGATGGTGCTCGTGGCAGGGCTACCCCTGGCCGTGCTCGCCCTGCCCTGGGCCGTACTGCTGCACCGGGCCACGACGGGGGACGCCCCGACCCCCGCCGAGCTGGCGCTCCTGCCGTTGGCCGGGGCCGGGCTGCTGGCGGCGTTCGGCCCACTGGTGGCACTGCCGGTGGCGGCGGTGGAACGCTGGCGGCTGCGGCTGGTCGACACCCGGCCCGTCGAACCGGCGCACCGGCGACCGCTCGGCGACGGCCCGGGGTGGTGGCTGCGCAGCCGCTACGCCGAGGCGGCCACCTGGCGGGCGCTGGGCTACGCGGCCCTGCTGTCGACCGTGGTGCCGGTCGCGTACGGCGTCGTGCTGGTCCTGCTGCTGTTGATCGTGGCGTGGGTCGCCAGCCCGCTGATGGTCTCCGACGGCCCGCTCTCGCTCGGCTTCGGCCAGGTCGCCACCGCCGCCGACACGGTGCCGTACGTGCTCGCCGGCGTAGCGTTGCTGCCGGCCGTCCCGTACCTGCTGGCGCTGCTCGCGAGCGCCCACGGGGCGGCGGCCCGGGCGCTGCTCTCCGCCCGGCCGGCCACCCGGCTGCACGCCGAACTGGTCGAGGTGGCACGGTCGCGGGCCCGCCTCGTCGACGCGTTCGAGGCCGAGCGCCGCCGGATCGAGCGCGACCTGCACGACGGTGCCCAGCAGCGGCTGGTCGGCCTGACCCTGCAACTCGGGCTGGCCCGCCTCGACCTGCCGGCCGACTCGCCCGCCGGCAAGGCTGTGGCGGGCGCCCATGAGCAGGCGAAGCAGCTGATGACCGAGCTGCGGGAACTCATCCGCGGCATCCATCCGCAGGTGCTGACCGACCTCGGGCTGCCGGCGGCGCTGCACGAACTGGCCGACCAGGCGCCGATCGAGGTGAGCGTCGATGCCGACCTGCCAGGGCGACCACCCGCCCACGTCGAGTCGACCGCTTACTTCGTGGTGGCCGAGGCGCTCGCCAACGTGTCCAAGCACAGCGGCGCCACGGCGGCGACCGTCACCGCCAGCCAGCGGGGCCAGATCCTCGCCGTCGAGATCCACGACAACGGGCAGGGCGGCGCAGACCCGGCACGCGGCACCGGCCTGACCGGCCTGGCGGACCGGGTCTCCGCGGTGGGCGGACGGATGTACCTGACGAGCCCGGCGGGCGGGCCGACCCTCATCCTCGTGGAGCTTCCGTGCAGGTAGAACGACGCCCCATCCGCGTGGTCCTCGCCGAGGACGGTGTGCTGTTGCGGGAGGGACTCGCCGGCCTGATGGCCAGATTCGGGTTCGAGGTCGCCGCGGCCGTCGGCGACGCGGACGCGCTGCGGGCCGCCGTCGCCGAGCACGCCCCCGACCTGGTGGTGACCGACATCCGGATGCCGCCGGGCTTCACCGACGAGGGGTTGCGCGCCGCCGTGGAGCTACGCCGGGCCCACCCCGGGCTGGCGGTGGTCGCGCTCAGCCAGTATGTGCAGCAGAACTACGCCGCCGAGTTGCTGGACTCCGGCGACGGGCACCGGGTGGGCTACCTGCTCAAGGACCGGGTGGTCGACGTCGAGGAGTTCGTCGCCGCGCTCCGCCAGGTGGTCGACGGCGGCACCGTCGTGGACCCGGACGTGGTACGGCAGCTGCTGCGCCGCCGCCGCGATCCCGTCGCACAACTCTCCGCCCGCGAGCGTGAGGTGCTCGCGCTGGTCGCCGAGGGGCACTCCAACGCCGCCATCGCCCGAATCCTCGTCGTCTCCGAAGCCGCCGTCGGCAAGCACGTCGGCAACATCCTGGCCAAGCTGGACCTGCCGCCCACCGACGACACCAACCGCCGGGTGGTCGCCGTGGTGACGTATCTGCGCAGCAGCTCGGCACCGCTGTCGACCCCACCCGGTGCCGGACCGCCACGCTGAGCCGGCGGTCAACGCGAGCCGGGCCCGCCCGCAGGAGCCGGTGCGCCCACGGCACGCACGCCGGGATCGTCGGGCCGCGGCGGAGCCCTGGCCGCCTCCGGAGACCGGGAACGACGCCGTCCCGCCGTCGGAGCAGACGGCGGGACGGCGGCCGGGATCAGGCGATGATCGTGTCCAGGGCGATCTCGACCATCTGGCTGAAGGTCTGCTCGCGCTCCTCGGAGGTGGTCTTCTCGCCCGTCTTGATGTGGTCGCTGACCGTCAGCAGGGTCAGCGCGCGGGCCTTGAACCGGGCGGCGATCGTGTAGAGCGCCGCCGACTCCATCTCCACCGCCAGCACGCCGTAGTCGGCGAGCGTGTCGTAGAGGTCCGGGCGGTCGGTGTAGAAGGCGTCCGCCGCCAGGATCGGGCCCACCCGCATGGCGATGCCGCGCCGCTCGGCCACCTCGACCGACGTGCGCAGTAGCCCGAAGTCCGCGACCGGGGCGTAGTCGATCAGCCCGTCGAAACGCATCCGGTTCATGTTCGAGTCGGTGGACGAGCCGATCGCCGCGATCACGTCGCGCAGCCGCAGGTCCTCGGTCAGGGCACCGCAGGAGCCGACCCGGATCAGCGACTTCACGCCGTACTCGTTGACCAGCTCGTGGGCGTAGATCGAGGCGGAGGGCATGCCCATGCCGGAGCCCTGGACGGAGACCTCGACGCCGTTCCAGCGCCCGGTGAAGCCCAGCATGCCCCGGACCGTCGAGTAGCACTTGGCGTCCTCGAGGTAGGTCTCCGCGATCCACTTGGCCCGCAGCGGGTCGCCCGGCATCAGGACCCGCTCGGCGATCTCTCCCGGCTTCGCGCCGATGTGCGTACTCATGGCAAAGATCCTGCCAGGCCGGAGGCGGGGATACCGGTTCGGCATCCAGACCCGCTGTCCTGTACCCTCGTCGGCGGTGGCGTGTCCGAGTGGCCTAAGGAGCACGCCTCGAAAGCGTGTGAGGGTTTACGCCCTCCGCGGGTTCAAATCCCGCCGCCACCGCTCGTGAACAGCGAGAACGCCCGGCAGATCCGTGAGGATCGGCCGGGCGTTCCGCTTGGTGGTCTCAGTTCTGGTCTCAGTTGGGTGCTAGTGCCGCGCGGCGGTGAGTGGTCATGACAGCTGGACCGATCTCGTTACGGTGTGCTCGTGGCGAATGGGACAGCTGGCTGGGGGATGAAGTTCCTGCTCTGGGTTGGGCTTCCTTTCCTCGCCTTCCTCGGGCTGGCCCTCGCCGTACCCGACGTCGCTTCGGCCTTGCGGGCGAAGTCCGGTGACGGCACGGCGGGCACATTCACCGCGCGCTACGAGACGTGCGGCCGCAACTGCACCTGGCACGGCGACTTCGTCCCGGACGGGGGCGGGACGCCGCGTAACGACGTCATCGTTTACGACGGGCCGGATGGGCTGACCTCGGGGGCCACCGTGGCGGCCCGTGACACCGGCGCCCGCAGGGGTGTCTTCGCCGCCCAGGGCGGCAGTACTTGGCTGCTCTTCACCGGGCTCGCCGTGGCCGGCGCGCTAGCCGCGATCGGCTGGGTGGTCCTCCTGGTCCACGCGATAGCCAACCGGCGCCGGACGTAGCGGGAACCGGCCGGGCCGGGCGACCGAGGAGTCCCCGGCTGGGGACGATCACGCAGGTGACCGGGGTCGAGGCGACGGCGTGGCAGGGGCGTCTCACGCCGCCACCGCTCGTGACAAGCGAGGACGCCCGGTCGATCCGCGAGGATCGCACCGGGCGTTCCGCGTGTGGTCCCGGTTTCGGCGGTACGCGAGCGGGCGCGGTAACCCGGACGCCCGTCAGCGCCGGTCGAGTTCCGACTCCAGCCGCTGGATGAGCGTCTTGCGACCCTTGTTGTCACGTTCGTTCCGCAGTGCCGCCTTGAGTTGGCCCGTGTCGAGGCCCCGGACGAGCTTGGCCGCCTCGGCAACCGGCAGCTCTGACAGCCGCCCGACCGACGTGGCGTTCCGGCGTGCGCGGCTGGCCCGCTCGGTGTTGGCGACGTACTGCTTGCCGGACCTCGACTCCTTCCGCTTCTTGGCGTCGGTCTTGCGCTGCTCCTCGTCGGAGAGCTGCTCCCAGGCCTGTTTGGGCAGGTATCGACTCGTCTCGTCGCCGTGCCGCGCCCGGGTGTCGCCTTCCCTGGTCTGCCAGTGCTCGCCGCCCCAACGCTGCAGGGACTTCTGCCGCTCGTCCTTCGGGCCCTCGTAGCCTCCGCCGCGCTTCTGGTACTCCTTGGTGAGCCGTTGCGACTTGCGCGCCGACCACTGCCCCTGCCTGCCGCCCTTGTCGGAAGCCATGATTTCTTCCTTGAGCTGTTCTCTCAGCTCGGGCTTCGTGTACCGCGCCATGTCCGGCGGATACCCGGCACTCCGCTGCACATGCCTGCCGCGCCCCCGACCCCGTCGACGCCCGGTCCATCCGCAAGGCGTAGCCGTCGGGCCGCGGTACCGCACGCCGCTGGTGTCGGAGACCGACCGGCGGAGTTCAGCAGGGGCTGTGGCCCTCCTCGAAGAGGCGCTGGGCCCACTCTGCGTACCCGACGATGATCTTGCGGACCGTACGCCCGTCGTGCAGGAACAGGTACGCGCGGTCGCCCCGCCGGGCGAGCAGCCCGGCGAACCGGTGCGTCCCGTGTGGAGACTCCAGCTCGCGCGCCGACGGGTAGCGGCCCCAGACCTCGTCGACGGGGCTGCCGGCGGTGACGCCCTCCGGGGTGCGCGTCGCGTCGCCGAGCCAGAGCAGCACGAGCCGGTCGTCGACGAAGATCGGGCTGGTCGTGTCGTGTCCGGCGAGGGACGGGCCGCAGGCGTCGACGTCGGTACGCAGGATGCCCCGCCGGGTCAGCTCGTCCTCGGTGTCGCCGAACTCGACGTTGTGGAGCCCGTTCAGGCCGACCACGTCGAGGGCCCCGGCGGGCCGGCCGTCCATTTCGGGCAGTTGCGGGCGCGCGCCACTGCCCGCGATCGAGGCAGCCGTCAGCAGCGTCGCGATGAAGACGAATTGTCGCAATTTCATAGAATCCCCCAGTCCCCAACGGGGCCGGGGCGCTCAGGTTGCTGGTCGTTTCCAGATTGCCGGCTTTCCCACTCCTCGGCCAGCTCGTCCCAGTAGTCGGCGCTCAGCCGCCGGCGGCCGTGCGCGAGCCACCCGGCGGTGCTCCGCTCGACGTGCAGGCCCAGCTCGGCGAACGGGTCGATCCACGCCCCGGGCTCCGCGCCGAGCCGGACGAGCGCGGCGTTGAGCGGCCACTCCGCCCGCGGCCCGTCGAGGTGGCCGTCGACGCGCGGACCCCAGCTCACCCCGCCACCAAGCCACACCACGGCCGACTGGTAGCCGACGCCGCCAGCGAACTCCGCCTCCACATAGGCCACCGGACCCGACCGTGACCAGCGCGCGAGGACCCCGGCGAGGGCCGCCGAGAGCACCAGGTGGAACGGCTCCTCCGGCGACCGTTCCGCCACCGAGTAGTCGGGCAGCGCCCCGGTCAGCTCCTCGACCAGTTGCGAGGTGACCGGCAGCAGTGCGAAATCCTGACGCAGCTCGCCGAGGACCGCGTGGTCGAGGTCGGCGGTCTGCTCGCGGAGCAACTCGGCGTCCGCGACGACCGCACTGAGCTGGTAACCCATCGGAGCCCTCCGCCGTCCACAGCCTGTGGATGGAACATGTGTACGACGGAACCGGCTCCGCCACCAACCACCGCACGCTACCCGCCCATCCCCGCCGCCGTGGGGACCGTCGACCCCCGCGATCTTGCACTTTTGGCCCCCGTTTCAGGCGGAATGCGCGCCTTCGCCCGGGCGCGAAGTGCGAGATCGCCGGGGTGGGTGGGGGAGGGCGGCGAGGTAGCGGGTGGCGAGGGTGTGGAGGAGGTCGTGGAGTTCGGGGGGAGCCAGGACCGTGAACGGGACGTCGAACTTGCTCAGGTACGTGGCCAGGTCGTGCAGCGAGTCGGTGCCGGTGACCAGCTCGCACGTCGCGTCGTCGATCGGGATGATCTCGCCGGAGGTGGGGGTGCTCCGCTCGGCCACCACGGCGGCCGGCGCGTGGAAACGGATGCGCGCCTGGTACGCCCAGACCCGCGAGCGGACGCCGCGCAGCACGTGCGCCGCCGCGTCGCCGCCCGGCGGCTCGCGCGGCACGAACCGTGGCCCGGCCGGCGGCAGCGGACGCACCCGGTCGGCGCGGAACGTGCGCCAGTCCCGCCGGTCCGTGTCCCAGGCCAGCAGGTACCAGCGGCGGCCCGTGTAGACGAGGGTGTGCGGCTCGACGTCGCGCACGCTGGTGCTCCCGTCGTGGCCGGCGTACTCGAACCGCAGCCGTTCGTGCCGGTGGGCCGCCGCCGCGACGGTGGTCAGCGTGTCGGCGTCGACGGTCGGCCCGCCACCGGCCGCCGAGACCGTGGTGGTGCGCAGGGCGTCGACGCGCGGGCGCAGCCGCGCCGGCAGGGTCCGTTCGAGCTTGGTCAGCGCCCGCAGCGACACGTCCTCGATGCCGGTGACCGAGCCCGCCGCGGCCGCCCGCAGACCGACCGCGACCGCCACCGCCTCGTCGTCGTCGAGCAGCAGCGGCGGCAGCGCGGTGCCGGCGCCGAGGCGGTAGCCGCCGGCCGGGCCGGTGGTCGAGTCCACCTGGTAGCCGAGCTGCCGGAGTCGGTCGACGTCGTTGCGGACGGTCCGGGTGGTGACCGCCAACCGGGCCGCCAGGTCGGCGCCGGACCAGTCGCGCCGCTGCTGGAGGAGCGAGAGGAGCCGCAGGAGCCGTACCGAGGTTTCCAGCATTTTCCCGATTCTGCCCGAGATTGAGGAAGCTGGTGTTCCTCAACCCGTCCTAGCGTGAGGCCATGACGGAGACACTGAGACTGCGCGGCATGGCCAACGTCAGCTACTGGGCGGCGGACTGGCAGGCAGCCAAGGGCTGGTACACGGAACTGATCGGCTTCGAGCCGTACTTCCTCCGCGACGGCTACGCGGAATGGCGCCTCGGCGACCACCAGGACGAGCTGGGCCTCATCGACAGCCGCTACCGGCCGCCGGGCGCGACGTCCGGGCCGGGCGGCGTCGTCCTGTACTGGCACGTCGACGACGTGCACGGCATGTTCGCGCGGCTGCTCGCGCTGGGGGCCACCGCCCACGAGCCGCCGCAGGACCGGGGCAGCGGCTTCGTGACCGCCACCGTGGTCGACCCGTTCGGCAACCTGCTGGGCGTCATGTACAACCCGCACCACGTCGAGATCCTCGCCGGGCAGGGCTGACGATCGTGGACGAGGTCGAGATAATCCGGTGCGCGGACGCCGACGAGTGGGACGGGTGGCTCGCCGCGCACGCCGGCACCCGGTCCGAAGCCTGGCTGGCGATTCCCCGCAAGGGCTCGGGCGCGGTCGCCATGAGCGCGGCGCAGGCCGGCGACGTCGCCATCTGCCACGGCTGGATCGACAGCCACCGCCGTCGCCTGGACGCGACGCACTTCCTCCAGCGCTACTCGCCGCGCCGGCCGGGCAGCCCCTGGTCGCGGGTCAACGTCGACCGCGTGGCCGCACTGGAGGCGGCCGGCCGGATGCGCCCCGCCGGCCGCGCACAGGTCGACGCCGCGAAGGCCGACGGCCGATGGGCGAGGGCGTACGCCCCGCAGCGCAGCGCCGCCGTACCCGAGGATCTCGTCGCGGCGCTCGCGGACAGCGACCGTGCCCGCGTGGCGTTCGAGGCCCTGAGCCGCAGCGACCGGTACGGGATCTTCCTGCCGCTGCTCAAGGCGCGCACGCCGGCCGGGCGGGCCGGCGCGCTGCGGCGGGCGCTGGCGACCCTGGAGGCCGCCACGATGCCGGGGGAGTGACCCCAGGTCGTCCGGGGCGCCGGAGTCTCCCGTCGCCCCGGACGCCGACCCGGTCACCGCCGCTCGGTCACCGCCGCTCGGTCACCGCCGCTCGGTCACCGCCCGCTCGGTCAGGGCGCTCGGTCAGGGCGCTCGGTTACCGCCGCTCGGTCAGGGGCGCTCGGCGATCCGGCTGACGAACGCGCGCCACGCCGCCGGCGGGAAGGCGAGCGCCGGGCCGGCCGGGTCCTTCGAGTCGCGCACGGCGACGATGCCGGGCAGGTTGTCGGCGACCTCGACGCAGTTGCCACCGTTGCCGCTGCTGCGGCTGCTCTTGCGCCACCGCGCGCCATTCAGCTCCATGTCTCCGCCACTTCCGTGATGAGATCGACAGACTGCCAGTGGGTCAGCGCCTCGCCGCGCACGTTCTCCCACGCAGCCATCATGGCGGCGATGTCCGTGGGGTCGCTAACCACTTGGCCCTGGAGTTGGTTGTCGAGATAGCCGGCGATCCGGTGGTCGTGGCTGTTGGCGATGACGAACGGCCCGTTCAGCCCCGCGTAGGCACCGACCGACGACGGCACGACGTGCACCCGGACGTGCGGCTCGGCGCACACCGTGACCAGGGCGTGGAGCTGCTCGCGCATGGTGGCCCGGCCGCCGACCGGCCGGCGCAGCACCGCCTCGTCGACGACGGCCGTGAACTGCGGCGGCTCGTCCTGCCGGAGGATGCCCTGCCGGGCGAGCCGGGCCGCCAGGTGCCGCTCGACGTCGCCCCGGGGGAACAGGCCTCCGCCGGTCAGCACGGCCCGGGCGTACGCCTCGGTCTGGAGCAGCCCGGGCAGCACCACCGACTCGTACGACCGCAGCGACACCGCCTCGCGCTCGATCTCCTGCCACGGACGGAACCAGATCGGGTCACGACGTCTCGAAGTGTCCGGCCAGATGTCCGACACGTCCCGGTGGAGGGCCTCCGCCGCCGCCAACCGATGTCGCGGATGCGGGATGCGGTCCTCCGTCAGCCAGCGCCCCACCGTCTTCGGGTCGACGCCGATCTTCTCGGCGAGGGACTCCGTCGTGTGCCCGGTGTCGCTGAGCGCGACCCGCAGCGCGTCGTTCACGGGCTCCTCCCATCGGATGTCCCAAATATCTGGCGACCATACATTTACGCGGTGTATCTGTCTGCTCACCACCGGCAAGTTGGGGTGACGAAGGCGGCGCGGCCGGTGGAGGCGAGGGAGCCCGGCGGTCGTGCCAGTCGCGGGGCCGCCCCGGCGGGGAGGGCGGGGCGGCCCCCTCCAGCCCGCTCGTCGCGTTCCTCGTCGCGCTCCCGGAGGAGGCCCCGCCCGTGCCCACCCGCCGTACGCCCGGCCCGACACCGTCGCCCGTCCGGCCCGATGCTGTCGCAGGCCAATGCCAGCCGACCCCGCCCACGCCCCGTCGGGAGCCACGGATGCCTCTGGCCGTCGGCGCGACGATCCGCGTGCCGGACGACGCGTACCGCTTCGGCGAGGGACCGCTGACCCTGCGGATCACCGAGGTGCTGAGCATCGGCCCGTTCGAGGGACGGGTGTGGGCCGAGGTACGCGGCCACGAGGTCACCCCAGACGGCACCCTCCGCGCCCGAGCCCGGTTCGCCTTCGTCCGCGTCGACCGGGTCGGGTTGCTCTGCGCCGGTCCCGAGCCAGCCGGGTCGGTCCCGGTCGTTGCCGACCAGGCCGGGTCGGTCACCGGCGGCCGAGGGTCCGCCGGGGCAGCGGGGGCGGCCCGGCCGTGACGCGACGCCGCGAGCACGTCCCGACCCGGCCGACCTGGCGCTGCCGGGTGTGCGGCATCGCCTGGCCCTGCTCGGCGGCGAAGCTGCGGCTGCTCGGCGAGTACCGCCACGACCGCGTCGCGCTCACCGTCTACCTGGCGACCCTCCAGGCCGAGGCCGCCGAGCAACTCGCCGGGCTGGACCACGACGTCAACCCCGCCGACCTGGCCGACCGCTTCGTCTCGTGGACCCGTGCGCGCGGATGACCGGCCAGGCTCACGTCGGGCGGCGCCGGCTCAGGCCAGCAGGTTGACCAGGGCGGCGAGCCCGACGACCACGATCGCGGCGCGCAGCACCGCCGGCGGCAGCCGGCGTCCCCAACGGCCGCCGATCAGGCCACCCACCACGGAACCCGCGGCGATCAGCAGGGCTGGCTGCCACGCCACCGTGCCCAGGGCGATGAACAGGACCGCCGCGACCCCGTTCACCAGCCCGGCGAGCACGTTCTTGACCCCGTTGACCCAGCGCAGGTCGGTGGAGAGCAGCACCCCGAGCAGCCCCAGCAGCAGCACGCCCTGGGCGGCGCCGAAATAGCCGCCGTACACCCCGGTGGCGAACACGCCGAGGAGCAGGAGCGGCCCGGCGCGCCGGACCTCGGCGGACGGGTCGCTGCCGTCCCGGCCCTGTCGGCGGGCCAGCGCCCGGGCCAGTTGCGGCTGCACCACCACCAGCACCAGCGCCAGCCCGATCAGCGCCGGCACGATGGCGCGGAACGCTCCCGGCGGCAGGCGCAGCAGCAGTACGCCCCCGGTGACCCCGCCCAGCACGCCGGCGACGCCCAGCCGCGCCAGCAGCCGGCCGTGCCCCGCCAGGTCCTTCCGATAGGCGTACGCCCCGGAGAACGACCCCGGCACCAGCCCGACCGTGTTCGACACGTTCGCCACCACCGGCGGAAAGCCAAGGGAGAGCAGGACCGGGAAGGTCACCAGCGTGCCCGAGCCCACCACCGCGTTGATGGCGCCGGCAGCCACCCCGGCGGCCAGTACGGCCAGCATCTCGGTGGCGTTCAGCATCGTGTTCATCTGTGTCCGCGCCTTCCCCGGGCCGGTCGTCGCCCTCAGGTCGCCGCCGCCCGGTTACCTCGCTGTCGAATGCGGCTGCCAGCGTAGGGTCCGGGCGTCGCCGGTCGGCCGACCTGCGTCGGAGATCACCTCCCGACCGGCCGCCCGGGGCCGACGCGGGACAGCAGGACCGGGCCTCCAAGCGAGCTGTGGGGATGCGCGATTCCTAGCTGGGGCCGACCTGGGCACCGTCCTTGACACCGGCCGGCTCACCGACGACCTGATCCGCCGCTGCGAGCAGGCCGTCATCGCCTGGCGCGACCACCCAGGCGGCTTCCGGGGTATCGGCTGGACCGACGTCGTCGACGCCTGCTCCCA
Source organism: Micromonospora sp. NPDC047730 (assembly GCF_043204765.1). NCBI lineage: Bacteria > Bacillati > Actinomycetota > Actinomycetes > Micromonosporales > Micromonosporaceae > Micromonospora > Micromonospora sp. NPDC047730. The sequence continues at coordinate 131,091 of NZ_JBIDCU010000017.1, read as the reverse complement.
AGCCGGAGAGGCCGTGTGGGCAGCGTGCCGGCCGGCCGACCCCGGAGAGCAGCTCGACCTATTTGCCACCGCCGACATCGAGAGCTGAGGCCACCATGATCAGGACCGCGACCCCGCGCCTGGCCCAACCACCGACATCCAGCCGGCCGAATCCACCCCAAAAAATACCGTGCGGTCGGTATTTACAAACCGCGCGGTAGGTTTTAATGTGAGGACATGACAACGCGACTCGACGCTTTGGCGCCGGCCGAGATGGTGCCCGCGACCGCGAAAGGTGAGGCGACTCGGGCGTTCCTACTGCGGACGGCGGCCCGGGTGTTTGCCGAGCGTGGTTACACGGGCACTGCGCTGGGCGACTTGATCGCCGCCAGTGGGCTGACCAAGGGCGCCTTCTACTTCTACTTCCGGTCCAAGTCGGCACTGGCCCTGGCGGTGCTGCGTGACCAGCAGGAGCGTTGGCTCCGGCTGGTCAGCGAGCGCGTGCTGTCCGAGGGCACGGCGGTGGAGCAGTTCCGAGCCTTGACGCCCGTCATGCTCGAGTTGCTCGCCGTCGACCCGGGCGCCTGGAGCATCACCCGGCTGACCAAGGACATGGCGGCTGATCCGGCCACGGCCGAAGAGGTCAGCAAACCCATGGCGAAGTGGGTGGAGCTCGTCGCGGACATCGTGCGGCGCGGCCAGGCCAGCGGCGACCTTCGCCCGGGGCTTGACCCGCACGATGCCGCCGTGGTCCTCGTGGGCGCGTTCGACGGGCTCAAGGCCCTGACTGACGTGCTGGATCCGGGTGGGCGGGCTTCCGAGGTCTTCGCCCAGCGGGCCCAGGTGCTGCTGGCCATGATCGAGCGCGGCCTGCTCGTCGAACCAAACTAGGCCTCGCGGGCTTTACTCACGCCCTCGCCGACGCAGCAGCCACGGCGATGCTCCGGCTCAGTCCGGCACCGATTCGCCCTGGCAGATCCACTGCGGTCGCAATCACGGTCGGGAGTAAAAACAAACCAACCGGTAGGTTTAAAAGCCTCAAGGTAAGGAAAGAACCATGACAACCACCGCCACTACTCATTCGGCGGCACCCGCGAAGAAGTCCCCGGCACGCAGGCGCCTGCTGCGGGTGACCGCGTGGAGCGCAGGCCTGTTCGTGCTCGCCGGGATGGTCTTCTTGGCCATCCCGTCGCCGATCGACCCGCTCGCGTGGAGCACACCACCAGCACCGGCAATGACCGGCGTACTGGCCCCCAACCAGGAACTCGCTCGTGCCGAACTCGTCACCCCAACCCCGGATGGCCCCGAAGACATCACCTTCGACGCTCAAGGACGTCTCTACACCGGTGATGAATCCGGGATCATCTACCGCCTGACCGCCGGAGGGCAGGCCGAGCGGTTCGCCGACACCGGCGGCCGGCCCAACGGCCTGCGCTTCGCCCCCGACGGGCACTTGCTCGTCGCGGACACCCGTCGAGGACTGCTCAGCGTCGACCCGACCGGCAACGTCAGCGTCCTGACCAACAGCGCTGGCGGCAAGCGGATCGCGCTCGCCAATGAGCTCGCCGTCGCCACGGATGGCACCGTCTACTTCAGCGACAGTTCCGACACGGTCTACGACAAGATCAACCTCACGCACGAACTACTCGAGCAACGCCCCTCCGGGCGGCTACTGCGCTATGACCCGCACAGCCACCGCACCGACGTCCTGCTCAGTGGCTTGAGCCTGGCCAACGGCGTAGCACTGGCTCCCGACGAGTCCTTCGTCCTGGTCAATGACTCATTCCGCTACCACATCACCCGTTACTGGCTCACCGGCCCGAAAGCCGGCACGCACGATACCTTCGCCGACAACCTGCCCGGTTTCCCGGACAACCTGACTCCTGTCGGCGACGGCACCTACTGGGTCGCCCTCTACCAGCCCCGCGACCCGAATCTGGACAGGCTGCAGAGCCACGCGTTCCTTAAAGCGCAGATCGCCAAACTGCCCAGCTCGCTGCTGACCGGTGCAACCCGCCGCGCAAGCACTGCCCTGCAACTCGACAGTGCCGGCCGGCCCATCCGCGCTTTTAGCGATACCACCGGGCACATCTTCGGTCTCACCACCGTCGTGCCCCATGACGGCTACCTTTACCTCGGCACCGACCACAACGGCAGCAATGACGTCATGCGCTACCACCTCCCGGATGTGCACTGACCACGAAGATTGAGCCGTCCCACCTCGTTGCCGCAGGTGACGGCTGGTTGACAGTGGGGAGATCGGCGCTCAACCGGAGGCCGGTGTGGGTGACCGGCATGTGGTTGACAAGAACCACCATTCGGGATCGTCGGATCCTTCGGCCTCGACGTCGGCGGCGATCCCGGCCTGGATCTCGGTCAAGGTGTTCAGGAAGCCCAGCGGAGGCGGCGGCGGCCTGTGTTAGGGACGCCCGCTGTGCGAACGAGACAACAACTGAGACGGGAGCGGCTCCAGAGACGATGGAGGGCCGGCCCCTCGTAGGGCCGGCCCATCCGTTCGTGCTGCTCTAGCGAGCGGAGGATACGAGATTCGAACTCGTGAGGGTGTGAACCCAACACGCTTTCCAAGCGTGCGCCCTAGGCCTCTAGGCGAATCCTCCGCAGAAGAGGATACAGGTCCCCGGCGGGTCGGCCACCCCACCACCCCCTGAAGATCGACGGCCGGTCGGGTAGGCTTGGCGGCACCCCCCGTGCGGCGTGCATCTCGTGAACCTCCCCAGGGCCGGAAGGCAGCAAGGATAAGCGGGCTCTGACGGGTGCACGGGGGGCCTTTCTGTCTCCGGGCGCCGGTAACGTCCCTGCGGGTCAGGTCACCGGCGGGGTGGGTGGTCACCCGCGGCTGACCGGCGCAGAATGGCTCGGTCGAGAGGAGGCGGGACGGGTGGCACTGGCGCTCTACCGCAAGTACCGGCCACGCACCTTCGCCGAGGTCATCGGGCAGGAGCACGTCACCGAGCCGCTGTCGCAGGCGCTGCGCAGCGGGCGGCTCAACCACGCGTACCTCTTCTCCGGCCCCCGTGGCTGCGGCAAGACCTCCAGCGCCCGGATCCTGGCCCGCTCCCTCAACTGTGAGCAGGGTCCCACCCCGGAGCCGTGCGGGCAGTGCGAGTCGTGCCGCTCGCTGGCCACCGACGGCGCCGGCTCGATCGACGTCATCGAGATCGACGCGGCCAGCCACGGTGGCGTCGACGACGCCCGTGAGCTGCGCGAGAAGGCGTTCTTCGCGCCGGCCCGCAGCCGCTTCAAGATCTATGTCATCGACGAGGCGCACATGGTCTCGTCGGCCGGCTTCAACGCCCTGCTCAAGCTGGTCGAGGAGCCGCCGGAGTACGTCAAGTTCATCTTCGCGACCACCGAGCCGGAGAAGGTCCTCGGCACGATCAAGTCGCGGACCCACCACTACCCGTTCCGGCTGATCCCGCCGAAGGTGCTCCGGCCCTACCTGGAGCAGCTGACCGAGGCGGAGGGCGTGGCGGTCGAGCCGGCGGTCTTCCCGCTGGTGGTGCGCGCGGGCGGCGGCAGCGCCCGGGACAGCCTCTCCGTGCTCGACCAGCTCATCGCCGGGGCCGGGCCGGAGGGGGTCACCTACCCCCGCGCCGCCGCGCTGCTCGGTGTCACCGACGCCGCCCTGATCGACGAGATGTGCGACGCGCTGGCCGCTGGCGACGGGGCGGCCGCGTACGCGACCGTCGACCGGGTGGCCGAGGCCGGGCACGACCCGCGCCGGTTCGCCTCGGACCTGCTGGAGCGGCTGCGCGACCTGATCGTGCTCCAGCAGGTGCCGGACGCCGCCGCCAAGGGCCTGATCGACGGCCCGACCGACCAGATCGAGCGGATGGCCGCCCAGGCCCAGCGGCTCGGCCCGGGCACCCTGTCCCGCTGCGCCGACATCGTGCACAACGGCCTCGTGGAGATGCGCGGCACCACCGCGCCCCGGCTGCTGCTGGAGCTGATCTGCGCCCGGATGCTGCTGCCCGGCGCCGACGACTCCACCGGCGGCCTGCTCCAGCGCCTGGAGCGCATGGAGCGCCGGCTCGCCCTCGTCGGCACCGACGCGCCGCCGGCCGCCGCCGGCCCCGCGCCGGCCGCCCCGGCTCCGGTACGCCCCGACACTCCCACCGCGACCGCGGCTGCCGCCGCGCCCGACCCGGGGCCCGCCGGCCCGCCGGCGGCTGCCGCCGCTCCGTCCGGTGTCGCCGCCGCCCGCGCCGCAGCCGGGGCTGCCACCGGTTCCCGGTCGGCGGAGGCGGTCCCGGGTGCCGCGGACCCGGTGGGTGCCGGTGGCCCGCCCGCCGATGCTCCCGCCCGCCGTCCGGTGCCGCCCTCGGCGGTGATGCCCGACCCGGCCACCCCGGAGCCGCCCCGCCCCGGTGCGGCTCCGGCGGGCGCGCTGGACGCCGTCGCGGTGCGCCGGGTCTGGCCGGACATCGTCGCCAAGGTCAACCGGATCAAGAAGCCGGCTGCCGCGCTGATGCGCGATGCGGTGGTCCGCGACGTGGACGGCGACACCCTGGTGCTGACCGTCAAGTCGCCGGTGCTCGCGCAGATGATGGGCAACCACACCTCGGTGCTGGCCGAGGCGCTGTACGAGGAGTTCGGCAGCCGCTGGCAGATCCGCTGCGAGGTGGCCGGCGAGCGGGGTGGCGCGTCGCTCGGTGGCCCGTCCCGGCCCGCTGCTCCGGCCCGCCCGGCCTCCCCGCCACCGGCCGCCCCCGTCCACCAGCCCCCGGGCGGCGCCGGCCCGTCCGGCAACGGCGCGGGCGGCGGCATGTCCGGCGCACCGAGTGGCCCGAGCGGCCCGAGCGGTGCGGCCGGCGGGCCCGATGGCGTGGCCGGTGGGCCTCGTGGCGGCGCGGGCGGCCAGGGCGGGCCGGCCCGTCCGGCGTCCGGCGCGGGTGCGGCGCGGGGCGGCAACACGTCCGCCGACGACGCCGGGGACTGGCCCGAACCGGCCCGGCCCGGCGGCGCGGCCGGCGGGGGCGAGGACTGGCCCGAGCCGGCCCGCCCGGGTGGCGCGGCCGGGGGCGCCGACGACTGGCCGGAACCGGCCCGGCCCGGCGGCACGTCGGCCACCACGTCGACGGCCACCTCGACGGCGGGCGCGGCGACGACCACCGCACCGACGGGCAGCGCGTCGGTGACCGCCGCGCCGGCCGTACCGCAGCCGGCCGGTCCCTCGGCGGCGCCGCAGCAGGCCGCGCCCGCCGGCCCCCCGGTGAGCAGCGCGATCGCGGCGGCGCGGGCGGCTGCGGCAGGACGCGGTCCGCGGCCCGCCCAGGCGGCCCGGAAGACCGCGGACGCCGACTGGGCCGGCGAGCCGCCGTACGACCCGGACTTCGACGGGCCGGTGCGCGGCGGCGGGGGACGCCCCGGCGGCGCCCAGCCGGCGAGCCCGACCTACGAGGGCTTCGACCCGGGCGACGAGCCGCTGGACGAGGTGCTCGACGAGAAGACCGCGCGGGAGTCCAGCGAGGAGCAGGCGGTACGGCTGCTGCGCGAGGCGTTCGGCGCGGAGAAGATCGACGAGGTGGACGCCCGGTAGGGCAAGGCCGGGCGGGGAAGCACCGGGCGGGGCGAGGCCGCTTCCAGCGGATAGGCTGAGCGGCGGCCGAGCAGACGAGTGCGAGAAGGAGCCATCCGTGCGCCCAGGTGGACAGCCGAACATGCAGCAGATGCTGAAGCAGGCGCAGAAGATGCAGCAGCAGATCGCCAAGGCCCAGGCCGAGCTGGCCGAGGCCGAGCTGACCGGCACCGCCGGAGGCGGCCTGGTGACCGCGACCGTCGCCGGCACCGGGGAGCTCAAGGCGATCAAGATCGACCCCAGGGCGGTCGACCCGGAGGACGTGGAGACCCTGGAGGACCTGGTCGTCGCGGCGATGCACAACGCCGCCGAGGCGGCCCGGGAGCTGACCGAGAAGAAGATGGGCCCGGTCACCGGCGGCATGGGCGGCCTCGGCCTGCCCGGTTTCTGAGCGGCAGATGTACGAGGGTGCCATCCAGGACCTGATCGACGAGCTGGGGCGGCTGCCGGGCGTCGGCCCGAAGAGCGCGCAGCGGATCGCCTTCCACGTCCTGTCGGCCGACCCGGCCGACGTCAACCGGCTGGCCGGCGCGCTGCGCAAGGTCAAGGAGCTGGTGCGGTTCTGCACCAGTTGCTACAACGTGGCCGAGTCCGACCAGTGCCGGATCTGCCGCGACCCGCGCCGCACCGATGAGGTGCTCTGCGTGGTCGAGGAGCCGAAGGACGTGGTTGCGATCGAGCGGACCGGTGAGTTCCGGGGCCGCTACCACGTGCTCGGCGGGGCGATCAACCCGCTGGAGGGCATCGGGCCCGACAACCTGCGCATCCGCGAGCTGATGACCCGCCTGGGCGGGGGCGCGGTGCGGGAGCTGATCCTGGCCACGGACCCGAACACCGAGGGCGAGGCCACCGCCACCTACCTGGCGTTGATGGTCAAGCCGATGGGCATCGCGGTGACCCGGCTGGCGAGCGGCCTGCCGGTCGGCGGCGACCTGGAGTACGCCGACGAGATCACCCTCGGCCGGGCCTTCGAGGGGCGCCGCGCCGTCTGATCCGCCGATCGTGGCCGGCACCGGATCCCGGTGCCGGCCACTGCCGTACGCGCTCGGACATCCACTGTGGGCTCTGACATGTGGACGAAGCGCGCGTCGATAGATGTAACAAATTTGCATCGGTCAACCTGGACATTTCGCCCCTTTGATGGCGGTCCGGCGCTGCCTGCGGGGCGGGACGCCTCGGTTAAGACACGATCCGGTACCAACCGCTTCGACGAAGGTTTCCCGGCGGTCCGAACGAAGGCTAAGGTCACGCCCATCGGTGACCCCTGTCACCACGTTGTCCGTACCCCCAAGGAGAAGCACCATGCGTGCATCCAGGCCGAAGGTCGCTATCGCGGCCGTCGCGGTCGCGGCCCTCGCGGTAGCAGGCTGCGCCGAGAGCGACCGCGGTGACAGTTCCGGCGGTAGCAAGAAGGACACCCTCGTCTTCGGCGTCGCCGGAGACCCGAAGGTGCTCGACCCGAGCTTCGCCAGCGACGGTGAGTCGCTGCGCGTCGCACGCAGCATCTTCGAGACGCTGGTCACGCCGGAGGAGGGGGGCACGAAGATCACCCCCGGTCTGGCCGAGTCCTGGACTCCGGACGCCGCCGGCACGACGTGGACCTTCAAGCTGCGTTCCGGCGTGAAGTTCCACGACGGCACCGACTTCAACGCCGAGGCGGTCTGCAAGAACTTCGACCGCTGGTACAACGCCAAGGGCCTCATGCAGAGCCCGGACGTGACGGCGTACTGGCAGGACGTCATGGGCGGCTTCGCCAAGAACGAGGACGCGGAGCTGCCGCCGAGCCTCTTCAAGTCCTGCACCGTCAAGGACGCCACCACTGTGGACCTGGCCTTCACCCGGGTCTCCAGCAAGATCCCGGCCGCGCTGATGCTGCCGTCGTTCTCCATCCACAGCCCGACGGCGCTGGAGAAGTACGACGCGAGCAACGTGGGCGGCACCGCCGATGACATCAAGTACCCGTCCTACGCGATGGAGCACCCGACCGGCACCGGCCCGTTCAAGTTCAAGTCCTGGGACGTCGCCAACAAGACGCTGACCATCGAGCGCAACGACGACTACGCCGGCGCCAAGGCCAAGCTGAAGACCATCATCTTCAAGACCATCTCGGACGAGAACGCGCGCAAGCAGGCGCTGCGCTCCGGCGACATCCAGGGCTACGACCTGGTCGGCCCGGCCGACGTCGAGCCGCTCAAGGGCGAGGGCTTCAACGTCCTGACCCGCCCGGCGTTCAACATCCTCTACCTGGCCATCAACCAGAAGGGGAACCCGAAGCTCGCCGACATCAAGGTCCGGCAGGCCATCGCGCACGCCCTGAACCGGCAGGCGCTGGTCGACTCGAAGCTGCCCCCGGGCGCCAAGGTCGCCGAGAACTTCATGCCGGACACCGTCGAGGGCTGGAACGGCGACGTCGCCAAGTACGACTACAACCCGGAGAAGGCCAAGCAGTTGCTGGCCGAGGCGGGCGCGACGAACCTGACCCTGCGGTTCCACTACCCGACCGAGGTCACCCGCCCGTACATGCCGAACCCGAAGGACATCTTCGAGCTGCTCTCGGCGGACCTCAAGGCGGTCGGCATCAACGTCCAGGGCATCCCGCTGAAGTGGAGCCCGGACTACCTCAACGCCACCACCTCCGGCAGCAAGCACGACATCCACTTCCTCGGGTGGACCGGTGACTACGGCGACGGCTACAACTTCATCGGCACCATGTTCGACCGGCCGAAGGACGAGTGGGGCTTCACCAACAAGGCCCTGTTCGACCAGTTCCAGGACGCCGACACCACCGCCGACCAGGCGGCTCGGGTGGAGAAGTACAAGGCCCTCAACAAGGCCATCATGGAGTTCCTGCCCGGCGTCCCGGTGTCGCACTCGCCGCCGGCGATCGTCTTCGGCAAGGACGTGACCGGGGTCAAGGCCAGCCCACTCACCGACGAGCGGCTTGAAACGGCCGAGTTCAAGTCCTGACCTGACGCTCCGACCGCGGGCGGGCGCTGCTTCGACAGCGTCCGCCCGCGGCCCTCCGTACCCCCTTCGAGGCCGCCGTGTTCCGGTTCATCGTCAGACGCCTGCTACAGCTGATACCCACGCTGTTCGGGCTCTCCCTCCTGCTCTTCATCTGGCTCCGTCGACTGCCCGGCGGCCCCGAGACCGCCATCCTCGGCGAGCGCGGAACGCCCGAGATGCGTGCCGCGATCCGGCGCAACATGGGCCTCGACGAGCCGATCCTGGTGCAGTACGGCCGTTTCGTGCGGCGGCTGCTCCGCCTCGACCTCGGCACCTCGACCTCCACCAAGCGCGCGGTCACCACGGAGTTCCTGGAGCGTTTCCCGGGCACCGTCGAGCTGACCGTCATGGCGCTGGTGATCGCGATCGGGCTCGGCATTCCGCTCGGCTACCTGGCTGCCCGCCGTCGCGGCCGGATGCTCGACCACCTCTCGGTCGGCGGCTCGCTGATCGGCATCTGCATCCCCGTCTTCTTCCTGGCCTACGTGCTGAAGGCGATCTTCTCGGAGAACCTCGGCTGGTTCCCGTCCAGCGGCCGGCAGGACCCGACGCTCGGCGCCACCCGGATCACCAACTTCTTCGTCCTCGACGGCCTGATGACGCGGGAGTGGGACGCCGCCGCCGACGCGATCTGGCACCTCGTGCTGCCGGGCGTCGCGCTGGCCAGCATCCCGCTCGCGATCATCGTCCGGATCACCCGGGCCAGCGTGCTGGAGGTGCTCAACGAGGACTTCGTCCGCACCGCCGAGGCGAAGGGCCTCACCGAGTCGACCGTCCGCCGCCGGCACGTGCTGCGCAACGCGATGCTGCCGGTGGTCACCTCGATCGGCCTGCTCACCGGCGGCCTGCTCTCCGGCGCGGTGCTGACCGAGACCGTCTTCGCCTTCAGCGGCATCGGGGCGTTCATCTACGACGCCATCGGCCAGCGGGACTACCCGGTGCTGATGGGCTTCATCATGATCATCGCGGTGGTGTACGTGCTGGTGAACCTCCTGGTCGACCTCTCCTACAGCCTGATCGACCCGAGGGTGAGGGTCCGATGACGATCACCACCGGCAAGAAGAAGGAAAAGATCGACCGGCTCTCCGAGCTGGCCGCCCGCGACGACGAGCGCGGCGTCAGCCTCTGGCAGGAGGCGTTCCGCCGCCTGCGGCGCAACCCCGCGGCGATCATCGGCGCGGTCATCCTGGTGCTCTTCGTCCTGGTCGCGGTCGTCGGGCCGTTCTTCGTCCCGTACGGGCCGACGGACGCGATCGGCATCCGCGAGGGCCTGGTCAAGTCGGGCCAGGGCCTGATCCCGGGGGCCTCCGGAGACCACTGGCTCGGCTTCGACCACCAGGGCCGCGACGTGTTCAGCCGGATGATCGTCGGCGCCCGGCAGACCCTGCTCGTCGGTGTGGTCTCCACGCTGATCGGTCTGGCGGTCGGCGCCCTGATCGGTGGGGTCGCCGGCGCGGCGGCCGGGCTGGGTGGCCGGTGGGGCCGGGCCGTCGACACCGCGCTCATGCGGGTCGTCGACATGATGCTGGCGCTGCCCAGCCTGCTGCTGGCGGTGAGCATCGCCGCCCTGCTCGGGGCGAGCCTGACCACGGTGATGATCGCGGTCGGCGTGGTCTCCGTGCCGGTCTTCGCCCGGCTGCTGCGCGGCTCGATGATCTCCCAGGCCAACAGCGACTACGTGCTGGCGGCCACCTCGCTGGGCGTGAAGAAGTCGAAGATCGCGATCACCCACGTGGTGCCGAACTCGCTCGCCCCGGTGATCGTGCAGGCCACGCTGACCCTGGCCACCGCGATCATCGAGGCCGCCGCGCTCTCCTTCCTCGGCCTCGGCAACCCCGACACGGCCGTGCCGGAGTGGGGCGTGATGCTTGCCGACGCGCAGCCGTACCTGGGCATCCGGCCGGGGCTGGCGATCTACCCGGCGGTCGCGATCATCATCACCGCGCTCGGCTTCACCCTGCTCGGTGAGGCGATGCGCGAGGCCCTCGACCCGAAGCTGCGGAAGTAGGTGCTCATGTGTGAAGCGCGAGGAGTGAGCTTGCGAGCCCCGCAGTCGCGAACGGAAGGTCGGCTGTGTGAAGCGCGAGGAGTGAGCTTGCGAGCCCCGCAGTCGCGAACGGTACGTCGGCTGTGTGAAGAGTTGCGAGCCCCGCAGTCGCGGACGGAGGGTCGGTAATGTCCCTGCTCGAAGTGGACGACCTCGCCGTCACCTTCGCCCGGCGCGGTCAGCGCACCGTGCACGCCGTGGACGGTGTCTCGTTCTCCGTCGACGCCGGCGAGGTGGTCGGCCTGGTCGGTGAGTCCGGCTGTGGCAAGAGCGTGACCTCGCTGGCGATCATGGGCCTGCTGCCCAAGCAGCCGGGCCTGCGCGTCGGCGGCAAGGCGGTCTTCGACGGCACCGACCTGCTCCAGCTCGACGACCGGTCCCGGCGGGACATCCGCGGCCGGGACGTCGCGATGATCTTCCAGGACCCGCTGTCCTCCCTGAACCCGGTCATCCCGATCGGGTTGCAGGTGACCGAGGTGCTCGCGCGGCACCGGGGAATGAAGGGCGCGGCGGCCGAGAAGGAGGCGGCGACGCTGCTGGACCGGGTCGGCATCCCCGACCCGAGGCGGCGGTTGAAGGAATACCCGCACCAGCTCTCCGGCGGCATGCGGCAGCGCGCCCTCATCGCGATGGCGGTGGCCTGCAAGCCCCGGCTGCTGATCGCCGACGAGCCGACCACGGCGCTGGACGTCACCATTCAGGCGCAGATCCTGGAGCTGCTCAAGGAGTTGGTCCGCGACTCCGGCACCGCGCTCGTCATGATCACGCACGACCTGGGCGTGGTGGCCGGCATGTGCGACACCATCAACGTGCTCTACGCCGGCAGGGTGGTGGAGACGGCCCGCCGTCGTCCGCTGTTTCGCGAGCCCCGGCACCCGTACACCGTGGGGTTGCTCGGCTCGGTGCCCCGCCTGGACGCCGGGCGCGGGGAGCGACTGAACCCGATCCCCGGCTCGGTCCGCGACGTGCTGCCCTGGCCGGACGGCTGCGCCTTCGCGCCGCGCTGCGCCCGGCGGGTCGACGAGTGCGTGGGGGAGCCGCCCGCGCTGGTGCACGCCCACGACGGGCGCAGCTACCGCTGCGTCAACCCGGCGCCGCTGCCCGGCACCGTGCCTCCGGCCGCCGCCACCACCCGGGCGGCGGACGCTCCGGCGGCGGAGGCGACCGCGGGCCCGGTGCCCGCCCCGCGCGAGGAGGAGAAGCCGTGACCGAGAGCGACATCCTCGTCGAGGTCCGCGACCTGAAGGTGCACTTCCCGATCCGGCGGGGAGTGATCCTCGACCGGACGGTCGGGCACGTGAAGGCGGTCGACGGGGTCGACCTGCGCATCGCGCGCGGCCGGACGTACGGCCTGGTGGGCGAGTCCGGGTGCGGCAAGTCGACGCTCGGCCGGGCGCTGCTCCAGCTCACCCCGCCCACCGGCGGCGAGGTCGCCTTCGACGGCGTCGAACTGACGAAGCTGCCGGCGGGCAGGCTGCGGGCGATGCGCCGCCGGATGCAGATGATCTTCCAGGATCCGATGTCGAGCCTGGACCCCCGGCAGAACGTCGAGTCGATCCTCACCGAGGGGTTGCAGACCCACGGCATCGGCGGCAACCGCGACGAGCGGCGGCGGATCATCAGCGAGACGCTGGACAAGGTCGGCCTGCCCCGCTGGGCGCTCTCCCGCTACCCGCACGAGTTCTCGGGCGGCCAGCGGCAGCGCATCGGCATCGCCCGGGCGCTGGTGCTCGGGCCCGACCTGATCGTCGCCGACGAGCCGGTCTCCGCGCTCGACGTGTCGATCCAGGCCCAGGTGGTGAACCTGCTCGACGAGCTCCAGGACAGCCTCGGCCTGACCTACCTGGTGATCGCGCACGACCTCGCCGTGGTGCGGCACATCTCCGACACGGTCGGCGTGATGTACCTCGGCGCGCTGGTCGAGGAGGCGCCGAGCGACCGGCTCTACACGGAGCCGCTGCACCCCTACACGCGGGCGCTGATGTCGGCGGTGCCGGTGCCGGACCCGGACGTGGAGGACCGGCGGGAGCGCATCCTGCTCGCCGGTGACCTGCCCTCGCCGGCCAACCCGCCGGCGGGCTGCCGGTTCCACACCCGCTGCCCGTGGGCGCAGCCGACCCGCTGCGCCGACGAGCGGCCGGTGCTGCGGGAGATCGGCGGGAGCCGGGTCGCCTGCCACTTCGCGGAGCGGATCGCCAGCGGCGAGCTGCGCCCGCACAAGGTCAGCGTGCAGATCACCCGCCCGATGGGCGAGGGCGAGGAGCCGCACGCCGTCTCCGCCCCCAGCGAGCCCGGCTCGTACGTCTGACCTGCGGCGGACGCGGTCCCGCCGAGGGGCCGCGTCCGGCCGGTGGTCAGCCCTCGGGGCGGTGCAGCAGGGCGACGGCGATGCCGTGCACCGCGTCCAACCCGGCCGGATCAGCCAGCGCGACCCTGCCACCGGTGACCGTGTACCACTCGTCGGCGTCCTTGTACTGCACCGACAGCGTGACCTGGCCGTCGGCGTAGCCGGTGCGCAGGGTCAGCTCGCCGGTGACCACGCCGACCTCGTCGGTCATCACTCCGCCCGGACCGGGCACGAGGTCGGCGGTGCGTTCCTGGGCGGCGGCCGACGCGCCGCCGGCGTCGGCGGCCATGCCCGCCCCCGGCACCGCGGTCTGCGTGGCGGCCGTCCCGTCCGCCGTCATGCCGGCCGTGGTCGGCCCCGCGGGCGCGCTGCCGGCGGCCGCGGCCGCGTCCTCCCCGCCGGAGTCCGGCATCTGTTCGGGAGCGGGGGTCGCCCCGGCCCCGGTCACGGCTTGTTCGCCCATGTGCAGCCCTCCAGCATGTCGGTCAGGGCGGCCTTCTCGGCGGTGGTCACCGTGAGCCGCCAGTGGTGCTTGACCGTCACCCAGTTCTCGGCGTACTGGCACCAGAACGACCGGTTCGCCGGTTTCCACTGGGACGGGTCCTGATCACCCTTTGCCCGGTTGGAGTTCTTGGAAACCGCGATGAGCTGCGGTCGGTCCATGTCGTTGGCGAAGTCGCCGCGCTTGGCGTCGTCCCACTCGTCGGCGCCGGAGCGCCACGCGTTCGCCAGCGGCACCATGTGGTCGATGTCCACGTCGGACGGATCGGTCAGGGCGCGGTCGTCGTACACGCTCTCCCACCGGCCGCCGACCACGTTGCAGCCGGAGAGCTCGATGTCCTCCCCGTCGCGCTTCAGCACGCTGTCCCGCACGTCGCAGTTCTTGCCGGTGTCCCGCCAGTGCGGGAAACGCTCCCGGCTGTAGCCCTTCATCGACCCCGCGCCGGCGACGCTGAGCTGGGCCAGCTTCTGCGCGGCGTTGCCGCCGCTGCTGCTGCTCGGCGGGGTGTCCGGCTCGTCGACGGGGACGCAGCCGGCCGCGCCGAGCGCCAGCGCCGCGGCCAGCGCGGCCGTCACCGCGACGCGCGGTCCTGATCTGGTACGCACAGACGACACCTCTCCAGCTTGCGGGCTCCCGGCGATCCCGCACAGTACCCGGGCATGGTTTCGGCGTTTCGTGGCGTCTCTCATATGGTGCGGGGAAGATTGGAGGCGATGACCGACTCTCCGCCCGCGCTCCGGCTGGGCACCGCCCACGGTCGGGGCACCCTGCTCGCCGCCGTCCTCGCCTCCGGCATGGTCTTTCTGGACGCCACGGTGGTCAATGTGGCGCTGCCCCGGCTCGGCGCGGAACTCGAGGCCACCGTCGCCGGTCTCCAGTGGACGGTCAATGGATACCTGTTGATGCTCGCCGCCTTCGTCCTGCTCGGCGGCGCGCTCGGCGACCGCTTCGGCCGGCGGCGGGTATTCCTGCTCGGGGTGGTCTGGTTCACCGCCGCCTCGCTGCTCTGCGGCCTGGCCCAGGGCACGGAGTGGCTGATCGCGGCCCGCTTCCTCCAGGGCGCCGGCGGCGCGCTGCTGACCCCGGGTTCGCTGTCGGTGCTCCAGGCCAGCTTCCACCCCGACGACCGGGGGCGGGCGATCGGCGCCTGGTCGGGGCTGTCCGGCGTCTCCACCGCGCTCGGCCCGTTCATCGGCGGCTGGCTGATCGACGCGCTCTCCTGGCGGTGGATCTTCTTCCTCAACCTGCCGTTGGCCGTGCTGGTGGTGCTCGCCGCGCTGCGCTGGGTGCCGGAGAGCCGGGACGAGGCCACCTCCCGCACCCGGGCGGCCGGCCGGCGCCGCCGCTTCGACGTGGCCGGCGCGCTGCTCGGCGCGCTCGCCCTGGCCGGCATCACGTACGCGCTGATCGACGCCCCGGCGCGCGGCTTCGACTCGGCGCCGGTGCTGGTCGCGGCGCTGCTCGGGGTGGCCGGCGCGGTGGCCTTCGTGCTCGTCGAGCGGCGCCGGGGCGACACAGCGATGCTGCCCACCGGGCTGTTCAGCAGCCAACTCTTCTCCGTGCTGAACGTCTTCACCGTGCTGGTCTACGCGGCGCTCGGCGGCTTCACCTTCTTCCTCGCCGTCTACCTGCAGAACGTGGTCGGCTGGTCGGCGCTGCTCACCGGGGTCGCGTTGCTGCCGATGACGGTGCTGCTGCTGGTCGGCTCGGCGCGGGCCGGCGCGCTGTCGGCGCGGATCGGGCCACGGCTGCCGCTGACCGTCGGGCCGGTGGTCGCCGCCGCCGGGCTGGTGCTGCTGCGGGGCGTCGGCCCCGACGCGTCGTACTGGCGGGATGTGCTGCCCGGGGTGGGGCTCTTCGGGGTCGGGCTGACCCTGGTGGTGGCGCCGCTGACCGCGTCGGTGCTGGCGGCGGTCGACGACCGGTTCGCCGGCGTGGCGAGCGGCTTCAACAACGCCGCGTCCCGGGCCGGCGGCCTGCTGGCGGTGGCCGCGCTCCCGCTGCTGGTCGGGCTCTCCGGCACCGGCTACGAGCAGGCGGGCGAGCTGACCGGCGCCTACCGGGACGCGATGCTCTGGTGCGCCGGCCTGCTGCTGGCCGGCGCGGCGTTGGCCGCCCTGCTCATCCACCGCCCGCGGCGTTAGGAAGGGCCCCCTGCTATGCACCAGGCGTTAACAGGGTGCCCTTCCTTACACCTCAGGCGCGGGCGCGGTTGACGGCGCTCGTCACGGCCTTGATCGAGGCGGTGACGATGTTGGCGTCGGTGCCCACGCCCCAGACCGTACGACCGTCGACCTCGCACTCCACGTACGCGGCGGCCTGCGCGTCCCCGCCGGAGGAGAGCGCGTGCTCGTGGTAGTCGAGCACCCGCACCGCCACGCCCACCGACTGGAGCGCGTTGACGTACGCGTCGATCGGGCCGTTGCCGACCGCGGTCAGCGAGTGGGCCTCGCCGCCCAGGCCGACGCGGGCCTCGATCTCGACCTTGCCCTCGGGGGTGCCGATGGCGTAGCCGTCCAGGGTGAGCGCCGGGTCGGCCTGGTGGTCGAGCAGGTAGTGCCCCGCGAAGATCTCCCACATCGTGCCCGGGTCGACCTCGCCGCCGTCGTGGTCGGTGACCTGCTGGACCACGCCGGAGAACTCGATCTGGAGCCGGCGCGGCAGGTCGAGCTGGTGCTCGCTCTTCATGATGTACGCGACGCCGCCCTTGCCGGACTGCGAGTTGACCCGGATGACCGCCTCGTAGGTGCGGCCCAGGTCCTTCGGGTCGACCGGCAGGTAGGGCACCGCCCAGGTGAAGTTGTCGACGGGCACCCCGGCCGCCGCCGCGTCCGCGGTCAGGGCGTCGAAGCCCTTCTTGATCGCGTCCTGGTGGGAGCCGGAGAAGGCGGTGTAGACCAGGTCGCCCGCGTACGGGTGGCGCTCGTGCACCGGGAGCTGGTTGCAGTACTCGACGGCCCGCTTCACCTCGTCGATGTGCGAGAAGTCGATCATCGGGTCGATGCCCTGGGAGAACAGGTTCAGGCCCAGCGTCACCAGGTCGACGTTGCCGGTGCGCTCGCCGTTGCCGAACAGGCAGCCCTCGACCCGGTCCGCGCCGGCCAGCAGGCCCAGCTCGGCGGCGGCCACGCCGGTGCCCCGGTCGTTGTGCGGGTGCAGGCTCAACACCAGGCTGTCCCGCCGGGGCAGGTGCCGGTGCATCCACTCGATCGAGTCGGCGTAGACGTTCGGCATCGCCATCTCGACGGTGGCGGGCAGGTTGACGATCAGCTTCCGGTCCGGCGTCGGGTCGACCACCTCGATGACCTTGGCGCAGACCTCCAGCGCGTACTCCAGCTCCGTGCCGGTGTACGACTCCGGCGAGTACTCGTAGTGGATGTCGGTGTCCGGGGTGTGGATCTCCGCGTACTTCTGGCAGAGCCGCGCGCCCTGGGTGGCGATGTCCGCGATGCCGTCGCGGTCCAGCCCGAAGACCACCCGGCGCTGGAGCGTGGAGGTCGAGTTGTAGAAGTGCACGATCGCGCGCCGCGCGCCGCGCAGCGACTCGAAGGTGCGGTCGATCAGGTGCTCCCGGCACTGGGTGAGCACCTGGATCGTGACGTCGGACGGGATCAGGTCCTGCTCGATCAGCTGCCGGACGAAGTCGTAGTCGGTCTGGCTGGCCGAGGGGAAGCCGACCTCGATCTCCTTGTAGCCCATCTGCACCAGGAGCTGGAACATCCGCCGCTTGCGCTCCGGCGACATCGGGTCGATGAGCGCCTGGTTGCCGTCGCGCAGGTCCACCGCGCACCAGCGCGGCGCGGTCTCGACGTGTCGGGTCGGCCAGGTGCGGTCCGGCAGGTCGATGCGGAACTGCTGCTGGTAGGGCTGGTAGCGGTGGTACGGCATCCCGCTGGGGCGCTGCCGGGCGAACGGATCGGTCTCCGCGTCGGTGACGGGTTGAGCCATGACGAAGTGCTCCCCTTGAACATGTGGCGTCAGCAATCGGAAGGTGTCGGCCAGGTGCCGGGGCGACGGTGCCCGGGCGGTGCCGATGGGAAGTTCGGATGTGCTGGACGGCGCGGTTCGACTCCGCGACGAGGTGCCGGCCTTCAGGCCTCGTCGCGGCGACCAAGGAGGAGGTACGCCCGCCACATGACCAGGTAACCCTACGTGGTGGGACGAGTCGCGGGAAGGACGGTCCGGACTATGAGACGTACTTCGCATTCCCGCTGGTCAGCACGATCTCGGCCAGGGGGAGGCGGCGGCGCAGGCCGGTCTCCGATCCGAGCAGGTCGGCGGGCAGGCTGAGCGGGTCGCCGAGCTGCCCGACGGCCACCACCACGTGCGGCCGTACGCCGTCCGGCAGGTCGAGGTCGGCGGCCAGGCCGGCGCGGTCCAGGCCGCGCAGCTGGCGCACGTGCAGGCCGAGCGCCGTGGCCTGCACGGTGAGGTGGGCGATGGCCTGACCCAGGTCGTAGAGGTGCCCGGCGGCCCCGGTCAGGTGGGTGCCCAGCAGCAGGGCGGAGGCGCGCTGGGCCCACCGCTGGTCCGGCTCCGGCAGGTTCACCAGGATCCGCTTGAACGTCTCGTCGTCGCGGTGCCCGAGGACGAACCGCCACGGCTGGACGTTGCCGGCCGAGGGCGCCCAGCGGGCCGCCTCGATCAGCGCCGACGCGTGGTCGGCGGCCAGCTCCGCCGTCGGGTCGAAGGACCGGGGGCTCCAGCGGAACGCGAGCAGCGGGGTGAGGTCGACCATGCGACGAGTGTCCCGTACGGGCGGTTCGGAAGCTAAGGGTGGTATGTCCGAATGTGGCGAAAAGCACCCGTAACGTGCGGCTGGGTCAGAGCGTTCCCGCGCTCGGGCTGTCGGACGGCTCCGGCGCCGCCGTGCCGAGCGGCTCGCCGTCCACCACGGGACCGGCGAGCTGCACGGTCGCCGGGGCCGGCCCGGGCGGCCCGGCCAGGGTGAGCGTGCCGAACGCCGTGCGCACCGCGGTGGGCGTGCCGTCGGGGCCGTAGCAGTAGATGCCCACGTCCAGCGGGGCGTTGATCGAGGCCGAGGTGGTCTCCACCGAGTAGCACGTACCCGACGCCCCGGGCAGGGGCTGGGCGGGTGACACGGCGAGCGGGGCCCGCCGGTCGGTCAGCACGTCCAGCCAGTCGGTGAACGGGTGCTGCACCCGGGGGTCCAGCCGGCGGGGCACCGCGTCGTCCCGGTCGCCGAGGCGTACGCAGCTCGCCGGCTCGGGCCGCGCGGCGGACGGCAGGGCGCACTGGAACAGCCCGTCGGCGGTGGCGGCGAGCGAGACGTCCGCGGTGCCGCCGAGCGCCCCGCCCGGGACGTCGACCCGCCAGGTGCCGTCGTTCGCGCTGGTTACCATGATCGTGCGGTCCGGGGCGTCCGGGCTGCGCAGCGTGTAGCCGGCGACCAGGTGCCGGTCCTGCGCCGCCGCGGCCAGCGCGGCCAGCGCGTCGCGCGCCGCGTCCATTCCCGCCGGGACGGGCGCCGACGTGGCGGGCGGTGGCGTGACCGGCTCGTCGGCGGTGCAGGCGACGAGGAGCGCCGGCAGGGCGAGCGCGAGCGGGCCGGCGAGGCGTCGGGCCGGCCGCGCCGGCGTGCGGAGGCCAGCGACGGGGGCGCGGGCCTCCTCGGCGGCGGCCTTCCCGGCCCGGGCGGACTGGCGATCGCGCCCGTGGGGGCCGGCCGGACTCAGGTGGGCGTGCACCGGGTCATTCTGCGGCCCGGGAACGCCGCGCGGGGACCCCTGCCGCCCCGTCCGCCCGGCGTGTCGCGCGCCACGCCCCCGCGTCGGCCGGGCCGGATCGTGGGATCACCTGACCCGACCGAGCCGGTCGACCGATACCCTGAAGGCGTCTGACACGCGCCGCCGGCCCCGACCGGCGGCGTCGGCACGCTCAGGGTCGTCGCTGGGAGGGAGTGCACCGTCGTGGCACTCGTGGTGCAGAAGTACGGCGGGTCCTCCGTCGCCAACGCCGAGCGGATCAAGCGCGTGGCCGAGCGCATCGTCGCCGCGCGCAAGGCCGGCGACGACGTCGTGGTGGTGGTCTCCGCCATGGGGGACACCACCGACGAGCTGCTCGACCTGGCCAACCAGGTCAGCCCGCTGCCGCCGGGCCGCGAGCTGGACATGCTGCTCACGGCCGGGGAGCGGATCTCCATGGCGCTGCTCGCCATGGCCATCCACAACCTGGGATACGAGGCCCGCTCGTTCACCGGTTCGCAGGCCGGCGTGATCACCACGTCGGTGCACGGCCGGGCACGGATCATCGACGTCACGCCGGGCCGGCTCAAGGGCGCGCTCGACGAGGGCGCGGTGGTGATCGTGGCCGGCTTCCAGGGCGTCTCCCAGGACACCAAGGACGTCACGACGCTGGGCCGGGGCGGTTCCGACACCACCGCCGTGGCGCTGGCCGCCGCCCTGCACGCGGACGTCTGCGAGATCTACACCGACGTCGACGGCATCTTCAGCGCCGACCCGCGGATCGTCCCCGACGCGCGGCACATCAAGCAGATCACCTACGAGGAGATGCTGGAGCTGGCCGCCTGCGGCGCCAAGGTCCTGCACCTGCGCAGCGTGGAGTACGCCCGCCGGGCGGGCTTGCCGATCCACGTCCGTTCGTCATACTCGACCAACACCGGCACGATGGTCACCGGATCGATGGAGGACCTTCCTGTGGAGCAAGCACTGATCACCGGGGTCGCCCACGACCGCAGCGAAGCCAAGATCACGATCGTGGGGGTGCCCGACGAGCCGGGCGCCGCCGCGCGGATCTTCGACACCGTGGCCGGCGCCGAGATCAACATCGACATGATCGTGCAGAACGTCTCCACCGAGGGCACCGGGCGCACGGACATCTCCTTCACCCTGCCCAAGACCGACGGCCCGACGGCCATGGCCGCGCTCAGCAAGATCCAGGAGTCGGTCAAGTTCAAGGGCCTGCTCTACGACGACCACGTCGGCAAGGTGTCGCTGATCGGGGCGGGCATGCGCTCGCACCCCGGCGTCGCGGCCGGCTTCTTCGCCGCCCTCGGCGCGGCCGGCGTGAACATCGAGATGATCTCCACCTCGGAGATCCGGGTCTCCGTGGTCTGCCGCGACACCGACCTGGACGCCGCCGTACGCGCCATCCACGAGGCGTTCGACCTCGGCGGCGACACCGAGGCCGTCGTCTACGCGGGGACGGGACGGTAGCCCCCGTGCCGTCGCTGCCCACCCTGGCCGTGGTCGGAGCGACCGGTGCCGTCGGCACCGTGATGTGCGAGCTGCTCACCGGGCGGAAGAACGTCTGGGGAGAGATCCGGCTGCTCGCCTCCGAGCGCTCGGCCGGGCGGCGGGTGCGCTGCCGGGGCGAGGAGCTGACCGTCCGGGCACTGACCCCGGAGGCGTTCGACGGCGTCGACGTGGCGATGTTCGACGTGCCGGACGACGTCTCCGCGCGGTGGGCCCCGGTCGCGGTGAGCCGGGGCGCCGTCGCGGTGGACAACTCCGGCGCCTTCCGGATGGACCGCGACGTCCCGCTGGTGGTGCCGGAGATCAACCCCGAGCAGGTGCGCAACCGGCCGAAGGGGATCATCGCCAACGCCAACTGCACCACCCTCGCGATGATCGTCGCGGTCGCCCCGCTGCACCGCGAGTACGGGCTACGCGAGCTGGTGCTCGCCTCCTACCAGGCGGTCTCCGGCGCCGGTCAGGCCGGCGTGGACACCCTGCACACCCAGCTCACCAAGATCGCCGGTGACCGGGCCCTCGGCTCGCGCCCCGGCGACGTACGCCAGGCGGTCGGCGACGAGTTGGGCCCGTTCCCGGCGCCGCTGGCGCTCAACGTGGTGCCCTGGGCGGGCTCGCTGGCCGAGGCGGGCTGGTCGTCCGAGGAGATGAAGCTGCGCAACGAGTCGCGCAAGATCCTCGGGCTGCCCGACCTCAAGGTCTCGGCCACCTGCGTACGGGTGCCGGTGGTGACCGGCCACTCCGTCGCGGTGCACGCGGTCTTCGCCACCGAGGTGGACGCCGAGGGCGCCCGCGAGGTGCTGCGCAACGCCCCCGGGGTGATCCTGGTCGACGACCCGGGCGACGGCGAGTTTCCGATGCCGATCGACGCGGTCGGCACCGACCCGTCCTGGGTGGGCCGGATCCGCCGCGCCGTCGACGACCCGCGCGCCCTCGACTTCTTCGTCACCGGCGACAACCTGCGCAAGGGCGCGGCCCTCAACACCGCCCAGATCGCCGAACTCCTCGCCAAGGAACTAACCCCCCGCTAACCCCCTGCCCCCCCTGGCCCCCTGACCCTCACCGCCCCCTCCCACCGCCGCTGACCCTCCGCGATCTTGCACTTTT
The DNA here is from genome assembly GCF_043204765.1 of Micromonospora sp. NPDC047730. Taxonomy (NCBI): domain Bacteria; kingdom Bacillati; phylum Actinomycetota; class Actinomycetes; order Micromonosporales; family Micromonosporaceae; genus Micromonospora; species Micromonospora sp. NPDC047730. The sequence continues at coordinate 109,272 of NZ_JBIDCU010000017.1, read as the reverse complement.
GGCCCCGACAAAAGGGGTTAGAGGTGCATAACGACGGCACAAAGTGCGCGGGTGCGGGTGCGGGTGCGGGTGGGGATGTGGGCGGGTGGGTGGGGGTGGTGGGTTAGGCGGCGGCCAGGCGGACGCCGTCGCGGCCGTGCCGCTTCACCGCGTAGAGCGCCTGGTCGGCGCGGCGCAGGGTGAGTTCGGGGGGCTCGCCGGGGCGGGGCAGGGCCACCCCCACGCTGATCGTGCGGCCGATCTGCCGCGCCGCCTCGGTGAGACGCTCGGCGATCCGGACGGCCTCGTCGGGGCGGTTCACCTCGATCACCGCCACGAACTCGTCGCCGCCGATCCGGTACAGCTCGTCGCCGTGCCGCAGCGCCCCCTCCAGGGCCCGGGCCAGCCGGACCAGCACCCGGTCACCGGCCTGGTGGCCGTACGTGTCGTTGACGCTCTTGAAGCCGTCCACGTCGATGGCCAGCAGGGCCGTACGACCGGGGGTGGCCACGGCGATGCGTCGGCCGAACGGGCCGGTGTGGCGCAGCCCGGTCAGCGGGTCGGAGTTGGCCTGCTCGCGCAGCCGGGCGACGGTACGCAGCCGGTCCAGGCAGCTCCATGCCTGGCCGGCGAGCAGCTCCAGCAGGTTGACGGTGGTCGGGTCGGGGCGCAGCAGCCGCTCGTCGGCGACCAGCAGCACCCCGCCGTCGCCGGGTGGGCCGACCGGCACCGCGACCAGGGTGCGCACCCCGGCCCGGGACAGCGGCCGGTGGTCGGGGACCGGCGGGTGCCCCGCCTCGCCGAGCGTGTACCCCACTCCGTGGTGGTGGGCGCGGCTGATCATCCGGCCCAGCGCGGCGGGGCCCGCCTCGGTCAGCTCCGCCCGGATCCGGGACTCGAACTCGCCGGGGGTGGCCGTGGGCGCGCCCAGCCGGGGCCCCTCCGGCCCGGCGAGGACCAGCACGGCGGCGGAGAGGGTGGAGACGTCCCGGGCCGCGGCGATCGCGGCGGCGAACAGGTCCCACTCCGTCGACGCGGAGGTCAGCGCGGTGGCGTGCCGGAGCAGCTTCTCGCTGCGGCTCTCGGCGGGTGGCCCGCCGAGCGCCACGATCCGGGCGCCGAGCCGGGCGGCCAGCCGCTCGGCGGTCTCCCCCCACCGGGCCAGGTCGGCCGGCCCGCGCCACTGGAGGTCCAGCACGCCGATCGGCCGCCCCGCCGGGTCCAGCACCGGTACGCAGACCTCGGCGGTGACGTCGGGGTGTACCGGGATGTAGTCGGGGTCGTCGGCGACGTCGGGCACCACGGCGGTCTCGCCGGAGGCGTACACCCGTCCGACGATCCCGGTCTTCGGCGGCACGGTCGAGAAGACCTGCCAGGAGCCGGTCGCCGCGACGCAGCGGAGCCGGTCGTGCACCTGGAGCAGGACGGAGATGGTGGCCGGCGCGTACCGGGCGAGCGCGGTGACGGTCCACTGGCACGCCTCCAGGGCGGTCGACGCCATGGGGAGGCGGACCGTCACGTCACGGATGACTCGCTCGTGATCCACTGGGCACGTCGTTCCAGGTTGGGAGGGGTGCCGGCCGGCGGGCGGGCCCGCACCAAGGGTACTCAGCGAGGCGTCGTACCGCCCGGGAGCAAGATCGTCAACGGCCTTCGTACACATGTGCTATCCACAGGCTGTGGACACGGCCTGTGGGTTCGGGCGGGCCGCGCGGCGGGGCTCGCGGCGATAGCGTGAGGGTCCCGGTCGAGTGGAGGCACGGATGCTCATCGCCCAGCTCAGTGATCCGCACGTGACCACCGGAGTGCTCGCCGCCGAACCGGCCGTCGGCCTGCACCGTGCCCTCGGCCGGGTGTTGGCGCTGAACCCCCGGCCGGAGTGCGTGGTCATCACCGGCGACCTCGTCGACCACGGCCGCCCCGACGAGTACGCCGCGCTGCGCGAGATCATCGGCCGGTTCCCGCTGCCGGTGCACCTGGTCGCCGGCAACCACGACGACCGGGAGTCGCTCCTCGACACCTTCGGTGGCACGCCGTGGCTCGGCGGCGGTTTCTCGGCCTACTACCACGTCGACCACCCCGAGGCAACGATCGTGGTGCTGGATTCGCTGATGCCGGCCGGCGACGGCGCCGGCTGCCTCGGCGAGGACCAGCTCGGCTGGCTGGACGGGGTGCTGGCCGGCCGGCCGGAGGTGCCGGCCGTGGTCTGCCTGCACCACCCGCCGGCGCCGGTCGGCATCCCCGCCGCCGACGACATCCGGCTGACCGACGGGGACGCGCTGGCCGAGGTGATCGCCCGGCACCCGCACGTCGCCCGGGTGGTCGCCGGGCACGTCCACCGCCCGGTCACGGTGACCTTCGCCGGCACGGTGCTCACCACCGCGCCCAGCACCTGGCAGCAGAGCACGCTCACCATGAGCGCCGACGAGCAGATCGGCTGGGTCACCGAGCCGACCGGCTTCCTGCTGCACCGGGTCGCCCGGGGCGGCTGCGTCACCCACCTGGTGCAGGTCAGCCACGCCGCCGGCAAGACCTGCGGATTCTGACCCGGGGCGCTGACTGCCGGGCCGGACCGGGTGCCGGGCTGGCCGGCGCACCGTCTCTCCCTCGGGCCGGACAACTCGGCGGACCAGGGCCCTCGGGGCTGGTCAGGCCGCCGTCGGCGTGCGGGTGCCGTCGTCGCCGGACAGGGCCGCTTCGTCGGACGCCCGGCGGGGAGAGGCGCGGCGGAACCGGGCCCAACGGGCGCGGACCATCTCGTGGAGACGGTTGGACCACGCGCCGAGCAGCAGCAGGAGCATGGCCGCCCCGACGGCCCAGGCCAGCTTGTCGGCGGTCGTGCGGATGCCGGGGAGCGTGACCGCCAGGGCGAGGGCGGACACCCCCGGGAAGATCACCCCCATGGCGAGCGCCTGCGCCACGTGCCCGTCGTGCTTGCGTCGCCAGTAGAAGGCCTCCCAGCCGAAGAGGCTGGGCTCGCCGGTGTAGCGCGCGATGGCGGGGCGCAACACCTGCTCAAGGTAGTGACCGGCGATGCGGATGTCCCGGTACTGGGAGACGACGCTCAGCCCCAGGGCGGTGCTGAGCACCGGCAGGAGCAGGAACATCCGGAGGTCTGCCTTCTCCGAGAGGACGAAGCCGGCGACCGCCGCGACCGCGGTCAGGTTCGCCCCGACGAGCGCCTGGTTGTGGTTGGCCTTGCGCTCGATCGTCGTCCGGATCGCCGCCGCGTCCGCCAGGGCCGCCTCGAGGGCCCGGTTCTTCTGCTCCTCCGACACCCTGCCTCCTCCGGCGCTCACGCACTCCGGTGTATCAGCGGCCGTCAATAGCGGCCGGCATCCCGCTGCCGTCGGTGAGGCGGACGGGCGTCAGCGGAGAAGGACATCGCGCAGCACCGGGGCGAGCGCCTCGGCCGGCACCTCGTGGTAGCCGCCGTCGAGGCTGACGTGGCGGGCACCCGGAATCGCCTCGGCCGCCGCGCGGGCACCGTCGCGCAACCACTGCGGGCTGCCCGCGCTGTCCACCACCACGGTGGGGACGGTGATCGTGGCCAGGCGGTCGACCGGCGGCACGCCGCCGGCGCTGATCAGCGTGTCGTACGGGAGGGTGTGCGCCAGCGACTCCAGGTGGGGCCACACCGGCTCGCCGCGCATCCCGGCCACCGCCTCGGCGGGCAGCCCCACCGCGTGGAGCATGAACGCCTCGACCGCACCGGCCCGGTCGCCGGCGGCGATCAGCTCGGCCGTCCGGGCCGAGACGTCCGGCCGGGGGCCGGTCTGCGGGCCGACCTGGAACGGCGGCTCGAACAGGGCGAGCCCGCCGACCGGCAGCCCGTGCGCCGTGGCGAGCGCGGCGAGGATCGCGCCGGACGAGACGCCGTAGAGGTGCGCCGTGCCGCCGACCGCGGCGACCAGCGCCGCGATGTCCTCGATCTCCCGGTCGACCGCGTAGGGCGCGGTGTCGCCGCTGTCGCCCCGGCCGCGCCGGTCGTAGCCGACGACGGTGAAGTCCGGCGCGAGCGCCCCGGCCAGCGCCCGGGTGGTCGACCGGTCGTTGAAGGCACCGCCGACCAGGATGATCGGTGGCCCGTCGCCCGCGCGCTCGTACGCGATCCGGGTGCCGTCGGCCGACCGCACCGTCTCCACCGCCGGGCTCCCGCTCATCCGATCATCCTTCCTGTCGTACGCCGTCCGTCCGGTCCTTTCTAGACCAGCCCACCGACAACCGCGACGACCGGCCATCACCGGCCGGTCATGTCGGAAACGCCCGTCCAGACGTCCCCCGATCGGAGACGTATCCCCAGGTCTGCGGGGCCCGCCCCGGTCGACCGGCGGCGACCGGCGATGAGAGGCTGTCCCCGACGCGGCGGCGGTCCCCCACCGCCGCCACCGCGACCGAACGCCGCCGACGGCGCGGGCCCGACCGGCGTCACCATCGCCCGGGCGTCGCCCGCGCCGGCTTCTCACGAGGAGTTCCATGTCCATCCCCGGGATGCGTCGGGCCGCCATCGGCCTGACCGCGCTCGCCGTGACCGCGTTCGGCGCGGTCACGACCACCCCCGACCAGGCGGACGCCGGCCCGAAGCCGGTCGCCGTCAAGCTGCTCGCCCTCAACGACTTCCACGGCAACCTCGAACCGCCGACCGGCACCACCAACGGCACCATCGCCGGGCAGCCCGCCGGCGGGGCCGAATACCTCGCCACCCAGCTCGCCGAGCTGCGCAAGCGCGCCGTCGAGGAGGAGAACACCATCACCGTGGCGGCCGGCGACCTGATCGGCGCCTCCCCGCTGCTCTCCGCCGCGTTCCACGACGAGCCGACCATCGAGGCGCTGTCGCTGGCCGGGCTCGACTACGCCAGCGTCGGCAACCACGAGTTCGACGAGGGCGCCGACGAGCTGCTGCGCATCCAGAACGGCGGCTGCCACCCCGTCGACGGCTGCGCCGACGGCACCCCGTACGAGGGCGCCGGGTTCCAGTACCTGTCGGCCAACGCGTTCAGGACCGCCACCGGCCAGCCGCTGCTCGCCCCGTACGCCATCCACAAGGTGCAGGGCGTCAAGGTCGGCTTCATCGGCATGACGCTGGAGGGCACCCCGCAGATCGTCAGCCCGCAGGGCGTCGCCGGCCTGACCTTCGCCGACGAGGCGCAGACCGCCAACCGGTACGCCCGCGAGTTGCGTGCCAAGGGCGTCGAGACCATCGTCGTGCTGCTGCACGAGGGCGGCACCCAGGACGCCACCGGCGGCATCAACGACTGCAAGGGCATCTCCGGCCCCATCGTGGACATCGCCAACCGGATGGACCCGTCGATCGACGTCGTCGTCAGCGGCCACACCCACCAGGCGTACAACTGCGACATCAACGGCAAGCTGGTCACCAGCGCCAGCTCGTTCGGCCGCCTGGTCACCGACATCGACCTCGCCATCGACCGGCGCACCGGTGACGTCATCACCGCCAAGGCCGAGAACGTGGTGGTCAACCGGGACGTCGACAGGGACCCGGCGCAGACCGACCTGATCAACCGCTACAAGGCCGTGCTCGGCCCGGTGGCCGGCCGCGAGGTCGGCCAGACCACCACGGCGATCAAGAAGACCCAGGAGACCCTCTTCGGTACGACCCTGGGCGAGTCCCCGATGGGCAACCTGATCGCCGACGCGCAACTCGCCGCCACCGACGACGAGCAGGGCGCGGTCGCCGCCTTCATGAACCCCGGTGGTGTACGCGCCGACCTCGACGCCGGCCCGGTCACCTACGAGGAGGCCTTCACGGTGCAGCCGTTCGGCAACAACCTCGTGACGCTCGACCTCACCGGCGCGCAGCTCTACTGCATGCTGGAGCAGCAGTTCGTCACCGGCCGGACGCTCTACCCGTCGTCGACCGTCCGGTACGTCGTCGACCCGGCCGGCACCACCGGCACCGTGGCGGACCCGTGCGCGGGCACCCGGGTGGTCCGGGGCAGCCTCAGCTTCGGTGGCGTGGCGGTCGACGCCGGTGCCACCTACCGGGTCACGGTGAACAACTTCCTCTCCGGCGGCGGTGACGGCTTCAGCGTCCTCACCGGCGGCAAGAACGCGGCCACCGGGATGATCGACCTGGACGCGTTCGTGGCGTACCTGACCGCCGAGTCCCCGGTCTCGGCGCCGGCGCTGGACCGCATCCGCACCACCGCGGAGGTCCCCGCCGCCTGAGGCGACGTGCGCACCCGACGGGCCCCGGAGCACCTGCTCCGGGGCCCGTCTCCGCTGCGCCCCGTGGCGGTCAGACGTGGGCGGGGGCCGGCTCGGCGGCCGGCACGCGGCCGTCCTGGACCGCCGTGAGCAGCGGGCGCAGGGAGAGCGCGAGCAGCGAGGCCACCAGGCAGCCGCCGACCACCACCGCGACCCAGATCCGGCCGTCGGCCGCCCCGATCAGGGGACCCGCCGTCACCGGGCCGATCACCCCGCTGATGCCGAAGATCATCGAACTCATGGCGTTGTAACGCCCGCGCAGCTCGTCCGTGGCGAGCGCGTTGGTCAGCGCGGGCATCACCGGCGACAACAGCGTCTCGCCGAAGCCGAAGATGGCCGAGCAGGCCACCACGCCGAGGGCGGCGACCAGCGCGTTGCCCGGGCCGACCTGGCCGGCGGCGCCGAGGACCAGCCAGGCGGTCGCGAAGACGGCGCCCACCACGGCCAGCCCGCCCGTCCGGCTGCGCCCCTCCATCCGGCGGATGACCAACAGCTGGGCGAGCACGATCATCACCGTGTTGCCGGCCAACGCCCAGGCCACCACGCGCGGCGTCACCTCCACCACCCGCACGGCGTACGCGGCGAAGCCCACCTCGATCTGCGCGTACCCGCAGGTGGTCAGGACCAGGCCGAAGACGACCAGCCGGCGGAACGGCCGGTCCCGCAGCACGGTGAGGTAGCCGCCGGCCGACGGACGGTCCCCGGTCGGCCCGGCGGCGAGCCGGTGGCCCACCCGGGGCAGGCTCAGCAGGATCAGCGCGGGCATCAGGTAGCTGACCGCGTCGAGCACGTAGATTGCCTGGAAGGTGACCGGGCGGGCGGTGTCGACGATCGCGCCGGAGATCAGGCCGCCGATGCCGATGCCGAGGTTGAGCAGGGCGAAGTTCAGCCCGTAGACCCGCTGCCGCTCGTCGTCGTCCGTGAGCGAGGCGAGGATGGTGTTCTGCCCGGACCAGATGGCCGAGCTGCCGATCGCGATCAGCGTGATCACCACGAAGGCCGAGGCGGTCGAGTCGACCAGCGCCAGCGAGCCGGTGCCGACCGCCTCGACGAGCAGGCACGGTATGACGACTCGACGCGCGCCGAAGCGGTCGATGAGCGTGCCGCCGAGCGGTGACAGGGCCAGGGTGACGGCGCCGTACCAGCCGATCACCAGGCCGGCGCGGGCGTCGGTGAGGCCGCGGACGTCGGTCAGGTAGATGAACAGGAACGGCAGGGTGAGGCCGCGCCCGACCGCCGACAGCAGGGTGCCGACGAGGATCCGCCGGGCTTCCGGACGGCGGGGCAGGGCACGACTGAGCATGCCGCGATTCTGTGCGCCGGGTACGACGACGGGCGAGCCGTTTACGACCCGCCCCGCGCGGCCCGCCGCCGTCCGGTGACCAAGGACACGTCCGCGCCGACCGGCCCGCGCCGTGGTGCCGGGGCCGGCTCGCTGTCGGGCCCGTCTGCGATGCTGGCCGGGATGACCACGACCTGGCGACACCTGCCCGCACCGGCCCGCGAGATCGCCACCGCCGCCGCCGACGCGGTCGCCGCCGCGCGCGAACGCGACCCCGAGGCGTACGACGTCTCGGTGGCCCGGCTCGCCGCGGCCGAACGGTCCGGCCTGGTCCTCGGCGCGGTGGCCCGGCTGCTGCTGGAGGAGGGCCACCCGGACGGCCTGGACGGCGACGACGTGCGGCAGGTGCTCGAACGCTGCGTCCGGGGCGCGGCGCGGTGGCGGCCCGACGTCGACCCGCACGTGGTGCTCGTCCTGCTGGCGGGCGCCCTGGGCGTCTACGACCCGGACGGCGACGAGTCCCCGCCCGACCCGCCGGCCGTGGCGCGGCACGCGCCGCTGCTCGTGGCCGACCTGCTCGCCGCGACCGGCCGGCCGCTCGACGGCTACCTGACCGCCGCGTTCGCCGAGATCGCCCGCACCGAACGCCACGACTGAGCGCGTCCGAGTGCCGCCGAGGCGCCATCGCCCGAGCCGGATCGGGGCACTGTCGCCGAATGCACCAGAGGGCATGTCCGCTGAGCGGACATGCCCTCTGACCTCTGGTCGGGGTGGCCGGATTCGAACCGACGACCTCTTCGTCCCGAACTGCCGGCGGGCCGGTTGGATCTGGTGTCGTCCGAGGTCATCCGGCCTGCTGACGTGCCTCCCGGTCCGGTTCGGCTGGCACGGTTGCTGTACTTCGCTGCTGTACTGCTGGCGTCACACGAGGCGCTGGATACGGACCTTGGGTTGCTCGTTCCTGAGGTGGCCTTGCTTGTGCTGGCGGACCTGTTCGTCCCAGACCTCCTGGTCGTAGTCCGGGTCCGGCGGGATCCACTTGTGGGAGCCGTCGCTGTAGTGGAACTTCTCGTCGCCGGGCCGAAGGATGCTCATCGGGTCCACCCGAGGAATTCGGCGGTGCAGATGGCCGGCGGGGACGTGGGCCAGGTCCTGGGCGGCGTCGACGAGCTGGGCGGCCAGGTAGAGGGTCAGTGACACCGGGGCGCGGTCGTACTCCGCTCGCAGCTCCCGCCGCCGGGTCTGACAGGGCCAGTCGGCACCACACCCGCCGCACGTCCAAGCCGGTGTTACCGGGAGGTGCGTCGTCATCGCGGCGCATCCTGGCTCGGCCAGTGGCCGCGGTTGATCGGGATGGGATGACGGCTTCGGCACGGCAGGTCGCTTCCGCAGCGGCAGATGCGCCGCCAGTGCCGCCAGGACCAGACGGGCCGGTGTCGTCGGGCGACGGTGAGCGCTGCCGCCAAGACGTACTCGTCGTAGGACACGCGCCGCCGGCTGTTGTCCCGCCTCTGGTGGTAGCCGGTACCCCGCACGTCACCTGCGGTCGAACCAGTTGCATCGTTCGCTCTGGTCATCACGCCTCCCGCCGACGCTGGGGTCCCGTGGGCACCCGGTCAGCCGTGTCCGGAGACAGGGCACCCACGGCAGGACGACCCGGCCGCCAAGCTGGGTAGCCCCACGAGCAACTTAGGACGCAATGTGCGCAGGGTCAACAGCTACGACACATAGCGTTGTAAGTCGAGCCTTCGGTGTGGTCTGCTTGCACCAGCCGCCAAGCTGGGAGCACCACCTATGTCTGAAGCTGCCTACCTACAGGTCGCCCGGGATATCCGCGAGCAGGTCAGCTCCGGCCAGTTGAAGCCGGGTGACAAGCTGCCCTCGTTCGCCGCCCTCTGCGAGCACTACAAGGTCAGCAACACCGTCATCCGCGCCGCCATGCTCCTGCTCAAAGCCGAGGGCCTGATCGACGGCCGGCAGGGCAAGGGCGTCTACGTCGCCAACCCGCTTCCCCGGTAAGCCGGGGTCGCTCTCCGAGGCGCGACGCCTCGCTTACAAGCTCTGTGCATCGCGTCCGCAAACGTCCGGAGATAGCTGCACGCTCGGAGCTACGTCCGTGCCAGTGCTCGTCAGTGTGCTGCCGTCCAGCGCGGTTGCTGTCAGCGTTGCTGCCGACAGCCATTCCGCCGGCGACCCGGCCGACCCCCGCTGGCTGACGTCTCCATCGTCGGTTGGCATCGCACGAGCAAGCGGGCAAGATCGGCCCGTGGCTCACGAAGAAGGCTTTCTCCGCTGCGAGGTGGTCGCATGGGTCAGCCAGGATTTCCCGGGCTGGGTGCGCGTCCGCCTGGTCGACGCGGACGGCAATCCGTGGTTTTTCATCGACAAGGTCCCCGTCTTCACCGACGGTCAGTTAAGCGCCGACACTCCTCTGCCAGCACCAGTTCATGTGCGATGCGGCATCGTCGGACATGACGACGACCGCGCCCTAGTCATCTCCACCCAGCCGGATGGGGTCGAGGCAGAGGGCGGGCAGAGGCTGTTCCGGGTGCGCGAGGACCAACTGGACCGACACACGGTTTAGGAAGTGTGTAGCGCCTAACGGCACGTCCCCCCGCCCTACCAGGATGAACGCACGAAGACTCCGCAGCGATGCGCTTGATCATTCCGCACATGTTCCGGATCTTGCCGACCCTAGCCATCGGGGCCTACCCACGCGTACTCTTACCCTGCTGGTAGCTCAATGGACAGAGCGCCCCTTTCGCAAGGGGGAGGTTGCGGGTTCGATTCCTGCTCAGCCCACGAGGACCGGGTCCGGTAACGGGTCCGGTCCTTCTGTTGTTCATGATTCCGCCGCAAGTTCCGCGCTGGATGAACTGTTGAAGTCATGTCGCCGACGGCCGGCGGGGATGTCGTCGAAACACGTCGCCGTCTAGCACGAACCCGGCCGCAAGCAAGCGCGGGATCGCCTCCGGCATGGCATCCGGCGAGTACAGGGCTAGCCCCTGCTCGTCCGCCCAGTCACAAGCCTTTGCTAGGAGGGCAGTGCCGCGGCCCTGCCGCTCATAGCCGCTCCGAGTCACGAAGCGGGACAGCCGGCCGCCCTGAGGCGTCTTGAAGACGTCCAACGCCGCCTTGCCATCGGCGGTGCCAAACGCGGCCTGATCGTCGTCCTCGCGCATGAGAACCTCGTGAGCGGATTCGTTACGCATACCCACGACGCTAGCCCTGCGAGAGCAGAGCAGCCACGTCGGCTAGACTCGCCGCCCCTACGGGCCGGACGGGCAACCAGACTTGGCCGCTTCGTCCCAGAACATCGTGGGCGCGGGAACTACCCAGCCGGCCGCCGGTGCCTGCGGGGACGGTCCAGCAGCGTTCCCGGACGTCCGTGGTCGTGCCTGCCGGTTGGTACTCGTGTCCACACAGGCAGCACAGCCGACCTGCGCATTACGAGTCGGTACCCCGCCGCTGGCCCACCACCTGGTCCCCTCGACTGACGTGGTGTCCGGGTCCGCCGTCGTCCGCTGATGCTCGCCGGTTTGGCTGCTCGGTTGGCTGCTCGACCGGGATCCTGACGCCTCGCTTACAAGCTCTGTGCAGCACGTCCGTCCTTGTCCGGCGTCCCACCGTTGACCAGCTAGAGACGGCCTAGCCAACGCCTCATCCTGATGTAAACCGCCGCTCAGAGTTGACGCCGTGCTCCAGTGGGAAGGAACTGGTGGTCAGCCAACCAAGGTGGCTGCACGGCAACGCCTGCCAGCGTCGCTGTCAAGTCCTCGACCGAGGAGTGGTTCCGGACCTGGCTCGCATGAGGGATGATGGGGCCGTGGGGAAGCGTCTGACGGCAGTAGGAGGCGATGCGTTGGTTGGCTCGGCCTGTCCTCTAGGAAGCAACCACCCCGGAATTGCAGGTTGAGTGACATGTGGTTTCCGAACAACAAGTACACTAATCCGCCGGTCGTCGAAGCCGTCATAGATTTGAGGGTATCCAACTCGGGCGAGGTGCCTCAGGAGGCTTTAGCGACATTCGCCTCGGCGAATGAAGGATATCCGGAATGCGAGCCCTTGACGGAGGGGAATGCCGTCTTCGTGCTCGGCGACGAGCCATCGGTAAACATCGACGACAAGGCCACGGGATTTAACTTCCGGTCCACTTCCCGACATAGGCTCCTTACGGTCCTGCCCCATAGATTCTCCATCCATGAGTTCGCACCCTACGGTGGCTGGGATAACTTCTCCCAAGAAGCGCTGCGGCTTTGGCGTCGCTATGGGAAGCAGTTTCCCGGTAGGCCCCTTACACGGATAGCCGTCAGGTACATCAATAAGATCGAGATCGAGATTGATCGACCGATGCGCATGGAAGACTACTTCCACACGTATCCCGCAGTGTCAGACGACATCACTGAACCGATGAATAGCTTCTTCATGCGGGCCGGCTATACGTTCCCCGAGCAGCGGGTTGCAGGCAGCATAACGCAAGCGACGATCCAGGCCAGCAGGCCCGGAGTGGCTGCAATTCTGTTAGATATCGACGTCTGGCGCGATCATCAGTTTGACATTGGGGCAACCTCCGACGAGGAACTGCCAGAGGCGCTGGAGGAACTGAGGCGAGTAAAGAACTCCTTGTTCGAGGGTTGCATAACTAATAGGCTCAGGGAGATGATCAGCTAATGTCAACGCGGCTTCGTGAAAGTGCACTACCGACCGACGGCATGGTTACACGGTCCTCGTACGCAGAAGGTGGACCCAGCGCCGAGGTTCAAGGACAGTACTTGAGCGCTGTCCAGATGCTTCTGCCGTCGACGACTTGGCAGCGACAATACCTTCGTCCTGCCGCTCGTCCAATGACGGGTACGGTTGATGGCGCGCTTTCCGTCCTGCGAAAGGTTGACATCGTTTACGAGGGCGAGGCTGAGCAGCAACAGATGCGGCGCGGGGTGAGGTATGAGGAAAGCAGTGTCGAGGACTGGGACTAGTGGGCGCCTGCCGTGCAACGACACCATGATTGGCTGTGCCAGGGGGACATCTTCGCTCGTGTCCCAGTAGCGCGTCCGTTCGTCGACAGCAGCCGGTCTTGCGGTATTGGCGTTGACGGCCCGGGGCTTGTCCCTGCCCTCCTGATCACACATGGGTGCGAGATGGATAAGCGCACCCGCGCAGGCGTATCCAAGCTAAAGGTTCTGCATTTCCTCCCCCTGATCTCACTGGACGTGCAGGACCCGGGTCTGCAAGCCGCCCTCAAAAGAGAGGGAATGAACCCTGCGGCGGCGCTGTTCGTCGGCACAGTTCCTGGCATCGGAGAAAGCATGGTAAGCCTGGCGGAGGTGTGGGGTTTGCCCTCGTCATACCTCGGGACGGAACTCCGTGTACCTGACGATTCGACGGCGGGACCGAACGATATGTACCTCTATCCGACGCGGAACGATTCCCGCCTCGGCACCCTGACTAAAGATCGGCAAGACCTGCTCTGCACTAAACTGGCCGCCTTTTGGGCGCGAATCAGCACACCCTGACGCGATACGCACCATTCCGTCTGCCGTCGACCCGCCCTCTTGGGGAACGGGCCGCCGCCCGGCCCGCCACGTCAAGACGGCCTTGACGGCTCGTACGGACGCTGGCGGGTCGGGCGGTGGTCTGCTCGGCTTGATAGACGTACAGAAAGTCCCCTCCCACACCGGCCGGCAGTCGGCCTTCCCGCTTCGATGCTGTGGGGTCACGGTGGGTTGACGTGTCGGTACCCGGTGCTACTCTGGCCCTCGTCGAGCACGCCAGCGCGGCCTCACTGCCGGATCGCTGAACTCGACTTCGGAGTTGCCGAGCGGCCCTTCTGCCGCTGATGCGGGCCACGTCCCGCCGGCTCTCGATCGCACCGGCCACTGTGCCGGCCCCCGAGATCCGCTGAGCGGCCCAGCACGGCCTTCCCCGCCGTCCACGATGGCCCGGATTCGCACACCCCGACGGGTGGGGATCGCCTGCGGCAACCCACCGGAAGCCGACGACCAGGCACCCCACCCGTACCGGCATCACCCAAGGTTCAGCAACCGGAAGGATCTATCCAAGCGGCGGTTGGTCGCAATAGCCACGCTTCCGCCCTCCGGCGTCAGCCGCCCTCACCGACGGTGCCAGGAGACACCACGAACACCACCGACGGACACCGCTCCGACGACCGGTGGCAGTTCGTACCCGTCCCCTGCCACCGCCCCGAGGAGAGATCCGTGGCTGCCCCGCTCACCCTGCACCGCCCCGGCGCCGCCGACGGTCGAAACGCTCAAGCACCGTGCCGCTGCGCCGGACTTCTTCGGCTGGCTGGAGCACACCCGCGCCGCCGGTGGCTGCACCCGACCGATCCGCCTGGCCGGCACCCTCACCGCCGTTGAACCCGGCACCGGCCGGGTCGTGGAACAGCGGCACACCGACGAGTTGCCTGACCGGACGCTGTACAAGGCGTGCGGCAACCGCCGTGCCGCACAGTGCCCCGACTGCGCCTGGGTCTACGCGGGTGACGCTTTCCAGGTGGTCCGCTGCGGCCTGACCGGCGGCAAGTCCGTCCCCACCACCGTCGCCCGGCACCCGGTCGTCTTCGCCACCTTCACCGCACCATCCTTCGGGGCGGTCCACCACCGGCACATTCCCCGGCACACCTGCGCCGACCGTCGGCGCTGCGACTGCCGCCCGGCACCCTGCCACGCCCGCCGTACCGCCGGCTCCTGCCCGCACGGGCAGCCCTCGGCTTGCTTCGCCCGCCACGAAGCCGATGATCCACGGCTCGGTCGGCCGCTGTGTCTGGACTGCTACGACCACGATCACCAGGTCGTGTGGAACGCCTTCTCCGGCGAGTTGTGGCGGCGCACCAAGGCGACCACCTCGCCCGCCTCATCGACGCCTGCTGGCGACTCGGTCGCCCCACCCACACCCCGACCAGTAACACCGCCACTCCGACCGGCGGGCGTCAAGCCAGCCTTGACAGCAAACCGAACCCCTACGTCGGGCTGCGACGCTGGGCGCACGTGCTCGGCTACGGCGGCCACTTCCTCACCAAGGCCCGCCGCTACTCGATCACCTTCGGCCTGCTCCGCGACACCCGTGCCACCTACCGCCGCGCCGAAGACGACACCGCCGACACCATCACCGTCGGCGCCCTGACCTTCATCGGCTCCGGCTGGCTCACCGACGGGGACGCCCTACTCGCCAACACCGCCGCCGCCCAACACCGCGAACGCCAACGCGTCGGCCGGGAAGAACTCGCCCACGAGACGTGGTCGACGGTGGCGGCATGACCAAGAACCTCACCCCGCGCTGGTACTCGCCTGCCGAGGTCGCCGTCCTTCTCGGCTTCGGCCTGTCCAAGGTCAAGATGAAGATCGCCACCGGCGAGCTGCGCTCGATCAAGGACGGCAAGTACCGCCGCATCCTCCCCGAATGGGTCGACGACTACGTCCGCGACCAGGCCGAACGACAGGAGGCAGCCTGATGCCCGCCCGCGCACGCGCCAACGGCGAAGGCTCGATCTTTCCCTACCGCAACGGCTTCGCCGCGTACGTCTGGGTCACCAAGCCCGACGGCAAGCGCACCCGCAAGTACGTCTACGGACAGACCCGCGAGATCGTCCACGACAAGTGGATCAAGCTGCACCAGCAGGCCAAGGCCGGACCGGTCGCCACCCGGGTTCCGACCCTCGGTGACTATCTGACCTACTGGCACCGGGAGGTCGTGCGCCCCAACCTCGCGCCGCTGACCTGCGCCACGTACGAGACGATCCTCCGGCTGTACGTGATCCCCGGCCTCGGCGGGAAGCGGCTCGACCGGCTCCAGGTGCGTGACGTGCAGACGTGGATCAACGAGGTGGCCCGCACCTGCCAGTGCTGCGCGCAGGGCAAGGACGCCCGCCGCCCGGAACTCAGACGGCGCTGTTGCGCGCTCGGCCGGTGCTGCGCTGACACGCCGTCCGCCCGCACCGTCAAGGACATCCGAGGTGTGCGGCGCTCGGCGCTCAACCACGCCGCCACCGAGGAACTGGTCACCCGCAACGCCGCCGCGCTGGTCAAGCTCCCACCGGTCCGCCGCCGTAGGGGCAGGGCGTGGACCAGTGACGAGGCGCGTCGCTTCCTGGAGTCCGCGCGGGCCGACCGCGATCCGCTCTACGCCGCGTACGTGCTGATCCTGGTCCTCGGCCTGCGCAAGGGCGAGGTGCTCGGCCTCACCGAAGACGCCGTCGACCTGGCGGCCGGGGAGCTGTCGATCGGCTGGCAGTTGCAGCGGGTCGGCGGCCAACTGCTGCACCGCGAGACCAAGACGCAGACCTCGGACGCCACGCTCCCGCTGCCGGACATCTGCGCGACGGCACTCGACCTCCGCCACACGGCGAAGAAGAACGACCGCGATCAGGCGGGCATCTCCTGGCAGGGCTCCCGGCTGCTGTTCACCACCCGCTACGGAACGCCGGTCGAGCCGCGCAACTTCAACCGCTCCTGGGACGCCCGCTGTACGAATGCATCAGGGGCCACTCTCATCGATGGAGAGTGGCCCCTGACCTCGGTCGGGGTGGCCGGATTCGAACCGACGACCTCTTCGTCCCGAACGCGGCTGCGGTGCATCGCCTACTGTCATCGGTTGTCGTCCTGTACCTGTCAGCTCGGCTAAGACCCCGCCTGCTACCGCGAAGTGTCGCCCACGGGCGACGCGTTCGCTGCCTCCTTGCTGCTTGGAGAGTGGTCGAGGTGGTTCTCTGCTGTCGACCGCCAACGATCCACTGCGTTGCTTCGCCTCGTCTGAGTGAGGGCGGGGTCGCGGTCGGGGGCCTACCGCGGGCGCCGTTGACCGTCGCGGCCCCGTGCTGTCAGCGTTGCTGTCGTAGGCGCCTTAGGGCACACGCCGCCGTCCATGGCTTCTTCAAATGAAGATCACCCTCCGTGAGGCTACTGCTCCCCATGGCTTCGTCAGTCGGCAGCAATCGCCTGCATTCGCTGGCCTGCCTGCGAAGTGTAGCCGATCACGCACAGTAGGTTATTGCTCGAATTCGCATTGACGGCTAGTATCTTTCATGCCGGTCAACGTGGTTGGAGGTATATTTCAGTGGCTAATCGACGGAAAATCTCGCTGATCGCGGCATTATCGATGCTGTTTGTCGGGCTTGCCCCGCAGGCCGCGTCCGCAGCCGAAGGGGAGCGGAATTCCAAGGCATCGCCGGAACGTTCCGCAGCTATGGCTTGCGCCGTAATGCCTCGGGCGGGACAGGGATCGATAAATGTTCGCAGCGGGCCGTCCCTGGCCTATCCAATCGTGGGGCAGATGGCACAAGGGGACGCCTGGGAGGCGGCATGCAGTCCCGTCACGGGCGGCAGTTATAGCGCATGCGGCGGCAGTAGCTACTGGTGGATGCCGGTAGCTCGCGATTCCTGGAGCCTGACCCAATACGTCGCTGCGCAATGCGTAACCTTTGTCTAGAACTGCTATCTCTGTCGATCTGCAAACCGCAACGGCGCTGACGTGTTGAGTTGACACCCGCGCGACGGTAATCGCAAAGGTATCCCCTAACCGAATGGTAGCATCCAATGCTCCTATGGGTGTCAAGCTCCGTCGGAGTCTCGCTGACGGAGCTTGACCCCTGCGTCCCGAAAAAACCAGCACGGCTCACTGGCCTGCACTGACAGCAAGCGTGGCCTGCGGGAACAGTGCAGGTACGTCCTCGCTCGTCCGCCACCGTCCGCACCCGCCGTCACTCATCTAGTCACCCAGGCGAGGATTCGTCACCACCTGCGGAGATTGCAGATATCCCGAGCTGCCTGCCGGATGAGAGCTCCGACCTTCCGGGTGTCGACGTTGCCTCGCGAAGCGCCGGAATAGCGAGAAGTATCCCGCACCAAGAGAACCGCACCAATCCAGCCGACCATGATCCCCAGCACCATGGCGACAAAGAGGAGCATCACGAGCGGCACAAGAACGCGCTCTGCGACTCCGAGGCGAACTAGCAGCATCAACAAGGCCGTCACCGGGAAGAGCAAAGCAAGCCGCATACCCCTGACAAACGGGCGATACCTGTAGGACTCCACAACCATGGACATATCGGGACTATCCAACTGGCTCTCCGCTCCGGCCTCGGCGCTCGCCACACAATCGCACCCCGAGTCAACAGCTACGCCATCCCGTATGCCGCCGACCCGCCCTCCTGGGGAGCGGGCCACCGCCCGGCCCGCCACGTCAAGCGGACCTTGACGCAGGTTCGGACGCTGGCGGGTCGGGCGGTGGTCTGCTCGGCTTGCCCGGGTCGGTGGCAGGCGGGATGGCTCCCCCGCAACCACCCACGGACCGCGACCGGCCGGCGGAGCCCCGGCCATCCTGGAGCCGTTGTGCCCCCCGCCGGAGGCGCAGTAGCCGCAACCCCGCGACCGCCGCCAGCTCGCCGACGCGGCCAGCGAGCCCTCCCCTACGCCGCGCGGGCTGGTGGCCGCGCGGACGGCCGGCTGCCGGCCCACCACCTCGCCGGTCAACGGCCTGTCATTCGGGGGCGGCCCTCCGGGCTCCCAGCTCTCCGCGCCAGCCGCCGGGCATCCGGCGTGACGGCCGCAGAGCGACAGCGGCAGCGGCCGGCGCGCGCCCAGGCGGCAGCGCGTGCGGCCCGTTCAGGGCCGCCTTGAAGACGTACAGAAACTTTGAACCACATTGCCGGCAGCCGGGCCGGTCTCACCTCGGAGGCTGTGTGGCTGCGTCGCCGGTCTGCTTCCGCCACTGGCCGCTGTCGGCCTGGACGAGACGCCTCACCATCTGTCGGGCCTCGTCCTCGGTGTCGAACTCCCACCGGAGCACCTTGCCCGTCTCCGAGTCGCCGGCCCTGGCGACAACGTGCCACCGGACCTCCCGGGCGAGCCACACGTCACGCCGGGTCAGCCGCCCCCATGTCCCGTTCCACCAGCGTGCGACCAACTCCTTTGCCACGGCTTGATCGTACAGGCGTTCGAACATTGCGGTTCGTGGCGATAGAAGGCAGGCAGGGCTGCTGGGAGGCTTCTAGCGGTCCTCGTGATGCGAGAATGGAGCTGTGGGAACTGGCCCGGACACGACCGCGGAGTGGTGGACAACCTCCGACGTAGCTGCGTACCTCGGCGTCAAGGTTGCGACCGTGACGAACTACCGGAAGCGGGGCCAGATGCCGGAGCCGGACGCGACCGTCGGGCGTACGCACATGTGGCGCCCGAGCCGGGTGGTGTCTTGGCATGAGAGCCGGCCTCGCCCTGGCGTCGGTGGTCGTCCCAGTCGGGCTGTCTGGGGCGAGTGCGCCGGGCTGCGCTGGGACGCCGTCGACCTGGCCGCGAGCGTCCTCCGGGTGGTGCGGGTCGCGGAGGAGGTGTCCGGTCATGTGACGCTCAAGCCGTACCCGAAGTCACGAGCTGGCCGGCGAATCGTGCCGCTGCCCCCGTTCGTCGTCCAGGCGCTGACCGACCATCGGCAGTCCTTCGAGACGGGCACCGACGATCTGATCTTCGTCGCCCGGACCGGCGAACCGCTCAAGCGGGGCACCTTCCGGGCTCGGATCTGGAAGCCGTCCCTGCAACGAGCCGGCCTGCCACTCGGGCTCCGGTTCCACGACCTGCGGCACTCCTACGCGACGTGGCTCGTCTCCGACGGGGTACCGATCAACGACGTGGCCAAGGTGATGGGACACGAGCAGACGTCCACGACTCTGGACCGCTACACGCACTCGACCCGGGACCGGGATCGCAGGGTGCTCGCGTCGTTCGCTGCCTTCTCGCTGCCTCCGACGGAGCAATGATCGGCGGAGACAAATCAAGGCCCCTCCGTGGAGGGGCCTTGACCTGCTGTTACCTCTGGTCGGGGTGGCCGGATTCGAACCGACGACCTCTTCGTCCCGAACGAAGCGCGCTACCAAGCTGCGCCACACCCCGAGGCGTGCCGACAAATAGTAGCCCACCCGGTCCGGTGGTCAAACTCGGTACCCCCCGGTCGTCCGGGCGGCCCGCCCGGTCCCATGGACGGGGCAGCTCGACAGGGCGATCGGCAGCACTGTCCCGGCAGGCCGGGGGAACCGGCCCGGCCTGCCGGGGTACGGGTCAGCGGGGGATCAGGGTGAGCACGCTCACCTCCGGCGGGCAGGCGAACCGGACCGGCGCGGTCGGGTGGGTGCCGAGGCCGGCGGAGACGTGCAGCCAGGAGTCGGACCCGGGCCAGCGGTGCAGGCCGCGCGCCATGGAGCGGGGCAGGCCGCAGTTGGTGACCAGCGCCCCGACGCCCGGCACGCAGACCTGGCCGCCGTGGGTGTGCCCGGCGAGCAGCAGCCCGAAGCCGTCGGCGGCCATCCGGTCGAGCACGGCCGGCTCGGGGGAGTGGGTCAGCGCGATCGACAGGTCGGCCGCGGGCGACACCGGCCCGGCGACGGAGTCGTAGTCGTCCCGCTCGATGTGCGGGTCGTCGACCCCGAGCAGCTCGACCGCCCGGCCGCCGGCCTTGACGACGGTGCGGGCGTTGTTCAGGTCCGCCCAGCCGGCCCCGGTGAGGACGTCGCGCAGTTCCTCGTGCGGCAGCTCCGTGCCCTCGGTGTACTCGCGGTCGGGCAGGAAGTAGGTGAACGGGTTCTTCCAGACCGGCCCGGTGTAGTCGTTGGAGCCGAAGACGAAGGCCCCCGGGTAGTCGAGGAGCGGCTGGAGGGCGCGCAGCACGCCGGGCACGGCGCCGGGGTGCGCCATGTTGTCCCCGGTCACCAGGACCAGGTCGGGGTCGAGCGCGGCCAGCGACGCCACCCAGCGCTGCTTGCGCCCCTGATTGGGCATCATGTGCAGGTCGGACAGGTGCAGGACGCGCAGCGGCTCGGCGTCGGCCGGCAGCACCGGCACGTCGTACCGCCGCAGGGTGAACATGTTGCGCTCGACGAGCGACGCGTACGCCAGGGTCGCCGCGCCCAACGCGGCGGTCCCGGTCGCAAGCCGGAATAGTGTGCGCTTTCGCATGGCATTCAGGGTAGTTTCACCGTCCATGAGCACGCTGAAGGACCGTCTTACCGCCGACATGCGCGCCGCTCTCAAGGCGCGCGACGAGCTGACCACCTCCACCCTGCGGATGGCGCTCGCCGCCGTCGGCACCGCCGAGGTCGCCGGCAAGGCCAAGCGCGAGCTCACCGACGACGAGGTGCTCGCGGTGCTGACCAAGGAGGCGAAGAAGCGCCGGGAGGCCGCGACCGCCTTCGCCGACGCCGGCCGCACCGAGCAGGCCACGAAGGAGACCGCCGAGGGCGAGGTGCTGGAGCGCTACCTGCCGAAGCAGCTCTCCGAGGCCGAGCTGACCGAGCTGGTCGCGGGGGCGCTCGCCGCGGGTGGCTTCACCGGCAAGGCGCAGATGGGCCCGGCCATGAAGGCGGCCCAGGCTGCGGTGGCCGGCCGGGCCGAGGGCGGTCGGGTGGCCGCGGAGGTACGCCGGCAGCTCGGCCTCTGAGCCGCCGCGCGACCCGACCCGCGTACGCGAAACGGGCGGGCACCCCCGCGAGGGGTGCCCGCCCGTTCCCGTCGGTCCGGGCGGCTCAGCCGCCGTTGCGGCCCGGCGGACGGCCCGGGTTGGTCGGCTTGGTGCCGCTGCCCGGGGCGGTGCCCCCGCCGGCGCTGATCTGGATGGTCACCACGCCGCCCTTGATGGTCCGGCCGTCGGGGCTGGTGCCGGCCGCCTTGCCCGGGGCGCAGCTCGACGGGACCTTGATGTCGGAGACGACCGCGTCGAAGCCCTCCGCCTCGATCCGGGACTTCGCCTGCTCCACGTCCAGGCACTTCACGTCCGGGATGCGGCGCTGGTCGCCCTCGGAGATCTTCTGGCCCGGGGGCTCGAAGTTGATCCGCTTCTTGCCCTTCATGGCGTCGCGCAGCGTCTCGTAGACCGGCGGGTTGATGCCGTCGCGCTGGTTGTGCTTCATCTTGACGTTGGTCTGCGGCCAGTCCGGGTCGGCCATGATGCCGGCCACCGCGTACTGCCTGGTCATCGCGACCAGCGAGGCGGTCTTCTCCGAGTCGGTGGTGCCGGACTTGCCGGCCACCGGCGCGTCGACGATGCCCCTGACGTTCGCGGCCGTACGGCTGCCGCCGCACCTGCTGGTGGAGGAGTTGTCGCCGACCGGGCAGCGGGCCGCGTCGACGGCGGCGCGGGCCACCTCGGTGCTGACCCGCTTCTCGCAGCGCGGGTTGGCGATGTCGAGCTTCTTGCCCTCCGGGTCCTTGATCTCCTGCACCGGGATCGGCTCGCAGTACTTGCCGTCCGCGGCGAGGGTGGCGTAGGCGTTGGCCAGCTCCAGCGGGGTGGTCTGCGAGACGCCGAGGGTGAAGGCGCCCCACTGGTGCGCGTAGTCCTTCGTGCTGGCGAACTTCGCGTCCTCGCTCTGCCGGAACTGGATGCCGAGCCGCTTGGCCACGTCGACCACGTTCTCGGCGCCGACCTGCTGCTGCAACGGCACGAAGTACGTGTTGATCGACTGCGCGAAGGCGCTCCACATGTTCTGCACGCCGCCGGCCTTCTTGCCGGAGTTGGTCGGGCAGTAGAAGTGGGTGCCGGGGCACGCCGCCGAGCTGCTGCTGTCGATGATGTATTCCGACTTGAACTGCTGCGGAGCGTTGATCGTGTAGCCGAGCGGGATGCCCTTCTCCAGCGCGGCCACGATGGTGAAGATCTTGAAGGTCGAGCCGGCCTGGTAGCCCGTGATGCCGTCGCCGCCGGTGAGCAGCGGG
The DNA here is from genome assembly GCF_043204765.1 of Micromonospora sp. NPDC047730. Taxonomy (NCBI): domain Bacteria; kingdom Bacillati; phylum Actinomycetota; class Actinomycetes; order Micromonosporales; family Micromonosporaceae; genus Micromonospora; species Micromonospora sp. NPDC047730. Next base: position 87,069 of record NZ_JBIDCU010000017.1, on the reverse strand, counting down.
TTCACCGTGTTCGGGTAGTTGCCGAGCTTGCCCTTCTTGCGCTGCTTCGGGTCGCTGTGCGGCTTGTTCGCCGGCTTCTTCGGGTCGTCGAGCTTGAAGGTGCGGTTGACCGCCAGCGCCCGGACCCGGCCGGTGCCCGGCTCGACCACCGCCACCATGGCGGCTTCCTTGCTCTTCTCCGGCTTGGCCTTGCGGACGGCCTTGTCGGCGCCCCGCTGGGCCTGCGGGTCGAGCGTCGTGACCACGGTGTAGCCGCCGCTCTTGAGCCGCCGCTCCCGGTCGTACGAGGTCGAGCCGAACGTCTCCTGCTGCATCCACCAGCGGTAGAAGTAGTCGCAGAAGAAGCCCCAGCCCTTCTCGTTGGTCGAGACGCAGCCGTTGGGCGCCCGCTTGCCGGTGACCTTGAGCTGGACGGCCTTCGCCGCGTCCGCCTCCTGCTGGGTGATGGCGCCGATCTCGACCATGTTGTCGATGACGTAGTTCCGCCGCTCGACCGCCGCCTTGTAGCCGCTCTTGGTGGTCGGGTCGTTGGTGCTCGGCGCCTTCACCATGCCGGCGAGCATGGCGGCTTCCTCGATCTTGAGCTTGCTCGGCGGCTTGTTGAAGTAGACCTGGCTGGCGGCGTAGACGCCGTACGCGCCGTTGCCGAAGGCGGCGATGTTCAGGTAGCGCTCCAGGATCTCGTCCTTGGAGAGCTCCTTGTCGATCTGGATGGCGTAGCGCATCTCGCGCAGCTTGCGGGCGCTGGTGTCCTCTGTGGCCGCGACCACGTCGGCCGGGTGGGTCGCCGAGTAGGCGATGGCCAGGCGGACGTACTGCATGGTCAGCGTCGAGGCGCCCTGCTGGCTGGACGCGCCGGACTGGTTGTTGACGAACGCCCGGGCGATGCCGTTGAGGTCCACGCCGTTGTGCTTGTAGAAGTCGTGGTCCTCGGCGGCGATGATCGCCTTCTGCATGATGGGCGCGATGTCGGCCAGCTTCACGTCGCGACGGTTCTCGTCGTACATGGTCGCCAGCGGGGTCTTGCCGTCGGAGGCGTACAGGTAGCTGATCTGCGGCGCGCGGGCCACGGTCAGCTCCTTGGGCAACGCGCCGAAGGTCTCGGCGCCGGCCTTGGCGGCCAGGCCGGACATCGCCACCGCGGGGAAGGCCGCCGCCGCGACCACCACGCCGGCCAGTAGGCCACATATGAGTAGCGATGCGGCGTTGGTCAGCACATTGTGGTCACGTTTCCGCATCCAGGTCACCTCGACAGGGTACGCGAGTAGGGAACGAGGGGCGCCGGGGCTTCTTTCCCCATTTCCTGCGCGCGCCGACCTCGTTGTGCTAAACGCACGACCCCCGGTGCGTGGTTGCGTGAATCCGGCGTCGAGTCTCCCTCCTTCCCGAGGGGGCCCGCAGCGTTTTCACGGACTCCGGCGGGGTAACCGGCGGTCGCGAAGCCCGGGAAGCCGGGAGTGTCCGGAATGATGGATTTAGCCGACAACGTTGCGTAATCAGGCGACTACAGAGCATGATGGGGGCGGCGACCGAGCCACATGTCGTCCGTGCGGCCTTGGGGAAGGCGCGCCGGGCGATCGGGGGGAATTGCCGGCTGGTCCGCGACGGGGTCGGTAGGTACTGCAAGGGGGGACGAGTACACATGGGCATGATCACTGACTGGCCGTCGCTGGCGGCGTGTCAGAACGGGGACCCGGACGCGTTGTTCGTACAGGGCGCCGAACAGAACGTGGCCAAGCGGATCTGCCGGAGCTGCCCAGTCCGGTACGAGTGCCTGGCCGACGCGCTGGACAACCGGATCGAGTTCGGCGTGTGGGGTGGCATGACCGAGCGCGAACGCCGCGCGCTGCTGCGCCGTCACCCCCAGGTGACGAGCTGGCGCAAGATGTTCGAGGCCGCGATGAAGAAGAACGCCAAGGACAAGGCCGGCAAGGACAAGATCCTCGTCACCGCCGCCGGCTGATCGCCGTCACGGCCGGCTGATCGCCGCGCCGATCGTCCGCAGCCCGTCGACGTCGTGCACGTCGGCGGGCTGCGCCGTCACGGACACCGCCGGCACCGCCGGGAACGCCTCCGTGAACCGGGCCGCCACCTGCCGCTCGCGTACCGCCTGCTGGGCCAGGGCCGCGTGGGCCCGCAGCACGTCGACGGTGCCCTCGTGCCCGCCCAGGTCGGCCAGGCGCTCCGCGGCGGCCAGGCTCTCCGCGGCGCCCAGGCCGGGCACCGCCGGCCGGTGCACCCGGTTGAGCACCAGACCCGCCAGCGGCATCCGCTCCTCGCGCAGCCGGCCCGCGAAGTAGGCGGCCTCCCGGACCGCGTCCGGCTCTGGCGCCGCGACCAGCAGGAACGCCGTCTCCCGCGCCTGGAGGATGCGGTACGTCTGCTCGGCGCGCTGCCGGAACCCGCCGAACATCGAGTCGAGCGCGGCGACGAAGCCGGAGAGGTCGGTCAGCAACTGGGCGCCGAGCACCTTCTGCACGACCTTGGAGAACATCCCGAACGAGGCGGTCACCAGGCTGAACATGCTCCGCCCGCCGGTGCGCGCCGGGGCGAGCAGCAGCCGCAGCATCCGCCCGTCGAGGAAGCGGGACAGCCGGGCCGGGGCGTCCAGGAAGTCCAGCGCCGAGCGGGACGGCGGGGTGTCCACCACGATCAGGTCCCACTCGCCCCGGGCGTGTAACTGGCCCAGCTTCTCCATCGCCATGTATTCCTGGGTGCCGGCGAAGGTCGAGCTCATCGCCTGGTAGAAGGGGTTGGCGAAGATCTCCGCCGCCTTCGCCTGATCGGTGTGCTGGAGCACCACGTCGTCGAAGGTGCGCTTCATGTCCAGCATCATGGCGTGCAGCTCGCCGCCGCTGGCCTCGACGTCGATCCCCTTGACCTGGCGGGGGGTGTTGTCCAGCTCGGTCAGCCCGAGCGACTGGGCCAGCCGGCGGGCCGGGTCGATGGTGAGCACCACCGTCCGCCGGCCGTGCTGCTCCGCGGCCCGCAGCGCGAGCGCGGCGGCCGTGGTCGTCTTCCCCACCCCGCCCGCCCCGCAGCAGACCACGATCCGCACGCCGGGATCGGCGAGGATCTGGTCGACGTCCAGCTGCGGCGCCGCGTCTTCGGAAGGCACCAATCGAGCGTATCGGGCCGGGTCGGTCGCCGCGCCCGTGCCGGTGGCAGGTGTGAGTCAATCCGCCCGGAGGAGGGCGTCGGCCAGCTGGTCCAGCCCGGCGCGGTCCACCCCGTCGGGCAGCAGCGGCAGCTCGGTCAGCGGCAGCCCCAGCTCCACCAGGTCGGCCCGCAGCGAATCCTCCAGCTCGCGGCGGATCGCCTGGTCGCGTGCCTCCACGGCGAGCCCGGCGACGGTGTCCCGGTCCGCCGGCAGCCCGGCGGCGCGCAGCCCCCGCTCCAGCTCGGCCGGGCCCACCGCGCGACCCGCGGGCAGCGGCGGCCGGACGCCGTTGACGATCACCCGGCCCACCGGGAAGCCGAACGAGGTCAGCTCGGCGATCGCGTCGACCGTCTCCTGGACCGGCATCTCCTCCAGCAGGGTCACCACGTGCACGGCGGTGATCGGGGAACGCAGCAGCGCCGCGACCCCCTCGCTCTGGGTCTTGATCGGGCCGACCTTGGCCAGCCGGGCCGTCTCGGCGGTGACGTTCAGGAAGCGGCCGATCCGCCCGGTCGGCGGGGCGTCCAGCACCACCGCGTCGTACGCGCGCCGCTGGTCGACGGTGCGGGTGGTCGCCTCCTTCACCTTGCCGGTGAGCAGGACGTCCCGCAGGCCCGGGGCGATGGTGGTGGCGAAGTCGATCGCCCCGAGCTTGCGCAGCGCCCGGCCCGCCGCGCCGAGCTTGTAGAACATGTCCAGGTACTCGAGGAGGGCCTCCTCGGCGTCCACCGCCAGGGCCCGCACCTCGCCGCCGCCCGGCGCGTCGGTCAGGTGCCGCTCCTCGTAGGGCAGCGGGTCGGTGCCGAAGAGCTGGGCGATGCCCTGCCGCCCCTCGACCTCCACCAGCAGCGTGCGCCGGCCACCGGCGGCCAGGGCCAGGGCCAGGGCGGCCGCGACGCTGGTCTTGCCGGTGCCGCCCTTGCCGGTCACGACGTGGAGTCGGGCCGGCCACTGGGTGCCGGCCGGATCGGCCGGCCGCTCTGCTGCTCGCACCCGTCGAGCCTATCCAGCGGCCGGGCTCAGGCGACCTCGCAGACCCACCAACCCGTCTTCTTCACCACGGTGAACCGCAGGTCCTGGTCGGCGACCTTCTCGTCGGCGGTGGTCATGGTGACCTTGGTGGTGACCGTGGCGCGGTCGCCGGTCTGGTCGTCCACCTTCGGGCTGCTCCACCGGAACCGCAGGTTCTGGTGGGCCGAGACGTACTTCTCGACCTCGGCGACCTTGGCGGCGATCTTCTCCTCGTCCCGGGACGAGGAGCAGACCAGGGCGGCCGCCCTGCCCGCGTCGCGGTCCTTGTAGACGGCGGTGAGGAACTGCTCCACGGCGACCGCCGGCTCCTTGGCGCCCTCGCCGCTCTCGGCGTTGCGCAGCGTCAGGAAGGTGACGACGCCGCCGCCGGCGCAGAGCAGCAGGATCACGGCCAGGGCGATGGCGGCGATCAGCACGCCGCGCTTCTTCTTCGTCGGTGCGGCGGGCGGCTGGTACGGCGGGTATCCGGCCGGGGGCGGCGGGACCGGCGGGTACCCGGCCGGGGGCGGCGGGACCGACGGGTTCGGGGCTGCTGCCGGCGTGGGCGGCACGGCGGCGCCGGGAGCGGCCGGGACGTCCGGCTGGCCGGCCGGCGATCCGGTGGGGCCGCCGCTGGGTGGTTGGGTCATCTCTTCCCCCGGGGTGCGACGTCGTCGCCTGCCCCGGCGACGAGTGTGATCGAGCTGGCGGCGAGCCGGCGAGCGCCCGTCCGACGGGAAGGGTAGCGGTCGGTCGGCCGGTTTCGTGGGGCGGCAGGTGGGGGCTCGTTCCTGACCAGGGATGTGTCGCATATGTGACTCGGCGTGACCGGGCGTGCGCGTCCTGTTGGCGGGACTCTTCCTCCGGTCCTACGTTCTCACCGGCGCGGGGGAAAGGCCGGGCACCGGGGCCCGGCCCGCAAGGCGATGACGTGACCAGGTACGACGTCCGGAGGCAAGGCATGCGCGACGTGGACAAGATCCCCCGAGCACAGTTCCCGGCGGGTGACCGGGCCTGGCGGACCGGGGCCGGTTCCTCCGGCGAGACCGAGGGCGTGGCCGGCGGCCTGCCGATCAACGAGCGGTCGTACCGGCGGTTCGCCCCGCCCGTCGAGGCGGTACGCACGGCCGGCCGGCCCGGCGGGCGCGGCCGGGACGAGGAGGAGCCCGGGTACGTCATCCACCTGCCGATCCGGGTCGCCGACCTGGCGGCGGCCACCGCGCTGGCCGGCACCGTCGCCACGTCACTGAGCTTCCTGCCGGAACTGGACGCGGGCGAGACGACCGTGTCCACCGCGGACGACCAGAACAACCGGCACCGGGTCTTCTGCGACCTGCTGCTGCCGGACCGGTCCCGCTGCCCGCAGCCGTACGAGCACAGTGGCCCCTGCGGGGAAGTGCCCACCGCCCCGGAGCAGCGTCCCGCGCCCCGACCGTCCGCCGGACCGTAGGCTGTGCGTCGAAGAGTCGTACTCCATCAGAGGGAGCCCTCCACCGATGCAGAAGTGGGAATACGCCACGGTCCCGCTGCTGGTCCACGCGACCAAGCAGATCCTCGACAACTGGGGTGAGGACGGGTGGGAACTCGTCTCCGTGGTTCCCGGCCCGAACCCGGAGCAGCTCGTCGCCTACCTGAAGCGGCCGAAGGCATGAGCGAGCGGAGCGAGCGAATCATCGGGATCAGCGTGTCGGTGCCTCGGGGCGCCGCCGAGCGGAGCGAGGTGGCGGCATGAGCAACGGTCCGCACGGGAAGCTCGCCGAGCTCGGGCACACGCTGCCCGAGGTGGTCCCGCCCGTGGCCAGCTACGTGCCGGCCGTGCAGTCCGGGCAGCACGTCTACGTCTCCGGGCAGCTGCCGATGGCGGAGGGGAAGCTGCTCGCCACCGGCAAGGTCGGCGCCGGCGTCTCCGCCGAGCAGGCGAAGGACCTGGCCGAGCGGTGCGCGCTCAACGCGCTGGCCGCGATCGACTCGCTGGTCGGCCTGGAGAACGTCGTCAAGGTCGTCAAGGTGACCGGCTTCGTCGCCGCCGCCCCCGGCTTCACCGCCGTTCCCGGCGTGATCAATGGTGCCTCCGACCTGTTCGGCGCGGTATTCGGTGAGGCCGGCCGCCACGCCCGCGCCGCCGTCGGCGTCGCCGAACTCCCCCTCGACGCCCCGGTCGAGGTCGAGGTCATCGTCGAGGTCGCCTGACCCGCGCCCGCCCCGCGATCTTGCACTGACCGCCCCGGCAAAAGCCGTGAAGTGGGACGTATCCCGGGCGGAAACTGCAAGATCGCGGGGAGTGGCGGCGGGGGCCGTACGATCGCAGCCATGACCGGGCACTTCACCGCGCCGGCAGCGGCGCTCGCCGACCAGCTGCCGGGTTGGGTGACGCTGCTGCGTGCCCCGAACCCGGGGCCGATGACGCTCGACGGCACCAACACCTGGCTGCTGCGCGCCCCCGGCCAGGAGCACGCCGTCGTCGTCGACCCGGGCCCGGCCGACGAGGAGCACCTGGCCGCGATCGCCGCGCGGGGGCCGATCGGGTTGGTGCTGATCACCCACGGCCACCCGGACCACACCGAGGGCTCGCCCCGCCTGCGCGACCTGCTCGACGGGGTGCCCGTGCGCGCGGCCGACCCGGCGCACACCCTCGGCGGGGAGCCGCTGACCACGCCCGGCGACGGCCTCGGCGGCCCCGGCCTGGACATCCGGCTCGTGCCGACCCCCGGCCACACCGGCGACTCGGTCTGCTTCGTCGTCGCGCACGGCGACGAGCGGGTCGTGCTCACCGGTGACACCATCCTGGGCCGGGGCACCACCGTGGTCGCCCACCCCGACGGGCACCTCGGGGACTACCTGGCCAGCCTGGAGTTGCTCTCGACGTACCGGGGGATCCCGGCGCTGCCGGGGCACGGCCCGGCGCTGGCCGACTGCGCCGCCGCCGCGGAGTTCTACCTCGCCCACCGCCGGGCCCGGCTCGACCAGGTCCGGGCGGCGGTCGCCGAGGGGGCCACCACCGCCGCGGAGGTGGTCGCGAAGGTCTACGCGGACGTCGACCGGTCGCTGTGGTGGGCGGCCGAGTGGTCGGTGCGGGCCCAACTGGAACACCTCGGGCGGGAATCCGGCGCGGGCGCCGCGGGGTTGGAGCAAGCGTGACCTGCCCGGTGTGCGGAACCGTAGCCGTCCCCGGCGCCCGGTTCTGCCACAACTGCGGGGCCGCCCTGCCGGCCGCCGCGACGCTGCCGGCCGCCGAGCGCCGCGTGGTCACCGTGCTCTTCGGCGACCTGTCGGACTTCACCTCCTGGTCCGAGGACCTCGACCCGGAACGGGTCGGCGCGGTCACCGACCGGGTGCTCGCCGCCCTGGCCGGCGCGGTCAAGACCTTCGGCGGGCACGTCGACAAGCTCACCGGCGACGGGATCATGGCGGTCTTCGGCGCGCCGGTGGCGCACGAGGACGACGCCGAGCGGGCGGTCCGCGCCGCGCTGTCCATGCAGCGGGCGGTCCGCCGGGTGCTCGACGACGAGCGGGGCGGCGGCGCGCCGCTCGGCCTGCGGGTCGGGCTGAACACCGGCGACGTGATCGCCGGCATCCAGGCCGCGATCGAGTACACGGTCATCGGCGACACCGTGAACACCGCCGCCCGGCTGGCCGACGCCGCCGCCGTCGGCGCGGTCTACGCCGGGGCCCGCACCTCCGCGGCCACCCGGCACGTCGCCTCCTGGCGCGCGCTGCGACCGCTGCGGCTCAAGGGCAAGCGCGAGCCGGTCGAGGCGTACGAGCTGCTGGGCCTCCTGGACGCGCCGGGCACCCGGTCCGGCCTCGGTGACGAGGCCCCGTTCGTCGGCCGGGAGACCGAGATCGGCCGGGTCGCCGGCCGGCTGGCCGAGGTGATCGACCGCGGCGAGCCCCGGGTGCTCCTGATGACCGCCGAGGCGGGGCTCGGCAAGTCCCGGTTCGCCGCCGAGGTGGAACGCCTCGCCGCCGGCTACGACGTGGGCGCCGGCCGGTACGCCGCGCACACCGGCGCCCGGGTGCTGTCGGTGCGCTGCGCCGCGTTCGGTGAGCGGCGCCGGCTCGCGCCCCTGGCCGACCTGGTCCGGGCGGCGGTCGGCCTGCCCAACGACGCCGCCACCGCGCTGACCCGCCCGGCCGTCGAGGAGCGGCTGCGCCGGCTCAACCAGCGCCTCGGCCGTGCGGGTGGCGACCCGGCCCCGGTCGCCACCGACCAGTTGATGGCCCTGCTCGGCTACGCCGAACTGCCCGGCGGCGGCCCGGCCGACCAGGGCGAGTGGACCAACCCCCAGCAGCCCGCCGACGCCGACGCCGTGCCGAACGCCGTCGCGGACCTGCTCAGCGCCCTCGCCGCGGAGGCGCCCCTGGTGGTCGTCGTCGACGACCTGCACGACGCGACCGCGGAGACCATCCGGGCGCTCGGGCTCGCCCTGTCCCGGCTCGCCGGCCCGGCGCTGGTGCTGCTGCTCGGCCGGCCCGAGCTGGTACGCACCGCCGGCGCGCTGACCCGGGTGTCGGAGGCCGAGGTGCACGCGCTGCCGCCGCTGCGCGGCGCCGACGCGGCCCGGCTGCTCACCAGCTATCTCGGCGGGGGCAGGCTGCCGCAGGCCGACACCGACCGGCTGCTCGCCACCGCCCAGGGCAACCCGTTCTACCTGGCCGAGCTGGTCACCCTGCTGATGGAGCGGGGCGCCCTGACCGCCGTCGCCGACCGGAACGCCCCGAGCCCGGGGGCCTGGCGGCTGGTGCCCGGCTCGCTCGGCAGCCGCCTGCTCTCCCGCGACCTGGCCGCGGTGCTCGCCGCGCGTATCGACGCGCTGCCCGTCGACGCCCGCTCGGTGCTGCGGGACGCGGCCGTGGTCGGCGACACCGTGCCGGCCGGGGCGCTGGAGGCGCTGCGCGAGCAGCGGGCCGGCCGGGACGGCCGCCCGGCGGCGGTGGTCGCCGTCGAGCTGGAGCGGGCCGTCGAGGAGCTGCTGCAACGCCGGATGCTGCACCGCACCCGCACCGGGTACGCCTTCGCCACCCCGCTGATGCGGGAGGCCGCGTACGCCGGGGTGAGCAAGGCCGAGCTGGCCGAGCGGCACGCGGCGCTGGCCCGCTGGGCCGCGACCGACCCGCCGGCAGGGGCGGGCGCGCCGGGCGGCTTCACCGGGGCGGCCCGGGACGTCTTCGTGGCCCAGCACGTGGAGCGGGCCGCCGCGCTGGCCGACGCGGTCGGGCTGCGGCCGGACGCCCCGGCGCGGACCGTCGTCCCGCTGGGCGTCGCCGCGCTCGGCGGGGCCGCCCGCCGGTCGCTGCAGGCGGGCGAGCCCGCGCTCGCCGTGGAGTACGCCGAACGCGCCGCCGAGCTGGCCCGCGACGGGGTGCCGGCGGCCGACCGGGTGGTGCACGCCCGGGCGCTGCTCCAGATCGGCCGGCCCGCCGACGCGCTCGCCTCCGCCGAGAAGATCGCGGCCAACGCCGGCGACGAGTCGGCCGTCCGGGCCAGCGCGCTGCTGCTCGCCGGGCAGGCCCACCAGACCATGGGCGACCAGGCGCGGTCGGCGGCCTGCTGGCAGGAGGCGTTGCAGGTGGCCACCGACGGCGGCCTGCCGACCCTGCGTGCCTCGGCGATGCGCCGCCTCGGCATGGCCGACTTCATCGCCGGGCGGCTGGGGCAGGCGAGCAGCCGGCTCGCCGCCTCGTACCAGGTGAGCCGCCAGGCGCAGGACCGCCGGGGGCAGGCGTGGTCGTTGCAGAACCTGGCCTGGGTCACCACCACCCGGGGCGACTTCGCCGGGACCGACGCGGTGCTCGGCCGGGCCGCCCGCCTCTTCGCCGAGCTGAAGGACCCGTACGGGCGGGCGTGGCTGCGGGGTACCACCGCGTTCGCCCGGCTGCTGGCGGGCCGGCTGCGGGAGGCGTGCCGGATGGCGCGGGTCTTCCTGCCGTTCGGCGAGCGGGTCGGCGAGGCGTGGGCGGTGGGCACGCTGCGGGCGGTGGAGGCGTACGCGACCGCCGAGCTGGGCGAGCTGGGCGAGGCGGACCGGGGGGCCCGCCGCGCGTACCGGGAGTTCGCCGCCGCCTCCGACGACTGGGGGCAGGGCTTCGCGCTGGTCGTCCGGGGGGTGGTGGCGCGCGGGCTGGGCGAGCCGGAACACGCCGCCGACCTGCTCACCGACGCGCTGCGGTACGCCCATCGGACGTCGCACCCGCTGCTCACCGGCATGGCCGGCACGCTGCGGGGGTTCGTGGCGCTGGACATGGGCGACTACGACACGGCCGAACGCGCCGCCCGCTCGGTGCTGACCGCCGTCGAGCCGCACAACCCGCAGGCGCCCGCCCAGGTGGCGCCCCGGGTGCTGCTGGCCACCGCCCGGCTGGCCGCGGGCGACTCCGCCACCGCGGTCGGGCTGCTCGCCCCGGTCGCCACCGTCGCCGCGACCGTGCCCTCGCTGCTCTTCTCCCGCCGCCAGACGATGGCCCGGTACGCCGCCGCGCTGCTCGCCCACGGCCAGCGCGAGCAGGCGCTGGACTGGGCCCGGCGGGCGGTCGCCGCCCCGGCGGAGGACGTGCGCAGCCAGGTGGTCGGCGCGATGGTGCTCGCCGAGGCGCTGGCCGCGTGCGGCCGGCCGGCGGAGGCGCTGGCCGCCGCCGAGGAGGCGGTGCGCCTGGCGTACGGGACCGAGCAGCGCAGCGAGCGCGCCGCCGCCGACGCCCTCCGCGCCCGCCTCGCCACCGGCTGACCCCTGGCCGGCTCGGCGGGGCCCCGGCCCGGGCAGGTCTGGCGGTTCCGGTGATGTGGCATGTCGGGGGTGGCCGCTAGCGTGTCAGGCCGGAGGGGCGGTCCGATGTCGACCGCGCCGGGTCTGGGAGGGGCCGGGATGAGGTTGCCGCGTTCGGCCGCGGGATGGACGATCGCGGTCTTCGGCGTGCTGGCCCTGCTCATGGGCGTGGTCGGGCTGCTCTGGCCCGAGGCGCTGCTGCGCCTGCTCGGCTTCGAGGTGCCGGCGACCCGCGCCGCCGGTGACCACACCGGCACCTTCCTCCTGGCGTCCTCGATGGCCTCGTTCAACATGGGGGTCTACTACCTGCTCGCCACCGCGACCGAGTGGCGCCCGTTCTACCGCTTCACGGTGGTGTTCCGGCTGGTCACGTTCACCGTGTTCGCCATCGCGGTGCTGGCGGACATCGCGCCCGGCCGGTTCTTCGGGGTGGCCGCCTGGGAGGGCCTCGGCGCGGTGGCGACCGCCGCCGGGCTCTGGTGGGACGCACGGCGCGCGGGCCCGGTGGCCGGCGGGGGTGGGAGCCGTCTTTCCGCTGGTGCCGCCCCGGCCCCCGACGCGGTGCACTGAGCAGCCCGTCCGGTTGGGTATTTTCTAGAACTGTGACCGCGACCCCGCCCGGTGCCCTGCCGTTGCCCATTGTGCCCGGTCTGACTGATTTGAGGGTATTCGCCCGGGGAGGCTACGCGACCATCTACAAGGCGACCCAGATCTCGGTGGGGCGCGAGGTCGCGGTCAAGGTGGAGAATCGCACCCTGGACAGCGAACGGGACCAGGCCCGGTTCCTGCGCGAGGCGCGGGCCGCCGGGCGGATGTCGTCCCACCCGCACGTGGTGGACCTCTTCGACGTCGGGGTCACGGTCGACCAGCACCCCTACCTAATCATGGAGCTCTGCGACGGCTCGTACGCGGAGCGGATGCGGACGTCGCCGCTCGGGCCGGCCGAGGCCCGCGACCTCGGCGTCAAGATCGCCGACGCGGTCGCCCACTCGCACGCGGCCGGCGTGCTGCACCGCGACGTCAAGCCGGCGAACATCCTCTACTCGCACTTCAACTCGGCGGTGCTGGCCGACTTCGGGCTGGCCGTGGTGGCCGAGATGCGTGACGCCTCGGTCGCCCTGGAGGTGCTCACCCCGGCGTACGCGCCGCCGGAGATGTTCAACCACGCGCCGCCGTCTCCCGCCGTCGACGTCTACGCCCTCTGCGCGACCCTCTACGCGGTCATGCACGGGCGCCCACCGCGCTGGCAGTCCGAGCGCAATCCCAGCCTGGTGACGGTGCTGGAGATGTTCCACCAGCCGGTTCCCGGCCTGCCCGGCGTGCCGGACGAGCTGATCGACGTGCTCCGGGTCGGCATGTCCAACGACCCGGGGGAGCGCCCGTCGGCCGTCGAGCTGCGCGACCTGCTGGTCGGCCTGCCGCTCGACCCGGCCGGCCCGCCGGTCGGCGGCGCGCCGGCGCCGGGCTCCCCGGTCAGCGGCGGTCCCGCCGCCTCCGGCCCGTACACCGCCGGCCGCACGACCCGGCCCGCGCCCCGGCCGCCGGTGGAGGACATGCACCCGACGGTGCCCACCTCCGACCGGCGGCGTCGGCGGCGCTGGTTCCTCGGCGGCGCCGGGATGGTCGCGCTGGCCGCCTCGGCCAGCGCCGGCGCCTGGCTCGCCGGCCCGGCGGCCACCCCGGCCCCGTCCCCGACGGCTGACGTGGCCGCGACGAGCGGGGTGCTGCCCGCCTGCGCCGCGGCCACCGGGTTGCCCGACGGGGCGGGCTGCGCCGACGAGCTGGAGTGCTTCGGGCCGATGGAGGTGCGCGGCGCGCGGGCCAGGGCGGCCCGGGTGTCCTGCGACGGCGACCACACCTGGGAGAGCTACGCCGAGGGCAGGCTCCCCGACACCCTGGTCGGCGCGGACCACACCCGGGTCAGCGAGGCCCCGGCGGTGCGCCGGGTCTGCAACGAGACCACCTTCCGGCTCACCAGCGGGATGGGCCACGCCGACGGCTGGAACCTGGAGGTGCTGCCCCCGACGGTCGACGCCGACCGGACGTACCGCTGCCTGGCCGGGCGCGGGCTGGACGCGCTCGCGTCACCCACCCTCACCGGTCGCTGAGCCGCGCCCTCGGTGGCGCTCCCGCATCGCGCGGACCGCCTCCCGGCCGTCCAGCGTCTCCAGCGTGTCGGCGTCGATGCCGTACAGGCCGCCCGCCGGCTGCCCGGGGACGGTCGGCGTGACCGCCGGTCGCCGCCCGCCCTCCTGGCGGGCCGCCGCCACCGACACCGCCGCGATCATCACCATCAGGACGCAGAGCAGCGCCAGGGCCACTCCGAGGAGATCCTGACGACCACGCACGACCAGCGCCGCCAGCAGCGAGACCGCAGCCAGCGCCGCGACGACCGCCTTCGTCCGCGCGTCGGGTCTGGGAAACCTCACCCGTCCAGCATGTCCACCCGGGGGCCGCTGTCAACCGGAGACGCCACCGCCGGTGCGATGATCTCCGGTGCAGGTCGTTTCCCGGAGAGAGGAGCGCCGGTGTCCCGGTTCTGCCGAATCGTCGCCGCCGTGCTGGTGTCGGGCGCGCTGGCCGCCTGCGGGCCCGACCGTCCACCCGAGACGGTGACCGGGCCGACGCCGACCGCCGGGGGCACCACCACGCCCGAGGCGTCGTCCCCGGGCGGCGGTGGGTTCGCCAGCGTGGACCAGGCGGTGGCCCGCCACCTCTCGGCCGCCTCCGGGGCCCGCTACGTGGGGCAGTGCGCGCAGGCGAAACCCGACCCGGATGCGGTCTGTGCGATCAAGGTGGCCACTGTGGACGGTGGCGACGTCTACGGCGTGGGAGCCCCGTCCAGCGAGGTCGTCGGCTTCCTGCTGCTCCGTGAGGGGCCCGACGGCTGGCGGGTGGTGGACGACCACGTGCCGGGCGAGCCGGACGCGTCCACGCCCGCCTGGATGGCCGGCATCGACTAGCCGGACCTGCCGGGCGGCTGGGCCCGGTGCGGTCGGGCCCGCCGGTGCGGTCGAGCCCGCCGGTGCGGTTGGGCCCGGTCCGTGGGAGTTGTGGCCGTCCGCCGGGTCGGGCGAGAACAGCGTCGGTCGTCGGGAACTCGTTACACCGGTTCGACGGATTGTCGGATATGCGGCCCCTCTTCGGGCGGTATTCATCGCCCGCGATCCCTAGAGTGCGAAGGGTCGGGCCTCGCCCCGACCCGTCCTGTCGTCCACCGGAAGGGTCCACATGCCACGACGAACCCGGTCCCTCGCCGCCGCCGGTATCGCCGGCGTCATCCTCGCCGGATCGGCGGTCGCGCCCGCCGCCGCCGCACCGTCCCCGACCGGCTGGGGTCGCCCGGCCACCACCGACCGGACCAGCCCCGAGGAGGCACGCCGGGTCGACCGGGTGCCCACGCCCGACCTGGACTGGTACGCCTGCTACGACTACGCCGAGTGCGCCACCGTCCGGCTCCCGTTGGACTACGACAGGCCGAACGGCCCGACGACCGAGATCGCCGTGCTGCGGGTGAAGGCCCGCGACCAGCAGCGCAGGATCGGCAGCCTCTTCCTGAACCCGGGCGGGCCCGGCGGCTCCGGCACCGACGTCGCGCTCGCCGCGCCGTACTTCCTCGGTGACGAGGTGCTCGACCGGTTCGACATCGTCGGCGTGGATCCGCGCGGCGTCGGCGCGAGCGAGCAGGTCAGGTGCTTCCCGTCGGTCAAGGAGCAGACCCGGGCCTACGCCGGGCTCAACGTGGCGTTCCCGTTGACGCGGGCCGAGGAGAAGGCGTACGTCGCGTCGTCGAAGGCCGTCGGGAAGGGCTGCTCCAGCACGGGCCGGCCGCTCACCGGCGCGATGTCGACCGCCGAGGTCGCCCGGGACATGGACGTGCTGCGCCGCGCCGTCGGTGACCCGAAGCTGACCTACCTCGGCTTCAGCTACGGCAGCGCGCTCGGCCAGTACTACGCCAACATGTTCCCGGACCGGGTCCGTGCCCTGGCCATCGACGGGGTGCTCGACGCGGACGCCTGGGTCGGCCGGGGCAGGGCGCGCACGCTGTCGCAGGAGGACCGGCTGCGCAGCGCGCAGGGCGCGTACAAGGCGCTGCGGGAGATCCTCGTGCGCTGCGACAGGGCCGGCGCGGAGGTCTGCCCGCTGGCCCAGGGCGACCCCCTCGCGTCGTTCGAGCTGGTGGCGCAGCGGCTGCGGGCCAAGCCGCTGGTGATCGAGGATCCCGACCTGGGCCTCGTCCGCGTCAGCTACGCCGACTTCGTCTCCGCCACCCTGGGCGCGCTCTACAGCCCCGCCGGCTACGACCAGGTCGTCGGCCTCACCGCCGAGCTGCTGGTGCTCACCGACCCGGCGTCGGGCGCGACCGCCCGCCAGCAGGCGCGCGCCGACGTGGTCCGGCGCGCCGCCACGGCCCGCGAGCAGGCCCGCCGGTACGACTTCCCGTACGACAACGGGCTGGAGACGTTCCTCGGGGTGGACTGCACCGACGCCTACCACCCGGCGGACGCCGCCTCGTTCCCGGCGCTGGCGGCGAAGGCCGACAGGCGGGACCCGTACTTCGGGCGGCTGTGGACCTGGGGCAGCTCGCCCTGCGCCCGGCAGACGTGGACGGTGCGGGACGAGGACGCCTACCTGGGCCCGTTCAACCGGCGCACCGCCGCGCCGGTGCTGGTGGTCGGCAACTACTGGGATCCGTCGACCAACTACCGGGGCGCGGTCGGCGCGGCCAGGCTGTTGCCGAACAGCCGCCTGCTGAGCAGCGACAGCTGGGGGCACACCGCGTACGGGACCTCGGCCTGCGTGACCGGCGCGGTGGACGCCTACCTGGTCCGGGGCACGCTGCCGGCGAAGGGCACGGTCTGCACGGGCGACGTCCAGCCGTTCGCCGAGCCGCCCCAGAACCCGGGGGCGACGCGGCGGGCGGAGTCGTCGAAGAGTGCCCTCGCGGCCGCGGGCGTGCCGGGCCGGGGCGAGCCGAAGCGGCTCCCGCCGGTGGTCGCGCCGCTGCCGGCGGTCGGTTCGCTGACCATCCGCTGAGGACCCGGGGTACGGCGGGCGATCGGGCGCCCGCCGTACCCCGGCCCCACCGTCAGTACGACTTGTCCTGGCCGAGGACGTGCTGGGCGACGAAGTTGAGGATCATCTCCCGGCTGACCGGGGCGATTCGGCCGGCCCGCACCGCGCCGAGCAGCGTCGCCACCCCGTACTCGGTGGTCATGCCGGCCCCGCCGTGCACCTGGACGGCGGTGTCGACGGCCAGCGCCGCCGCCTCCCCGGCCGCGTACTTGGCCATGTTGCCGGCCACCCCGGCCTCCAGGTCCCGGCCGGCGTCGTAGAGGGTGGCCGCCTTGTAGATCATCAGCCGGGCCAGCTCGACCTGCACGGCCGCGTGCGCCAACGGGTGCGCGACGCCCTGGTGCGAGCCGATGCTCCGGCCGCCCCAGACCTTGCGGGCGGCGGTGTACTCCGAGGCCCGCTCGATGGCGTACCGGCCGGTGCCGGCGCCCATCGCGGCGACCGTGATCCGCTCCGGGTTGAGCCCGGCGAACAACGCCGGCAGGCCGGCGTCCAGGGACTCGCCGACCAGCGCGTCGGCGGGCACCCGCACGTCGTCGAGGTAGAGCAGGAACTGGTTCTCCGGGGACACGATCTCCATGTCCAGCTTGGACCGGGTCAGCCCCGGCGCGTCGGTGGGCACCATGAACAGCGCCGGTTTCAGTTTCTGCGGAGCCGCGTCCCCTGCGCCGGCTTGGCCGTCTTCGACAGCGACCCGCGCCACCACCAGCACGTACGACGCCTCGTCGACGCCGGAGACGTAGCACTTGCGGCCGGAGACCAACCAGTCGTCGCCGTCGCGGCGGGCCACCGTGCCCAGCCGGTGGAAGTTCGACCCGGCCTCCGGCTCGGTGATCGCGAAGACCACCTTCAGCGAGCCGTCGGCGAAGCCGGGCAGGTAGCGCCTGCGCTGCTCCTCGGTGCCGTGCCTGGCGATCACCGTGGCGGCGATGGCGGGGGAGACCACGAGCAGCAGCAGCGGGCAGCCGGCCGCCGCCAGCTCCTCGCAGACGATGGCCAGCTCGGTGATCCCGCCCCCGCCGCCGCCGTACCCGGTGGGCACGTTGACCCCCAGGTAGCCCAGCCGGCCGGCCTCGTCCCACAGCTCGGTGGTGTGCTGGCCGGCCTTGGCCCGGGTGACGAAGTAGTCGTGGCCGTACCGCCGGCCCAGCGCGCGGACCGCGTCGCGGAGCTGCTCCTGCTCGGGGGTGAGGTCGAAGTTCATCGCAGGGCCCTCCAGGATCACTCGGGGTCGACCACGGCCAGCACGGTGCCCGTGTCGACCTGCCCGCCGGCGGGCACCGGCAGCTCGGCGACCACACCGTCGGTCGGGGCGAGCACGGGATGTTCGAGCTTCATCGCCTCCAGAGTCAGCAGCAGGTCGCCGGCCGCCACCCGCTGGCCGACCTCGGCGTGCACCCGGGTCACCGCGCCGGGCAGCGGCGCGACCAGCGACCCGGCCGCCAGCTCCGTGGTGGGCTCCGGGAAGCGCGGCAGCTCGGCCAGGCCCGCCGCCCCGTCCGGGCCGTCCACGAAGACCGCCGACCCGGCCCGGCGTACGCGGTAGGCCCGCCGCACGCCGTCGGCGCCGAGCACCACCCGGTCGGGGGCGGCCTCGACCAGGCTCACCACCGGCGTCGGCCCGTCTGCCGGGGCCGACCCGTTCGACGCCGGCCCGCCTGACGGGGCCGCTCCGTCCGGGGTCGGCCCACCGGCGCGGGCGGTGGAGCCGGTGCCCGGCGACACCGACCACTCGGCGAGGCCGCCCGAGCGGTCCAGGCGGTAGCGGACCTCGATCTCGCCGTCGGGGCCGGTGAAGCGGGTGAACTGCGGGAACGCCGGCACGTTGCGCCAGCCCGAGGGGAGCCCGGCCAGCACCGGAGCCGAGGCGCAGCGGGCGGCGGCCGAGGCGAGGGCCGCCGCCAGCGCGACCAGGGGGAGCTGATCGGCGGGCAGCAGCGGGGCGAAGACCTCGGGGTGCCGGTCCAGGAAACCGGTGTCGACGTCGACGGCGGCGAACTCCCGGCTGCGCAGGACACGGACCAGCAGGTCCCGGTTGGTGACCACCCCGTGCAACTCGGCGCGGGCCAGCGCGCCGGCCAGCGCCCGGGCCGCCTCGGCGCGGGTGGGCGCCCAGGCGATCACCTTGGCGAGCATCGAGTCGTAGTGGACGCCCACCACGGAGCCGTCGACCACGCCCGAGTCCAGCCGCAGGCCCGGCCCGGCCAGCGGCCCGAACTCGGCCGCCACGCCGGGCAGGGCGAGCCGGTGCAGGGTGCCGGTCGCCGGCCGGTACCCCTGTGCGGGGTCCTCGGCGCAGAGGCGTACCTCGATCGCGTGGCCCTGTGCCGGCGGGGTCGCCGCCACCGGCAGCGGCTCGCCCTCGGCGACGAGCAGTTGCAGCCGGACCAGGTCCAGGCCGGTGGTCAGCTCGGTGACCGGGTGCTCGACCTGGAGGCGGGTGTTCATCTCCAGGAAGTAGATCTCCCCGTCGGGCGCGAGCAGGAACTCGACCGTGCCGGCGCCGACGTAGTCGACCGCCCGGCCGGCGGCCGTCGCCGCCTCGTGCAGCCGCTGCCGCACCTCGGCGGGAACGACTCCGGGGGCCTCCTCGACGATCTTCTGGTGGCGGCGTTGGATCGAGCAGTCCCGCACGCCGAGGGCGACCACCGTTCCGTGCGTGTCGCCGAAGATCTGCACCTCGACGTGCCGGCCCCGCTCGACGTACCGCTCGACGAAGACCGTGCCGTCGCCGAACGCCGCCGCCGCCTCGCGGCGCGCGGAGGCGACGGCCTCGGCCAGCGCGGCGGGGTCGCGGACGACGCGCATGCCGCGCCCGCCGCCGCCGGCCGACGCCTTGACCAGCACCGGGAAGTCCGCGATCTCGTCGGCGTCGGTCCAGGTCGGCAGCATCGGCACGCCCGCCTCGGCGAGCAGGGCCTTGGCCGCCACCTTGTCGCCCATGGCGGCGATTGCCTTGGCCGGCGGGCCGACCCAGGTCAGCCCCGCGTCGGTCACCGCCGTGGCGAACCCGGCACTCTCGGCGAGAAAGCCGTAGCCGGGGTGGACCGTGTCCGCACCGGCCTTCCGGGCCGCGTCGAGGATCAGGTCCGTCCGCAGGTACGTCTCGGCGGGCGTGTTCCCGGGCAGCCGGACGGCGTGGTCGGCCTCGGCGACGAACGGCGCGTCGGCGTCGGCGTCGGAGTGCACGGCCACCGTCCCGATGCCGAGCGCCCGGCAGGTGGCGAAGACCCGGCGGGCGATCTCGCCCCGGTTGGCCACGAGGAGTCGGGTGATCATGAGCGCGCTCCCTACATCCGGAAGACGCCGAAGCCGTCGGCGCCCCGCACCGGTGCGTTGTGGATCGCCGACAGGCAGAGCCCGAGGACGGTACGGGTGTCCCGGGGGTCGATAACCCCGTCGTCGTAGAGCCGGCCGGAGAGGAAGAGCGCGCCGGACTGGGACTCGATCTGCTGCTCGACCATCATCCGCATCGCGGCGTCGGACTCCTCGTCGTAGTCCCGGCCCCGGGCGGCGGCGGCCTGCCGGGCCACGATGGACAGCACGCCGGCGAGCTGCGCCGGCCCCATCACGGCCGACCTGGCGTTCGGCCAGGTGAACAGGAACCGTGGCTCGTACGCCCGGCCGCACATGCCGTAGTTGCCGGCGCCGTAGGAGGCGCCGAGGTTCACCGTCAGGTGCGGCACGGTCGAGTTCGACACCGCGTTGATCATGAGGGCGCCGTGCTTGATGATGCCGCGCTGCTCGTACTCGGTGCCCACCATGTAGCCGGTGGTGTTCTGGAGGAAGACCAGCGGGGTGTCGGCGGCGTTGGCGAGCTGGATGAACTGCGCCGCCTTCTGCGCCTCCTCGCTGAACAGCACGCCCCGCGCGTTGGCCAGCACCCCGACCGGCCACCCGTGCAGCTCGCCCCAGCCCGTGACCAGGGCGGTGCCGTAGTTGGGTTTGAACTCGTCGAAGGCGCTGTCGTCGAGCACCCGGGCCAGCACCTCGCGCGGGTCGAACGGCACCTTCAGGTCGGCGCTGGCGATGCCGAGCAGCTCCTCCGGGTCGTACCTCGGGGGCGGCGGGAACGGGTTTCGCGGCGGTGGCCCCTGCTTGCGCCAGTTGAGCCGGCGTACGCACTGCCGGGCCAGCCGGATGCCGTCCCGCTCGTCGGCGGCGAGGAAGTCGGCCAGGCCGGACGTGGTGGCGTGCATGGCCGCCCCGCCGAGGGACTCGTCGTCGGTGACCTCGCCGGTGGCCATCTTCACCAGCGGCGGCCCGGCCAGGTAGACCTGCGACCGGTCCCGGATCATGATCACGTGGTCGGACATCCCCGGCACGTACGCGCCCCCGGCGGTGGCGTTGCCGAAGACCACGCTGACCGTGGGGATCTTCGCCGCCGAGAGCCGGGTCAGGTCGCGGAACACCCGGCCGCCCGGGATGAAGATCTCCGCCTGGGTGGGCAGGTCGGCGCCGGCCGACTCGACCAGGTTCACCATCGGCAGCCGGTTGGCCAGGGCGATCTCGCCGGCCCGGCGGGTCTTCGCGAGGGACCACGGGTTCACCGCGCCGCCGCGTACCGTCGGGTCGTTCGCGACGACGAGGCACTCGACGCCCTCGACCACCCCGATGCCGGTCACCACGCTCGCCCCGACGGGGAAGTCGGTGCCGTACGCCGCCACCGGGGACAGCTCCAGGAACGGGCTGTCCCGGTCGAGCAGCAGCTCGATCCGTTCCCGGGGCAGCAGCTTGCCCCGCCGGTGGTGGCGGGTCACGTACTTCTCCCCGCCGCCGGCCCGGGCCTGGTCGAGGGCGGCCTCCAGCTCGGCGAGGCGCTCCAGCAGGGCCTCCCGGTTGGCCCGGTAGTCGCGTGAGGACGGGTCGACCGCGCTCCGCAGCGTCGTCACAGAGCCTCCCTCACAGGCCCATGCCCTTCGCGATGATCTCGTTCATGATCTCGGTGGTGCCGCCGCCGATGCCGAGGATCCGCGAGTCCCGGTAGTGCCGCTCCACCTCGGCGTCGCGCAGGTAGCCGTAGCCGCCGTGCAGTTGGAGCGCCTGGTCGACCACCTCGGCGCAGGCCGCCACGGCGATGTTCTTCGCCATCGCCACCTCGGTCACCACCGGCTCGCCGGCCGCCACCCGCGCCGCCACCTGGTGCACGTACGCCCGCGCCGCCTCGCTGCGGGTGTGCATCTCGGCCAGCCGGTGCCGGACGAGCTGCCGGCTCGCCAGGGGACGGCCGAACGTGGACCGGTCCCGGCACCAGCGGGCGGCCAGCTCGACGCAGCGCTGCGCGGTCGCGTACGCCTGGGTCGCCAGCGACAGCCGCTCGCTGGCGAAGTTCTGCATGATCGCCAGGAAGGCGGTGTCCTCGGGGCCGATCCGGTTGGCGACCGGCACCCGCACGTCCACGAAGGACAACTCGGCCGTGTCCGAGCAGTGCCAGCCCAGCTTCTCCAGCCGCCGGCCCACGGTGAAGCCCGGGGTGCCCTTCTCGATCACCAGCAGGCTGAGCGACCCGGATCCGGGGAAGTCGGTGCAGACGGCGGTGGTCACGAAGTCGGAGCGGACCCCGCTGGTGATGTAGGTCTTCGACCCGTTGACCACGTAGTGGTCGCCGTCCCGCCGTGCGCAGGTGCGGACGGCCGCCACGTCCGAGCCGCCGTCCGGCTCGGTGATCGCCAGCGCGCCGATCATCGTCCCGGCCAGCGTCGGCCGGACGTACCGGTCGATCAGCTCGCCGTCACCGGAGGCCACCATGTGCGGCAGCGCGATGCCGTGGGTGAACAGCGCGGCGATCAGCCCGGACGAGCCGCCGGAGCGGATCACCTCCTCGGTGACGATGATCGAGTCGAGCAGGTCGCCGCCGCTGCCGCCGACCGCCTCCGGGAAACCGACGCCGAGCAGGCCGATCTTCGCGGCCGTCTCGTGCAGCGAGCGGGGCACCTCGCCGGCCCGCTCCCAGTCGTCGAGGTGCGGCAGCACCTCCCGCGTGACGAAGGCCCTGGTCAGCTCCCGGAGCTGCCGCCGTTCCGGGGTGTCGACGATGGTCACGGCTCCTCCTGGGTGGTGGTCGTGCCGGCCGCCCCGGGCGCGAGGTCCGCCGGCAGGTCGACGACCCGGGAGCGGATCAGCTCGCCGAGCGCCTTGGCCTGCGGGTCGAACCGGGTGGAGGCGGTCACCCCCTGCCCGAGCAGCCCCCGGACGACGAAGTTGACCGCCCGCAGGTTCGGCAGCTCGTACCGCTCCACGGCCAGCGGGGCGGTCTCCGGCAGCAGCTCGCGCAGGCGGGCCTCGGTGAGCCAGCCGCGCAGCCACGACCACGTCGCGTCGGTGCGGGCCCAGACGCCGAGGTTGGCGTTGCCGCCCTTGTCGCCGGAGCGGGCCCCGACCAACTCGCCGAGCGGCGCGCGCCGGGCCGGTCGGTCGGCGGGCGCGACGGGCCGCCCCGGGCCGGCCCCGCGTCGGTCACCGGCCGCTGCCGGGTCGGCCGACAGGGGCGGGGGTGAGGTGCGGCTGGGTCGTTCCGGGTCGACGGCGGGCAGGCCGGCGTTCATGTGGTCGGCGACGGGCGCCGGCCCGTCGGGCGCGCCGAC
The DNA here is from genome assembly GCF_043204765.1 of Micromonospora sp. NPDC047730. NCBI lineage: Bacteria > Bacillati > Actinomycetota > Actinomycetes > Micromonosporales > Micromonosporaceae > Micromonospora > Micromonospora sp. NPDC047730. The sequence continues at coordinate 64,474 of NZ_JBIDCU010000017.1, read as the reverse complement.
GGTGCGGGGCGGCGGCGGGACGGGCAGCCGCTCCCCGGAGGGCAGCACCGCGACGTGCGGCACCGCGTCCTGCGGCACGGTGTCGGCGGTGAACACCCCGTAGGGCGTCGCGTCGCCGGGCAGCGTCGTCAGCGTGCAGCCCGGGTAGGAGGCCAGGGCCAGTTCCACCGCGGCCGCCGAGAAGGCCCGCCCGGCCCGCGCCCTGTCGCCGTCCCGCAGGTGTACGTGCAGCAGCGCGCTGGCCGCCTCGGTGTCGGTGGCGTCGGGGTGGTCGGTGCGGGCCAGGGTGAACTGCAGCCCCTCCGTGCCGACCGCCTCCTCGATCTGGCCCCGGACCAGGGCCGCCTTGGCGGGGATGTCGAGCCCGCAGAGGACGAAGGTCATCGAGTTGCGGAAGCCGCCGAGGTTGTTGACGCCCACCTTCAGGGTGTCCGGCGGCGGGGCGCCCCGGACGCCGCTCACCCGCACCCGGTCCGGCCCGGCGGCGCTCAGCTCGACCGTGTCGAGCCGGGCCACGACGTCCGGCCCGAGGTAGGCCGGCCCGCCGACCTCGTACAGCAGTTGGGCGGTGACGGTCTCCACGGTGACGGCGCCGCCGGTGCCGGGGTGCTTGGTGATCACGCAGGAGCCGTCCGGGTGCAGCTCCGCGATCGGGAAGCCGGGGCGGTGCCCGCCGTCGGGCAGCTCGGTGAAGAAGCTGAAGTTCCCCCCGGTCACCTGCGCCCCGCACTCGACGAGGTGGCCGGCGACGGTCGCCCCGGCCAGCGCGTCCAGGTCGTCGCGCCCCCAGCCGAACCGGGCGATGGCCGGCCCGACCACCAGGGACGCGTCGGTGACCCGGCCCGTGACCACCACGTCGGCCCCGCCGTCCAGGCAGGTGGCGATGCCGTACGCCCCGAGGTAGGCGTTGGCCGTCAGCGCGTCCGGGCGCGGGAGGGCGTCGCCCTCGACGTGGCCGACGCGCACGGTCAGGCCGAGCCGGTCGGCGAGCGATCCGATCGCGGCGGCCAGGCCGGCCGGGTTCAGCCCGCCGGCGTTGGTGACGATCCGCACGCCCCGGTCCAGGGCGGTGCCGAGGCACCCCTCGAGTTGGCGGAGGAAGGTCTTCGCGTAGCCGAGGGACGGGTCGCGCAGCCGGTCGCGGCCGAGGATCAGCATGGTCAGTTCGGCCAGGTAGTCGCCGGTCAGCACGTCGAGTTCGCCGCCGTCGAGCATCTCCCGCCACGCGCTGAACCGGTCCCCGTAGAAGCCGGAGGCGTTGCCGACGCGTAGCACTCCGCTCATGCCGGCACCACCGCCGTGCCCGTGCCGGCCGCCGCGCCCGCGTCGGTGCCCGTCGCGCCGGCTCCCTCGGCCTGTGGCGGGCGGCCGGGGCCGGGCGGGCCGGCGAAGGCCTGCGCGACGTCCAGCCACTCGTCGGCGACCGGGCCGGTCGCCGCCAGGGCCAGGTCGGCGCGGTGCCGGCGCTGGGTGACCAGCAGGCAGAAGTCGAGCGCCGGGCCGGTTACCCGGTCGGCGGCCCCGGCCGGCCCGTACGTCCAGGTGCCGCCGTCGGGCGCGGTCAGCTCGATCCGCACCGGCGCTGCCGGCACCGGCCGGCCGTGGGCGGCGAAGCTGTGGCCGAGGGTGCGGAAGCCGAGGTGCGCGACGTGCCGCAGCCGGGCCGTGGCGGGGCGGACGACGCCGAGCGCGTCCGCCACGTCAGCACCGTGCGCCCACGTCTCCATGATCCGGGCGGTGGCCATCGAGGCGGGCGACATCCGGGTGCCGAACCAGGGCAGCCTCCCGCCCGCCGGCATCCCGGCCAGTGCGGCGGCGAGCGCGGCCCGGCCGGCACGCCAGCGGGGCAGCAGCTCGGTCGGCGGGGCGAGGAACTCCTCCGCGCCGGCATCGACGAGCCGCGCCGGGTCGGGAGCGGCGGCCACGGACGCGAAGAACACCTCGGGGTCGGTGGCGGCGAGCAGCGCCACCTGGTCGGTCCAGGCGAGGTGGGCGATCTGATGGCCGATGCTCCAGCCGGGTGCCGGGGTGGGCCGCGCCCAGTCGCCTGGTGACAGGCCGTCCACCAGGCCGTCCAGCTGCTCGGCCTCGTCGGCCAGCTCCGCGAGCAGGTCCTTCAGGTCGACCATGGTGCCTCCGGTGCGGGACGGGCCGGTCAGGGCGGCGGTCAGGGCGTGAGCAGGGCGGCGAGCTGGCGCTTCCAGGTGTGCAACAGGGCGGTGCGGCGGGACGAGTCGTCGCTGAGCAGGTTGGCCACGCCCAGCCCGCGGAGCAGGTCCAGGGTCGCCTGCACCGCCTCCCGTACGCCCGGGCGGCGCTCGTCCACGTCGAGCAGCGCGACGGTGAGTCGGTGCATCTCGCGGCCGACCCGGGCCTCCAGCGGCAGCAGGGCCTCGCGCAGCTCCCGGTCGGTGCGCGCGGCGACCCACAGTTCGAGGGCGGCGACGAAGAGCGGGCCGGTGAAGGCCGCCCCGAGCAGGTCGATCACCCGGTCGAGGCGCTGTGGGCCGGGCGGCAGCGCCTCGGCTTCGCTGCGTAGCTCCTCGGCCCGGCGTTCGGTGAGGTGCGCGACGGCGGCGGTGACCAGCGCGGCCTTGGTGGGGTAGTGGTGGAGCTGGGCGCCGCGCGAGACGCCGGCGCGGGCCGCCACGACGGTGGTGGTGGTGCCGGCCCAGCCGTGCTCAACCAGGCACTCGACGGTCGCCTCCAGCAGCCGGGCCTGGGTGGCGCGGCTGCGCTCCTGTTGAGGGACGCGGGTCGATGCGGCGGGCACGGGGACAGCGTGCCGCCACCGAAACAAACAGTCAAGACTGACTTTTTCTGTGCGGCTGGCGGCTGGCGGCCGGTGGCCGGTGGCTGGCGGCCGGTGGCGGGCCGGTACTCGCCGGCCCGCCGGCTGGGACCGCCGCCAGGGTCTGGCCTGTCCGGCAGCTCTCGGAGCCGGGCCGACCCTGACGAGGACCAGTCCTCCGGACGCTGTCGAGCTGCCCCCACGGATGGGGCACGGTTCGCTGCCGCTGCTGTCAGCCCGCCGGCCCGCTGCCGCTGCTGTCGGCCTGTTGGACCGCTGGCCGTAGGCCCGCTGCCCTGCTGCCCGCTGGCCCGCTGGCCCGCTGGCCCGCTGTGCCGTTGGTCGCATGGATGGGGCAACTCGACAGGGAGCGACGAGGAATCCCGCAGGTCTGCGCCCGAACGTCGCGGCGCCGGGTAACTGGTTCAAGGGCAACCTGGCCGACGGCGTGCCCCTGCCGGCCCGTCGGCCATGCGGCGGGTCGACGGGCCGGACTGCTCAGCGGCCGTCGCGGGGGGCGAACACCGCGAGCGCGTCGGCGTCGCTGTGTCGGGAGCGCAGGTACTCGTCCGCCCACTCGGCGGCGTCGGGGAAGCCCGACTCGGCGGCCACCCGGGCACAGGCGGCGTCCACGTCGAAACGGGTGCGGCGCAGGTGCACCCCGGGCCCGAGCAGTGCCCAGAAGGCGCCGGGGCCGCCGTAGGGCATCCCGATGCTGCCCGGGTTGACGATCAGCCGCCGGTCGGCCAGCCGGGTGAACGGCATGTGGGTGTGTCCGCAGACCACCGTCCCCACCTCGGTCGGCACCCCGGCGAGCACCTCCGCCCAGCGCTCCATCCGGGAGTCGACGAGCACGACCTCCTCGTCGTCGCGGGGCGTGGCGTGGCAGAAGAGCACCGGACCCAGGCCGGCGACCTCCAGGGTCACCGTCAGCGGCAACGCCGCCAGCCGGGCGAGGTGGTCGGCGCGGAGCTGCTCGGCGGCCCAGTTCGAGACGTCGATCGGCGACTTGCGGCCCGCGCGCGCCTCGACCAGCTCGCGGTCGGCGTTGCCGCGCACCCAGCAGACCCGGTCGCCGAGGCCGGCGAGCAGGTCGAGCACCTCGACCGGCTGTGGTCCGGCGGCGATGTCGCCGGTGAGCACGATCAGGTCGGCGGCGGCGACGTCCGGCTCGGCCAGCACGGCCTCCAGCGCGGGCAGCACCCCGTGGATGTCGGAGAGGACGGCGACGCGGTCCAGCATCGCTCCACCATGCCCACCGACCCGGCCGGAGTCCAGCGATTCTGCCCGCGGCAGACCGGCAGACCGGCAGACCGGCAGTCGGGGGCTCCGGTGGCCGCGGACCCCCGAACGCGAACCGGCCCGGCCGCGGGCCGGACCGGTGGTGCCGAGACGGCCGGGGTGGACCCCGGCCGCGGCGGCGTCAGACGCGGGCGCGGCGGGCCAGGCGCTCCGGGTCGAGGATGATGATGCTCTTGCCGTCCAGGCGCAGCCACCCGCGCGAGGCGAAGTCGGCCAGCGCCTTGTTGACGGTCTCCCGGGAGGCGCCGACGAGCTGGGCGATCTCCTCCTGGGTGAGGTCGTGGGTCACCCGGAGCACGCCGCCGTCGCGGGTGCCGAAGCGGCCGGCCATCTGGAGCAGGTTCTTGGCGACGCGACCGGGCACGTCGGTGAAGATCAGGTCGGCCAGCGAGTCGTTCGTCCGCCGCAGCCGGCGGGCGAGCACGCGGAGCAGCTGCTCGGCGATCTCCGGCCGGTTGTTCAGCCACGGGCGCAGGGCCTGCTTGCGCAGCCGCACCAACCGGGTGTCGGTGACCGCGGTGGCCGTCGCCGTACGCGGGCCGGGGTCGAAGAGCGACAGCTCGCCCACCATGTCCGACGGGCCCATCACGGCGATCAGGTTCTGCCGGCCGTCGGCCGCCCGGCGACCCACCTTGATCTTGCCGGACAGCAGGATGTAGAGACTGTCGCCGGGCTCGCCCTCGTTGAAGACGATCTCGCCCTTGCGGACCTCGAGCGTCTCCATCTCCTTGGCGAGCGCCTCGGCAGCCTCCGGGTCGACGCCCTGGAAGATCCCGCTGCGGGCCAGTACCTCGTCCATCGCGCACCTCCACCTGCGCGTGCCGTCCGTCGGCCGGGTCCGCCGTCCGCTGATCCCTCGCGCGTGGCCAGTCTAGGCGCACGTGAGCTGGAATCAGAGGTGCACCCCTGGAATCTTGATCGTTGGGCGTAACCCGCCCGACGTGATCAAGCAGTAAGATCGCGCGCCGTCCGGGCGCCGGCGGGCCGGCGGGTGCCGGGTCGTAGGGTCACCGCGTGCTGAGCGAACCCGTGCTGACCGCCCGTCGGGAGGACGGTCGGGACGTCCCGCTGCTGGTCTGGCGCGCCGACCGCCCGCTGCGCGCGGTGAGTTCCGCGCCGCTGGGCGGCGGGATCGGCGTCCGGCGCTGGGTCGTCAACGCGACCGTACCCATGTCGTACGACCGGGACGACCCGGCCGACCACCTGGCCGGACTGGCCGGCGGGCTCGACCTCGACGGACCCGGGGTGGGCCTGCTGACCGGGGTGGACGTCGCCGAGGTGGTCGCCCGGACGGACACCGGGGTGCGGGTCTGGGCCACCGTCGGCCTGGGCACCCCGGTCTGGGCGGCCGAGCCCGCCCCGGCGGCGCCCGGCCAGCGGGTCGGCACGGTCAACATCGTGGTGTACGTCCCGGCCCGGCTCGGCGACGCCGCCCTGGTCAACGCGGTGGCGACCGCCACCGAGGCGAAGGCGCAGGCGATCGCGGAACTGGGCGTGCCCGGCACCGGCACCCCCACCGACGCCGTCACCGTGCTCTGCCCGCTCGACGGCCCGGAGTCGGCGTACGGCGGACCGCGCTCCACCTGGGGTGCCCCGCTGGCCCGGGCCGTGCACGCCGCCGTGACGGCCGGCGGGGCGGGCACCGTGGTCCCGTGGTCCGATCGGCCGACTGGCTGAACATCCGTCCGATCGGGTCTCGTCCCGGCGTTGCATACCCGATAGGGTCGCGCTCGATGTACTCTGCCGCCTCCCCTCCGCCCCGCCGGGTCGCGCCCGCCCTGGGCGCGCTGCTCACCGTCCTGCTCGCCGCCGGCTGCGGCCAGCCCGGGTCCGGGGGCGACCCCGTCTGGCAGCCCGGCCGGGGTGCCGGCGGCACCGGCGCCCCGGTCCGCTCCAGCCAGCCCGCACAGCCCGCAGAGCAGGCGATCTCGCTCTCCGCGACCGGCGACATCATCATGGGCAACGCGCCGAACCGGCTGCCCGCCAACGGTGGCAAGGGCTTCTTCGACTCCGTCGAGAAGGCGCTCGCCGCCGACCTGGTGATGGGCAACCTGGAGGAGCCGCTCACCGTCGACACCGGCACCGGCAAGTGCGGCCCGAACTCGACCCGCTGCTTCCAGTTCCGCGCCCCGCCGGACTACGCGGCGCACCTGCGCGACGCCGGCTTCGACCTGCTCAACCAGGCCAACAACCACGGCTACGACTTCGGCCCGAAGGGCTACGAGAACACCCAGAAGGCGCTGGAGAAGCACGACCTCGCGCACACCGGGGCGCCCGACCAGATCACCGTGGTCGACGTCAAGGGGGTCAAGGTCGCGGTCGCCGGCTTCTCGTCGTACGTCTGGTCCAACAGCCTCGTCGACATCGCCGAGGCGAAGCGGGTGATCGCCAAGGCGGCCGGTCAGGCCGACGTGGTCGTGGTGCAGGTGCACATGGGCGGCGAGGGGGCCGACAAGACCCGGGTGCGGCCGGGCACCGAGATGTTCCTCGGCGAGAACCGGGGCGACCCCGTCAAGTTCTCCAAGGCGATGATCGACGCCGGGGCGGACCTGATCGTCGGGCACGGCCCGCACGTGCTGCGCGGCATGGAGTTCTACAAGGGCCGGCTGATCGCGTACAGCCTGGGCAACTTCGCCGGCGGGGGCAACTCGCTGAGCAACGCCGGCCGGCTCGGCTGGGGCGGGGTGCTCAAGGTGTCGCTGAAGCCGGACGGCAGCTGGGCCGGGGGGTCGTTCGTCTCGACGTACATGAACTCCGCCGGCAAGCCGACGATGGACGGCGACGACCGCGGCCTGGGCCTCGTGAAGCAGCTCACCCGCAGCGACTTCCCGGAGACCGGCGCCCGGTTCGACGACTCCGGGGCGATCAGCCCGCCGCAGGGCGGCTGACCGGGGCGGGGCGGCGCGTGGCCCCGGCGTCCGGTCACACCGGCGACGTAGGCTGGCCGGCGTGACCACCAGCTCCTCCGGCTCCACCGAGACCGACCTCGGGCGTACGCGCCGCGCCCGGCGGATCGGCCGGGCGCTGACCGAGACCCACCCCGACGCGCACTGTGAACTCGACCACTCCAGCCCCCTGGAGTTGGCCGTCGCGACGATCCTCTCCGCGCAGTGCACGGACAAGAAGGTCAACGAGGTCACCCCGAAGCTCTTCGCCCGTTACCCGACCGCCGCCGACTACGCCGGGGCGGACCGGACGGAGATGGAGGAGCTGATCCGGCCCACCGGCTTCTACCGCAACAAGACGGACTCCCTGATCAAGCTCGGTCAGGCCCTCGTCGAGCGGTACGACGGCCGGGTCCCCGGCAAGCTCGTCGACCTGGTGACGCTGCCCGGCATCGGCCGCAAGACCGCCAACGTCATCCTCGGCAACGCCTTCGGTGTGCCCGGGATCACCGTCGACACCCACTTCGGGCGGCTGGTGCAGCGCTGGCGGCTGACCGCCGAGACCGACCCGGTGAAGATCGAGCACGCGATCGGGGCGCTCTTCCCCCGGCGGGACTGGACGATGCTGTCGCACCGGGTGATCTTCCACGGCCGGCGGGTCTGCCACGCCCGCAAGCCGGCCTGCGGCGCGTGCACGCTGGCGAAGCTCTGCCCGTCGTACGGCACCGGGCCGACCGAGCCGGCGGCGGCCGCGCGGCTGCTCAAGGGCCCCCGCGCCCGGGACCTGGCGGTGGCCGCCGGGGTCGACCCGGAGCTGGTGCCCGTCCAGGCCGTCGTGGCGGAGGCACCGTGAGTGCGAGGAGTGAGCCGGTGTTGCGAGCCCCGCAGTCGCGAACCACGGTGAACCGATGAGCGCGAGGAGTGAGCCGGTGTTGCGAGCCCCGCAGTCGCGAACCAGGGTGAACCGATGAACCGCCGACTCGCCGCCCTGCTCGTACCCGTGCTGCTGGCCGTGGGCGGGTGCACCGCCGGCAACGGCACCGAGGAGGAGAGCGGCCCGACCGGCCGGCAGGAGGCCGCCGCGAACCGGCCGTCGCCGTTCCAGGACTGCTCGGCGCTCGGCAGCCCGCCCGCGTCCGGCGCCCCGGCGTCGGCGTCGGGGGGCGCGGGGCAGGCACTGCCCGACCTGACCCTGGACTGCTTCACCGGCGGCGCGCCGGTCGCCCTCCGGGAGCTGCGCGGCCCGGCCGTGGTCAACGTCTGGGCCTCCTGGTGCCCGCCCTGCCGCGACGAGCTGCCCGCCTTCCAGCGGCTCAGCGACCGGGCTGCCGGCCAGCTCCGGGTGATCGGGGTGAACAGCGGGGACAGCCGCGAGGGCGCCCAGGCCATCGGCGAGGACTTCGGGGTCCGTTTCCCGGTGCTGGTCGACCGGGGCGAGCGGCTGAAGCAGGAGCTGCGGCGCAAGGCCATCCCCCTGACCGTCTTCGTCGACGGGCAGGGCAACGTCCGGCACGTCGACTCCTCCGGCACGCTCGACGACGCCCGCCTGGCGGAACTGGTCCGGCAGCACCTCGGCCTGGCGGTGCCGGCGTGAGCCGCCGGTGGGCAGGTGCGGGCGTGCGTCGCCGGTGGGCACGGTGGGGCGCGGAGGTGTCGGCGTGAGCCGACAGCCGCCGGGCTGGCTCGACCCGCTGCTCGCCCGGCTGGGCAGCGCGCGCAGCGAGGACTTCACCAGGCTGGCCACCCCGGAGACCGGCGGGCGGGAGAGCGCCGTGCTGGTGCTGCTCGGCGAGGAGCCCGGCGCCGGCCCGGACGTGCTGATCCTCCAGCGGGCGGCCACCCTGCGCAACCACGCCGGCCAGCCGGCCTTCCCCGGCGGCGCGGCCGACCCGGAGGACGCGGACGCCCCGGCGACCGCGCTGCGCGAGGCCAACGAGGAGGTCGGCCTCGACCCGGCCAGCGTCACCGTCCTGGCCGAGCTGCCGAAGCTCTGGATCCCGGTCAGCGACTTCGTGGTCACCCCCGTGCTCGCCTGGTGGCACGCCCCGCACCCGGTGCACCCCCGGGAGCCGGCCGAGGTGGCGCACGTGGCCCGGCTGCCGGTCAGCGAGCTGGTCGACCCGGAGAACCGGATGCGCGTACGCCACCCGAGCGGCTGGATCGGCCCGGCGTTCTCGGCGCGCGGGATGCTCGTTTGGGGCTTCACCGCCGGGGTCCTGGCCGCCCTGCTGGAGATGGGTGGCTGGGCCCGCCCGTGGCCGCGCGACCGGGTCGTCGACCTGCCGCCGACCGGGGCCACCCCGGCGCCCTCGGCCGGCACGGACGCGGTGGACGAGACTCCGGTGCGCTGAACGGACGGTCACCTTCCGCACGCGATGGTCATTCCGCGGGCCGGGTGCCCGTACGCTTGACGCGTGTCCGCCGTGGATCTCGTACTGCTGCTGCTCATGCTCGTGTTCGCGATCAGCGGATACCGCCAGGGCTTCGTCATCGGGGTGCTGTCGTTCAGCGGCTTCTTCCTGGGCGCGCTGGTGGGTCTCCAGGTCGGGCCGCTGCTGGCGCAGCAGTTCGTCGACAGCGGCACCCGCGTGCTGATCTCCCTGGTGGCGGTCTTCGGGCTGGCGGTGGTCGGCCAGGCGCTCGCCGGCTGGGTCGGTTCGCACCTGCGCAAGGTGATCACCAGCGACGTGGGCAGGCGGGCCGACGACATCGGCGGGGCGTTCGTCTCGCTCTTCGCGGTGCTGCTGGTCGCCTGGCTCGTCGCGGTGCCGCTGGGCTCGTCGTCGCTGCCCTGGCTGGCCTCCTCGGTTCGCAACAGCGCGCTGCTCACCGTGGTGGACCGGGTCCTGCCGGACCAGGCGCAGCAGCTCTCCACGGCGCTGCGGGACACCGTCGACACGAACGGCTTCCCCGACGTCTTCGGCGACCTGGCGCCCACCCGCGCCCGGCAGGTGTCCCCGCCCGACCCGGCGCTCGCCGGCTCGCAGGTGGTGGTCAACAGCCAGCGGTCGGTCGTCAAGGTGCTCGGCTCCGCCCCGAGCTGCTCGCGCCGCATCGAGGGCTCCGGCTTCGTCTACGCGGACGACCGGGTCATGACCAACGCGCACGTTGTCGCCGGCACCCGCTCCACGGTCGTCGAGCTGAACGGCGACCGGTACGACAGCAAGGTGGTCGTCTACGACCCCGACCGGGACCTGGCCGTGCTGCACGTGCCCGGGCTGCCCGGCCCCTCGATGCGCTTCGCCGCCGGCAACGCGGGTAGCGGCGCGGACGCCATCGTGCTGGGCTTCCCGCTCGACGGGCCGTACAACGCCCAGTCGGCGCGGGTCCGGGACGTCGACCGGATCACCGGGCCGGACATCTACTCCGCCGGCAACGTGACCCGGGAGATCTACACGATCCGGGCGCTCGTGCAGAGCGGCAACTCCGGCGGCCCGCTGGTCTCGTCGAACGGCCTGGTCCTCGGGGTGATCTTCGCGGCGGCGGCCGACGACCCGAACACCGGGTTCGCGGTGACCGCGGCCGAGGCCCGCCCGGTCGCCCTGGCCGGTGCCGAGCGCACCCGCGCCGTCGGCACCGGCGAGTGCACCTGACCGCTGCCCGCCGGGTCGCGGGGGCGACGGGAAGCAGTTGCGTAATCTCCCGGTCGGCGTCGGCGCGGAGGCCCGTCAGCGCGGTGCCACACCGCCCACACCGCCCACCGGCCCGGGTTCCGACGGCGGTTTCGGGCGCCCGGCGCGCGCCGGCCCATGTCCGGACGGCCGTTCCCGGCGGTCGGCGCCCGACGGGCCGGGCTCTGCCGGCCGCCCCGGGCGGTCCGTGCCCGGCGGGCGTTGCCCGCGTCGGGACGGGCGGCCGGGCGGGGTGGCCCGCCAGACGGTGAGGGCGGCGGCGGTCGCGGCGACCACGGCCACGCCGAGGAGCCAGCCGGCCAGCACGTCGCTGGTCCAGTGCACGCCGAGGGCGACCCGGCTGAAGCCGGTCACCAGGGCGAGCAGCAGCGCGGCGGCGACCATCATCCGGCGGGCGACCGGCCCGGCGTGCGGGAGGAACACCACCAGCAGCACCCCGGCGGCCAGGGCGGCGTTGAGCGCGTGCCCCGACGGGAAGGCCAGACCGGGCGCCTGGGCCACCGGGTCGGGCAGGTCGGGCCGCGACCGGCCGAAGAGCAGCTTGAGCAGCGGGCTGAGCAGGCCGCCCACCGTCATCGTGACGGCGACCCAGACCGCCAGTTGCCGGGCCCCCCGCCGCACCAGCCAGAGGACCAGGACCAGTGCGCCGACACGCAGCGGCATCGGGGCGAACACGTCGGTCCAGAGGGACATCAGGCGTACCCACGCCGGGTGCTCGGCGGCGTAGCCGGCCAGCGCGTCGGTCACCGCCGTGTCCAGCCGGCGCAGCGGGGGCCAGTCTCCCAGGACCAGGAGCGCCAGCAGCGTGAACGGCACCACCACCAGGAACGCGGCCCCGACGGCGAGGGTGAGCCGCAGGCTGCGGGAGTGGTCAGGGTGCAGGCGGCGGCTGCGCCACGAGGGTCGCGGCGGCGCGGCGAGGGTACGCGGGCCCGGCGTGCTCATGACATCCGTTCTACCCGGTACCCGGGCCGGCCAGACGCGGACCGGGCAGTCGGATCGCCCTCGCCGTGCGGGTGCTGGTCGGGTCGGCCCGGCCGCCGCCCCAACCCGCCGGCTCGGGCTGCCAACTCGCCCGCCGGCTCGGATCGCCGACTCAGCTCGCGGGCGGGCGGCGCTCCACCCGGGCCGGGCGAGGCGGGGCGGCCGGTGGGGTCCACTGGCGGAACCGGCGCACCATCAACGCCGCCCCGGTGAGCAGGGCGACGAAGAGGGCGGCCCCGGCCCAGAGCCGCTCCGGCGTGGCCTCCTCGTGCGTGCCCGCCGGCTGCGCCGCCCAGTGGGTCTGCCCACGCGGCACGGTGAGGCCGAGCCGGTCGCTGCCGGCCCCGGAGACGTCGGCCTGCGCCGAGCCGGGCGCGGGACCGAACCCGACCACGCCCGGCGAGGAATGGTCGTCGAGCGGGTTGCGGCCCACCGGGGTCACCTCGGCGTCCAGCGCGGCGACCGGGTCGACCAGGCCGTACCCGAAGCGGTCGTCCCGACCGGTCGGGCCGATGTCGCGGGCGGTGGTCAGCAGCCGGTTCACCACGTCGCCGGCGGAGAGCTGCGGGTAGCGGGCCCGCACCAGCGCGGCGGTGGCGGCGACCAGCGGCGCCGCGAAGCTCGTGCCCTGCACGCGCCAGTAGCCGCCGGGGCGGGCCCCGACCAGGCTGGTGGCCGGGGCGGCGAGCGCCGTGGCCCGCCCGGTGATCGACCCGGACCAGAGGTCGTCGCTGTCGCGGTCCAGCCCGGCGACCGCGATCACGCCGGGCTCCCGGGCCGGGTACCAGACCTCTGAGCTGGACGAGGTGGCCACGTTGCCGGTGCAGGCGATCACCACCACGTCCCGGGCGAAGGCGTAGTCGATCGCGGCGGCCAGGGCGGCGCTGTCGCCGCTGCCGCCGAGGGACAGGTTGATCACCTGGGCGCCGTTGTCCACGGCCCAGCGCACAGCCTTGGCGACGATCATCGCGTCGTCGTAGCGGTTCTCGGCGTCGAGGACGCGGACCGGAAGGATCCGGGCGTCGGGCGCGAGGCCCACCGCGCCGCGCTTGTCGTCGTTCCGCCCGGCGATCAGCCCGGCCACGGTCGTGCCGTGGCCGACCGGGTCGGGCTCGTCGGCGGAGCCCCCGGGGTCGACCAGGTCGAGGCCGGGCAGCACCTGGCCGGCCAGGTCGGGGTGGGAGGCGTCCACCCCGGAGTCGATCACCGCGACGGTGACCCCGCGCCCGGTCGAGCTGCGCCAGGCCGCCTTCGCCTGCAACGCGTCGAGCTGCCACTGCTCGTCGCGGATCTGGTCGGGGCGGCTCTGGCTGTCGGTGGGCGCGAGCGGCACCGGGACGGCGGCGACCGGCTGGGCGGCGGCGACCGGTCGGGGGGCGGCGTCGGCCGGGGTGACCGGACCGGCAACCGAGGCGACGGCAGCCGCCACCCCGAGCAACGCGCGTCCGGCGATCCGCCGGCCCGCCGGCGGACAGCTGTGCCGCACCGTGGTCACATCCTCAAGCCGTTCATCCCAGACGCAAACATGACGATCGGAGATTACCGGTTCCCCGCGGCCTTGCGGGGCGATCCGGGGACACCCGTCACGGCGACGGCAGATACGCCAGCTGGACCAGCCGTACGCCCTCGCGCCGGGTGACGAGCCGGCCGCGCCCCGGGGGCAGCGGCCCGGGCCGGACCGGACCGACCAGCGCCCCCTCGTCCGGGCTGCCCGCCATCACCAGCCCGGCCGTGGACAGCTCGCGGAGACGCTGCACGATCGGCTCGTACTGGGCCCGGCCGGCGCCGCCGGAGCGTCGGACGAGCACCAGGTGCAGCCCGACGTCCCGGGCGTGCGGCAGGTGCTCCTCCAGCGCGCGCAGCGGGTTGGCCGGCCCGCCGGCCACGAGGTCGTAGTCGTCCACGAGCACGAACAGCTCCGGCCCGGACCACCACGACCGCTCCCGCAGTTGCGCGGGAGTGACCTCCGGCCCGGGAGCCCGGCCGTGCATGTAGCCCGCGGCCGAATCGATCAGCTCGGTGGTGTGCGCCGCGGCGGAGCCGTACCCGATCAGGTGCGGGGCCTCGGTGAGGTCCGACAGGCTGCGCCGGTAGTCGACCAGGATCACCCGGGCCTGCTCGGGGGTGAACCGGGTGATGATCGAGGTGGCCAGCGCGCGCAGGAACGACGACTTGCCGCACTCGGCGTCGCCGAAGACCACGAAGTGCGGCTCGGTGGCGAAGTCCAGCACCACCGGGCGCAGGTCCGCCTCGGCGATCCCGACCGGGATGCGCAGGCCGGTGGTCGAGGTCAGGTCCAGCTCGGCGTACGGGAGCACCGGCGGCAGCAGCCGCACCGGGGGCGCGGCCGGCCCCGTCCAGCTCCCGACGACCCGCTTGACGAGATCGGTGGTGTCCCCGCCGGAGGCGGCCAGCAGCGGCAGCGCGGTGAGGAAGTGCAGGCTCTCCGCGGTGACGCCCCGGCCGGGGGTCTTCTCCGGCACGTTCGCCGCCGCCCGGCGGGCCACCAGCGAGTCGGACGGGTCGCCGAGGCGCAGCTCCAGCCGGGAACCGAAGAGGTCCCGGATCGCCGGCCGGAAGTCCAGCCAGCGCACCGCCGTCGCCACCACGTGCACCCCGTACGACAGGCCCCGGGTGGCCAGGTCGGTGACGAGCGGCTCCAGGTCGTCGTACTCGCCGCGCAGGGTGGTCCAGCCGTCCACCACCAGGAACACGTCGCCGAACGGGTCGGCGCCCGGGCCGGTGCCGGCCGCCGCGGCCCGCCGCTGCCGCCAGGCGGCCATCGACTCCACGCCCAGCTCGGCGAAGCGGCGTTCCCGGTCGACCAGCAGGGTGGCGATCTCGCCGACCGTACGCCGGACGGCCGTCGGGTCGGCGCGGCCGGTGACGCCCCCGACGTGCGGCAGGTCGCGCAGCGCGGCCAGCCCGCCGCCGCCGAAGTCGAGGCAGTAGACCTGCACCTCGGCCGGGGTGTGGGTGAGCGCCAGCGCGCAGATCAGCGTGCGCAGCGCCGTCGACTTGCCGCTCTGCGGCCCGCCGACGACCGCGACGTGCCCGGCGGCGCCCTCCAGCGACAACCAGAGCAGGTCGCGGCGCTGCTCGAAGGGCTTGTCGACCACCGCCACCGGCACCTGCAACGCGCCGTGCAGCTCCGGGTTGCCGAAGGCGAGCCCGCGCGCCGGGTCGGCGGCGACCGGCCCGAGCAGCTCGTCCAGCGCCGGCGCCCGCCCGAGCGGGGGCAGCCAGACCTGGTGCGCGGGCGGGCCCTGGCCGGCCAACCGGTCGACCATCAGCTCCAGCAGGCTCCCGGTCTCGCCCTCGTCGGCCGAGGGCAGGGCGGGCGGCCCGACCGGCTCCGGCTTCGGCACGAGGTGCGTGGAGAAGGCGAGCAGGCGCGGGGCTCCCGCGCCGCCCGCGCCCGGTGCCGCGCCGCGCCGGCGGAGCGCCCCGGAGACGTACGCGGCCTTGAACCGCACCAGCGGCTCGGTGCCGAAGCGCAGGTAGCCGTGCCCGGGGGAGCGGGGCAGCTCGTGCGCGTCCGGCACGCCGAGCACCGTCCGGGACTCCAGCGCGGAGAAGGTCCGCAACCCGATCCGGTACGACAGGTGGGTGTCCAGCCCGCGCAGCCGCCCCTCCTCCAGCCGCTGCGAGGCCAGCAGCAGGTGCACGCCGAGTGACCGGCCCAGCCGGCCGATCTGCACGAAGAGGTCGATGAAGTCGGGCTTGGCCGAGAGCAGCTCGGAGAACTCGTCGCAGATCAGCAGCAGCGACGGCAGCGGGGCGAGCGGGGTGCCGGCGGCGCGGGCGCGTTCGTAGTCGCGCAGGCTGGCGAAGTTGCCGGCCCGGCGCAGTAGCTCCTGGCGCCGCACCAGCTCGCCGTTGATCGCGTCGACCATCCGGTCGACCAGCGGGAGCGCGTCGGCCAGGTTGGTGATCACCGCGGCGGTGTGCGGGAGCCGGTCGAAGGAGGCGAACGTGGCGCCGCCCTTGAAGTCGATCAGCACGAAGTTGAGCTGCTCCGAGCTGTGCGTGGCGGCCAGCCCGAGCACCAGCGTGCGCAGCAGCTCCGACTTGCCGGAGCCGGTCGCCCCGATCAGCAGGCCGTGCGGCCCCATCCCGTCCTGCGCCGACTCCTTGAGGTCCAGCTCGATGGCGCCGCCGTCGGCGCCCACCCCGATCGGCACCCGCAGCCGCTCCCGGGCGGAGCGGGGCGCCCAGCCCTGCTCGGCGGTGAAGCCCTCCGGGTCGCCCAGACCGAGCAGCTCGGGCAGGCCCGGCTCGGCGCCCGGCGGGGCGTCCGGGCCGCGTACGGCGGTGGCCAGCCGCAGCGGGGCCAGCCGCCGGGCGATCGCCTCGGCGTCGACCGGGTCGAGCCGGTCGGCCGTGCCCACCTCGGCGTGCCCCTCGGCCGAGTGGGAGTGCAGCCGGCCGTGGCGCAGCTCCAGCAGCAGCGCGAACCGGTCGAGCAGGCGCGGCGGCGGGGTGTCCAGGTCGATCACCGTAACCGCGTCGATGCCGCCGTCCCCGGTCAGGTCGGTGGCGCCGGTCAGGTCGCCCCCGTCGAGCACCACCACCACGTGCGGGCCGTCGGTGGCGGGCCCGGCCGGGCTGAACCGGGACCGGCTGGCCAGCACCTCGTCGAGCAGCCGTTCCAACTCGGCTGCGGCGCTGGTGACCAGCCGCACCGGGCCGAGGGCGTCGGTGCGGGTGGGGTGGTGGGCGTGCGGCAGCCACTTGACCCACTCCCAGGCGGCCCGCCGCTCCGGCCCGGCGCAGACCGCGACGAGCAGCTCGTCCGGGGCGTGGAAGACCGCGAGCTGGGCGAGCATCGCCCGGGCCAACGCCTGGCCGGCCGACCCGTCGCCCGGACCGCCGGTGGCGTCCCGGACGAAGACCCGGGCGAAGCTGCGCAGCGAGAGTGCCACCGGCAGGTCGGGCACCACGGAGTACGCGTCCAGGAACCGGCGCAGCGCGCCCGCCGTCATCGGCTCCAGTTCCTCGAGCGGGCGGGTGACCGGCGGGACCAGCGGGGTCGCGAGGGTCTGCGGGCCGACGGCGACCCGGACCACCGCGAAGTCCGGGTCGGCGGGGCGCCGTTCCCAGACCCGGTGGCTGTCGACGGTCGACCAGAGCCGGCCGGGATCCGGGTGCCGGTAGTAGAGCCCGGCGCGCTGCTGCCCGGCGGTGTGCCGGACCCGACGCCGCAGCGCCGTCAGGTGCCGCAGGTACTCCCGCCGGGCGGCCATCATCTCGGACTTCTTCGGCATGCCGGAGGCGCTGCCCCACGAGGTCACCAGCATGGCCAGCGAGGAGAGCCCGAACATGCCCCCGACCACGTACGAGTACGCCCCGCCGCCGCGACCGAACATCATCGCCATCGCCACCGTGCCGCCGAGCATCGGCAGCACCATCAGCAGCTGCTGCCAGCGCCCGCCGGTGACGGCGGGGATCTCCGGCGGCGCGTCCACCGGCAGCTCGCCGACCGGGATCTCCGGTGCCGGACGTCGGGGTGGCCGCTTGATGACGACAGTGGACACTCGACCTCCTGACAGCGCTCGGTGACCCGAGCCCGACACATGGTAGGTAAAGTCCTGTCGTCCGCGCAGCCACCAATCCCGTTCGATATGGAGACCGGTCGATGACAATCGGGTTGGCCCGGGTCACCATCAGCGCCCCCCAGCGGCGGGTCGACGTCGCCCTGCCCGAGCAGGTGCCCCTGGCCGAGCTGCTGCCCGAGGTGCTGCGGCACGCCGGCGAGGGCCTCGCCGACGACGGCGAGCGGCACGGCGGCTGGGTGCTGCGGCGCACCGACGGCGTGGTGCTCGCCACCGCGCAGGCGCTGCTGCCGCAGGGCGTCCGCGACGGGGAGGTGCTACACCTCGTGCCGGCCCGCGCGCAGTGGCCCGAGCTGGAGTACGACGACGTGGTCGAGGCGATCGCCGACGGGGCCCGGCGGCGCGGCGGCGCGTGGTCGCCCGCCGCCACCCGGGCCGCCGCCCTGGCCGGGGCGGCCGTGCCGCTGGCCGTCGGGCTGCTCGCCCTGGCGGCCGGCGGGCCCGGGCACCGGGCCGGCTGGCCGGCCGCCGCCGTGGTGGCGCTGCTGCTCACCCTCGCCGGGGTGGTGGCGTCCCGCGCCCACGGGGACGCCTCGACCGGCGCGACGCTCGGCGGCTACGCCCTGCCGTACGCGGCCCTTACGGGCGCCCTGGCGGTCAGCTCCGGCGACCCGGTCGGGCCGGTCGCCGGCCTGCGCTGGCTCGGGGCACCCGAGCTGCTGGCCGGCTCGGTGGCGCTGCTGCTGGTGTCGGTGCTCGGGCTGGTCGGCATCGCCACCCGGCTCCGGGTCTTCGTGGCCGGCGCCACCGCGGGGTCCGCCGGCGCGCTGGCGGCGCTCGGCGGCCTGCTGCTCAGCCCGGCCGGGACGGCGGCGGTCCTGCTCTGCGTGCTGGTCTTCGCCGTGGGCGCGGTCCCGCTGCTGGCCATCCGGCTCGGCAAGGTGCCGCTGCCCCCGATCACCCTGCCGACCGGCGAGCCGGGCGACGCCGACCGGGCCCGGGACCTGCCCGACCGGGACCGCGTCTACGCGGCGGTCGCCCGCACCGAGGAGATGCTCACCGGGATGCTGCTCGGGCACGCCGTGCTGGCGGTGTCCGCCGCGCTGGTCCTCGGCCTCTCCGGCGGGCTGGCCGGCCGGCTGCTGGTGGCGGTCGCCGCGACCGTGCTGCTGCTCCGCTCCCGGCTGTTCGTGGCGCTGCGCCACCGGGTGCCGACCGTGGTCGCCGGCCTCGCCGGGTACGCCGTGCTGGGCGCCGTCCTCGCCGAGCGCTCCGGTCCGGCCGGTCGGCTCGCGCTGGTCGTCGCCGGGCTGGCGCTGGCCCTGCTGGCGGTGGCCGCCGGCACCACGTACGCCCGCCGTCCGGTCTCCCCGTACGTCGGTCGGGTCGCCGACCTGACCGACACCGCCCTGGTGGTCTCCGTGGTGCCGGTCGCCTGCGCGGTGCTCGACCTGTACGAACGGGCCCGGGGGCTGCTCGGCTGAGCGGCCCCCGGGCCCGTCGACGTCCGGTTCCGGGTCAGTGCGTGGACTCGCCGCGCTCCTCGGCCTCCCTGGCGCGCCGGTACGACGCCGCGATCTCCGCCTCGGCCTCCTGCCGGCCGACCCAGGTGGCGCCCTCGACCGACTTGCCCGGCTCGAGGTCCTTGTAGACCTCGAAGAAGTGCTGGATCTCCAGCCGGTCGAACTCGCCGAGGTGGTGGATGTCGCGCAGGTGCTCCTGGCGCGGGTCCTCGTAGGGAACGCAGAGGACCTTGTCGTCGCCGCCCTTCTCGTCCGTCATCCGGAACATGCCGATGGTGCGGCACCGGATCAGGCAGCCCGGGAAGGTGGGCTCGGGCACCAGCACGAGCGCGTCCAGCGGGTCGCCGTCCTCGCCCAGGGTGCCCTCGATGAAGCCGTAGTCCGCCGGGTACTGCGTGGAGGTGAAGAGCGTGCGGTCCAGCCGGATCCGGCCGGTCGCGTGGTCGACCTCGTACTTGTTGCGGTGACCCTTCGGGATCTCAACCGTCACGTCGAAATCCATCTGCACGCTCCCTCGTTTGCCCACGCTGGCTAACGGAAACCAGCGGCACGCCGCTCCCGTCGGGTTAATGCCCACCCGCCGGCTCCGGCCGCCGCATAGTGTTCGGACCGAAGTAGTGTCACCCAAGCAGATTTCGCGGGGGGAGGAGGGGGTCGTGGGGAGGGAAGATTCACACTACCGCCCGGAGGCCGGTGCTGGACGGGGGACCGGGCGATCTGCTTCCGGCGGGGCCACCGGGCGCTTCCCGGTGCCCGACGCCCACCTTCCCCGCACGCCCGGGTCCCCCGGCGACGCCGGCCCGGCCGCGTACGGCCCGCCGCCCGGGCCGACCGACCTCTGGGCCGCCGCCGCGACCCGCCCCGTCGGCGGACCGCCCGGCCCGGGCGCCCCGCCCCCGGCCGCGCCCCCGGCGTCCGGCCCGGCGCGCCGCCGGGTCCTGCCCGTCGCGCTGGCCGCGGTGCTCGTGCTCGTGCTCGCCGCCGTCGGGATCGCCGTGGTCCGGCCGGGCCCCGTCGCCGAGTGGCTGGGCGACGAGCCGGCCGACCGGAGGGCGGCGCAGGCGGCGGAGCCGGCGCCCGTGGCGGTGCTGTCCGGCGCGGACGCGAACGCCCCGCTGCCCACCCCCGAGAAGGTACGCGCCGCGCTCGCCCCGCTGGTGGACGTGCCCGCGCTCGGCGACCGGGTCAACGTCTCGGTGGCCGACGTGGTCACCGGCCAGCCGCTCTTCGGCCAGGGCGAGGACGACGGCACCGTGCCCGCCTCGGTGACCAAGCTGGTGACCGGCGTGACGGTGCTCGCCGCGCGCGGCCCCGCGTACCGCATCCCGACCCGGGCGGTCGCCGGCCCGAACCCCGGCGAGGTGGTGCTCGTCGGCGGCGGCGACCCGACGCTGGCGGTCGACAAGAAGGGCTTCTACGCCGGGGCGGCGCGCCTGGACGACCTCGCCGCCCAGGTGCGCACGGCGCTCGGCGGCACGGAGCCGACGAAGGTGACGGTCGACTCGTCGCTCTACTCCGGCCCCGTCCACGAGCCGGGGTGGGACGAGGACATCCCCACCGGCGGTTACGGCGGCGCGATCACCGCGCTGATGACCGACGGCGCCCGCAGCGACGTGCCGCGCGCCAAGAAGGACGACGCTGCCGGCAACCACTGGGCCGAGCGGGCGACGCAGCCCGACCTCGCGGCCGGCCGGGCCTTCGCCCGGCTGCTCGGCGTGCCGGCCGACACGGTGAAGCGCGGCACCGCTCCCGCCGCGGACGGCGCCGCCGCCACCGGCACGCCCGGGCCCGGCGCCGAGCTGGGCAAGGTGGAGTCGCTGCCGATGGTCCGGCTGGTCGACATCATGATCAGCGACAGCGACAACATCATCGCCGAGGCGCTGGCCCGTCAGGTCGCGCTGGCTCGCAACGAGCCCGCCTCCTTCGAGGGCGCCGGTGCGGCGATGGACGCGGTGGCGGGGGAGCTGGGCCTGCCGGCCGACGAGCTGTCCCTCGCCGACGGCAGCGGGCTGTCGCGCAGCAACCGGATCAGCCCCTCACTGCTCACCGACCTGATCACGCTCGCCGGCGACGGCAGCCGCCCCGAACTGGCCGCGATCTTCGGCGGCCTGCCCGTGGCCGACTGGTCGGGCACCCTCGCCGACCGGTACGGCACGGCGGCGACGAAGGCCGGCGCCGGGGTGGTCCGGGCCAAGACCGGCACCCTGACCAAGGTGCACGCGATCGCCGGCGTGGTCAGCACCGCCGACGGGCGGCTGCTCACCTTCGCGGTGCTCACCGACGCGGTGCCGCCGGACGGCCTGGAGGCCGCCCGGGTGGCGCTGGACCGGATCGGCGCCGCCCTGGCCGGCTGCGGCTGCCGCTGACCGGACAGGGCAGGGCGCGACCGGCGTCGATCACGCCGACGCGAGCCCGGGCCGGGGTGTCCCGGCGCGGGTACGGTGGGTGCATGGCGCAGTTCGTGGACTGGGATCTGGCCGCCGCGACCGCGGGGGCACTGGGCAAGTCGGGCCCCCGGGTGTCGTACGCCGAGGCCACCGACGTCGTCGGCGACCTGCGGCGGCTGACCGACGAGGCGGCGGGGCACGTCGCCGACTACACGGGGCTGCGCTCGCAGGTGTCGCACCCGCCGGTGCGGGTGGTGGACCGCCGGGACTGGGCGGCCGCCAACATCGCCGGGCTGCGCGAGGTGATCACGCCGCTGGTCGGCCGGCTCACGAAGGACAAGCAGCCCGGCCCGCTGACCGAGGCGATCGGCTCCCGGCTGACCGGCGTGCAGGCCGGCACCGTGCTGGCGTACCTCTCCGGCCGGGTCCTCGGCCAGTACGAGGTGTTCTCCGCCGACCCCGGGCAGTTGCTGCTGGTCGCGCCGAACATCGTCGAGGTGGAGCGGAAGCTGGAGGCCGATCCCCGCGACTTCCGGCTCTGGGTCTGCCTGCACGAGGTGACCCACCGGACCCAGTTCACCGCCGTGCCCTGGATGCGGGCGTACTTCCTCAGCGAGGTGCAGGCCTTCGTGGACGCGTCGTCGAGCGGCGGCGAGCACCTGCTGGAGCGGCTGCGCCGGGGCGTGGCCACCCTCGCCGACGCGGTGAAGGACCCGGAGAGCCGCACCAGCGTGTTGGACATCGTGCAGACCCCGGCGCAGCGGGCTGTGCTGGACCGGCTCACCGCGCTGATGACCCTGCTGGAGGGGCACGCCGAGTTCGTCATGGACGGCGTCGGCCCGGAGGTGATCCCGAGCGTCGAGCGGATCCGGGCGGGCTTCAACCGGCGCCGGGAGGCCGGCAACCCGCTGGAGAAGGCCATCCGGCGGCTGCTCGGCGTGGAGGTCAAGATGCGCCAGTACGCCGAGGGCCGCAAGTTCGTGCACGGGGTGGTCGACCGGGTCGGCATGGACGGCTTCAACAAGATCTTCGGTTCGCCGCTCACCCTGCCCCGGCTGGAGGAGCTGGGTGACCCGGACGCCTGGGTGGCCCGGGTACACGGGCCGGTCGGTCCGGTCCAGGCCACGGGCTGACCGTACGCCGTGGCCGCGCTCGCCCCGCCGGTGGCCGCGATCCGGGTGGCGGTCCGCCGCGCACTGGCCGACCTGCCGCCCGGGGGCCCGGTGCTGGTCGCCTGCTCGGGTGGGGCGGACTCGCTCGCGCTGGCCGCCGCGACCGCGTTCGTGGCGCCCCGGCTGGGTCGCGCCGCCGGCCTGGTGACGGTCGACCACGGCCTCCAGGAGGGCTCGGCGCAGCGGGCCGCGGCGGTGGCGGCGTGGGCCCGCGAGATCGGCCTGGCGCCGGTCGAGTCGGTGCGGGTCGACGTCGCCGGGCGACCGGGCGGGCCCGAGGCGGCCGCCCGCGAGGCCCGCTACCGGGCGCTCGCCGAGTCGGGCGGCCGGTACGGGGCGGCGGCGGTGCTCACCGGGCACACCCGCGACGATCAGGCGGAGACCGTGCTGCTCGCGCTCGCCCGTGGGGCCGGCCCGCGCGGCCTGGCCGGGATGCCAGCCCGGCGGGACCTCGACGGGGTGCCCCTGCTGCGCCCGCTGCTGGAGGTCGGCCGGGAACAGACCCGCAAGGCGTGTGCGGTGCTCGGGCTGAGCCCGTGGGAGGACCCGCACAACGCCGACCCCTCGTACGCCCGCGCCCGGGTGCGGGCCGACGTGCTGCCCGCCCTGGTCCGCGCGCTCGGGCCCGGGGTGCTGGACAACCTGGCCCGGACGGCCCGGCTGGTGGCGGCGGACAACGCCGTCCTCGACGAGTTGGCCGTCGCCGCGCTGGCCGACGTCCGCCACCCCGACGGGGGGCTCTCGGTGGGTGCCCTGGCCACCCTGTCGCCGGCGGTGCGCGGCCGGGTGCTGCACGCCTGGGCCCGGGAGCTGGGCGCCCCGCCCACCGCCCTGTCGCACCGGCACGTGGCCGCGCTGGAAACGCTGGTCACCGGCTGGCGGGGGCAGGGGGCGGCGTACCTGCCGGGCGGGCTGCGGGTGGTCCGCCGCGACGGCCGGCTCACCCCCGTCGTCCCCCGCTGACGGGTGTGTCACCGCAGCGCGGCTGGACCGAGGGAGGGGCGGCTCAGACCCCGACGCGGTCGCGGAAGGTGGCCCGGTAGGTCTGCGGCGTGGCGCCGACGCGGCGGGTGAAGTGGTGCCGCAGCGCCGCCGCGTCGCCGAAGCCGGCCCGGTCGGCGACCGCCTCCACGCTGAGCCGGGTCTCCTCCAGCAGCCGGCGGGCCAGCAGCACCCGCTGGTTGGTCAGCCAGTCGTGTGGCGTGGTGCCCGTCTCGGCCCGGAACCGCCGGGCGAACGTGCGCGGGGCCATCCCGGCCCGGGCGGCCAACTCGTCCACGGTCACCGGCCGGTCCAGGTGTCCCATCAGCCACTCCAGCACCGGCTCCAGGGTGGGTGCCTCGGGGGTCCTCGGAATGGGGGCCTCGACGTACTGGGACTGCCCGCCGTCGCGGTGCGGGGGGACCACCATCCGGCGGGCCAGCCGGGTGGCCGTCGCCGAGCCGTGCTCCTGGCGGACCAGGTGCAGGCAGGCGTCGATGCCGGCCGCCGTGCCGGCGCTGGTGATGAGGCGGTCGTCCTGCACGTAGAGCGAGTTGCACCGGACCTTCGCCGTCGGGTGGCGGCGTTGCAGCTCGTCGACGTACCGCCAGTGGGTGGTGCACTCCCGGCCGTCGAGCAGGCCGGCCTCGCCCAGCACGAACGCTCCGGAGCAGACGCTGAACACGTACGCCCCGCGGGCGGCGGCCCGGCGCAGCGCATCGAGCACCGGGGCCGGCACCGTGGAGCCGTGCTCGTGGGCCGGCACGGCGACCAGGTCCGCGTCCTCCGCCGGCCCGAGGTCCGCGTGTGGGGTCAGCTGGAAGCCCGACGTGGTGCGGACCGGCCCGCCGTCGGGGCTGCACACGTGGAACCGGTAGCCGGGGAACCCGTCGGCGGTGCGGTCGGTGCCGAAGACCTCGGCGAGGACGCCGAGCTCGAACGGGGCGACCCGGTCCAGGGCGAGGACGGCGACCGAGCGGAGCATGTGACGAGGGTAACCGCGCGGGTGGCAGGAAATCGAGGGGGAGTGGCATTCCTGCCGCTGTCCGGCCTGTGGTGCTCGGCGCAGACTGGGTGTAGTCCGGTGCGCACCGGCGGCGAAACCGACAGCAACCGTGCGAAAGCGAGCGCCGCCATGGAGTTCCTGTTCTTCCTCTTCTTCTTCCTTCTCCTCGCCGTGGCCTCGGCTGCCGGCCTCACCGCCGACAGCCGGGACTCGGCCGACTGGAAGCCGACCGACGACGGCCGCCGCTGGCGGTCGCGTACCTGCTGAGGTGATTGGTGACCTTCGCGCACTTCATCCCGTGCGGGACCGCTCCAAAAGGGGCGGCCCCGCCGACGGAGGCCATCCGGCGTACGGCAGGCTAGGAGCCATGGCTGACGGCTCCTGGTACGACGCCGACATCGACCACGTGATCATCTCCGAGGCGCAGATCCGCGAGAAGACTGCGGAACTCGCCAAGCAGGTCTCGGCGGACTACGCCGACGTCGATGACGGGCTCCTGCTGGTCTGCGTGCTCAAGGGCGCGGTGATGTTCATGGCCGACTTCGCCCGGGCGCTGGGCCGCAACGGGCCGCCCGCCGAGCTGGACTTCATGGCCATCTCCTCCTACGGCCAGGGCACCACCTCCTCCGGCGTGGTCCGCATCCTCAAGGACCTGGACCGGGACATCGCCGGCCGGCACGTGGTCGTCGTCGAGGACATCGTCGACTCCGGCCTGACCCTCTCCTGGCTGCTGCGCTACCTGGAGTCCCGCTCGGCGGCCAGCGTCGAGGTCGTCGCGCTGTTCCGCAAGCCGGACGCGGTCAAGGTGCCGGTGCCGGTGAAGTACGTCGGCTTCGACATCCCCACCGAGTTCGTCGTCGGCTACGGCCTCGACTTCGACGAGCGCTACCGCGAGCTGCCGTACGTCGGCGTACTCAAGCCCGAGGTCTACGCCCGGGCCTGAGCCCCTCTCGCATCGGCGTCCATCGAGCGGACGTTCAGCGGGCTCTCAGCCAGTCGGACTACGGTATAGGTCGGTGGCGTGGAGGCATCCTCCACGCCCGACCCTCGAACCGCAGGACCGGGCGACCGGGCGGTCGGGCGGCCGGGCGCGGGGCTCCCGTCACGTCGGCTGGACCCGGTCCGCCCGACGCGCAGCTGCTGGGCTCGCGAGCTCGCTCCGCGCGCGCACGATGTTCCGTTCGTGCGCGACTGCGGGGCTCGCAAGCTCACTCCTCGCGCACACGGTGTACCGTCGAATGACCGCGGCGCGGCAAACTTCGCGCCTCGGGGTCGAGTCGGCCCGCACGGCGGCTCGGGCCGCCGCAGGCGGCGACACCATCAGACGGACAGGACGTCGATCAGGAGGATGCGGGCGCCTCGGCGCTCGACAACAGCATGGAACGTACGCGTTTCTTCCGCCGACCGGTGGTCTGGATCATCCTGGTCATCCTCGGCGCCGTTGTGCTCAGTCAACTGTTCACCGCTGGTCCCAGCTACCACCGGGTGGACACTTCCGTTGCGCTCGACCAGCTCAACACCGGCAAGCCCGCGATCAAGAAGGTCGTCTTCCAGGACAAGGAACAGACGATCCAGCTCGACCTGGCCGAGAAGACCAAGTTCGGTGACACCACCACCGACCGGATCGAGGCGCAGTTCCCCTACGAGGTCGGCGACGAGGTCTGGAACGAGGTCCTCGAGGCCAAGGCCAACAACCGGGTCACCGGGCCGGCCGACGCCAAGGTGTCGTCCGACAGCATCTGGGTGAGCCTGCTGGTCAACCTGCTCCCGATCGCCCTGCTGGTGCTCCTGCTGCTCTTCTTCATGTCGCAGATGCAGGGCGGCGGCTCCCGGGTGCTCAACTTCGGCAAGTCCAAGGCGAAGATGATCACCAAGGACACGCCGAAGACCACGTTCGCGGACGTGGCCGGCGCCGAGGAGGCCGTCGAGGAGCTGCACGAGATCAAGGACTTCCTGCAGAATCCGGCGAAGTACCAGGCCCTGGGCGCCAAGATCCCGAAGGGCGTGCTGCTCTTCGGCCCGCCCGGCACGGGTAAGACGCTGCTGGCCCGCGCCGTCGCCGGCGAGGCCGGGGTGCCGTTCTACTCGATCTCCGGCTCCGACTTCGTCGAGATGTTCGTCGGTGTCGGCGCGAGCCGGGTCCGCGACCTCTTCGAGCAGGCCAAGGCGAACGCCCCGGCGATCGTCTTCGTCGACGAGATCGACGCCGTCGGCCGGCACCGCGGCGCCGGCATGGGCGGCGGCCACGACGAGCGCGAGCAGACCCTCAACCAGCTGCTGGTCGAGATGGACGGCTTCGACACCAAGGGCGGGGTCATCCTGATCGCCGCCACCAACCGGCCGGACATCCTCGACCCGGCGCTGCTGCGCCCGGGCCGCTTCGACCGGCAGATCCCGGTGGACGCCCCTGACATGGAGGGCCGCAAGGCGATCCTGCGGGTGCACGCCAAGGGCAAGCCGTTCACCCCCGACGTCGACCTCGACTCGGTGGCCCGGCGCACCCCGGGCTTCAGCGGCGCCGACCTGGCCAACGTCATCAACGAGGCCGCGCTGCTCACGGCCCGCAAGGACCAGCGGGCGATCAGCAACGACTCCCTGGAGGAGTCGATCGACCGGGTGATCGCCGGTCCGCAGCGCCGGACCCGGGTGATGAGCGACCAGGAGAAGAAGATCACCGCGTACCACGAGGGTGGGCACGCGCTGGTCGCCTGGGCACTGCCGCACGCCGCGCCGGTGCACAAGGTGACGATCCTGTCCCGCGGCCGGTCGCTGGGCCACACCCTGGTGCTCCCCACCGAGGACAAGTACACCCAGACCCGCGCCGAGATGGTCGACACCCTGGCGTACGCGCTGGGTGGCCGGGCCGCCGAGGAACTGGTCTTCCACGAGCCGACCACCGGCGCCGGCAACGACATCGAGAAGGCCACCCAGCTGGCCCGCGCGATGATCACGCAGTACGGCATGAGCTCCAAGCTCGGCGCGATCAAGTACGGCACCAGCGGCGACGAGCCGTTCCTCGGCCGCAACATGGGCCACGAGCGGGACTACTCCGACGCCGTCGCCGCCGAGATCGACGGCGAGATGCGGGCGCTGATCGAGCTGGCCCACGACGAGGCCTGGGAGATCCTGGTGGAATACCGGGACGTCCTGGACAACATCGTGCTGGAGCTGATGGAGAAGGAGACCCTCTCCACCGCCGACATGGCCCGGATCTGCGCCCGGGTGGCCAAGCGGCCGCCGATGGCGCCGTACAACGGCTTCGGCAAGCGCCAGCCCTCCACCGAGCCGCCGGTGCTCACGCCGGCCGAGAAGGAGGCGCTCAAGGTGCAGGCCCAGGCCGACGGCGCCCAGGCGACGGTCGGCGGCACCACCTCGACCAGCTCGAACAACTCGGACGGTACGCACTGAGCACCGACCCGACGGCCAGTTCCCGGGACGACCGGGGACTGGCCGTCTCCGCGACCGAGCCCGATGGCGACGACGGCCTCGACTACGTGGCCGCACGCCTGATCAGCGGCAAGCTCACCGGCCGACCCGTCGAGGACACCGTGGACCTCGGGCGGATCGAGAAGGCGGTCCGCGAGATCCTCATCGCCGTCGGGGAGGACCCGGACCGCGACGGGCTCCAGCAGACCCCGGCCCGGGTGGCCCGCGCGTACGCCGAGCTCTTCGCCGGCCTGCGGGTCGACCCGGCCCAGGTGCTCAGCACCACCTTCGAGGCCAACCACCAGGAGCTGGTGCTGGTCCGGGACATCGACGTGATGAGCCTGTGCGAGCACCACCTGCTGCCGTTCCGGGGCAGCGCCCACATCGGCTACATCCCGGGGCCGGACGGCCGGATCACCGGCCTGTCCAAGCTGGCCCGGCTGGTCGAGGTCTTCGCCCGGCGGCCGCAGGTCCAGGAGCGGCTCACCTCGCAGATCGCCGACCTGCTGATGGAGCGGCTCGCGCCGCGCGGCGTGGTGGTGGTGCTCGAGTGCGAGCACATGTGCATGGCGATGCGTGGCATCCAGAAGTCGGGTGCCCAGACCATCACCTCGGCCGTGCGGGGCACGCTCCAGCACGACGCCAAGTCGCGGGCCGAGGCGATGGCGCTGATCATCCCCCGCTGACCGCGACCGACCCGACCGGCCGGTCGACCCGCACTCCGGGTCGGCCGGCCGCTCGCGTGTCCGGACGCCGCGTGACGGCCCCGCTCAGCCGGCCAGCAACTTGCCTGTCCGGGCCCGCGCGACGGCTCCGCTCGGCCGGCCAACAACTTGCCTATCCGGGCGCGCGGCGGCTCTGCTCGGCCGGCCAACAACTTGCCTTTCCGGGCCCGCGCGGCGGCCCGCTCAGCCGGCCAGCATCGCGAGCAGCAGGCCCGCGCTGACCAGCACCGCCGGGACCAGGCACACCAGCGCGCCGAGCCGGGCCGTCCGGTCCACCCGGCCACCCTCCCCGGCCGGGAAGAGCCGCCCGACGCCGAGCCAGCCCGCCGCGAACGCCACCGCCGGCATCGGCAGCCCGCAGAGCAGCGCCGCCACGCTCGCCGCCCCGGGACCGGTCGCCACGAACAGCGCCACCTGGATCAGCGGCACCAGCAGGGCCAGCGGCGCGTACAGCAGCAGGTTGCGCGGGCGCGCCGGCCAGGCGGCCAGGCGGGGCAGGCCGCGCGCGGCCAGCGTGGCGTCCGCGGCGTCCGCGCGGCCCCGGGCGGCGCGGAGCGCGGACAGCACCGCGGCCGGCCCGCCCGCCATCGACCGGGCCGCCTCGGTCAGCTCAGGCGGCGTCGGGACCAGCGAGATCGGTGGTACGCCCCGCTCGCGCAGCCGGGTCTCCTGCGCCGCGAGTCGGGTGCGGACGGCGGTCAGCTCCTCGCGGGCAGCCTGCACCGACCGGGCCTGCTCACCGGCAGCGGTGGCCGCGTCCCGGCGTACCCCGTCGAGCTGCCGGGCGGCGGCGAGGTAGTCGGTCCACGCGGCGGACACCGGGTCGCCGCCCGCGACGGCCCCCGACGGCGCCGCCGCCTCGGGCCCACCCGGCGGCGGCCCGGCGGCGGACCGCTGGCGTCCCGGCCCGGCGTGCGCCGGCCTGCTCCGCGCCCCGCTGCGGGTCATGTCGGCTCTCCCTGCTCCGCGAAGGGAACCAGCACCGTGCCCTGCTCGCCCGGCCCGTCCCAGAGCACCGCCCGGCCAGGGCGGGGCCGCCACTCCACCGGCCGGCCGAAGACCGACGCGAGCTGGGCGCCGGGCAGGTCCACCACCGCCACCGCCGCGAGCTTGTCGACCTCGCCGTCGGGCTCCAGCAGCGCCGCGAAGGACGGCGCCGTGCGCCAGTGGCCGAGCAGGTGCCGCCCGGCGGGCGGGCCCTCCCGCAACAGCGCGCGCAGCCGCTCCGGGGGCAACTGCTCCGGCGACAACACATCCAGGCCGAAGACCACCAGGTATGCCGGCTCGGCGGCGTCCACGGCGGCGAGCAGGCCGGCGGCGTCCACCGTCTCGACCGGGTGCCGCCCGGCCAGCTCGGCCGCCAGCGCATCGGCCAGCGGGCGGCAGTCGTCGCCCGGCGCGGCGAGCACGAAGCGGGCCGTCCCCGGCGCGTGGTGGGCGGCGGTGCTGCGCGCCGCCGTGGCCAGCAGCCGGGCCGCCTCCGGGCCGGGGCCGAGGACAGCCAGGTTGCGCCCCGGGGCCGGCCCCAGCGGCACCGCGACCGTGCTCCGGGGCACGTCCACGGCCCGGCCCAGCAGGGCGGCGGGGCCGGACGCCCGCCCGGCCAGCGCGGCCCGGTGCCGCGGATCGTTACGCAGCAGCGGGCGGGCGTAACCGGCGAAGACCACCGGCGGGGCGGACCCCTCCGGTCGCGCCGACCAGAGCCGCTGCCGCAGCTCCCCGACCGTGTCGGGATGGTCCTGCGGGTCCGGGAAGCGGACCATCCGCTCGTGCCCCCGGATGGCGCCCCGGGGCCCGCCGAGCCCGCCCGCGGTGTTCACCACCGCGCTGCCCACCGGCAGCCCCGCCGCCGAGTCGTTGGTCGGCTCCAGCACCGCGCCCCCGCCGGGCAGCGCCACCCGCACCGGGAACTGCCCCAGCACCGAGTCGCGGTCCGTACGCGAGCCCAACCCCAGGTCGCCCTCGCCGGCCAGCACCAGGTGCACCCCGTACGCGCGCCCCGTGCGGGCCAACGTGTCCAGCCGGGCGGCGGCGTCCACGGCCAGCCGGTCCCGCTCGGCGAAGAGCAGCGGAAGATTGTCCAGCACGCAGACGATCCGGGGCATCGCGCGGTGCTGCCGCAGCTCGGCGAAGCGCTGCCCGCCCGCCCGGCCGCCAGCCTCCTCGCGGCGGCGCACCTCCGCCGTCAGCTCGTCGAGCAGGCTCAGCACGTACTCCCGGTCGGCCGCCATCGCCGCGGCCCGGACCTGCGGGATCCACGACCGGTCCCGCTCGGTCTGGAGGAACTCCACGAAGGACTCGGCGTCGGCGAGGTCCACCAGGTAGAGGGCCAGCTCCTCGGGACCGTACCGGGCGGCCAGACCGAGCAGCGCCGTGGTGAGGAAGGTGGACCGGCCCGCGCCGGAGCGGCCGCTGACCAGCCAGTGCGGGGTCAGCTCGGTGAACCCGAGCGACACCGCCCGCCCGCCCGCGTCGCCGACGGTCGTCGCGAGCCCGTCGGCCGCGGTCGCCGTCCACAACTCCTCGTCGGGCGGCGGCAGCAGGTCAGTCAGGGCCAGCCGGGAACCCGCCTCCACCTGCGCGGCCAACCGGCGACACACCGCGTCGACGAGGTCGCCGGGCGGATCCGCCTCGACGAAGACCGGCGAGTTCAACCCGCCCGGAGGCTCCGCGCCGGGGCCCGCGAACGACCCGCCCGGCGGATCCCCCAGCAGCGCGTACGCGTTGCGGATCGCCAGCGTGGTCGCCTGCGGCAGCGGGGCACGATCGGCGTACGGGCCCGCCGGGGGCCAGCCGGCCACCACGAGGTGCAGCCCGGCGGACCGGCCCTGCTCGGCCAGCGCTTCCACCCGGGTCAGGTCGGTGGGGCCCGTCAGGTCGGGCAGTGCCGCGATCACCAGCAGCAGTGTCCGGTCGTGCCGGCGACGCCCGCTCGCCCCCGGGGCCACCCACTGCTCGGCCTCGGTGAGCACGGCCCGCAGGCCCGCGACGTCCACCGCCGGGGGCGGCAGCAGGCCCGCGTCGGCGAGCGCCGCGAACGGCTCCAGCGTCGCACCCGTCGCGTCCACCGCGCGGACCAGCAGCGCCCCGGCCGGGGTCGCCGCCAGCAGCCGCAGCAGTACGGACCGGAGCAGCCCCGCCACCCGGGGATCCCGGGCGTCGGCGTCCACGGCGAGATGCCCCGTGCCGAGCAGCGGCACCAGCGCTGGGAAGCGCGCGTCGTCCAGCGGCGCCGCCGTGCCGACCCGGACGAAGGCGGGCGGCCCCTCGCCGGCGGGTGCGGTCGGGACGACCGCCTCCAGGGGAGCGCCCGCCCAGCCGGGGGCCAGCACCGCCGCCGCGGACCGGAGGCGGTCGGCCAGCTCGTACTGGCGGTGCTGGTCGGCGGGAACGGGACGGGTGTCGTCGAGGATGCCGGCGGCGGCGGTCGCGGTGGCGGCGGCCTGCCGGTGCAGTGCGGCGGCGCGGTTCGTCCGTGCCTTCGGACCGGTCACCGCGTCCACCCCCTCTGTCCGAGGTTGGCAACCCCTCCCCGCGCAGAGACGGTAACCCAGCCGGAGCGGCTCGTCCGGGATGCGCGGCGGCGCTGCGCCGGTGTTGTCGTGGATCTCACCAGAGGGGAGTGGTCCGTCACGATCCGCTGCATCTGGGGCATTGGGTCTCCGGCACCCAGCCGCTAGCCTCAGAGGGTGGAATCAGTGCAGCCCCCCGCCGGTTCCCAGGTCTCCCGCGTACCGGCGCAACGGCCCCCCTCCGACCACCTGGCGCCGCCGTCGCCGGCCCCGGCGCCGGAGCGGCCGAGGCGACGGGCGCGCACTGTGCTCACGGTCGTCGCGAGCATCCTCGCGGCGCTCTGTCTCGGCGGCGTGGCCGCCGGATACGTCCTCTACAACCGCGCGGCCGCTCCCGACCGCAGCGCGCCCGACGTGGTGGTGGACAACTACCTTCGGGCCTTCCTCGTGGATCGCAACGACACCCGCGCCGAGCTTTTCACCTGCGAGGAAGACACCGGGCTGAGCACGTTGTCCGGCCTGCGCAAGGAGATCGAGCAGCGCGAGGCCAACTTCGGTGTCGTGGTGCGAGTCAGCTGGGGACCTCTCACTCGGACCGAGACCGGAGAGGGCGAATCGGTCGCCACAACCCTCTCCATCTCCAGCTCCGCCAACGGGCAGCCCCGTAGCAGTCGCCGAGAGGACTGGGTGTTCGACGTGATGGACGGCGAAGAAGGATGGCGGGTTTGTGCTGGCCGGAAAACGGCCTGAACCGTCACTCGATCCAGAGCAGGTGGACCGGGACCTCCAGTGTGGTCGGTGACTGGCCCCGCCAGGCCCAGCGGTACCACTCCACTTCAGGCGTGACCCGCACGCAGATGTCCCCGTCGGCGCCCGAGTAGGTTTCGGTGACCGCCCGCAGGTCCCGGTGCTCGACAGACTCCACGACGTGTACGACCCGGCGGCCGGTGACGGCGTCCGCCTCGAAGACCGGGGTCGGCACACGGTGAGCCGGGGCGTCCAGGGAGACGAGACGGACGCCCGCCTCGCGGTCCACCGACGTGTCCGGCCGCCGGCTCCCCACCGTCTCCACCCAGACCCGCTCCACCGGAACCAGCGGCGCGAACACCTCCACCTGGTCGGACTCCGCCCGGTACCACTCGTGCTCGGGGAGCACGGGGACGTAGGTACGGCTGCCCTGCACCACCCGCTCGTCGGCCCGCAGGTCACCGCGCCAGCCGAGCCCGGGCAGGCCGACCAGGACCCGCCGCCCGCGCAGCTCGACCCGCCCGGTGGCCGGCACGATCTCGATCGGCCGGGGCGGCCGGGGGGCCCAGTCGGGCTGGTCGGCGAACGGGTCGGGGAGCGGCTCGTTCATGACGGCTGGCGCCTCACGCCGCGCCCTTGAGCGGCGCACCCCGCGACCGCATGAACGGCACCGGGTTGATCGCGCCCCGGCTGCTGCGATCCTCGTCCTTGTGCACCTCGAAGTGCAGGTGCGGGCCGGAGGAGTTGCCGCTGCTGCCCACCTCGCCGATGACCTCGCCGGCTTGGACGGTCTGGCCGACGGAGACCCGGGGCTTGCTCACCATGTGGCAGTAGCGGGTGATGAACCCGCCGGCGTGCAGGACGTCGACGAACCAGCCACAGCCGCCCTTGTCCGGCCAACCGTCGGCGTTGCAGCTGAGCCGTCCGCGATTGTCCGGGTCGCAACGGGAGACCAGGACGCGGCCGGTGGCGGCGACCCGGATCAGGGTGCCCTTCGGGGCGGCGATGTCTACCCCGTTGTGCCCGGGCCGGCTCGCCGTGCGGAAGCCCGACCCGACGCCGCCCGGGATGGGCGCCGTCCAACCCGAGGCGGCGATCTCCCCGCCGGCAGCGCGGTCACATGCCTGCTTCCCGCCGACGAGCACGGTCCGGGCCGCACCACCGGCCAGGGCGTTGACGATCTGCGAGGCGATTTCCTCGTGCTTGGCGTAGGCGTCCGGGAAGGCGCTGATCTGCACCGCCTGGGCGGCTCGCGTCAGCGGCATCCGCTCCCAGCCGGGTACCTTGACCAGCTTCTCGTAGAACTTCCGGGCGGCGTACTCGGGCGTCATCCGCTGGGCGACGCTGCCCCAGCTGGCCCGCTGCTGGAAGAGGCCGACAGAGTCGTGGTCGGCCCCCATGCCCTCGTTGGGCAGGTTCTCGGATTCGCCGACGGTCGAGTTCGCCAGGTTGCGCAGCCGGGACTCCTGCATGGCGGTCGCCACGGCGATGACCCAGCCGCGCGGCGGAACCTTCATCTCCTGCCCGACCTTGATGATCCGAGCGGCGTTGCGGAGTTCGACTTCGCCGTACTGGGACATTCGGGGCATGCTGCCCTGGATGTCGACCCGGAAGTCCTCCGTGCAGTCCAGGCTGGCCGACACCATCCGGTCATCCGCGTCACCGCCGAGTTCGGTGAGGAAGAAGGCGCCTGCGCCGCCGGTGCAGCAGAGGAGGGCGAACGTCGCGGTCAGCGCGGCGGCCAGGGCGCCGAGCCGGAGCTGTCGAGGGCGCGGTCGGGTCTCGTCGTTCATGCCTGCTCCCAGTCCACCGCGTCCACCAGCCACCGCCCGTCGGGCGCCACCAGTTCGAGGCGGAGCCGGCCCGCGTCTAGCGGGACCAGCACCTCGACGAAGTTCTCGGTCCGGGACCGGAGCGTGACGTCACCTTTGACCTGCCCGGCCGGCACCCCCGACGGGTCGGCGCCCGCCAGTTTCTCGGTCAGCGCCGGAGTCGACAGGGGACGCAGCCCCTCCTGCCACTGGTCCGCCGTGACGCCCGGCTTGCCCAGCCACGCCGCGACGAAGCGCTCGGCGATCTCCTCCGGCGTCGGCTCACCCGCGCGCGTGACCGGAGACGGGGGAGCGCCCGTCGAGAACGCCCCGTCGTCACCGGCGGTCGGGGCGACCGTGGTGATGGGTCGGCTCGGACGGTTGCTGAGCCCGCCCGTCGGGTCGCCGGGACCAGAGACCAGCCGGGCCGCCCCGATGACCCCGAACACGACCACGGCGAGAGCGAGCGCGATGCCGAACCGGGACCGCAGCACCCGGGTGACGAGGAATTCGACGGCCCGACGCACCGCACTCACCGCGCCTCGGAGCGGATCCGCGGCGCGGGCCGTGCCGGCTCACGCTCGGCCGAGCCCGGACGGTAGATGACGAATGACGGGTTCTCGTCGGGCACGTCCGGCTCGGTCCACGCGGCTGGCTGGCGCCGACGAGGCCGGGGCGCGACCGGGCGGGGAGTCTCCCGTTCCGCGGTTTCCGGCGCCTCGGCGGCCGACTCTTGGCCGTCCGGCCGCTGCCGCTCCTGATCGCCACCCGTGCGGGCGTGCGACGGGTCCTCCCGGCGGGCCTCCGGCCGCAGGGTGCTCTTCTCCGCCACGACGGCGCGACGCCGGCCCATCGCCGGCTCGGCCGTACCGCCGGGCTCCGCCACGTCGAGCCGGGCGGCCGTGCGCATGTCCCGGAAGAAGCGCCGGTGCCAGGAGCCGGCCGAACTGACCGCCTCGCTGCTGTCCTTGCCGCCGAGCTGGGTTATCCGGCGGTAGGGGCGCAGGAGCAGCCAGCCGACCACACCACAGAGCCAGACCAGCACCACCTGGAGCCAGCCCGGCAGCGTCGGCGTGCTCATGATCAGGTCCACCGCGAAGAGGTAGATGGCGGCGCCGGTGCCGAAGATGGCGATGTTGAAGACGGCGGCGACCACCGCGTTTCCCAGCCGGCGCAGCCCGGCGCTGGCCGGTCGCAGCAGGCCCACCGTGCCGAGGATCGGCGCGGCGATCACCGCCCAGCGGAAGATCAGGAAGCCCAGCAGCACCAGCAACGAGGCAGTCAGGTCGAACATCGCGAAGAGCACGGCGGCGAGCACCGCGATGAACCCGGCCCCGATCCGGTCCATGTCCCGGACCCCTTGGAGGTACTCGTACGCCTCCGGGTCCTCGGTCTCGATCTGCTGCGCCACCCTGGCCCACTGCTGCTGCTTCGCCTTGATGGTGGCCTCGCGGGTGGCCGGATTCGACCGGAGCTTCGCCGCTTCCTCCCACGAGAGCGACTTCGCGTCGTACAGAGCCGGGCCGTACTTCTTGGCGGTCTCGCTGTCGGCCGAGCCGAGCACCCCCCGCAGCCAGTTGCGGTAGAGCATGGCCTCGGTCGCCGTGTCACTGGCCCGGACGGCGGGCGGACGGTTGTCCTTGCACGCCTCGGGGTTCGGGTCGTCGCACTGGCTGGGTGGGGTGTCCTTGGAAGCCGGGCCGACAGCGTCGTGCACCACGCCCAGGGTGGTGACGAGGGTGCCGTCGGCGATGTTCGCCGACTTGACGGGCCAGGCGGCCAGGGCGGTCACCGCCACCATCACCAGCAGCGCCCAGCCCGCCGTGGTCATCGCGTTGCTCATGTCGGACTGGCGGGAGCGCCAGAGCAGGTAGAGACCGACCACGCAGAGCGTGACGATGCCGAAGACGCTGAACACCTTCTGGTAGACGGCCTTGGTCGCCTGGTCCACCAGCGGGTCCGCCCAGCCCCACATCGAGCGCGGATCCCAGGCGCGCTCCCGGAGCGCGTTCGAGGCGCCGACGATCGCCGTGGCCATCATGAACTCGCCGTTGGCCACCGTGTTGGTGAACTTGTAGTCCGGGTGTAGCACCGCAGTCGCGCAGCCGCTGTCGACGTCGTACGTCGAGTAGCTGTAACCGGCGTAGCCGTAGTCGCTGTAGAAGCCCTTCGGGCCCGGCTTCGTGGCCGACTCCGGACGCGAGGCGAACCAGCCGGCGAGCCCGGAGTCCGGGGCGCCGGGGGTCGGGGCGTTCCGGCACTTGACGTCGTCCTCGGCGACATCCTTGAGCTTGGCGACGCAGGCGCGGAAGTCGGCCTGCCACTCCGGAGTGGTGCAGAGGTCCGCCGAAGCCTGGGCGGTCAGCGGTGCCGGGGCGGCCGCGGCGGCGCCGAGGGCCGGCCAGCCGATCGTTGCCCCGGCGAGTACGCCGAGTGCGAGAAGGAACGCCGCCAGCCGTGCCCGGGCCCCGGCCATGTCACGCCTCCAGATCCGGCAGGACGGCCGGCAGTACCCCGGCGGCCGCGGCGATCGCGGCGGGAGTGGTGTCGAGGTGGTCCAGCAGCCCGTCGACGTACGAGACGTCGACCCGGACCTTCTGCACCCGACCGTCGACGTCCCGCATGACGAACTCGCGGAAGCCGAGCCGGGTGGCGGAGGTCGCGTCGGCGGTGGAGAGCGAGGCGAGGGTGGCCTCGTAGCCGTCGTCGACCGGCACCCGCAGCAGGCGCAGCGCTTCCGAGGCGATCTCCGCGTCCTCGGCGATCCGGCCGACGAAGACGGTCGAGACCAGGTTCTGCACGTCGAGGCCGAGGATGTCGCGCGGGTTCTGCGAGGCCACCAGCGCGGCGAGGTTCCACTTGCGGGAGTCGCGGGCGAGCCGGACCAGGAAGGAGCGGCCGGAGCGCCACCCCTCCATGAAGTGCGCCTCGTCCAGGCCGACGAGCTTGCGGGACGACATCGACCCGCCGTAGCAGCGGCGTACGGCCAGCCGGTGCGCGGTGTGCAGCATCGGCAGGGCGAGCGCCTCCTCGGCCGACCAGTACTCCCGCTCGATCTTCAGGTCGGGCAGCCGCAACCCGGCCATGGTGATCACGGTGAGCGCCGCGTCCGCGCCGAGCAGCCCCTCCGGCGGCCGGCCGAAGAAGAGCATGGCCAGCGGCATCTCGGCGGTGTCCAGCAGCAGGTTGGCCAGTTCCCTGCCGGCGTCGTCGTCGAGTTGGCTGAGGCAGGCGACCACGTCGTCCAGGGTGGAGGTCTCCTCCGCCGGCACCTGGCGAACGGCGTGCCGGAACAGGGTGGCGGTGGACGCCTCGCGGGCCACCTGCGGCGGCACCAGCATCATGCAGATGTCCTGGACGAGCATCCGCCGCTCGGCGCGGGCGTTGGAGACGGCGATCTCGAACTCCCGGTCGCCCGCCGCTCCGCTGCCGAACTCGGTGCGCAGCGGGGTCGGGATCAGCGAGTACGGCGCCAGGGTGCCGTGCTCGGAGCCGGTCAGGTTCAGCACCCGCGAGTACGGCCGCAGCTCGGGCATGGCGCACAGCCGGGCCAGCGGGCCGGACGGGTCGAGCAGCGTCACCTGGACGCCGCGCCGGGCCGCGAGGTAGCCGAGGGCGCCGAGCAGGGTGGACTTGCCGCCGCCCGGTTCGGCGACGAAGACGGCGAGGCCGGAGCGTTCGCGCACCTCCATCGGGAAGTGCAGGTCGAGGAAGACGGGCCGGCGGCAGGTGCCCGCCGTCCGCCCGATCAGGTCGCCGCGCCGGTCGCCGACCGTGGAGGCGGCCTGCGGGAGGGCGGCGGCGAGCAGGTTGACCGGCATCCGCCGGACGTAGCCGGTGTTGGCGATCGGCTCGCCGGGGATGAACTCGCGGGCCAGCCAGTCCTGGTTCTTCGGGTGTTGCAGCGAGATGCGCAGCTCCCGGGAGTAGAGCTGGATCAGCCGCCGGGCTCGCTCCAGGCACTCCTCGCGGGTCCGCCCGCCGACGGCGATCCGGTGCCAGCCGTGCGCCCGGGCGGAGTCGACCGGCAGGCCGGTCGTCATCTCGTCGCCGATCACCAGGGCCCGCTTGGCCAGCCGCTCCAGCTCGGGCGGGGCGTCGATGCCGTGTTCGGCGTAGTCGAGCTGCTGGGAGCGGATCATCCGGAGCCGGTGCTCGAGGTTACGGAAGGAGTCGCCGGAGCCGAGGATGTCGACCCGGGTGGAGAGCTCCATCGGCCAGGGCAGCCGCTCGTGGAAGTGCAGCCACGGCTCGTGCCGCTCGGGGATCTCCAGCGGTTCCATCCGGCCCACCGCCAGCACGGCGACGTGCCGCTCCTCGCCGGTCATGCGGTTGACCAGCTTGACGGTGGAACCGTACGGGGTGCGGTAGCGCTCCACCTGCTCTGTGAGGGCGAGCAGGTCGCCGCGTTCCCACCGGCCGTCGGTGATCGGGGAGAGCCGGCCGGGGGGCGCCATGCAGAGCGCCACGGAGCGGTAGAGCAGCCATTCCAACTCCTGCGCGGTGACTCGTCGTCCGCGCATGCCGAACGCGCCCAGCACCTCGTCGAACTGCTCGACGGTGCGCCCGAGCTTGCGGCGCTCGCCCTCGGCCACGCCGCGACCGAAGGTGCGCAGCAGGCGTTCGGTGAGCGAGTCGCCGAGGGAGCGGCGGGCGAAGGTGACGCCGAGGTAGGTCTGCCCCTCGGCGTGGTTGACCGAGAGCAGGTGCCGCTGCGCGGCCACCAGGTGGTCGGCCCAGCCGGCGGTGCCCGGGACGTCGGGCAGCGGGGACCGGGTGTGCGTGTCGATGGTGCGGGCCCACTCGTCGGCCGGGAAGGGCCGGGTGGTGCGCCGCAGGTGCAGCCGGAAGCCGGCCAGGCCGGCGTACTGCTCGGAGATCGCCGAGAGCAGCGCCTCCCGCTCCGCGTCCGGCCGGAACGCCCAGCGCACCTCCGGCAGCCAATACCAGGCGGTGACGGTGTTCGGGGTGAAGGTGAGGTGGCCGGCGATCTCGGTGATGGCCAGCTCGACCGCCGGGTCCCGGTCGCCGAACTTGATCTTCGGCGGCTTGACGCGGACCGGCTTGGTGGGCTGGTCGCGCCGGCCGGCGGAGCGCTGGCGCGGCGGCGTCACGTCCCGCCCCGTGCGCTCCGGCAGCCGCTCCCCGGCCCGCCGCGACGGCCGCTCTGGGGGCGCCGGGTCGAGTGGCGCCGGTGGGGGCGGCGGGGTCACGCCGGCCGCCGCCTCGTCCGCCGGTGGGCGGAGCGTCGGCAGCCGGTCCCCGGGCTGGTGCGGCACCCGGACCGCCCGGGCCGGCGGCTCGTGGGCGACCGCCGGGGGCTCGTACGCGACCGCGGGGGGCTCGTACGCGACGGCGGATGGCTCGTACGCGACGACCGGCTGCTCGTACGCGACGGCCGGGGGCTCGTCGTCGGCGTCCGCCGGCGGCGGTTCCACCGCGGGTGCCCGGTCGGCTGTGCCGGTGGAACGGGCGGGCGGCCGGGCGGCGCGCGGCGGGGCCGGGGCGGCGGCCGGGGCCGGCTCGACGGCGGCCGGCTGCTGCGGGATGGCCGCGTGCTCCCGCCCGCCGACCCGAGGCGGCGTGGCGGGCCGCGTGCCGGGGCGCGCCCCTCCGAACAGGTCGAGGAAGGGCGAGTCGATGTCGGCGCTGTCGGCCGGTGGCCCCGGGTCGACCGGCGGCGTCCGGCGCTGCACCGGGCGGGGCGCCTGGAAG
The DNA here is from genome assembly GCF_043204765.1 of Micromonospora sp. NPDC047730. Taxonomy (NCBI): domain Bacteria; kingdom Bacillati; phylum Actinomycetota; class Actinomycetes; order Micromonosporales; family Micromonosporaceae; genus Micromonospora; species Micromonospora sp. NPDC047730. The sequence continues at coordinate 24,320 of NZ_JBIDCU010000017.1, read as the reverse complement.
ACGCCGACGCCGCCGTGCCCGGGGGTGGTCACGAGGGCCGGGTCGAGGGCGACCTCGTCCCGCTCGGGCTCGTCCGGGTAGTCGAACGACCGCGCACGGTTACCGTGCGGGGCGGCCGGACGCCCGGCCGGGGAACCCGGCGTGGAAGAGCGACTCATGCGACCGCCTCACCCGCGTCGTGCGACTGCCTGATCGGCGTACGCCCGGTCATGCCAGTTCCTCCCGGATCCTGATCCGGCTGCCGACCAGGCGGGGGTCCCGCTGCTCGGCGGCCGGCTCCCGGGTCCGCCGCCAGTCGGTCAGCGCGGTGCGGATCACCATGCGCGCCGGCCGGTCCGGGTCGACGTACCGGAAGATGAACGAGGTGGTCACGATGGCCAGCGCGATCTCCCAGGCCGGGAAGAGCTCGACCTGCAGCGTGAACAACCAGTGGATGAACATGTAGAGGGGGACGAGCAGCATGAACAGCCCGTACTGGGCGTAGGGCAGGTGGACCGGAAGGGTGTAGCCGGGCGGCCCGAGGTAGACCAGGCGAGCCCGGTAGATGTCGTCGTCGGTGCGCAGCCGCATGTCGTGCCCGCGCCTATTCGAAGATCAGGTCGATCAGGTAGTCGCCGATGAAGAAGAGTGTGGCGGCTCCGGCGATGAAGGCGAGCCCGACGATCGCGATGGCCGAGCTGGTCAGCACCTTGGAGATCTCGCCCCGGCTGGCCCGCCCGATGAAGATGACGCCCAGCACGGCCAGCAGGATCGGAGCGATCTTGCTGGCGAAGAACGTGACGACACCCTCGGTGTCGATGCCCTTGGGCGCGGGCTCGGCGAGTGGAGTCGACGCCAGGGTGGAGAGCGTGTGGGCGGCGGCGGACGTCACCGTCTCCATCAGCTCGATGGCGATCACTGGAACCTCCCCAAGTCGCGGCCGGCGGCGCCGCGGTGGTGCAGTAGGCATGCCTGGCGGGAACGGTGCTCACTAGCCGCAGCGTCGACGACCCTGCGTTCGTTACCCACCACGGAGGGTGGTGAGCTTTGGGCGGATTTTCCCGCTTCGGCCCTCCCTCCAGGCTTCGCCATCTCGATGCCGGGCAATTCCAAAGCGTACGGGCAGGCCCTCAATGCGACAAGCCGCGAAGAGTCTGCCCGATTCGACCCGGACGACCGATCGTACACCCGTTCGAATGCGCATGTCACCGCCCTCGACCCGGCCCGCCCGGGGTGCTCCGGCCGACCGGTACCGTCTAGTCGTGACCGATCTGGTACGGGCCTCGGCCCCGGTGGTGATGGGCGTTCTCAACGTCACGCCCGACTCGTTCTCCGACGGCGGACGGTACGCCGACCTCGATGCCGCCGTCGGACACGGCGTGCGGCTGCGGGCCGACGGCGCCCACTTGGTGGACGTGGGCGGGGAGTCCACCCGGCCCGGCTCCGACCGGGTCGACGCCGACACCGAGACGGCCCGGGTGCTGCCGGTCGTCCGGGAGCTGGCCGCCGCCGGCGTGCCGATCAGCATCGACACCACCCGCGCGCGGGTCGCCGAGGCGGCCCTCGCCGCCGGCGCGGCGGTGGTCAACGACGTCTCCGGCGGCCTCGCCGACCCCGACATGGCCCGGGTGGTCCGGGACGCCGGCTGCCCCTGGGTGCTGATGCACTGGCGCGGCCACGCCCGCGAGATGGGCGAGCTGGCCCGTTACACCGACGTGGTCGCCGACGTCCGCGCCGAGCTGGGCCGGCGTGTCGACGAGGCGCTGCGGGCCGGTGTCGCCGCCGACCGCATCGTGATCGACCCGGGGCTCGGCTTCGCCAAGACGGCCGCGCACAACTGGGAGCTGAGCGCCCGCCTGCCCGAGCTGCTGGAGCTGGGCTTCCCGCTGCTCTTCGCGTCCAGCCGCAAGGCGTACCTGGGTCGGCTGCTGGCCGGCCCCGACGACGCCCCCCGCCCCACGGACGGCCGGGACGCGGCCACCGTCGCCACCAGCCTGCTCGCGGTGGCGGCCGGCGCCTGGGGCGTCCGTGTGCACGACGTCCGCGCCACCGCGGACGCGCTCGCCGTCTGGCGGGCCACCGGCGCGCCCCGCCTGACGCCCCCGACCACCGGCGCGGCCCGCCCGGCCCACGCGGGCGCCGGCCGGGCGGGCGGCACCGCCGACCACGGAGGAGACCGATGACCGACCGCATCCAACTGACCGGCCTGCGGGCGCACGGCCGGCACGGGGTGTACGACTTCGAACGCGCCCAGGGGCAGGACTTCGTCGTCGACGCCGTGCTGGAGATGGACCTGGCCCCGGCGGCGCGCTCCGACGAGGTGGGCGACACCGTCCACTACGGCGAACTGGCTGAGCGGCTGGTCGCCGTCGTCACCGGCGAGCCGGTCAACCTGATCGAGACGCTCGCCGACCGGCTGCTGACCGTCTGCCTGGCCGACCCCAGGGTCGAGGTCGCCACGGTCACCGTGCACAAGCCGGAGGCGCCCGTCCCGCACGCCTTCACCGACGTGGCCGTCACCATGACCCGGCGGCGCGGCCGGTGAGCCGGGCCGTCCTCTCCCTCGGCAGCAACCTCGGCGACCGGCTGGCGCACCTGCGCTCCGCCGTGTCGGCCTTCGGCGACGACGTGCTCCTGGTCTCCGGCGTCTACGAGACTCCACCGTGGGGGGACCAGGACCAGCCCGCGTACCTCAACGCGGTGCTGCTCGCCGAGGACCCGGCCGCGACGCCGCGCGACTGGCTGGAGCGGGCCCGGGCGGCGGAGCGCGTCGCGGGCCGGACCCGCGACCCGCGGCGGCGCTTCGGGCCGCGCACCCTGGACGTCGACGTCATCGCCGTCTGGGCCGACGACGAGCCGGTGGTCAGCGACGACCCGGAGTTGACCCTGCCGCACCCCCGGGCGCACCTGCGGGCGTTCGTGCTGCGGCCGTGGATCGACATCCAGCCGTACGGGCGGCTGCCCGGGCACGGTTGGCTGACGGACCTGCTCAACACCGGCCCGGTCGCCGCCGACGCCCTGGATCTGCGCCCCCGGCCGGATCTGGCGATAGAGTCGACGGCATGACCCAGTGGAGCCGGCCGGCATGACGCAGGCGCGATCCCCACGCCCGGGCGGGACGGGTCCGGACCGGTTCCGGATGGGCCCCACCCGGATCTCCACCCTGGTGGTGGCCGGCCTCGGCGCCGCCGCGGTGGCCTGGCTGCTGATCAGCACCCTCTACTACGACTACCTGCCCGACCTGCCGTGGCTGCCGGTGGTCACCCTGGCCGCGCTCGCCGTGCTGGAGGGGTACGCCGCGGTCAACACCCGGGGGCGGATCGAGCGCCGGCCGGGCCGCGATCCGGTCAACCCGCTGCTGGTCGCCCGGTTCGTGGTGCTGGCCAAGGCGTCCTCGCTGGCCGGTGCGATCTTCGCCGGCTTCTACGCCGGGCTGACCGGCTGGCTCTTCGTGGAGCGCACGGACGCCGCAATGGACGACCGGCCGGTCGCCGGCGCCGGCCTGCTCGCCGGGTTGGCCCTGGTGGCGGCGGCGCTCTGGCTGGAGCGCGCCTGCCGCGTCCCCGAGCAGGAGGACGACGAGGACCGCGAGCCCGGCGACCGGGAGAACCGCCCCGGCCCGCGCTGATCCGGGGGGTTACGCCCGGCCTCCCGCACGGGTAGCGTGCCTGCGACCGGAGAGCAACGGCCGCCCCGGCCCGCCCGCGCGTCGGACCTGGACGAGCGGCCACGTGGGAGGCGGCGGCTATGGGGTACGACGAACCGGGGCGCGACGCGTCCACCGAGCCGTCGTCCGGCATCCCGGCCGCCGTCCTGGAGAACGTCTTCGACGACCCCGCGCACGGGGAACCCGGCCGGGACCGGTTCGCGGTCCACGTCGTCTGGGAGTTGCTGCTCCTCGTCACGCTGGGCGTCGGGACGTTCCTGCTCTGGCGGGAGAACCCGGACGCGCTGCGCGGCGCCGGGCTGCGCTCGCTGCTGCTGGACGCGGTCGTGCTCGGGCTGCTGGTGCTGGCCGCCGGGCTGAGCCTGCGTACCGCCGCGGTGAACCTGGCGGTGGGCCCGGTGGCGGTCGCCGCCGCGCTGCACATGGCCGAGCAGGGCGACCGGGGCGTCACGGCGGCTGCCGGGCCGGCCCTGGCGGTCGCCGCGCTGGGCGGGCTCGCCCTGGCGCTGGCCGTGGTGGTGCTGCACGTCCCCGGCTGGGCCGCCAGCCTCGCCGGTGCGGCGGGGGTCGTCGTGTACATCGAGCAGCGCTCCGCGCCGGTCCTCCCGCAGGGTGACTACGACCCGGGGCGCGGCGCGCTGCACCTCTTCGCCGGGCTCGCGGCCGTCGTCGTGCTCGGCGGCTTGTTGGGGGCGGTGCGGGCGGTCCGCCGGCTGGTCGGCCGCTTCCGCCCGGTCGTCGACCCGGCCCGCCGTCGCGGCGTGGTGGCGGCGGTGGTCGTCTCCGGCGCGCTCGTCTGCTCGACCGTGCTGGCCGCCCTCGCCGGCATGCTCACCGCCACCCGCGCCGCCGGGCCGGTCGCGCCCGACGCCGGGCTGGATTGGACGGTGCTGGCGGTCGGCGTGGCGCTGCTCGCCGGCACCAGCGCCTACGGCCGGCGGGGCGGCGTGTTAGGCACCCTGCTGGCGGTGTGCCTGGTCGCGGTCTTCGTCGCGTACGCGCAGGCCAGGGGCTGGACGGTGAGCCGGTGGGCGGTCGGCGCGGCGGCGCTCGGCGGGGGGCTGCTGGTAACCCGCCTGGTCGAGGCGTACGGGCGGCCGGCGGTCGGCGCGGCGGCGGAACCGGTCCCGGTCGGGGACGGCCGGATCGGCACGGGTTGGGCGGCGCCCCGGCCCGACCCGGTCGGCGACTGGCCGCCCGCCCTGCCGGCGCAGTCCACCGAGAGCCCGGCGGACCCCTGGAGCGTGCCGCGGTGGGAGAGCGGGCGCCGCCGGTGGGAGAGCGACGACCGCTGAGCGGCCACCCCCTGACCGGCCGCGGGGCGGGCCGGCGGTGTCGGCCGGTGTCGCGTCCACCCTGCCGGCGGTGATCTCGGCGGTTAGGCTCGTCGGCATGACCGACACACCATCGACCTCCGCCGGCCCGTCGTTCGAGGAGCTCGACGCGCTGTCCACTGAGGAGCTGCGGGAGCGGGCCTTCGCGGTCGCCCGGGAGCGCCGCGACGTGGGCTTCTTCTGGTCGGTGCTGCGGCACCTGCCGAACGCGGACGAGGCCGCCGTCCTGGACGGCGCGCCCAACTCGGTGGGGCCGACGATCGACGAGGCCGCGGCGCTGTGGCGGGAGCTGACCGGGCACGGCTACGAGGAGTCGGCGCCGCTGCTGCGGGCCGCCTTCATCGACTACCTGATGACGCACCCGCGAAGGTGACGGTGGCCGACGGGCTCCGGCAGGTTTGCTCCCCGAGGTCCGCCGGGAACTGATCCGATCATGGCGCTCACCAACCCGCCGCGGGCCGGCGGCCGCTACGGGACGGCGGCGGGCACCGGCGCGCTCGCCGCGTTCCTGCTGGTCGCGGTCTGCGGCAGCCCGGCGTACGTCGGCTGGGCCGCCGGCACCGACCCCACCTCCGCCGGCGGCTGGTTCCTGCAACTGCTCGCCTGGCCGGCCTGGCGGTTCGACGGCGGCGATGCCTCCGGCGGCCTGCTCGTCGCGAACCTGCGGGCCGTCCTGCTGGTGATCCTCGCGGTGGTCTTCCTCTACCTGCTGCCCGCCACGCAGGTGGCCCGGGTACAGGGGTCGGCGAGCCAGTTCTTCTCCGGCTGGGCCGCCTACGTCCTGGCCGGCGGCTTCGCCTCGCTGCTCGCCGCCTTCCTCGGCCCCGATCCGGCGCTGCTCACCGCCATCCAGTCGGCCGGCACCGGCGCGACGTACGGCTTCCTCTCCGGCTGGATCGTCGGCACGGCCAGCCTCGGCGGCCGGGCCTGACCCCGCCGGCCCACGATCCCCCGTCGTCCGACCCGGGCCCGCTGCCCGCGACCCTTCCCGGCCGGGCCGGTCACCGGTCGGGCCGGCCCAGTTCGAGCAGTCGCGTCCGGCTGAGCACGCCCACCGGCCGCCCCTCGTCGGTCACCACCACCCGATCGGCGGCCGAGGTCAGCAGTGCCCCCAGCGCGTCGTACGCCGAGCCGCCCCGCGACACCGTCGGCAGCTCGGCCACCCCGGTCGTCGGCAGCGGTTCGACGGCCGCGCCGGTCAGCGGGGTGACCGCCAGCCGGCGGATGCCCCGGTCGGTGCCGACGAACTCGCGGACGAAGGGCGTGGCGGGTGCCCCGAGCACGGCGGCCGGGGTGTCGTACTGCTCCAGGCGACCGCCCTGGGAGAGCACCGCGATCCGGTCGCCCAGCCGGACCGCCTCGTCGAGGTCGTGGGTGACCAGCACGATCGTCTTGCGCACCTCGGCCTGCAACCGCAGGAACTCCTCCTGCAACCGGGTCCGGGCGATCGGGTCGACGGCCGAGAACGGCTCGTCCATCAGCAGCACCACCGGGTCGGCGGCGAGGGCCCTCGCCACCCCGACCCGCTGCCGCTGGCCGCCGGAGAGCTCGTGCGGGTAGCGGCGGCCGAACGTCGCCGGGTCGAGCCCCACCAGCTCCAGCAGCTCGTCGACCCGGCGGCGGCTGCGCTCGCGGGGCCAGCCGAGCAGCCGGGGCACGGTGGCGACGTTGGCGCTGACCGTCTGGTGCGGGAAGAGCCCGACGTTCTGGATCACGTAGCCGATCCGGCGGCGCAGCCGGACCGGGTCCACCCGGGTGACGTCCTCGCCGTCGAGCAGGATGCGGCCACCGGTCGGCTCGATCAGCCGGTTGACCATCCGCAGCACCGTCGACTTGCCGCAGCCCGACGGTCCGATGAGCACCACCAGCTCGCCGGCGGCGATGTCGAGGCTCAGCTCGCGTACGGCCTCGGTGCCGTCCGGGTAGCGCTTGTGGATGCCCTCCAGCGCGATGGACGCCGCACGCGGCCCGCCGTGATCCGTGGTTGCCGGGGTAACGTCCACACATGTCCTTCCGCCTGAGCTACCGGGCCGACCCGGGTAACCCGTGGTTCTCCTGGCAGTACGTGCGGGACAACTCTGACACGATCCTCGCCGCCGTGCGGGAGCACGCCTCGCTGACGGTGCGCGCGGTGCTGATCGCCGCCCTGGTCGCCGTGCCGCTGGCCGTGGCCGCGTACTGGTTCCGCTCGCTGGCCGGGCCGGTGCTGGCCGTCACCGGGGTGCTCTACACGGTGCCGTCGCTGGCGCTGTTCGCGTTCATCGCGCCCTACCTGGGCATCGGGGCGGTGACGGCGCTGAGTGTGGTGGTCCTCTACGCGCTGCTGGTGATCGTCCGCAACGCCCTCGCCGGGCTCAACCAGGTGCCTCCCGAGGTGCGTGAGGCGGCCGAGGGGATGGGGTACGGCCGCTGGGGCCGGCTGGTCCGGGTCGAGCTGCCGCTGGCCCTGCCGGGCATCCTCACCGGCCTGCGGCTGGCCACGGTCTCCACGGTGGCCCTGGTGACCGTGGGCGTGGTGATCGGGCGGGGCGGCCTCGGGCAGTTGATCTTCGCTGGCTTCCAGAACAACTTCTACAAGGCGCAGATCATGACGGGGACGCTGCTCTGCGTCCTGCTCGCCCTGGTGCTCGACCTGATCCTGGCCGGCGTGGGCCGGCTGCTGACCCCCTGGCTGCGGAGCAGGGCGGCGTGAGCGCTCGGAACGCCGCGCGGCGCGGTCCCGCGGTCGCGAACGGAGGGCGGGCCCGATGAACCCCGTCGAGGCGGCGCTGGTCTGGCTCAACGACCCGCTGAACTGGACCAATCCGGGCGGGATCCTGGAGCGGCTCGGCGAGCACCTGTCGATGTCGGCGGCGGCGGTGGCGCTGGGCTGCCTGATCGCCTGGCCGATCGGGCTCTGGCTCGGGCACACGGGTCGGGGCGGGGGCCTGGTGGTGCTGGTGTCGAACGTCACGCTCGCCGTGCCGACGCTGGCCCTGCTCACCATCCTGCCGCTGACCTTCCTCGGCTTCGGCCAGCCGTCGGTGGTGGTCGCGCTGGCCGTCTTCGCGGTGCCGCCGCTGCTGGCCAACGCGTACACGGGGGTGCGGCAGGTCGATCCGGAGGCCCGGGACGCGGCGCGCGGCATGGGCTTCTCCGGGTGGCAGTTGCTGCGCCGGGTCGAGCTGCCGCTGGCGGTGCCCTACCTGGCGGCCGGGTTCCGCACGGCGGCGGTGCAGGTGGTGGCGACCGCCGCGCTGGCCTCCTTCGTCAACGGGGGCGGCCTCGGGCAGATCATCCGCGCCGGGTTCGGGCTGGACATCGCCGCCGGCGGCGGCCAGATCCTCGCCGGCGGCGTGCTGGTGGCCGGGCTCGCCGTTCTGGTCGAGCTGGTGCTGGCCCTGGTCGAGCGGCTGGTCACCCCGCGCCCGCTGCGGGCCACCCGCCGCCGGGCCCGCCGCCGCGCGGCGGACGCGCTGGCCGGCGGCTGAGCTCCGGTCCGCCCCGCGCGGGACGCCACACCCGGGAGTGCCCGCCGACGCGCGCTGCCGCTCACCGACGCCCGCTGTTCGATGGCTGTCGACGGGTGACGATCCGGTGACAAACCTTTCCTCGGGTTGTCGGACCCGTGTGGAAGATGTTGGGTGGAAAATCGCGGGCGGCCGGAAAGGGGGCCGCCCGACGGACACAGCGGGCGGCCGGACAGGGATCGCCCGTCGGACACGCGGCCGGCCCGGACGGGTCGCGCCGGGACACGGAAGGCGGGCACTGATGCGCGCACGTACACGACTGGCGGTCGGTGCGGTGGGAGCCCTCGCCGCGGCGGGGCTGCTGACCGGATGCGGCGACGCCGGCTCCTCCGGCACGGACGCCCCGGAGCAGGCGGCCTCCGGGGCCGGCTGCGCCCCGGTCGCCGGTGACCAGCTCGTCGTCCTCGACGACGACAAGAAGCTCCAGAACACCGACAACGTCATCCCGGCGGTCAACGCCAAGGCGGCCAACCCGCAGCTGCTCGCGGCGCTGGACAAGGTCTCGGTGGCGCTCGACACGCCGAAGCTGATCCAGCTCAACAAGGCCGTCGACGTGGACCGCAAGACGGCGCAGAAGGCGGCCGAGGAGTTCGCCGCGGCCAACGGCGTCACCACGGGCATCGCCAAGGGGCCCGGCGGTCAGATCGTGATCGGCGCGGCCAACTTCACGGAGAACGAGATCCTGGCCGAGCTCTACAAGATCGCGCTGACCGCCGCCGGCTACGAGGCCAAGGTGCAGCAGATCGGCAACCGCGAGCTCTACGAGCCGGCCCTGGAGCGGGGCGAGATCCAGGTGGTCCCCGAGTACGCGGCGACCATGGCCGAGTTCCTCAACACCAAGGCCAACGGCAAGGACGCCCAGCCGGTGTCCTCGCCCGAGCTGGAGAAGACCGTCGCCGCGCTCAAGGCCGCCGGTGACAAGGTGGGCCTCGTCTTCGGCACGCCCGCCGCCGCCCAGGACCAGAACGCCTTCGCCGTGACGAAGACCTTCGCCGACAAGTACGGCGTCCGCACGCTCTCGGACCTGGCGGCCAAGTGCTCGGGCCAGGCCACCGTGCTGGCCGGGCCGCCGGAGTGCCCGCAGCGGCCGAAGTGCGGGGCCGGGCTGGTCCAGGTCTACGACTTCAAGGCCGGCTCGTTCAGCTCGCTGGACCAGGGCGGCCCGCAGACCAAGAACGCCCTGAAGACCGGCGCCGCCAGCGTGGGCCTGGTCTTCTCCTCGGACGGCGCGCTGGCGTCCAGCTGATTCCCAGCCGGTCGCCGGCGGCCCCGCGCCGCCGGCGACCGGCTGCGCCGTCCCGTCCCGCCGGGCCTCTCCAGCCGTTCCCAGGCGGGGGAACTCTCGGTAGGCTGCGGACCCATGCCAGCCCCGGTCGCCCCCGCCGACAAGCGCAACCCACCGCTGCTCACCGTGCTCTTCTGGATCGGCGTCGCGCTGGCGCCGGTGGCGGCGCTGATCCTGCTCGTCGCCGACGGCAACGGTCCGCTGCGGTTCGCCGCCGTGCTCGCCATCCTGGCCGTGGTCCTGATCGGCCTGTCGATCGCGTTGCGCGCCGACGGCGCCGGCCCGGCCCGGCCCGAGGAGCTGCTGGACGAGATGGAGCAGCTCCGCCACGAGCTGCGCGGGGAGATCGTGGCGGCCGCCCAGCGTGGCAACCAGGCGCTCGACCAGGCCCAGCGGGCCCAGGAGGCGGTCGCCGCGCTACGCCGGCGGCTGGACGCCAGCAGCGCCGCGCTGGGCGGAATCGACGACCAGGCCGATGCCGGCCGGACCCCGGGATCCGCCGACGACGGGTTCTCTGGCCGGGGGCGGGCGCCGGGCCAGGACGATCCGGCGCCCCGCTGGGGACGCGCCGACCGGGACGACGAGGAGCCCGCCCGCCGGCCCCAGCCGGGCCCGCGCGCCGAGCGGCCGGCGGCCCAGGCCGGGGCGTACGGCGCGGACCGGCCCACCGGCGGCTCGGCCGGCGGGTACGGCGGGGACCGGCCCGCCACCACCGGGTCCGCCGGGGTGTACGGCGGGGACCGACCCGCCGGCGGAGCGGCCGGGGTGTACGGGGCGGCCCGGCCGGCGGAGCCCGAGAGCCAGCCCGCCGCGCGCCCGCTCGGGGTGGTGCGGCACACCGAGACCGTGCACGTCACCACCCGGCACACCATCGTGGACGGTGGCGCGTCCGTGCCCGGCGACCCCGGCACCGGGTACGGCGGCGGGTACGCGGGACGGTGGTCACCGCCGCCGGAGGAGCGGCCGTGGTCCGGCGAGTCGGACGACCGGTCCCGGGCCGGTCACGGCGACCCGGCGGACCGGCCCCGGCGCGACGACGACCGTTCCCGGCGGAACGACGACCGGTCGTGGGCGACGGCCGGCGCGCCCCGGGACGACGACCGGTCGCGGTCGCGCGACGGGGGCGAGTGGTCCGGGCAGGGGACCGACCACGAGCGGCCGGGCCGACGGGACGAACGCGGGCAGCGGCAGGAGCGCGGGCAGCAGTGGGACGACCGGGGCTGGGACGGCACGGGCGGGCCGGCGGCCTGGGCCGCTCCGGCCGAGCAGCCGGGGCGGGGCCGGCCGCACCAGCCCGACGAGGCGGGACCGGAGCGCGGTGAGTACTGGTCGGAGCTGCGCGCCGGTGACCGGTGGGCGGCCGTGCGGGACGACGACCGGGGCCGGGAACTGCGGGTCGGGGAGCGGCGTGCCGAGGTGCACGCGGACGCCACCGGCACCGAGTACCGGGTCGCGGACCGCTGGGCGACGGTCCGCCGGGACGAGCCGCGTCGGGACCGGGCGGACGACGGATGGCGGGGCGGCTGGGCGGAGCCGGGGGACGCGCCGGCGCTGCCGGCCGGCGGGGTGCCGGTGCCCGAGGAGTGGCGCCCGCCCCGCCAGCGCGGGCACCAGCCCGAGGCCCACCGCACCCGCCAGCCGGAGCCCGAGCCGGAGCGGTACGGCCGGCGGCAGGAGCGCTACGGCTACCCGCCGCAGGACGACGTCCCCCGCGCGGGCGGCTCGCGTTCGGCCGACCGCTGGCGCTGACCGGCGACCGGGGCCGCGCGGGTCACTTGTCGATGTCGCCGACCACGAAGAACATCGAGCCGAGGATGGCGATCAGGTCCGACACCAGGCAGCCGGGGAGCAGGGTGGCCAGCGCCTGCACGTTCGCGTACGACGCGGTGCGCAGCTTGAGCCGCCACGGCGTCTTCTCGCCGCGCGAGACCAGGTAGTAGCCGTTGATGCCGAGCGGGTTCTCGGTCCAGGCGTAGGTGTGGCCCTCCGGCGCCTTGAGCACCTTCGGCAGCCGGGTGTTGACCGGCCCGGTGAGCCGGTCCACCCGGTCCAGGCACTGCTCGGCGAGGTCGAGCGAGGCGTACACCTGGTCGAGCAGCACCTCGAAGCGGGCGTGGCAGTCCCCGGCGGTCTTCGTCACCACCGGCACGTCCAGCTGGTCGTAGGCCAGGTAGGGCTCGTCGCGGCGCAGGTCGAGGTCGAGGCCGGAGGCCCGGGCGACCGGCCCGGACGCGCCGAACGCGGCGGCGTCCGCCGCCGTGAGAACGCCGACGCCGACCGTGCGGGCCAGGAAGATCTCGTTGCGCCGGATCAGGTTGTCCAGGTCCGGCATGCGTCCGCGGACCTCCGCGATGGCGGCCCGCGCCCGGCCGGTCCAGCCGGACGGCACCTCCTCCTTGAGGCCGCCCACCCGGTTGAACATGTAGTGGATCCGGCCGCCGGAGACCTCCTCCATCACGGCCTGGATCGTCTCCCGCTCGCGGAACGCGTAGAACATCGGCGTGATCGCGCCGATCTCCAGCGGGTAGGAGCCGAGGAACATCAGGTGGTTGAGCACCCGGTTCAGCTCCGCGAGGGCCATCCGCAGCCAGGTGGCCCGTTCCGGCACCTCCATGCCCATCAGCCGCTCTACGGCGAGCACCACGCCCAGCTCGTTGGAGAAGGCCGAGAGCCAGTCGTGCCGGTTGGCCAGCACGATGATCTGCCGGTAGTCGCGGACCTCGAAGAGCTTCTCCGCGCCCCGGTGCATGTAGCCGACGATCGGCTCGCAGGCCACCACGCGTTCGCCGTCGAGCACCAGCCTCAGCCGGAGCACACCGTGGGTGGAGGGGTGCTGCGGCCCGATGTTGAGCACCATGTCGGTGCCGAGCTGCTCCCCGCCGGTGCCCGCCACCAGGCCCGCTCCGGTGCCGACGGTCAGCTCGCGGAGGTCGCCGGCGTCCGTGGTCATGTCCGTCATCGTGCCATGAACCGCGCGGGGTCGACGCCGACCGGTTGCCGCAGCCACCAGTGCCCGCCCAGCCCGGCCGGGTCGGTCAGCTCCGCCACGGCCGAGGCGGCGGCGAGCGCCCGCACGTAACCGACCGGGTCGCTGGCGGCCAGGCTCAGCACCGGTCGCCCGCCGTCGGCTCCGAGCGCCCGCAGCGCCTCCCGCTGCGACACCAGGTCGTACGCGCACCGGGCGACCCGCCCACCGGCGGAGGCGACGGAGTCGACGGCGACGTGTGCGGTGACGTCGCAGGCCCCGTCGGGCACCGGCGGCACCTGCCGCCCGCCCCGGTACCCGGTCAACGTCCCGTCCACGGGCCGGCCGCCTCGCAGGTGTCCGTAGTCCACGGCCAACGCCAGCCCCCGGTCGACGTGGCGCACGGCCTCGGCCCAGGCGTTGTCGCGGGTGCGGCCGATCTCGGCGCGCACCCCGGTGGGGGGTTCCGGGCGGCCCGACCCGCTCCGGGCGGTCAGGCTTGATCCCTCCGCGGATCGGGCCGCCCGGAACCCCGACCCGGTCGGGCCGATCCCGTCCGCTCCGGCCTCCGGCGCCGGCCACCACCGGGCCAGCCAGTCCGCGTCGGCGGGTTCGACCGGGTCACCGATGGTTTCCTCACCGGTGGCCGGGTCGACCAGCAGGTAGCGCCAGCCGTCGGTGGTGTGCACCGCCACGTCGAGCGGCACGTTGTCCAGCCACTCGGTAGCAACCAGCAGCCCGGTGATCCCGTCGGGGATCTCGTCCAGCCAGTCGATCCCGTCCGGCAGGTCGGCCGGTCGGGGCGCCTTCTCGACGGCGGTGAGGCGTACCCGGGAGGCGAGCGGAACAGGCGTGGAGGGCGCGGGACCGGCGGACGCCGGGCCGGGCGAGAGCGAGGGCCGGGCGGCGGCCGGGGGAGTCGGGGTTGCCGGGGAGCCCGCCCGCGGAGGGATCAAGCCTGACCGCCCGGAGCGGGCGGGCTCCCCGGCAACCCCCAGTGCGGAGGAGAGCTGGCGCAGCAGCTCACCCCGGCCCGCTCCCACGTCGACGACGGAGAGGACAGCCGGGTGGCCGAGGGCGGCGTCGACCTGCTCGACGAGCCGCAGCAGCGCGGCGGCGAAGGCGGGGGACGCGTGCACGCTGGTGCGGAAGTGGTCGGCCGGGCCGGAGCCGGCGACGAAGAACCCGCCCGGCCCGTAGAGCGCCCGGTCCATGGCGTCCCGCCAGCGGACCGGCATCAGTTCATCCCTCGTCCCGCGTGGACGACCAGATATCGTCCGCCACGACCCGCTTCGTCACAGGCGGCACTGTAGCCGCAGCCGGCCGCCCGCGCCGCCGGGAACGCCCCCGCGCACCGCCCGGTGAAGGTTTTCACAGACCCTGTTTCGGCTCCGTCACGGCGGCGCATACTTGCGATCGACCGGTACCCCCTCCGAGGACTGGATCGTTGCCATGAGCGCACCGCTGCGCCCGCAGGCGGCCACCCCGCCTACGGCCGCCGTACCGTCGGGCGGCGCCACATCCGGCGCCCCGCTCTCCTTCCCGCGCACGCTCACCGTCGGCGTCGTCGGCGCCGGCCGGGTCGGCGCGGCGCTGGGCGCCGCGCTCGTCGCCGCCGGCCACCGGGTGGCCGCCGCCTCCGGCGGCTCCGGTGCCTCCCGGGCCCGGCTGGCGCTGCTGCTGCCCCGGGTGCCCCGCCGCTCCGCCGCCGCCGTGGCCCGCGCGGCCACCGACCTGCTGCTGCTCGCCGTGCCGGACGACGCGCTCGCCGGGGTCGTCACCGACCTGGCCGACAGCGGCGCGCTGCGTCCCGGCCAGGTCGTGGCGCACGTCTCGGGCGCGCACGGATTGGCCGTGCTCGCCCCCGCCGCCGCGGCGGGCGCCCGGCCGCTCGCCCTGCACCCCGCCATGACCTTCACCGGTACGCCGGACGACCTCGCCCGGCTGGCTGGCATCTCGTACGGCGTGACGGCCCCGGTGGAGCTGCGCCCCCTGGCCGCCCGGCTGGTCGCCGACCTCGGTGGCGTGCCGGAGTGGGTTGGCGAGGCCGACCGGCCGCTCTACCACGCGGCGCTGGCGCACGGCGCCAACCACCTGGTGACCCTGGTCAACGAGGCGGCCGACCGGCTGCGCGACGCCGGGGTGGCCCAGCCGGAGAAGGTGCTCGCCCCGCTGCTGCGGGCCGCCCTGGAGAACGCGCTGCGCCTCGGCGACGACGCGCTGACCGGGCCGGTGTCCCGGGGCGACGCCGGCACGGTCGAGCGGCACCTGGCCCGGCTCGCCGCCACCGCACCCGAGTCGGTCCCGCCCTACCTGGCCCTGGCCCGGCGTACGGCCGACCGGGCCATCGCCGCCGGCCGGCTCCGCCCGGTCGACGCGGAGTCGCTGCTCGGCGTGCTGGCCGGGCCCCGGCGGGAGGTGGCCGCGTGAACGGGCCGACGGTGGACGGAGGGGGCCGCGTGACGGAGTTGGTGCACACCCGCGCCGAGCTGGCCGCGGCGCGGGACGGGCTCAAGGGCACCGTCGGCGTCGTGATGACCATGGGCGCCCTGCACTCCGGGCACGAGACGCTGCTGCGGGCGGCCCGGGAGCGGGCTGACCACGTGCTCGTCACGATCTTCGTCAACCCGCTCCAGTTCGGGCCGAACGAGGACTTCGACCGTTACCCGCGCACCCTCGACGCCGACCTGGAGATCTGCCGGCGGGCGGGTGCCGACGTGGTGTTCGCCCCGTCGGTGGCGGACATGTACCCGGACGGCCAGCCCCGCGTCCGGGTCAACCCGGGTCCGCTCGGCGAGGACCTGGAGGGGCAGAGCCGCCCCGGGTTCTTCCACGGGGTGCTGACGGTGGTGCTGAAGCTGCTTCAGCTCACCCGCCCCGACCTGGCGTTCTTCGGCGAGAAGGACTACCAGCAGCTCACCCTGGTGCGGCGGATGGCCCGGGATCTCGACGTGCCGGTCGAGGTGGTCGGCGTGCCCACCGTGCGGGAGCCCGACGGGCTCGCCCTGTCCAGCCGCAACCGCTACCTGTCCCCGGCCGAGCGGGAGATTGCGTTGAGCCTGTCGGCGGCGCTGCGGGCCGGTGCCGAGGCCGCCGACGCGGGCGGTGACGCGGGGGCCGTGCTCGCCGCCGCGCACGCCGCCTTCGGCGCCGGTACGCCCGGCGCGCGGCTCGACTACCTGGTGCTCACCGACCCGGACCTGGAGCCGGGGCCGGTGTCCGGTCCGGCGCGGCTGCTCGTCGCCGCCTGGGTCGGCGGCACCCGGCTGATCGACAACGCGGCGATCCGGCTCGCCCCCCGTTCCTGAACCCGACCCCCACCACGTTTCCGCGAAAGGCATCCCGATGCTGCGCACCATGCTCAAGTCGAAGATCCACCGGGCCACGGTGACCCAGGCCGACCTGCACTACGTCGGCTCGGTGACCGTCGACGAGGACCTGCTCGACGCCGCCGACCTGATCCCCGGCGAGCAGGTGGCGATCGTGGACATCACCAACGGGGCCCGGTTGGAGACGTACGTGATCCCGGGCGAGCGGGGCAGCGGCGTGATCGGCATCAACGGTGCCGCCGCCCACCTGGTGCACCCGGGTGACCTGGTCATCCTCATCTCGTACGGGCAGATGGACGACGCCGAGTCCCGGGCCTATCGGCCGAGGATCGTGCACGTCGACGCCGACAACCGCATCGTCGACCTGAACGCCGACCCCACGACCGCCGCCCCCGGCACCGCCGGCGCCCCCGTTCCCAACCCCTACGCCGCCGTCTGACCCGCCCGCCCCGTCCGCCCCGTCCGTTCCCCGCGATCTTGCACTGCGGCCCGCCTTTTGTCACCACAAGTCCTTTTTGCCCGGGCGGTAACTGCAAGATCGCGGCACAGTGGGGGTGAGTGGGAGCGCAAACGCGGTCTGTCACCGGAGGGCGGCGGTGGGTAGTCTGGGTGCCCGTCGGAGAGACGCGGTGGCTGGGGGAGGCCGCGATGCGCCGTTCGATGACCACCCTGCTCGCCGCCGTGAGCGCGGCAGTCCTCCTGGTCGGCTGCGCCGGCTCCGCCGGGCTGGACGGTGACCTCGCCGACGACTGGGCGGCCCTGCCCGCGCCCGGCCCGTTCACCCCGGCCGCCGGCGTCTGCCAGGCCGCCGACTTCACCGACGTGGTGACCCTGGCGGCGTACGCGCCGGTGGACTGCGCCGCGCCGCACCGGGTCGAGACCGTGCACGTGGGCGCCTTCCCGGCCGAGCGGGCCACCCCGCCGCCGGGCGGCTCGGCCGAGCTGCGGGGCGCGTTCGCCGACTGCGACGCGCGCGCCACCGGGCACGTCGGCGACGACTGGCGGGCCGGGCGGCTCCGGCTGGCGGTGGCCCTGCCGTCCGGGCCCGGCTGGGCGGCCGGCTCCCGCTGGTACCGGTGCGACCTGACCGAGGTGAGCACCGTCGAGGCCGCCGCCACGGTGGTCACCCGCTCCGGCAGCCTGCGGGACGCGCTGCGCGGGCCGTCGCCGTTGCGGCTGGGCTGCCAGCAGACCAGGGCCGGCGGCGGGGCGGTGCGGACGCTGCTCCCCGTCGACTGCGCCACCCGGCACGACGCCGAGTTCGTCGGGGTGTGGCGGGCGCCGGACCGCCCGTACCCGACCCGGGCCGCCGACTGGGCCCCGCTCTACGCCGGCTGCCGCTCCGTGCTGGGCCGCTACGTGGGGGTGCCCGACGACGCGGACCTGCGCTTCCGCAGCGGGGTGGTGGTGCGACCGCCGGGGGCGGGGCGCTGGCGCGTCGGCGACCGCGGCGTCCGCTGCTACCTGTGGCTCGACGACCGTACGGTGACCGGCTCCCTGAGGGGCGCGGGCCCGGCCGCCCTGCCGGTCCGGACGAGGTAGGCCCCCCACCCGGCCACCGGACGCGATGGCCCAAACCACTCGTCCCGCCCCCGCCGCCCCCCGCGAGGGACCTTCGGGTTGACTGTGGGCATGGACCTTCCGACCGTGGACCTGCCGGCGCTGCCCCGACTGCTGGCCGCCCCCGCGCCCGGCTGGGTGGAGACCACCGACGTGATCGTGGTCGGCTCCGGGGTGGCGGGGCTCACCGCCGCGCTGCACCTGCGGGAGGCGGGCCTGCACGTCACCGTGGTCACGAAGGTCAACATCGACGAGGGTTCGACCCGCTGGGCGCAGGGCGGCATCGCCGCCGTGCTCGATCCGCACGACACCCCGGCCGCGCACGCCTCCGACACGGAGATCGCCGGCGTCGGGCTCTGCGACCCGGCGGCGGTGCGGGTGCTGGTCGAGGAGGGCCCGACCCGGCTGCGCGAGCTGATGCGGATCGGAGCGGAGTTCGACCGCAACCCGGACGGCTCGCTGATGCTCACCCGCGAGGGCGGGCACCGGGCGGACCGGATCGTGCACGCCGGCGGCGACGCCACCGGGGCCGAGGTCCAGCGGGCCCTGCACGCCGCCGTCCGCCGCGACCCGTGGATCCGGCTGGTCGAGCACGCCCTGGTGCTGGACCTGCTGCGCGCGCCCGGAGACGGCCCGGGCGGGCTCGGCGCGGCCTGCGGCATCACCCTGCACGTGCTCGGCGAGGGCAGCGAGGACGGGGTGGGCGCCATCCTGGCCCGGGCGGTCGTCCTGGCCACCGGCGGGATGGGCCAGATCTACGCGGCCACCACCAACCCGGCCGTCTCGACCGGGGACGGGGTGGCGCTGGCGATGCGCGCCGGCGCGGCGGTCACCGACGTGGAGTTCGTCCAGTTCCACCCGACCGCGCTGATCACCCCGGCCGGTGCGGGTGCGCCGGGCGCCGGGCACGCCCAGCAGCCGCTCGTCTCCGAGGCCCTGCGCGGCGAGGGCGCCCACCTGGTCGACGGCGACGGCAAGCGGTTCATGGTCGGGCAGCACGAGCTGGCCGAGCTGGCGCCCCGGGACGTGGTGGCCAAGGGCATCCACCGGGTGCTGCTGGCCACCGGCGCGGACCACGTCTTCCTCGACGCCCGGCACCTGGGCGGCGACTTCCTGGCCCGGCGCTTCCCGACCATCGTCGCGTCCTGCCTGGCCATCGGGGTCGACCCGGCGGCCGACCTGATCCCGGTGGCCCCGGCCGCCCACTACGCCTCCGGCGGCGTCCGCACCGACCTGCGCGGTCGCACCTCCATCCCCGGCCTGTACGCCTGCGGCGAGGTCGCCTGCACGGGCGTGCACGGCGCGAACCGGCTGGCCAGCAACTCCCTGCTGGAGGGGCTGGTGTTCTCCCGGCGGATCGCCGAGGACATCGCCGTCGGGCTGCCGGAGCAGGCCCAGCCGGCGTCGACCGGCGCCTGGGTCGGCGGCGAGGGCTGGGTGGTGCCGGCCGAGGCGACGCCGACCATGCAACGGGCGATGACCCGGGGCGCGGGCGTGCTCCGCTCGGCGCAGACCCTCGCGGGGACGGCCGTCGCGTTGACCGGGCTCGGCGAGGGCCGGGGCCGGCCGCGGACGGCCGACTGGGAGGCGACGAACCTGATCACCGTGGCGTCGGCGTTGGTCGCCGCCGCGTACGCCCGCCGGGAGACCCGGGGCTGCCACTGGCGGGAGGACTTCCCGACGGCCGACGAGCGGTGGCTCGGCCACCTCGTCGGCGCGGTCGGGGCGCAGGGCCGGTTGACGTCTCAGTGGGAGGGGAATCGATGACGGAGTCGACGGAGCGGGCGTTGCGGGACGCCGGCCTGGACCCGGCGCAGGTGCGGCGGGTGATCGGGAACGCGCTCGCCGAGGACCTGGGGCCCGACTTCCTCGACGTCACGAGCGTCGCCACCATCCCCGCAGGGCAGACCGACACGGCCGACCTGGTGGCCCGCGCCGACGGCGTGGTGGCCGGGTTGGCCGTGGCGGCGGCCGTGTTCGAGCTGGTCGGCGAGGTGACCGGTGCCGGCCGTACGGTCGAGGTGTCGCTGGTGGCCCACGACGGCGCGCGGGTGGCGCGCGGCGACGTGCTGGCCACGGTGACCGGCCCGACCCGGCTGCTGCTCACCGCCGAGCGGACGGCGCTCAACCTGCTCTGCCGGATGTCCGGGGTGGCCACCCACACCCGGGCCTGGGCGGACGCGCTGGCCGGCACCAAGGCGATGGTGCTGGACACCCGCAAGACCACCCCGGGCCTGCGCGCCCTGGAGAAGTACGCGGTCCGCGCCGGCGGCGGCACGAACAAGCGGATGGGCCTGCACGACGTCGCCATGATCAAGGACAACCACAAGCTGGCGGCGGGCGGGATCACGGCGGCCTTCCGTCGGGTCCGGGAGACGTTCCCGGACGTGCCGGTGCAGGTCGAGGTGGACACGGTGGCCGAGGCGGTGGAGGCCGTCGAGGCCGGAGCGGAGTTCCTGCTGCTGGACAACATGACCCCGGAGATGCTCACCGGGGTGGTTGCCGCCGTGGGGGACCGGGCGGAGCTGGAGGCGACCGGCGGGCTGACCCTCGACGTCGCGGCGCGGTACGCGGCGACCGGCGTCGACTTCCTGTCGGTGGGCGCGCTGACCCACTCCTCGCCGATTCTCGACATCGCCATGGACCTGCGCACCGAGTGAACCGGCGGCCGGTCGTTGTCTAGGCTTCGTGCGTGCTGCTCTGCATCGACATCGGAAACACCAACACCGTGCTGGCGACCTTCGACGGAGACAAGCTGGTGCACTCCTGGCGGATCAAGACCGATGCGCGGTCGACGGCGGACGAGCTGGGCCTGAAGTTCCGGGGCCTGCTCGCCGGGGACGCGGTCGAGATCACCGGGGTGGCGGCCTGCTCCACCGTGCCGGCCGCGCTGCGCTCGCTGCGCACCATGCTGTCCCGCTACTACGCCGACCTGCCGAGCGTGATCGTCGAGCCCGGGGTGCGCACCGGTGTGCAGCTCGCCATCGACAACCCGAAGGAGGTGGGCGCCGACCGGGTGGTGAACACCCTGGCCGCGTACACCCTCTACGGCGGGCCGTCGATCGTGGTGGATTTCGGCACCACCACCAACTTCGACGTGATCAGCGACCGGGGCGAGTTCCTCGGTGGCGCCTTCGCGCCGGGCATCGAGATCTCCTTCGACGCGCTCGCCGCCCGAGCCGCCCAGCTGCGCAAGGTGGAGGCCACCCGGCCCCGCTCGGTGATCGGCAAGAACACCGTCGAGTGCCTCCAGTCCGGCCTCTACTTCGGCTTCGCCGGCCAGGTCGACCGGATCGTCGAGCGGATGACCGAGGAGCTGGGCGAGGTGCGGGCCGTCATCGCCACCGGCGGGCTCGCCGGCCTGGTGATCAACGAGTGCCGCACGATCACCCACCACGAGCCGATGATCACCCTGATCGGCCTGCGGATGGTCTACGACCGCAACGTCTGACCCCGCCGGCCCCGGTCCCGGGCCGCCGCCGGGGCCGGGCGCCGCCGCTCAGCGCCGCCGGGCGCGGCAGACGAGGGTGCGGTACGGCAGGTCGAAGCGTTCCCGCCCGGCCAGGTCGGGGTGGGTGTCCAGCAGGTCGCGCAGTTCCCGGTCGAGGTCCCGCCGCCGTTCCGGGTCGGCCGTCAGGTAGTACGAGCGGGTCCGGACCATCCCGACCAGCTCGTCCGGGGTGAGCGTGGTGCGGTGCGCGAAAACGGCCTGCTCGGCCGGCGTGAACGCCGGTCCGAAGTCGCCGACCCGGCTGGCCAGGTCGTCGGCGCTGCCGCCCATCCGGGCGATCTTCGTCAGCTCCGCCACCCAGCCGGTCCGCTCGTCCCGCAGGTTCCAGATCGGCGCGAGGACGCGTCCAGGCGGGCCCGCATCCCGGGGTCCGGCTCGACGGGCACCACCTCGTGTCCGAGGGCGAGCACCCCGCGGGTGAGGATGCCGGTCCCGGCGCCCAGGTCGACGACGCGGGCGGGCGCGCCCAGCCCGTCGAGCGCCCAGCGCACCGCCTCCTCCGGATAGCGGGGCCGGAACCGGTCGTAATCGCCCGCCGCCGCACCGAACGACAGGGCGTGAGTGGGGTCGGTCATGGCGGGCAGGTTATCCCGTAACGCCTCCCTGGCGCCTTGAGTACGCTCGGGGCCTGACCCCGCCCGAAATCTCCTTCTGAGGAAGCGTGCCGTGACCGAGCAGACTCCCGTGCCAGTCGACCCCGCCGACGACCTTCCCGAGCAGATGAAGGTCCGCCGGGAGAAGCGGGACCGGATGCTCGCCGAGGGCGTCGAGCCGTACCCGGTCGGATTTCCCCGGACCAGCACGCTGGCCGAGATCCGCGAGAAGTACGCCGAGCTGCCCACCGACACCGCCACCGGCGACCGCGCCTCGGTCACCGGCCGGGTGATCTTCGTACGCAACACCGGCAAGCTCTGCTTCGCCACCCTCAGGGACGGCGACGGCACCGAGTTGCAGGCGATGCTCTCGCTGGACCGGGTCGGCGCCGAGCGGCTGGACGACTGGAAGCGCCTCGTCGACCTCGGCGACCACGTCGGGGTGACCGGCGAGGTGATCACCAGCCGCCGGGGTGAGCTGTCCGTGTTGGCCGACGAGTGGGCGGTCACGGCGAAGGCGCTGCGCCCGCTGCCGGTGGCGCACAAGCCGCTGAGCGAGGAGGCGCGGGTCCGGCAGCGCTACGTCGACCTGGTCGTCCGGCCGCAGGCGCGCCAGATGGTGCGCACCCGGGCCGCGACCGTCCGCAGCCTGCGCGACTCGCTGCACGACCGGGACTTCATCGAGGTGGAGACCCCGATGCTGCAGTTGCTGCACGGCGGCGCGGCGGCCCGGCCATTCGTGACCCACAGCAATGCGCTGAGCACCGACCTGTATCTGCGAATCGCGCCGGAACTGTTTCTCAAGCGGGCCGTCGTCGGCGGCGTCGACCGGGTCTTCGAGATCAACCGCAACTTCCGCAATGAGGGCATCGACTCCTCGCACTCCCCGGAGTTCGCGATGCTCGAGGCATACCAGGCGTACGGCGACTACGACACGATGGCGGAGCTGACCCGCAATCTCGTGCAGCAGGCGGCGATCGCGGTCGCCGGCTCGACCGTGGTGACCCACGCCGACGGCCGGGAGTTCGATCTGGGCGGCGAGTGGCGCTCGGTGACCCTCTTCGGGGTGCTTTCCGAGGCGCTCGGCGAGGAGGTCACGGTACGCACCGAGCACGCCCGCCTCGTCGAGTACGCCGACAAGGTCGGATTGGCGGTCGACCCGAAGTGGGGGCCGGGCAAGCTGGCCGAGGAGCTGTTCGAGGAACTGGTCGTCCCCGGCCTCCAGGCACCCACCTTCGTCCGCGACTACCCGGAGGAGACCAGCCCGCTCACCCGGGCGCACCGCAGCGAGCCGGGGCTGGCCGAGAAGTGGGACCTCTACGTGCTCGGTTTCGAGCTGGGGACGGCGTACTCGGAGCTGGTGGATCCGGTGGTGCAGCGCGAGCGGCTGCTGGCCCAGGCGCAGCTCGCGGCCCGCGGCGACGACGAGGCGATGCGGCTGGACGAGGACTTTCTCCGGGCGATGGAGTACGGAATGCCGCCGGCCGGGGGTATGGGAATGGGAATCGACCGGCTCTTGATGGCGCTGACGGGCCTGGGAATTCGGGAAACCATCCTCTTCCCCCTGGTGCGGCCGGAGTAGTCGCGTACTCGCACCGGGTCGTTACCGCATCCTATTGACGCGACAAGCGTCGCACGGGTTATTGTGCTCTCAAGTTTGCAGGAGCACCCTGCTCGAAAGGAATGTGGGACGTGGCCAAGCAGATCATTCATAAGCTGGTCGATGACCTGGACGGCGGGGACGCTGACGAGACCGTCAAGTTCGCGCTCGACGGCGTTCAGTACGAGATCGACCTGTCGAGCTCGAACGCCGAGAAATTGCGTGACGTATTCGCTCCCTACATCGCCCACGGGACCAAGGTGGGCCGGGGCGGTGTCGTCGTGGGCGGCCGGGCCGCACGCGGCCGGGGCGGCGCCACCGCCGACCGGGAGCAGAACAAGGCGATCCGGGCCTGGGCCAAGAAGGCCGGCAAGGACATCTCCGACCGGGGCCGGATCCCGCAGGAGATCGTCGACGAGTACCACTCCAAGGCCGGTCACTGACCCGACCGCCGACGGGCGACAGACGCCGGGCCGGAGCACGACTCCGGGCCGGCGTCGCCGTATCCGCCCACGGGTGCGCCGGGACCGGGAAGAATTTCGCCCCGACGGAGGTTGTCCACAGCCGGTGGAGAACTTGTCCACAGCCTGTGGACGACTCCCGGGCGGCCCGGGTTCGGGGCCGCGCCGGTGCCGGCACCGGCCTGCGGACGCGGTCCGGCCGGTGCCCGAATTTCGCTCTGCGCGTACAGGCGGGGGTCGCGGAACACCCCCTGAGCGCGGACGGTTGAGTAAAACGACGCGTACGCGGCCCCCGGCGGGGACACACGACCTCAGCGGAGTCGGTCTGCGGCGATAGAGTAAGTAGGCACGGACGCCCGTCCCGGACGTCCGCGCACCGGCCCCGCCAAGATCTAGACCATCAAGGCGCACGGCACGTGAGGAGCACGAGGGCATGTTCGAGCGGTTCACCGACCGAGCGCGACGGGTTGTCGTCCTGGCCCAGGAAGAGGCCCGGATGCTCAACCACAACTACATCGGTACGGAGC
>NZ_JBIDCU010000016.1:0-167274 GCF_043204765.1 Micromonospora sp. NPDC047730 | reverse complement strand
CCGGTCAGCGACACGGCCAGGGGGATGCCGGCGCCCTCGGTCAGGACGTGGTGCTTCGAGCCCGGGCGGGCGCGGTCGACCGGGCTCGGACCGCTCTTGGGCCACGTCGGGCGGCCCGTACATGGGAGGAGTCGATCACAGCGCGGGACCAGTCCAGCTTCCCGGCTGCCTGAAGCTCGGCCAGCAGCAGCTCGTGCAGCCGCTGCCACACCCCGGCCCGGTTCCACTCCTCCAGCCGCCGCCAGCAGGTCATCCCCGACCCGAATCCCAGCTGCTGCGGCAGGAACTCCCATTGGATACCGGTGTGCAGCACGAACAAGATCCCGCACAGCACCTGCCGGTCCGGGATCCGCTTGCGTCCCGGATGCCGCGGGTTGCGCTCAGGTTCGGGCAGCAGCGGCTCGATGCGCTGCCACAGCCCGTCCGGCACGATCCACGGCGGCTGCTCACCACGCCTCACGGCCCGACATCGTAGATCAGTCTCTACAAAGGACGACAGGCCCGGAGATCATTTTGTTAGGACCTCTAAGACCGATGAGCATGGAGGGTGACGGCTCGGGATGGGGCAGCGTCAAGCCGGTCCAGGTGTCCGCGGGTCGGTGCACGAACCAGGCAGCCTCGGGGCCGGGCAGCGGCGTGCGGTGGATCTCCTTGCCGGTCGCGGCGTGGATGGCGACAAGTTCCTTGGTGCCGGCCAGACGGACCCAGAGGATGTCGTCGCTGTCCAGGTCGAAGTCGGCGCCGATGGTGGCACTGCCGCCGAGTCGATCCCAGCTGCTACGCCAGTGAACTGCGCCGTTGTGGTCAAGAACAACAATCTGGTGCTTATCGCCCGCTGCGACGAGCCGGCTAGTGGCAACGACGTTCACCTGCGGGTCGTCGAGAGGCACCGCGAATCGCGCTACGCGACGCAGGTCGTGGTCGAACAGGTTCACGGTGACGCTGGCGGACTCGGTAACCGCCCAGCCAAGGCCAGTTGCCTGCGTAACATGCCGAATGCCGGGCAGCCACACCTGGTTGATCAAGCGGGGTTGCATCGCAGCAGCATAGAGCCATTTCGACGAGGCCGTCGGGGTCGCCTGCGCGGATCGCGGCAGAAGAGTGCAACGCGACCGGAGGGCCATACTGGTGTGGTGACAGCGCGGTTCGACCAGGCATCGGCGGAAGCGGCCGAGGCGCGCGGTGACTGGGCTACGGCGATCGCCCTGGTTAGCGAATTCGCCGAGTGTTACAGCCGCGACCCTTACCGACACAACGCGCACCTGTGGCACATGGACTTGCTCGCCAAGGCCGGACTGCTGCGCGATTTGGTCGATCGGGCTGAGATCGACGTGCACGCGCGGCGCCATCTGGACCGGTTCCTGTACGAGGAAGGCCACGACGGTGTGCTACGTGAGCGTGCCCAGCGCGGTGACAAAACTGCCCTGTACCTTCTGGTGCGCCTGCTTCACGACCGAGGAGGGCCCGCGGCCGCTATGCAGGCGATCGCCGACATTGACGTGAATGACACCTACGCCATCAAGCTGGCACTTCGATCGCAGTCGAACTGGTAGGACCGCTGGAGGAGTTTGGTTGCGGCCCTCTTCGGCAGGAGATCGCACGACGCACTGACATCGGCAGATCCGGTCGTCTCCGACGCGCTGTCGGCGGCAAATGAGGACACGTTCAGGAGCAGGTCGAGGTTGATGCTATATCTACCGGCGATCATCGCTGTCGACCCGCCATCACCCGACCAGCGCTGTCACGATTGGCTGCGGGCCGGGTGCTGGGGCTATCTGCTACGGTCGCCGCCATGGCTGCCGTATGGCGGATCGCGAACTATCACCAAGCCAAGGCACCGGTGACCGAGCCGGTCACCAAGTTCGGCGGTCAGCCCGTCTGGCTTACCGGACCGCAGTGGCCGGTCAGCCAAGGCTGGGACACCCCGATGCGGTTCGTCTGCCAGATCGCATTGGAGCCCGAGCTCGCCGGTGCCGGCCCGGGGCGGCTGGCCTACGTGTTCGTCACCCATGGCGACCACGGCAGCGACGTGGAGCACTTCGACCCGGACGTTATCTTCCCCGACAGCGGCGAGAACGCCGTCATCATCCAGCCCGGCGGCGTCTTCGACGGGGCGACCAGCCCACTGACCAGCGGCCCAACCCTCTACCACGGCGACGGGTCGCCGGCGGAGTACACCGTCGAGCTGATTCGCGGCGAGGACCCCGAGCACCTGCCGTACGACGCCTACATGGCGCTGCCGCCAGACGAACGGGGCGGCTACTTCCAGGCACTGGACCAGGACAAGATCGGCGGGACGGCGCTGATGCTCAACGAGCACGACTGGCCCAAGAGCGGGCCGTGGCGGCCCCTACTGCGCCTCGATGCGAACTGGAAACCGTTCTACCTCAACCTCGGCGCCGCACCGGTGGCGTTCGCGTTCATCTCCACCGACGGCCGGCACGGGTGTTTCCTCGTCCAAGACTCGTAGTCAATCCTGCCCGTACGCCAGTCGCCAGCGGCGAGCACAACGCGCCCTGTCGGCGCGCGCCTCGCGGCAGATCAGTGCTCCGGCGGCGGGAAACAATCTGACTCTTGGTCAATTGAGCGATTTGCGCATCTGTTGTGTCTGGACGCGATAGCCGGAAGTCTCATACAGCCGGATAGCGCGGGCGTTGTCGCCGAAGACGTTTAGCTCTAGGCGACCCAGGCCACGGGAGCGCACGGCGTCCTCGGCCGCAGCTAGGAGCGCGCGTCCGTGGCCAGCTCCGCGGTACGCCTCATTGATCTCGATGTCGTAGATGAACGCGCAGTCGGGCGTACCGCGCGGGTGCGTCAAGCCCAGCCACGACACGCCAACACATGTGCCGTCGGGAAGCGCGGCCCTCAAGAACAGCATTCCGGCAGTCGCAAAGCCATCCGGCAACAGGGCGTCGTTTGCCTTGGTGGCCAACTCGATGGCCTCGTCCGCGGGCCAGTTACCGGCTGTTACCTGCTCATCCGCGAATGACCGGATGACACGGTCACGCCACTCTTCGAACTCGTTCCTCGTCATGTCCCGTACGATCAACTCAGGCACAGCGTGATGGTCCCACACCGATCGGTGGACGGCTGCCCCGTTGTCCTCGCGCGAGCAGCACATCGGCTGCATGCACTCATCTCGGCATGTTGGTGCGCCGCGGATCGGAGACCAGCACCCTTTCGCCGACACGGACGGTGACGAGCCCGCCAGCGACCGCGCGCCTTGACAGCGGCAGATCAGGGCATCGGGTCGACGAGGCCATAAACGTTCACCGTGTTGGGTGACGTGTTGACGGGAGATAACTCTGTTACGAGGGCCATGAATGCTGCGTGACCGATTCGGAGATGGTGGCGTTACTGGGAAGCCCGGGTTGGTGCGCGTCGTTGAGACTCAACCGCCGGCGCTGGGGCGCCCGAGCGTCTTCAGGTTGGGCAGCGACCGTTCCGCCATCGCCACTCCGGCAGCGCTGTACCCGACCAAGACCGGCGGGTCGACGCTCTCGTTGGCGAGATACCAGAAGAAGAACAGCTCTTCGGCGCGGACGGCTGACCGTACAGTGCCGTCGGGCAGTCGCAGTTCCGCCCGTACCGCATTCCCGGCGGCCGTCCACATCGTGTGTATTCCCTGGCCGTCCGCCGACCCGCCCATGCTGCTGAATGACTCCTTGCCCTGGTCGCCGTCAGCACACTGCCCACCGGCAAGCGTGAAACTTGTCGGGGCTGGCCGGTCGAGGTCACCGGGTGGCTCGAACATCGGAGCGATGCAGGTGGTGCCGCCCTGGCCCTTGGCTGACCAGATGGTCAGTACAGTGCCGTCGGGGCCCGGTGCCTGGGCAACTCGTCGTGCTGTCTGGACGTCCACCACGCCGCCGGTTTCGGTAGCCCAGAACGACAACGGCTTGGTGAACGACTCAGGCAGCAGTCCTCCGGCGGCGGCGACGCTCGCACTCGACACGACAAGCCCGGCGGTCAACGCGGCAGTGAGCACGACTCGTCGCCTACGCGACCGTTGAGATGCCTCCGGCGGTTCGGCGGCGGTGGCGATCAACAGACGTTCCAGCGCCGCTTTCCTCGCCGATGCGGGCCAATGGTCATCGACCGTGGTAACCGGCTTGAGTCTCTGAACGATGTTCATCGTGTCACGGTCCGTGGTCATTTGGTGCCTCCTGCGAGTGGCAGTGGACGTTGGGCGGCGTCGGCGTGGGGCGGCGCATCCGGCTCGCCATCAACGCGCAGTCGCCGCCGCGCCCTGAACAGACGCACGTGGAACGCCGGGAGTGAGCAGCCCGCCACTCGCGCCGCCTGCTCCGGGGTCAAGCCGTCCCAGGTGATCAGCAGTAGCGCCTCCCGCTCCTTGGGGGTCAGCGCCGCCAACTGGGTCAGTACGGTCGCGCGCTCCGTGGCGAGAACGTCGGCGGCGGCCGCCGGCTCCGCGACCTGCCGCAACCTTTCTAGTTCGACGGCCACCCGCGCCTGCCGACGCCCTGACCGACGCAGGTTGGAGATGGTGTTGCGGGCGACCACGAGCAACCACGGCAAGGGTTCGTCCGGGACGCTGGCGAGCTTCCGCCATGCCACCAGGAACGTCTCCGACACCACATCCTGCGCTGAATCGGAGTCAACATGTCGCAACGCGTACGCCATCACCCGTGGTCCGTGTTCGGTCCACAGCGCCACGAACCGCTGTTCATACCGCTCAGACGTGTGGTCTTCTCTCACACCACGTAGTGTCCGGCCACACTCCGAAACTTACGGCGACAACTCCAAGAGGTTGAGCCGGTACAGGTCCCTCAGGACAGTGATCATGTAGCGTTCCCGGCGGCTCTGGCGCTGCATCAATCGATAAGCTATCAACGCACTCTTCTCGGCTACTTGTTTCATTGACCTGCGACCGTGGCCCGGCCAGGCTTCGGTCGAGGCGCCCGGGCTGTCGCTCTCATTTCGGCTGCCCACGCTCGTCGTGTGGCTCTCATCTGGCCTGCGCGGCCCGGGCGTCGCCTAGGGCGGGGAGAGGCTCAAGAGCGCCTCTGTGTGTCAACCCGTGCCTGTGGCGAGTTTGAGTTGATCTTTGATGAGGTGCCGGTAGAGGACGTTGGTGAGGCGTCGTTTGAGCGCGCGGCGGGCTTCGCTGGGTGTCTTTCCTTCGCTGAGTTTGCGCTGGTAGTAGACGCGGCCAGGGCCTGCGTCGCGGGCTTGGACGAGCGCGATGGTGTGCAGGGCGGTGTTGAGTTGCCGGTTGCCGGTGGGGTTGAGTCGGTGGCGGCGGCGTTCGCCGCTGGAGGCCTCGAGGGGCGAGGTGCCGGCGTAGCTGGCGAAGTGATCGGCCGTCGGGAAGCGGGTGACGTCACCGACGTGGCCGAGGATCTTCCCGGCGATGATGTGCCCGACGCCGCGGATTTCGGTGATGGTGGAGTGCGTCTCGCTCAGGATCTGCCGGATCTGGGCCTGGTTGGTGTGCAGGCGCCGGTCCAGGTGGCGTAGGTCCGCGATCAGTTCACGAGCCAGGTCGCGGCGGCAGCTGTCAGTGGCGGTGAGCGGCCGGGTCGTGCGTAGCAGCGCGGCGGCCTTGTCCGCGGTGAGGTCCAGCGCCGCGCCACCGGGGATCAGATCACGCAGCAGCACGTGAAGCCGGTTGAGCAGCCGGACGCGTTCGCGAGCCAGGTCGTCACGGCGTTCGGAGAGCAACCGCAGCCGGGTGTGATGGTCCTCGGCGACGACGTGGCGCAGCCGCTGGTGCCGCATGGCGGCGTGAGCGACGCTGGCAGCGTCCGCGGCGTCGGTTTTGCGGGTGCCGCCGGTGTCCAGCAGTCGAGCTCGAGCGGCCAGGGTGGCTGGGACGTCGACGACGTGCTCGCCGGCGGCGGCCAGCAGTTGCGCGATACCCCGCCCCAGCCCAGCGGCGCCTTCGACAGCGAAGCGGCGTTGCGGCCAGCGGGCGGCCCAGTCGGTCAACGTCTTGTATGCGGCGGCGTTGACGGTGATCCGCCTTGTCGCCAGCAGGTGACCGGTCTCGTCGAGGGCGACAGCGGTCAAGGAGGACTTGTGCGGGTCGATGCCGATCGTGGTCACGGAGAGCCGGGTTCCTTTCGCCATAGCGAACGAGGATCACCGTGGCGGGCAGCCTGACTTGGGGAAATCGTTGAGCACGCCTCTGTTGAGCCACGCCACGGCCGGGCGCCGGCCAGCGGCGGCACGCTCTTGAAGAGCCAGCCCGAGGGCGGCAAGGGGTTTGCGAGCCAGTGCCGACCAGCGCCCTGACGCTACGGGCTGCAGACCCGCGCATCTGACTCCAGTAGACAAGTCAGGGGTTTGCTCGGCTCGAAGTAGCGTTGCCCTCCCGGCTCGACAACCCAGGTGGATCGAGCATCGGAGGACGCGTTGAGTGTCACGTCAGATCGTGTGGTCATCGGGATGGACCCGCACAAGCGCTCTGCCACGATCGAGGTCATGGCCGGCGACGAGACCGTCGTCGGCGGCGGCCGGTTCGACACCGACCGCGACGGCTACACGGCGATGAGGAAGTACGCCAGCCAATGGCCGCACCGGGTCTGGGCGATCGAGGGCTGCCAGGGCATCGGCCGGCACATCGCCAACCGGCTACTGGCCGATGGCGAGCAGGTCGTCGACGTCCCGCCGAAGCTGTCCGCCAGAGCACGGGTGTTCGCCACCGGGCAGGGCCGCAAGACCGACGCCACCGACGCCCACTCCATCGCGCTGGTCGGCACCCGCATGGCCGGGCTGCGCCCGGTGGTCAACGACGAGCAGCTGGCCCTGCTGCGGATCCTGGTCGACCGGCGCCGCTCCCTCGGCGAGGACCACACCCGGATGGTGTCCCAGCTGCACCA
This sequence comes from Micromonospora sp. NPDC047730, assembly GCF_043204765.1. NCBI lineage: Bacteria > Bacillati > Actinomycetota > Actinomycetes > Micromonosporales > Micromonosporaceae > Micromonospora > Micromonospora sp. NPDC047730. Next base: position 160,429 of record NZ_JBIDCU010000016.1, on the reverse strand, counting down.
ACTGCTCCTCGAGCTGATCCCCGGTGGGGCGAAGAAGAGTCTGTCCGCTGCCCAGGCCAAGGCACTGCTGGCCACGGTCAGACCCCGTGACGTCGTCGGCAAGGCCCGACGGCGGGTCGCCGCGGAGCTGATCAGCGACCTTGAGCGGGTCTACCGGCGCTCCAAGGAGGCAGACAAGGAACTCAAGGACCTGGTCGCCTCCACCGGCACCACGTTGATGGACCTGCACGGCATCGGACCGTCCGGCGCCGCCCGGCTGCTGGTCGAGGTCGGTGACATCACCCGGTTCCCGAGCCGGGCCCACTTCGCCTCCTGGAACGGCACCGCCCCCATCGACGCGTCCTCCGGCGAGCAGGTACGACACCGGCTCTCCTGAGCCGGGAACCGGCAGATCAACCGGGTACTGCACATCATGGCCACCGTCCAGCTGCGCAATCCCACCGAAGGACGCGCCTACTTCGACCGCAAGAAGGCCTCCGGCAAAACATCGATGGAAGCGATGCGAGCCCTGAAACGACGCCTGTCCGACATCGTCTACCGGTGCATGATCAGCGACGCGGTGGCCACGGCAGCGGGCCCGGGAGGACAACGGGGAACGACTACTGGCTCCAACGTGACCGACTCTCATCCCCCAGCCGGCTCTTCGGAGAAGTCACTTCCCGGACCCGCCGAGACCCAGGATAGAACTCTCCTCCCGGCGGTGTCTTGACACAGAGGGGAGCCAGATCAGTGCGACCTGTTCGCTCGTGCACGTCCACACGGTGTCGACCGAGGCCGGGGCCGACCTGCGGGTGCCGAACCGAGCCTCACCGCGGCCGCCCCAGCACCCGCCAGTAATCGCCGGCCGGGTCCCGGGCGGCCAACCAACGCTCGGCGTCCGCCCGCGGCGGCAGCACGTCGAGCAACAGCTCGTGCAGCCGAATCGCGCGCGGCGCCCGCTCCAGCACCCACGCGTCGACCGCCGCGACGGCACCGACCTCGGCCGGCTCACGGCGCAGCAGCGCGGTGTAATCGAGGTCGGTGGCGATCCGCAGGCCGGCGCCCTCGGCGAACACCGAGAACACGACGGTGCGCTCCCCCGCACCGACGGCGAGCGTCGCGTCGAACACCAGCACATCGTCGCCGTCCGGCACGGGCAGCAGACCGGCCGCCGGCACGAGGTAATGCACCGCGAACGTCACCCTCCCATGATCCCCCACCCCTGGAAGTGGTCAACCGTCTCCTCCCCGGCCCCGCCCCGGAAGCACGACTCCTCGGCCCACATCGGCAGGCGACCGCGTACCGCTACATCGCCGAAGGCACCGCGGTCCTGGCCGCGCAACGACCTGACCTGCACGACGCCCTGCGCCGGGCCGCCGACGACGACTGGACGTTCGTCATCCTCGACGGGTGTTCGACAGCGACCGGCTGGCCGAGACGACCACCAGCGTCAAAGGCAGCACGATCGACGCCTGGCACTCCGGAAGCACCGCGATTTCGGCGCCAACATCCAGGCGGTCATGATTCCGGACGGACTGCCGATCTGGACTTCCGACGCGATACCCAGCCATCTGCACGCTGAGCTGCGCCCGGACCCCGGCGCGACCGTCGCCCTGAACTGGTCCGTCGCGCACCTCAATGTCCCGGCGCTGGCTGACGCCGGCTACGACGGTGCACGGCCAGAATGATGTGCTGGCCCAGGGACACGTGACCACCGCGGCGGACGGTCCGGTCGACCTCGACCGCCTCGCCGGGTAGGGCCTGCGGCAGAGGTTGTTCACCACTGGCCGCCCGCCCTGCCAGAGCAGGCCGGCAAGGTCAACGACGGACAGGTATGAATACACGGACCTGATCTGGGCACCGGCGATGAGCAGGTGGATGACGTCGGTGCCCACCCACAACGCCACCGTCACGCCGGAGCGGGCCGGGCTGAGCTAAGAGGGCGTCCGATTCACGTATTTTGCGGGTGATGCCACCTTCAGATACCTCGCCAGGTTGGGGTGGTTTCGTCGGCGACGCGTTTGGTGAGGTTGTCGATCATCGCGATGCGGATCATGATGGCGGAGTTGTCGGGTAGGGCTTCGTAGTCACGGGCCAGGCGCCGGTGCAGCATGATCCAGCCGAGGCATGAGCGTACGGCTGTTGTTGGTAGCTTCGCGGACATGGAGTCGCGGATGATTCAAATTGGAGCTACCGCGTTGCATGTTGGCGTGACGGGCCACGGGCCTGACGTCGTCGTCCTGACCGGCGGCCCAGGTTGTGTGCAGTATCTGGAACGTGATGAAATCTCGCCGCTGGGCCACCGCGCCTGGTACCCCGAACCGCGCGGCGTTGGCCGCTCGGGCGGCGGCCCGCACACCATGGAAGAAGCAATTGCTGATCTTGAGGGCATCCGTGAGGCGGTCGGCGTCGGAACTGGATAGTCGTAGGCCATTCGTGGGGTTGTGATCTGGGTGTGCGCTACGCGATCGAACATCCAGAGGCGGTGGCCGCGGTGGTCGGCATCGCCGGTAGGGGTCCCCAGCGTGACCGCACGTGGTCCGAGGCGTACGAAGCCGGTAAGGCCGCGGAGCCCGTTGTCGACATCGACTGGGTGCCCGAAGTGCATGCGGCTCTCAGCGATTCGTTCACCGATTGGATTCATCAATCCGATCTGTGGCGCGGACTGGCCGCCTGCGGCGTGCCGATGCATTTCATCGCAGCCGGCGACGACATCCGCCCGCCGTGGTCACTGGCGCAGCTTGCCGCGCTGGTTCCGCGCGGGAGGTTTTCAACCGTCCCTGGCGTACCGCATGACTTCTGGTACACCCACCCTGAGGTGTGGACCAAGACCGTCACGAACGCCTGCACCGCTTCGTGACCTCCACCCGTAGACATGCTCACATCTCGACATGTCCGCACCACGAGCCGCGGTACGGGCTACCACGCCGTGTAGCGACCGGATCGCGGCTACCTATTGACTGGTGGTACGACCGCAGCCAGGCCAGGCTTGGTCGAGGTGACCGGTGGGGTCGCTCTCATCGCGGCTGCCCACCGCAGGTTGGTGTGGCTCTCATCTGGCGTGCGCCCCGCCGGTCACCGCGGCGGAGAGAGGCTCAAGAGGGGACTGCCCGGCTCAAGGTAGCGCTGCCCTCCCGTCGACGAACACTGTCGGATCGAGGGAGGACACGATGGCCCGGGTCATCATCGGCGTGGACCCGCACAAGCGTTCCGCCACCATCGAAATCATCAACGCTCGAGAGAAGACGCTCGGACAGGGCCGTTTCGGCACCGACCGCGACGGCTATCAGGCGATGCTCGCTGCCGGCCGTAAGCACAAAGACCGCGTTTGGGCGGTCGAGGGCTGCAACGGCATCGGCCGGCACATCGCTCAACGCCTGGTCGCTGACGGCGAGACCGTTGTGGACGTCCCCGCGAAGCTGTCCGCCCGAGCCCGCGTGTTCGCCACCGGCCAGGGCCGCAAGACCGACCCGGTCGATGCCCGCAGCGTCGCCGTGGTCGCCCTGCGCACCGAAGGCCTGCGGCAGGTCGTCACCGACGACACCACGGTCGCGTTACGGCTGCTCGTCGACCGCCGCGACCAGCTCGGCCGGGCCCGCACCGAAGTGGTCTCCCGGCTGCATCACCTGTTACTCGAGTTGGTGCCCGGCGGCGCGAAGAAGGACCTCTCCGCCCAGCAGGCCCGTGCCCTGCTGGGCACCGTGCGCCCACGTGACGTGGTCGGCAAGACCCGCCGCCGGCTGGCCTCCGAACTGATCGGCGAACTCGTCGTCATCGACAAGAAGATCAAAACCGCGAAACAGGAACTCACCGACCTTGTCAACAGCACCGGCAGTCGGTTGATGAGTCTGACCAGCATCGGACCGTCCGGCGCGGCCCGCCTGCTCGGCGACATCGGCGACATCGCCCGGTTCACCAGCCGCGCCCACTTCGCCTCGTGGAACGGCACCGCACCGATCGACGCCTCGTCCGGCGACCAGAACCGGCACCGGCTCTCCAGAGCCGGGAACCGGCGCATCAACCGGGCCCTGCACATCATGGCCATCGTCCAGCTGCGCCGTGACACCGAAGGACGCCGCTACTACCGGCGCAGACTGGCCGCGGGCAAGACCCCGATGGAGGCCCTACGGGCACTGAAACGGCGCCTGTCCGACATCGTCTACCGGCAGCTGGTGGCCGACGCGAAGCTGGTCAAGACGGGCCCGGGAGGACACGCGGGGGCGACTCTGCAATCCAGCGCGGCCGACCCAAACCCCAAGATCGACACTTCGGAAAAGTCACTTCCCGGACCCGCCATACCCCAGCCTAGAACAACCCTCGCCGCAGCCTCTTGACACAGAGGGGTGCCAGATTCGTGCACCTGACCTTGGTGACGGCTGCCGCAGCCGCGTCACCTCGTGTGGCTGGCTCAGTGACGGATCCGGCTGAGCATGATGCCGTGGGCGCGCCTTCTGAGGATCGACGCATGCCGTGGTTGTCGTGGCGTTCAGGCAACTGATGCGCGCAACGGATCTGTCGGATCGATTCCGGCGTCGTCGAATCGTTGTTCCAAGGCCTCGGTGTCGTGCTGCTGACGAAACGCCTTCTCGGCCGCGGTGATCGGCAACAGCCACAACAGCCGGGCATGTCCGTCCGGCAATGCGCATAGCTCCAGGTCCGGGCCGTGTAGGTAGGGCAGGCTGACGAGCAGATGATCGCACGCCGAGCCAGGTAGCCAGGGGCCACCGATCGGCATCGTGTGCCAGTGGTCGAGGTGGTGGGCCGCGTGGTAGTAGGCGACCATGGCGATCAAATCAACCATGGCGGCTTGCCGCTGTTTGGACGTCATCACGAACTCGATTCCGTGGCCGTCGCTGTTGACGGCCGACCAGCAGCCAACGGTGACATACGCCCAAGTGTCGCTGCGAGGCCCAGGACCGATGACCATGATCCGAAAGTCTGGCACCGCTCTGCGGCGTCCGGCCCCGAGGTCATAGTTGACGATCTCCACGTTATGCCCGGTGAAGAAGCGCCGCACGTGCGCCTCGGTTGCCCCCGCAGCCGCTAGCCGCCGTCGCCGCTTCGGTGTCACAGCAGCCGTCTCCTTGCCTTACGTATAGGGCCGCGATGCGCTCTTGGCACGGGCCCATGGCGATCTCCGAGCATCATGCCGGCAGCGAGCGAGTACTCGTCCGTGGGGTGCCGGGACCCATGCAATCGCCGCGGCCACAGGGGCCGCCGTCGCCGAACACGCGGCGTCCGCTCATCGGCATGTTGGTGCGCCGCGGTTCGGAGACCAGCACCCTTTCGCCGACACAGACGGTGACGAGCCCGCCAGCGACCGCGCGCCTTGACAGCGGCATGAGAGTGCACTCCGCGGTTAGCCAGTTGTTGGGATCGTCCGACTCACGGATCCATGAGGCGCTACCGAGGCGATTGGTCACAGCTCGCCGTGGTACCAGGCGTCGACCTCGGCCTTGAGTGCATTCTCGTCCGGTATTGCCGGTCGGGCCTGACCGATCCAGCGGAGCAGATCCCGCGCGAGCCGAGCCACGTCTTCCGGCTGCGCGGTTCTCTGAACGGTGAAGTATGTGACTATCGATCCAGTGAGGGGATCGTCCGCATCGCAGCGTGCGCAGAGGACGTACTTGCTGACGACCGGGACCTGGTTTCCGGATGTGTTCGTCCAGGTGTGGGGAAGGTGCAGGACGGCGAGGACGTTATCGGTGCCACATCGGTGGCACGGCCAGTCGTGGGTCATGGACGACCGATCGCGTCCGCGCCGAGCAGCGCCTTGATGTCACCGTAGAAGGCCGGCCCTGGAGTGACCTGGAAGCGCTTGAGGTTCAACAGCATGCTTTCGGCGCCGTGTCGGTGAAGGCGTAGGTGCACGGGGGTCCGGCCGGAATGGGCGGCCAGGATGTGTTCGAGTTCTCGGATGAGCTGCGGGTTCACTCGGGTTACGTGGATAGAGATGACCAGGGGCGGTTCGGTGTCCGCCTGGGAGACATCGAGGAGGGTGACCTCCTCGCCGTAGATGCTCGTCGTTTCGTCGCGTACGTTGATCCGGCCTCGGACGGAGATGACGCGGTCCTGGGCTAGTGCGTCGCCGTACTGGGTGTAGGTCTTGGGGAAGATCAGGCACTCCACGGCCGCGTCGTGGTCTTCGAGGGTGATGATCGCCCACGGGTAGCCCTGCTTGGTGACCTTGCGTTGCAGGCCGGAGATGATGCCGCTGACCCGGGTCGCCCGGTCCGGCCGCCCGGTGCTGAGCAGATCGGCGATGGTGGTGTCGCGGTTGGCGTCCAGTACGTGTTCGGCGCCGTCGAGCGGGTGGCTGGAGACGTACAGGCCAAGCATCTCGCGTTCGAAGGCGAGGAGGGCGGCCTTGTCCCACTCTCCCTGCGGGATCGCGATCGAGAAGGCGCCGCTCTGGCCCGGCTCGCCGAACAGCGAGTCCTGGCCGTGGGCCTCGTTGCGCTTGACCTCGATGATCGCGTCGACGGCCTGCTCGTGCACGGCGACCAGGGCTTTGCGGTGGTGCCCCAGGCCATCGAACGCGCCGGCCTTGGCCAGTGATTCGATGACGCGCTTGTTGCAGACGATGGCTGGGACCTTGGCGAGGAAGTCGTTGAAATCCGTGTAGGGACCTTCGGTCTCTCGAGTGGTGACGATCGCGTCCACGACGCCGGCTCCGACGTTGCGTATGGCGCCCAGGCCGAAGCGGATGTCGGAGCCCACGGCGGTGAAGTCCAGCTGGCTGGCGTTGACGTCGGGCGGCAGCACGTTGATAGCCAGCCGTCGGCAGTCCGACAGGTAGACGGCCATCTTGTCCTTGTCGTCGCGGACCGAGGTGAGTAGCGCGGCGAGGTACTCCTGGGGGTGGTTGGCCTTGAGGTACGCGGTCCAGTAGGAGACCAGGCCGTACCCCGCGGTGTGCGACTTGTTGAACCCGTAACCGCTGAACGGGACCAGCACGTCCCAGACCGCTTTGATCGCCTCGTCGGAATAGCCGCGTGTGCGCATCCCGGCCGAGAAGCGGTCCCATTCGGCGTCCAGGACCTCCTTCTTCTTCTTGCCCATCGCCCGACGTAGCAGGTCGGCGGCGCCCAGGGAATACCCGGCGAGCTGCTGCGCGATGGCCATGACCTGCTCCTGGAAGACGACCAGGTGGTAGGTGTCACCGAGGATGGGCTCGAGCACCTCCTTGAGTTCCGGGTGGATCGGCTCGACCGACTGCTTGCCGGTCTTGCGCAGGGCGTAGTTGGTGTGGGCGTTCATCTCCATCGGGCCGGGCCGGTACAGCGCGTTGACCGCGGCGATGTCCGTGAACGTGGTGGGCTGCATGAGCTTCAGCAGGACCCGCATACCGCCGCTGTCCAACTGGAAGACCCCGAGCGTGTCACCGCGCGCCAGCAGCTCATAGGTCTCGGCGTCGTCCAGCGGGGCGTCGAGGATGTCGATGTCGATGCCCTTGTTGGCGCGGATGTTAGCGATCGCGTCGCCGATGACGGTGAGGTTTCGCAGGCCGAGGAAGTCCATCTTCAACAGGCCCATGTCTTCAGCTTGAGTGAAGGGGAAGCCGGTGATGACCGGGCCGCCGGCCTTCGGTTTGACCAGCGGGATCACGTCGATCAGGGGCTGGCTGGAGAGGATCACGCCGGCGGCGTGGATGCCGGTGCCCCGAGTGAGGCCCTCCAGGCCAACCGCGGTGTCGATCACCCGTTTGACGTCCGGGTCCTGCTCGTACATCTGGCGCAGCTCGGCCGCCTCGCCGTGGCGGGGATGCCCGGTGTCGTGGATGGCGGCCAGCGGGATCTCCTTGCCGCCATCCGCCGCGGGAAAGGCCTTGGTGATGCGGTCCCCCAGGGCGTACGGCAGACCTAGCACCCGGGACGCGTCCTTGACGGCGGCCTTCGCCTTAATGGTATTGAAGGTGACAATCTGGCAGACCCGGTCCTCGCCGTACTTGCGGGTGACGTAGTCGATCATCTCGTCGCGCCGCTGGTCGTCGAAGTCGAGATCGACGTCGGGCATGGTGACGCGCTCGGGGTTGAGGAAGCGTTCGAAGATCAGCTTGTGTTCGATCGGGTCGAGCTGAGTGATTCCGGTGCAGTAGGCGACGATCGACCCGGTGGCCGAGCCGCGGCCGGGGCCCAGGCCGATGCCGTGCTCGCGGGCGTACCGGCAGATGTCGGCGACCACCAGGAAGTAGCCGGGAAAGCCCATGGCGTCGATAACCGACAGCTCGTAGTCGATGCGGTCCAGCACCTCCCGCGGCGGGTGCTCGCCGTAACGCCGGCGCGCCCCCTGCAGGGTCTCCTTGCGCAGCCAGCTGGACTCGCTCTCGCCCTCTGGGACGGGAAAGCGAGGGGTCAGGTCCCGGCTGGCGAACACCTCTCCGTAGTCGCCGATTCGCTCGGCGATCAGCAGCGTGTTGTCGCAGGCACCGGGTACCTCGTCGTCCCACAGCGCGCGCATCTCTTCGGCGGACTTGAGGTAGTAGCCGCTGCCGCTGAACCGGAAACGGTCGGCGTCTGCGAGCCGTTTGCCGGTGCCGACGCACAGCAGCGCGTCGTGCGCCTGGGCCTGGCTTTCAATGACGTAGTGCGAGTCGTTGGTGGCCAGCGGTGGCAGGTCGAGTTGCTTGCCGAGCTTGAGCAACTCTTCGCGTACCCGGCGCTCGATGGGGAGGCCGTGGTCCATCAACTCCAGGAAGTAGTTGTCCTTGCCGAAGATGTCGCGGTACCGCGCGGCGGCCTTGACGGCCTGGTCGTACTGGCCGAGGCGCAGCCTGGTCTGCACCTCACCGGACGGGCAGCCGGTGGTGGCGATGATGCCCCGGCCGTGCTCGGCGAGCAGGTCGTGGTCCATGCGCGGGTACTTCTGGACGTGGCCTTCCAACCAGGCCCGGGACTGGAGGCGGAACAGGTTGCGCAAGCCCTGAGCATCAGCCGCCCACATCGTCATGTGCGTATACAGGCCCCGCCCGGACACGTCGCCGCCCTCGCCGGTCTCTTCGTCGGACCGGCGCAATGCGAGGTTGTCGCTGTAGTACACGGGCTGCCGATGATGCCGCGAGGTGGGCGCGACGTATGCCTCGATGCCGATGATCGGTTTGATCCCCGCCTTGCAGGCCGTCTGATAGAACTCGTACGCCCCGTGCACGTTGCCGTGGTCACTCATCGCCACGGCCGGCATCCCCCGCCGGGACACCTCCTCCATCAGCAGACCCACCTTGGCAGCCCCGTCGAGCATGCTGTACTCCGTGTGCACATGGAGATGCACGAAGGACCCCACCAGCGACCACACCTCCTGGTTGTAGGATTCGCTGCGCCCGAGTATTCGACCGGAGAGCAGGCGCGATTGTCCAACAGCCAACACACCGACAACTCACAACCTGTGGTTGTGGACCAGGTTGCTGCGGATCTTGATGTCGGCGCGGTCCGCGCCTTCGTCGCGGTCACCGAAAACCGGTACTTCAGCGAGGCCGCCGCCGGGCTGAGCATCAGCCAGCAGGCCGTCTCCAAGCGCATCGCCATGCTGGAGAAGGACCTCGGCGTGGCGCTGTTCAACCGCACTGCTCGAGGCGCCCAGCTCACCGTCGACGGGCAGGCGTTCCTTCCGCACGCCCGCGAGCTTCTCCGAGTAGAAGCACGTGCCGTTGCCTCTGTGCGTCCCGGACGCCGCGCGCTGCGCGTCGACGTGCTCAATCCGCGGATCGGACCCGCAGCGCTCCTGCGCGACTTCCACCGGGCGCACCCTGACACCGAGCTCGATGTCGTGACTCTCGTGGACTCCGACGTCGACGCAGCTATCGCCGCCGTCAGATCTGGAGCAATCGACGCCTCATTCCGGGCTGTCACCGCGCCCGAACAGCAACTCCGGGAAGGCGTCACGGCAGCGCGAGTCTTGGACGATCCCCACCAACTGCTTACCGGACCGACCCACCAACTCGCCGCCGCCCGCGCGGTCACGCCCGCCGACCTCGCCGGACACCGAATCTGGATACCCGGCATCGTCCCCGGAACCGAGTGGGCTGCCTACTACGACGATCTCGCTGCCACGTTCGGGCTCACCATCGAGCGAGTCGGCCCCAACTTCGGCACCGACCACCTCTTGGACGTGCTGGCGGACTCCTCGACCCTGGCCAGCCTCGTCGGTGAGCAGACCCGCCTGCTCTGGCCAGCCCACTACGACCTACGGCGCATCCCAGTCCGCGAACCGACGCCTGTCTACCCGCACTCGCTGATCTGGCACCGCAACAATCCACACCCTGGACTTGCCGCACTCCGCAACTACATCCGCTCCATACAGCGCCAGCACGATGACGCAGGGACTTGGGCACCGAAATGGGCAATGCCGCATGCCTCGCCGTGAGAACTACGGCCGCATCAACCAGCCCAGACACGCAAGCCGGTGCGACAGCGAAGAACGCCAGCGCGACATCGAATATCGCCTTGGCAACCCAAAGCTGATAGGGGCGGCAACGCCGCGGCGACGGCCACCACTTGGACCGGGCCGAGGCGTTGGGATTCACTCTCATCGGCATGTCCGCACCGAGCCGCCGGTACGGGCTGTCGCGCCCCGTAGTGATCGGATCGCGGCTACCGGATGCCGCTGGTGCGCTGGTAGACGGGGCAGCGGAATCGCCCAACCTCCCGGATCAAACAGCCTCGTCGAGGTCGGCCGGGGACTCGCCGGAGTAGGTGGCTAGACCGTGCCGGCGGCCGTGTGGGTGACCGGGCGCCTGGTGTCCACGTTGCCGGTCATGGTGTTGAGGATGCCGGGTAGGTCTGCCACCGTTTCGGCGGGCAGGCCGGTTACCGTTTCCTCCGCCAGAGCGCACCACAGGTGCTTGACCTTGTCGGCCAAAGCTTTGCCGCTGTCAGTGAGTTCGACGATGCTGGCGCGCTTGTCGGAGGGGGCGGGTCTGCGGCGGATGTGACCGGCGGCTTCGAGCTTGCGGGTCATGAGCGTGACGCTGGGCGGCTCGCAGCCGAGGGCCTCGCTGAGCTGGGCCTGGATTCTCGGGCCGGTCCGGTCGAGTTCGAGCAGGAGTGCCTCCTGGCCGGGGTGCAGGCCGAGCGGAGCCAGCAACGCCGCGGCCCTGGCTCTGTGGCGCAGGCTCAGCAGGCGGATGGCCTGGTTGATGGCGTCGGCGCGTTCGAAGTCCACGGGCTCCCCTTGACAGGAAATTAGTTACGCGCATAACGTTATGCGCGTAACTAATTCTACATCGTGGGAGCCGGATATGACCGTGAAGGTCGCCGTCATCTACTACAGCGCGACGGGCACCGTCCACGCACTCGCGCAGGCCGTCGCCGAGGGCGCCGCCTCGGCCGGGACCGAGGTGCGGCTGCGGCGAGTCGCCGAGCTGGCACCCGACAGCGCGATAGACCAGAACCCGCTGTGGCGGCAGCACGCCGATGCCGCCACGTCGATCGCCCAGGCCTCGGTTGAGGACCTGGCGTGGGCCGATGCGTTCGCGTTCGGGACGCCGACCCGGTTCGGCGCGCCAGCCGCACAGCTCAAGCAGTTCATCGACCAGACCGGCGGGCTGTGGCGGGAAGGCAGGCTGGCCGACAAGCCAGTGACAGCCTTCACCTCGGCGTTCAACCGGCACGGCGGCAGCGAGGCCACGATTTTGTCGCTGAGCAACGTGTTTTACCACTGGGGGGCGCTGATCGTTCCGCCCGGATTCACCGATCCGGTCGTGTCCGCCGCCGGCGGCAACCCATACGGCACGTCGTCTGTGACCGGCCCGACCGGAGACGGCCCCGATGCCGCGGCGCTGGAAGCGGCCAGGTACCAGGGACGGCGGTTGGCCCAGATCACGATCCAGATGCTAGGGGACCACGTGGTCGCCGACGCCGCCGCGGGCAACGTGAACAGCCACGGAGCCCTGGCCGAGGCAGCCTCCCGGACCGCGTGAGCGGCGGGTTAGTCGGGAGGAAGTCATGACAACAAGCACCAGCACCGCAACTCAGCGGACCAGGCCGCACACCGGATCCACCTGGTTGCTTCTGGCGCTGGCGTGTGCCTGCCAGTTCATGGTGATCCTGGACGCGTCCATCGTTAACGTCGCCCTGCCTTCGGTCCGCGAGGATCTCGGCTTCACACCCACCGGCCTGGCCTGGGTGGTGAACGGCTACCTGCTTACCTTCGCCGGCTTCATGCTCCTGGGTGGCCGCGCCGCTGACCTGTTCGGCCCGCGCCGGATGCTGGTGGCTGGGCTGCTCTTGTTCTCCGCATCGAGTCTGGTCGGCGGCCTGGCAACCGCTGCGGAGGTCCTGGTGGCGGCCCGCGTCGCGCAGGGCGTGGGAGCCGCGATGATGGCCCCGGCGACGCTGGCCGTGATCAACACCTACTTCACCGAGCCGCAGGCGCGGGCCCGGGCGTTTGGCGCATGGTCCGCCTCAGGCGGTGTGGGCGGGATGGCCGGCGCGCTCGCCGGCGGTGCCATCACCACTGGCCTGTCGTGGCGGTGGATCTTCCTCATCAACGTGCCGATCGGCGCGGTGCTGATCGCAGTGGCCATGATGTCGCTGGCCGGCACACGAACCGGCCGACGGGAATCGCTCGACCTTGCTGGCGCGGTCACGGGGACGGCGGGGCTGGCCGCGCTGGTCTACGGGGTCATGCAGAGCACCGATCATGGCTGGACGTCCGTGCAGGTCGTCGGGCCAGCCGTGGCAGGCCTGCTCCTGCTCGTCGTCTTCACCGTGCTGGAGGCGCGTTTCGCCGCCCAGCCGATGATGCCCCTGCGGCTGTTCAGCATCCGGGGGGTGGCCGTCAGCAACAGCATGCTGCTGCTGTTCGGCGGAATCGCCATCGCGATGTGGTATTTCACGTCGCTACTCCTGCAGAACGTACTCGGCTACAGCGCGCTTCAAGCCGGCCTCGGGCAGACACCCGCGGCGGTGACGTTCGTGGTGATCGCGCGATGGGCCGCCGCCCTGCTGCCACGAGCCGGTGCGCGCCCCCTGGTGCTGGCTGGCTGCGCCTGTTTCCTGGCCGGTTTCGGCTGGCTCGCCCAGGCCCTAGCCGACAGCGGCTACCTCACCAGTGTGCTCGGGCCTACGCTGCTCATCGCGGTCGGCATCGGGCTGACCTTCCCCACCCTCATGGCCGCAGCGACCGCCGACGTTCCCGAGGGCGACGCGGGGATCATCGGCGGCCTAGCCAACACCGCAAGTCAGGTAGGCGGGTCGGTAGGCCTAGCGGTGCTCGCGACGGCCGCCAGCGCCAGAACCGCGACGGAGGGCGGCGGGAATTCCCCGACCGCCGCCCTCGCCGCCGGCTACGGCCTGGTCTTCCTCATGGCGGCCGGGCTCGGCCTGGCGATCGCGGTCATCAGCCTGCTGCTGCCGCGCCGCAGGCGCGGCTGACCACCGGCGACGCCGCGTGCTCACTCGCCGCACCTCTGTGTCCGTCCGCAGGGGTGCGGCGAGCGACCTCACCTGGCGGCGTATTTGAACCGTCCTGTGGGTTTAGTTTCCGATCGCCGCACGCACACTACTTTCGGCAGATCCGGACGCCGTCAGGAGCAGTCCGTCGTCACCCAAAAGTGATTTATTGAGTCTTTCGCATACCGCCGTCGTCTGGCTCAGGAGTTGCTACGCCGCCGGCGGCCATAACACCTGACCTGGCCCCCCGCGCTTGCTCGCCTTCACCTCGGCGAGGTGGAGGCGAGCAAGCCCCAGCGGGGACCACCACCACGTCAGCGCTCCGGGGCGGCGGCAGCCCGCACGGTGAGGGGCTGTCCGGCTGACCCCAGCCGGGTCAAAGGCGGGGCCTGGTTAGCCCTTCACGGTCAGGATCGGCTGAAGTTCGGCGACGGGTCGGGCGACGTCAGCTCGTTGGAGGCTGTTGACGACCGGGCCGACGTCCTTGTAGGCCCACGGCGCTTCCTGCTTGAGGTCGCGGCGCCAGGCGTCGATGATGTCCCGGCGGGCGGCCACGGTCGGGTCGTGGTGGTTGAGCGGGGTGACGACCCGGAACTCGCGGAGGAAGGCGTCCAGTTCGGCGTCGCCGCCGCGGGCCGCCGCGCCGCGGGGAATCCGACGGCCAGCGCCGTGGCAGGCGCTACCCAGCGCGCGGGTTTCGCCGAGCCCGCGGAGCAGGTAGCTGGGTGCGCCCATGGAGCCGGGCACAATTACCGGCTCGCCCCACAGTTCTGGGCCGCGGTGCGGATGGTCGATGATCCCGCCCGCCGGGGTGGCGCCCTTGCGGTGCAAGACAGTGCCGTCGTCTCCGGGCCAGAGCAGGTTGTGCGGCGCATCGTAGATCAGCCGGGAGCCGATCTCGCCGACCACGTCGGCAAGGCCAGCACGCAGCATCAACGCCAGGAAGAACCGGTTGCCGATGGCGAAGTTCGCCGCGTTCGCGAACGCGGTCAGGTACCGCTCCCGCCGCGGCGCGCCGGCTTCGTCAAGCAGCATCGGCAGAATCCGGTTGCGCGGCATCGGTACGCCGCGCGGCCAGGCGGCGCGGGCCTGGTCCTGGCCGGTGGCGTTGGCCTGGTGCCCCAGCGACAGCGAGCCGCTGTGCACCATCAGCACCACCCGGCCTGGTACCAGGCCCCAGGCGTGCGCGGCCGCGCCATCGTGGATGACCGACACGTATTGCAGTTCGGCGAAGTGGTTGCCGCCGCCGACACTGCCGATGATGCTGTCGTAGCTCGTCCCGCCACCGCTGGTGATCCAGTCACGGAACCCGGACGCGGACGCGACCGGGAACCCGGACGCGTGCAGCCGACCGCTGAGATCAGTCGTATCGTCCGGGCGGACCTGTCGCCACGCGCCGTCGGCGTCGGTCGGGACACCACTGTCGAGCAATCCAGGCAGCCCGTCGCGGAGCAGTCCTTCGCGTTGCGTCGCGGTCAGGCCGATGCGGCGCCCGCCTTCGAAGAACAGGTGACGCAGTCTCCGCTCGAGTGTGTCCAGGTGTGGGCGCAGGCGGTCGACGGTGACCTCGGTGACCTCGACCCGCATCCCGCAGTTGATGTCGTTGCCGACCGCCTGCGGGATGAGCGCGCCGACCGTGTGCAGCACGGTGCCGATCGGGATGCCGGCGCCCTTGTGGAAATCCGGGGTGCACACCACCCGGTCGATGCGGGGTTCCACGTCTAGGCCGGGCGTGGCCTTGGCCAACTCCGACAACGTATTGGCGGTGTCCAGCACAGTGAGCAGTTCGTCGATCGCTGCGGATTCCAGCGGCACCTCGGGACCGGCGCAGATCTCCACCGGAACATTCGCGGGGTTGGGCAGGGTGAGCCAGGAGTCGTCGGTGCGGACCAGACGGGGGTCTGGCCGCTGCGGAACGGGCATAAGGGACCTTTCGAATGCTGCCGAAGATAGGGACGGGACACCGCCACGCGATCATGGCCACGTGGGGATCCGGGTCGAGCCCGGACCGTGTCCGCTTGTGCGCCTGACGGTTCAGCAGCCGCGAGGTCGCAATCAGCATAGGCCGCAGAGGGCGCGACCCGCGAACCCATTTCGTCGGCGCTTGGGGCACGCCGCGCAGGGAACAGCGCCCCAGCACCCGTGAAGGGCGAATCGGCAGACGACGCAGAATGGCCACCGCTTGCTCGACGAGACCGGACAGCCGCCGATCCCACCTAATCCGACCGAGCTGTCACGCTCGGTAACCCATGAGGGCTCCCTCGTCGAGCACTCGCCACGATCGAATACGCGCGTCTACCGGTTCTGTCGCGGGCCATTCCGGTTCCCCGTCCACCACGAACCCAGGGCGTTACCACCCAGACGGCGACGACCACCTGGCCCACCAGCGTGCCCTCTGTCGACGTACGGGTTCCGCTACAGCGTCAGGTACGCATTGGTGCACAAGGATCCGCCCGACCCGAGAAGCCGCGTGCCACTGGCCATCGGCCCACCAGCCTCCGTGCCGCCGCCTACGCTCAGTCACCGGCACGTAGTCGGCCGACGCCCGGATCGCGGCAATTGAGGATGTTGGCGTCATCCGCCCGCAATGGGGCGGCGGGAGCATCGAGTTGGCCGAGCCTGAACCGTGGTGAAGACATTCTGCGACGGCGTCAGGTAACGGCATCCGATCGGCAGGCCCGTACGCCAGCCGGCAGATGTGGATGCGGATGCGGCAGTGGTCAAGGGTTGACAAGCTCAAGCCAACTGCGGCAGCCTTGCAGCCGACCACGCGATCGGCGTGGGCACTCTGCATGAGGGAATGACGCCTGTGATCCGGGTAGGCCGAGCGGCCGCCTGAGTGTCGACCACGCGACGGATGACCGTCGCGCGGCTCTATCACGGTTGAGCGGTCCAACGCTTCTTCCGCCCACCGCAGCTTCTCATGCATCGAGGTTTTACGTTGATCATGGATGTCCGCATCCAGCAGTCCGTCGTCGCCAACCTGTCCAACCGACCCGCGCCCGTAGAGGTGGGGCCGTTCGTGATTGGGATGGATCCGACAACGACCAGTCCCAGCATCAACTACGCGACGCCGCGTCCCGGTACTGCCATCACCGCGGCCGACGTCACCGCCCTGGTCGCAGCCTTCCGCGCGGCTGATCGCAAACCCCGCCTGGAGTACGTCACCAGTTGCGCCCCCGGCCTGGAGGCACTTCTGACCGCCACCGGCTTCATCGTGGAAGCCCGGCACACCTACCTGCTCTGCGTGCCCGGCACATTGAAGACACCACCCACGCTCGACCACCTCGATCTACACGAACCAGGCACCAACTCTCAGCGCGCCGCGCTGATCAGCGCGCAGAACGAAGCCTTCGGCGGCGACCCGGTGGCCTCCGAGGCTGACGTAGCTCGGCTTCGGCGCCAGCAGGGCGCCGGCGGCGTGGCCGTCATGGCCGTCACCGACGACGGCACCTGTGCGGGAGGTGGCGGGGCGGCCCCGCCCACCGGCGCGGTAAGCGAGGTCGCCGGCATCGCCGTTCGCACGCCCTACCGCCGCCAGGGACTGGCGGGCGCGATCACCGCCGAAATAACCCGGCGGATGTTCACCACAGGCGCGGAAATCGCCTGGCTGGAGGCCTCCGGCGAGGATTCGTGGCGGGTATATGAGCGCGTCGGCTACCGACCCGCCGGTCAACGGCTCTACGTCGCCTTGAACTGAGGTCCGACAGAACCCGGGCTGAGGTCCACCGACCAAGGCCCGGGCCACCTCTGCGGTTCACCACGGAACACCCGCTGGGATTCGACGTAGATAGCGCAATCTCGCGCTCGTCTCGGTGGAGTACGCCGAGGCGAGCGCGGGAAGGATCATTCTGGAGGGCCTCTGGTGAAACCAGGCACGACTGCCGGCGGTCCAACCTGACATGCGTGCAGTCGTCTCCCTCAGCTCTGTCCTGCTGGGCCTGTTCGTCGGCGCTCTCATGCTGCGTTCCGGCTGGGAGCTGCCGGTGCGAACCTCCTGCTCAGGCGACGTATGCACGTCGCAGTCGTGGGTCGACGTCGACTGGGACCGCGTCAACTGGGAACTGAAGCCGACCAGGATCGCCTGCTTCGAGGCCAACCCGGCCAACCACGATGTCCTGATCGGGCCCGGCGACGAATGCGTACGGTCCCGCGGCGACGTCATCGAACACCAGGCCACCTACGAAGAACTACGTGAAGAGATCCAGCAACGGCGCACCCGGGCACTTGCGTTCGCCGGCGCCGCGGTCGCGCTGCCACCGATCCTCGTCGAGGTGTGGTGGCGGGTTCGCCGCAGGCCGGCACTGACGGCACACTGACTCCACGCTCCTCACCCTGATCGCGGCAAGCGAGTGCGCTTGATCTTGGCGTCGTCATGCTAGTCAAGGCCTGCTGCTGCCATACGGTATGGCGATGCAGAGGTTAGCGTTGTTCGATCTCGACAACACCCTCGTCCAGCGCGATCGGGCATTCGCCGCCTGGGCACAGGAGTTCACCGCAGAGCATGACCTTGACCCCAAGTGGGCCACCTGGCTGATCTTCGCCGACGCACATCACGACGGCCCGATGGACATGTTTTTCGACATCGTCCGCGACGACTGGTCGAGGATCCCCTTCGAGACCTTCGCCCCCTGCCGGTTGGCGCCGTAGAACATTTGCGCCAGGTCCTGGTAGAACTGCGATCGGTCCTTCATCAGGTTGGCGCGCATCTCGTCGAAGACGGCGATGGGTAGGCCCTCGGGGTTGTCCGGCGTCTGCACCATGATCGGCGGCACGGCGGAGATAAGGACGGCTTTGGCGACCCGTCTCGTCCCGTGGCGGCCGATGTAGCGCGCGACCTCACCACCGCCGGTCGAGATCAGTGTGACGTCGGTGAGGCCGAGCGCCTCGATGACCGCCGCGAGGTCGTCTGCGTAGCCGTTCATGTCGTTTCCGCCGGAGGCCTGGCTTGACCGGCCGTGACCACGGCGGTCGTGCGCGACGACCCGGAAACCGTTCTGCATGAGGAGAGCATCTGGCCGTCCCACGCGTCCGCATTCAGCGGCCAGCCGTGGGAGAAAGTGACAACGGGGCCGGCACCCCAGTCCTTGTAATAGATCTCGGTGCCGTCCTTGGCGGTGATGTAGCTCATGCCGCTGTCCTTCCGATTCGTCCCCGTCGGGCATGCCGGCCGGACCGGCCGGTACCGCAGAACCGCCGAAGAGTTGCGAGAGAGGTACAGCAGCTCGCGCCCATGATGTCGGCTTTACCCGATTTTAGGCGGCAGTGCGTAAACCACGGGCCCGGATCGGGCGAACACGGGAAGGACTCCACGAGCCGCGTCAACCGACGCGCAGCGATGCACCCTACCTCGGCCTCTCGACCTGTCCGGGATCAGCGCGGACGTGCTGCACAGAGCTTGTAAGCGGGCAGTCAGGCCGTGTCACAAGATCCGGAACAGGTACGGAATGATCTAGGTCTTGCTCCCCGGTGACCAACCTGTTCTGCCTGGTAGATCCACCCGTCGGCAGCTTCCCGGCAGGGGCGTCTACACCTACCGGCGCGCTAACTCGCGTTCTCCTTGCGAGGGGGAAGCTTCCAGTTCGGCCGGACGTAATGGCACGTGTAACCCGCGGGATTTCGCTCCAGGTAGTCCTGGTGTTCCGGCTCGGCCTCCCAGAAGGGGCCAGCGGGGGTGACCTCGGTGACCACCTTGCCCGGCCACAGGCCGGAGGCGTCAACGTCGGCGATCGTCTCTTCGGCGACCTTTCGCTGCTGCTCGTCGCAATAGAAGATGGCCGACCGGTAGCTGGTTCCCACGTCGTTGCCCTGGCGATTCTTCGTTGTCGGGTCGTGGGCCTGGAAGAAGAACTCGAGAAGCTCTCGGTAGGACAATTTCGCGGGGTCGAAGACGACCTCGACCGCCTCGGCGTGGGATCCATGGTTCCGATACGTCGCGTTCGGCACGTCTCCGCCGGTGTATCCGACCCTGCTGTCGACCACGCCCGGGTGTTTCCGGATGAGGTCTTCCATGCCCCAGAAGCAGCCGCCGGCCAGGATCGCCTTCTCAGTCGTCTCGGTCACCGTCGCTCCCCGTCCGGGTGCTCGAAAATTCTGCGGTACTCGCCGTAGCCTTCACGCTCGAGGTCGTCGCGTGGGATGAACCGAAGCGCCGCCGAGTTCATGCAGTAACGAAGTCCGCCAGTTTCCGGGGGACCGTCGTCGAACACGTGGCCCACGTGGCTGTCCCCGTGCGCCGACCGGACCTCGGTGCCGAACATGCCGTGGCTCGACTCTCGGACCTCGACCACGTTCTCCGATTCGAGCGGCCTGGTGAAGGTCGGCCAGCCGGTGCCGCTGTCGTACTTATTCACGGATGCGAACAGAGGTTCACCGGACACGACGTCGACGTAGATCCCCGGCTCCTCGTTGTCCCAGTAGGCGTTGTCGAAGGCTGGCTCCGTCCCCGCTTCCTGAGTGACTCGGTATTGCTCCGGCGACAGCCGAGAAACTGCCTCGGGGCTCTTGCGGTACTCGTGTGACACCGTTCTTCCCCTCCACAGGTCGGCAAGAACGCTCAACGGGCCTGCACACGCCTCCCCAGTGCGTACCCCGCCTAACCTCGATGATTCGCGCCTGACGCCGGCTCCTTCGGCCCGTCACGTCTGATCGCTGCCTGCCGATGTGGCCTGGTTCCGGGCATGGTGGTGGGGCGTCTGTCGCGGCGGCGGGCGTGGTCTCCTGGGGTCCTCCGGGTTGTTGGGGCGGTGGCTGAGCGGGTCAGCCGGGAGCGGGGATGGCCGTGATCCGGTTGAAGGCGGTGGTGATCTGTTCGGCCCCAGGGCCAGGTGGCGGGGATGCGTAGCCAGCGGCGGCGTTGGCCGTGCACGAGGCGGGCGGCGGTGTGCAGGATCCGGTAGCGCAGCCGTTTCGGTTCGGCCTTGGCCAGGTCGCCGTCGAGGCCGATGAGCTGCAACCAGGCGATGAGGTCGACGGCGATCGCGGTGGCGGTGCACCAGGCGGCGTTGATGGCGAACTCGCGGGAGGGTAGCCGGCGAAGGCCGGTGTCCTTGGCGCAGCGGATCCGGTCCTCGACGCGGGCGTGGGCCCGGTGCCGGGCCTCCAACCACTGCAAGGCTCCTACGGCGGTGTTGGTGACGAACGCGGTGTAGCGCCAGCCGTCGCGGTGCTCGAACAGGGTCAGTTGGGCGCCGGGGTGGGGGCGTTCCCGCCGGATGATGACCCGCATCCCGGGCTGGCCAGCCGGGTAGGTGCAGCAGGCCGGTCAGTTGGG
This sequence comes from Micromonospora sp. NPDC047730, assembly GCF_043204765.1. NCBI lineage: Bacteria > Bacillati > Actinomycetota > Actinomycetes > Micromonosporales > Micromonosporaceae > Micromonospora > Micromonospora sp. NPDC047730. The sequence goes on along the minus strand of NZ_JBIDCU010000016.1, from coordinate 139,789 downwards.
CGACGGCGGCGCCGTCACGCACACCGCCGTCGGCGTCGATCGCCGGCGACCACGCCGAGGCGGGCAGGGCGGTGATGGCGGCGCGTTCGGGTCCGCCGATCGACCAGCCGAGGGAGTACTCGACTCGCCGGCCGCGTTTGTTGTCCTGCTCGTGGAGCCAGTCGAGCACGGCGTGGGTGGCTGCGGCGGAGTCGCCGCGGATGAGCAGGTGCCGGCGGTGCGGTGCGGGGACCTGCGCGATTGCTTGGGTGAGCACGTCGAGGTGATCGGCGGCGGTGTTGGCCCCGGCGTTGCCCGGCCGCAGCGTGATGGCCAGCAGTTCGGCGGTGTTGTCGCAGGTCACCGGGATCGGATGGAACCCATAGCTGTGCTTGTAGGTGGCCGCGGCGCCTTCCTTGTCGCTGTGCGCGATCACGATCGTCGAGTCCACATCCAGCACGACGATCCCGGTGCCGATGTCCCGGCCGGCCGCTCGTGCCGCTGGTGGGCCGCCGAACAGTTGAAACATCCGGGCCCGCACCTTTGCCCTGGCCTTGGCGATGCGCCGCAGCTGCACCACGCCGATCTCGTCCAGGGCCCGCCACACCGTGGTGTCCGAGGCCACCGGCCCAAACACCTCCTGCTGGTGGCGCAGCACGTCGATGTCCGCGATCGCTTCCCCGCCGTCAGCGATCATCACCGCGAGGTCCACCAGCACCCGACCCCGATCATGCACCGGCCACCAGCCGGCCCGGGCCAGCCCCGCCGACAACCCTGCGGTCAACCCGGCCCGATCGGCCAGCAACCGCAACAGCGCCGCACCGACCTGCGAGACCACACCCGAACCGTCCGCGGTGACCCGCAGATCCCTCGACTACGCCGTAAGCTGCACCTCGGAAGTGCCGCCCCCAGAGAGAAACCTGTAGATGTCGCAATCACAAGTTTCCCTTGCAGGGCAGGCACTTCCGCTCATCTACACGCCGACGAAGAGCACATCCCGGCGATCACCATGAATCACCCAGGCTAAGCCTGAGCGTGAGGCATCCGCAATACTTGGCATCCCCGCCAAAGTGCGGGCACGGCGCTTGCCGGACGGACCACAACTTGCCGCTGTCTGCGGTTGGTCAGCCCTGTCACGTTCGCGCGTGGCTTGTCGCCCACTCGAGCGCATAGTCGGCCACCTGCTCCCAGCCAGGCTCGACACCGGTGAAGTGTGAGCGGTCCGGAAACTCGTAGATCTCAGTCATCGCCTCGGAGTTGCGGTATTTCTTCGCGTTCGAGCGGATCACCGAGGGCGGCATCAAATGGTCTTGGCCGCCAATGATGAACAACAACGGAGCACGGTCATCCAGGTCGTAGTCGACCCAGGTCTCCTGGTGGCCCGGCCTCCAGTTGGCTGTCAGGCCATAGGTCCAGACCCAACTTCCGGGCGCCGGGATGTGGAGGCGGTCGTACGCCGCGTCGGATTCCTCCCGGCTGACCGTGTTGGCAAAGGCATAGTGGAACTGCTCCTTGGTGAAGCCCACCGCGCGGTGCCGGTTGGCCGGGTTCTTGAGGATTGGGAACAGGGACTTGGTCTGGGCCGGCGGGTTCACCCGCACACCCTCGGGTGGCGCCGAGTCGATCACCACCGCGGCGGCGCCCAACCCGCGGTTCACCAAGAGTTGGGTGAAGGTCCCCCCGAAGGAATGGCCCATGATGATCGGCGGACGGTCCAGGCTCTCGACCACCTCGCTGAGATGGTCGAGCGTTGCGGGAACAGAGGCCTCGGCGATGATCTCGGGTCTTTCCCGCAACGCCTCTACCTCGATCTCGAATCCCGGGTACGTCGGCACGAAGACCTCATGGCCCTTCGCCCGGTAGTGCTCCACCCAGCGGTCCCAGCTTCGGGCGGTCATCCAAAGCCCGTGGATCAGCACGATCGGCAGGGCCTTGGTCGTCGGCTCGCTCATGATGCTCCTTCCGATCCGCTGCAGCAATCGTCGGAACCCTCGGACAGCGGTAACCTCACGCCGCAGGGACGAAGTCGCGGCCCGCCCCGCGCACGGTCTGCACCGCCTCCGGGTCGCCGGTCGCTTCCGTGAAATCCTAGCCGTCTGCACATCGGCCGGAAGCGGAAGCGACGTGAACGCCGGACGCGTTGTCAGTTCGGCGCATCCAGTCACGGACGGTTACGCGCTGGCCCAGGCCGGCTGCTGATCGTGTCACCCACCAGGTGAAGCCGCCGTGTCCTCATCAGCCGGAGTCGGACAACCGGCCGCCGGCGACGCCTGGTCTGGTGACCGAAGCCCTCACCGCCTAACTGACCGGCGTTGCGACAAGCCCCCGACTAGCCCCTTGGGGCAATGGGTCGAACAGGGCTGAGCGGGCAGTCGTTCGGGTGGGCGCCACCGATACTGCAGGAATCTCATCGATAGCCTTTAGCGGCCTTGACGATCTGCGGGCTGACCACGATGGCGTACCCGACGAGGAGCGCCGAGGTGAGCCCGAGCAGCAGGCCGGGTTCGGTGACCACCAGCGTCACCACGATGGCCAGCGTGATTCCCGCCAGGCCAACGATGAACCGGCGCCGGGGCATACGACCGAGAGCGAAGCGGTGCAGACCCAACCCGCACAGCATCCACGTGACGATCGACCCGCCCAGCACGAGTCGCGCGTTGAGCGGCATCTGACGCGACTGACCGATCTCGTACACCACAACGCCCAGCGCCCATCCAAGGAAGAGCACGGCCGCGCCAGCGGGTGAGTGGAGATAGGCGTAGCCCTGACCGCTGCCCAACTGCGGCACGGCGAGCCTGCTGTTCACGTAGGTGGTGTAAATCCACCAGATGCTGGCTGGCAGAAGGAAGGCCGCAAAGGCGGCGGCCACCACGCGGGCGGGCGGGTGGGCGGTGGGTACCGCGTCACGCAGGTTGGTCAGCGTGGCGCCGAGCAGAATGATGGTGAACTGCCCCAGCCGTTCAGGCAGGTGGGTGCTGTGTACGGGATGGCGGCGCAGCCAGCAGCGGCCGAGCCACGGGGTGAGCAGCTCGATAGCCAGGGCGGTGATCCACACTGCCGGTCGTACGGTCGGGGAGATGGCCAGTGACCCAGCCCAGAGCAACCACCCGGTACCGAATCCGGTGAGATAGACGGCGACCAGATCCCAGGCGGACCGGTCGGCTGCGAGGACTCGCAGGTACATCAGGAGCAGACAGCCACGCACGATCAGGTACCCGACCGGCAGCAACAGGCCGGAGGGGGCCTGCTGCACGCCGAGGGCAATGGCGCCAGCACCAACCGTCGCAGCCAGCACGAGCAGTCGGTGCAGAGTGTCGTCCGGGTCGTAGCGGGTGTCGTAGAAGGACTGGCCGATCCATGACCACTGGATGAGCACGTAGAGGACGATGGCAACGGCGAGTTCTTGGACACTCGGCGATGCCCGGGTGTCCAACCGCGCGGTCACGCCCAGCAGGGCCAGGACGAATACCAGGTCGAAGAAGAGTTCAAGCCAGGTGGCATGCCGCTCTTCGTTCAGCTCCGGCCCGCCGGGGTAGCGTAGCCCCAGCAGACCCACGGTACGGAACAGCCGGGCCAACCTGCCACCTCCGGCCAATCGCCCACCCCCACGCCGTCACCACCATTGGTAATCATTACCTAACGGGTCGTGCCACCATGCCGAGACCCACCCTGCTGCACCGGTTCCTGCCGCGGCTGAGCCACCGAGTTGCGCAGCGTCTCGTGGTCGACACCCGACCCCGGGCCCACGTCCCGAATCGTTGCGGCAGGAAACGAGCACCAGGCCGGTATTGCCGCAGCGCTCGACGGCACAGGCACCCGATCCAGCGGTCCCCCCGTCGGGCACCCGGACAAATCCGGTACCCACCCGTCTCGGCTCGGCTCGCCGAACTCATGCGACAACCAGGTGTAGGCCCCGATCGAGGTGGTACTCGGATGCCCTGGCGAGGAGCGGAGGCCCATGTGGCTGTCAAGACCGAAGAGCGGGTGGGCATCGCAGGTGTCCGTCCGTTCACGATTGAAGTCCCCGAGGCGGAACTCGAGGCGCTGCGCACGCGCATCAGGGCCACGCGCTGGCCCGAGAGGCAGACCGTCGATGATCAGTCGCAGGGCGTACCGCTCGAAACAAGCCAGGCGCTCGCGCGCTATTGGGAGAAGGAGTACGACTGGCGCAACGTCGAGGCGAGGCTGAATGCACTACCGAACTTCATCACCGAGATCGACGGGCTCGACATCCACTTCATCCACGTCCGATCGAAACACGAAGACGCCCTGCCGCTCATCGTCACACACGGCTGGCCCGGCTCGATCATCGAGCAGCTGAAAATCATCGGCCCGCTCACCGATCCCACGGCACACGGCGCGAGCGCGTCGGACGCCTTCCATCTGGTGATCCCGTCCCTGCCGGGCTACGGGTTCTCCGGCAAACCGACCACACTGGGCTGGGGCCCGGAGCACATCGCACGCGCCTGGATCGAACTGATGAAGCGCCTCGGCTACACCCGATTCGTCGCCCAGGGCGGCGACTGGGGCGCGCTCATCACCGACCTCATCGGTCTGCAGGCGCCCCCGGAACTGCTCGGCATTCACACCAACATGCCCGGTACGGTTCCCCCCGACATCGATGCACTGATCCAGTCCGACATCACCGGGATAAACAAGGCACTCAGCAAGCTGCCCTCCAACCTCTCAGAAGAGGAGCGGCGCGCCTGCCGGCAGCTCGACTTCTTCTGGAAACATGGTGCGTACGCCCTCGTGATGGGGACGCGCCCCGAGACGTTGACTGGACTCGCGGACTCGCCCATCGCTCTGGCGAGCTTCATGCTGGACCATGACGCAGCCAGCCTGGAGCTGATCTGCCGGGCCTTCGCCGGCCAACCCGGCGGCCTCACGCGAGACGACATCCTCGACAACATCACCCTCTACTGGCTGACGAACACCGGGGTTTCCGCGGCTCGTCTCTACGCGGAGAACAAGCTGTCCTTCTTGTCCGCGAAGGGCGTCTCCGTGCCGACCGCCGTGAGCGTCTTCCCAGACGAGCTCTATCAGGCGCCGCAGAGCTGGGCGGAGCGGGCGTACCCCAATCTCATCCACTACAACCGGCTCGACCGGGGCGGGCACTTCGCGGCCTGGGAACAACCGCAGCTCCTCACCGAAGAGCTTCGTGCCGGTTTCCGCCCGCTCCGCTAGCCGATGCGGTTCGAGTATGCCGACCGTGGTGTCGGGTACGCGAAACGGACTGACGACTGCGAGGGGGAGGCATGGACGGCGCACGGATCCCACCCGGATTCACGGAACAGACGGCGCGGGTCAGTCAGATCACCATCAATTATGTACGGGGTGGTCAGGGTGGGACATTGGTCCTGCTGCACGGCTATCCGCAGACGTGGTTCATGTGGCGCAAGGTTCTGCCGGAGCTTGCCAAGCGGTACACCGTCATCGCGCCCGACCTGCGCGGCGCCGGCGGGAGCGACGCCCCGGCAAGCGGATACGACAAGAAGACCCTCGCCCGGGACGTACACGACCTCCTCGCCCAACTCGGGCTCGAACGGGACATCTGCCTGGTCGGCCACGACGTCGGCGCCATGGCGGCGTACGCGTACGCCGCCGCCTATAGCGATCAGGTGAGCAAGCTCGTCCTCACCGAGGCGCCCATCCCCGACCAGGGCCTGTATCAGGCTCCGTCACTCACTCCGAGCGGGCCGGGCCTGTGGAATTTCGGGTTCTTCAGCCTCCCGAACGGGCTGCCGGAGCAGATCGTGGCCGGCCGGGAGGAGCTTTGGGTCGATCGGTTCACCGACTCGATGGAGGTGCAGAAGACCGGCATCGGCGCGGACGAGGTTGCCGAGTACGCCCGATACCTTCAGGACGATGCCCACCTGCGGGCGAGCTTCGAGTATTTTCGCGCCCTTCCACAGGACATCGCCGACAACGCCGAGTACGCCAAGACGAAACTTGCGATGCCGGTGCTCGCCCTCGGCGCCCGGGCGAGCCTAGGGGACGCGGTATCCCGACAAGCCGCCCACTACGCCGTCAACGTGAGCGGCGGCGTCATCGAGGACTGTGGCCATTGGATCTTCGAGGAACGCCCCGCAGAACTCACGAGCCAACTGCTGAAGTTCCTCCAACCGGCCTGACCTGACCCGTTCGACTCCGGCCGGCCGTAGCCGGCAGTTTTCCGTTGGCCGTCACGGCTCGGAGGCGCGGTCCGCGGCGGCGGCGAGCGGGTGTGGTTGGCCGGCCATGGCGGCTAGCGCGGCCGCCACGGCATGGAGGTCGGCTTTGATGTATGTGGTGGTGGCCGGCCCGGTGGGAGTCGGTGTGCCCGGCGTAGGCGCGGGCGATGCCGTAGCCGAAGTGCCGTTCGACCCAGGTCAGGGTGGTGTGGCGCAGCCAGTGGGTGGAGATTCCTTGGGCGGCCACCCACGGCAACTGCTGGCCGATGCGTTTCCACAGGTGGTCGTAGCGGCGGCTGGTGATCGCCCGCCCGTTGCGGTAGCGCAGCAGAAGGTCGGTCGGCAGGACCGCGCCTCGGGCGCGGGCGTGTTCGTCGAGGTGGGCGGCGAGGTCGAGGGTGATCGGCTGCCAGCGCAGGGTGGCACCTTTCTCGGTCAGCCGCAGGAGCCCGCAGTCGGTGTCCAGGTCGGCCAGCCGTAGCCCGAGCGCGCCGCCGCGGCGGCAGGCGGTCTCGGTATGCAGCCGCAGCAGAAGCGCGTCGAGGAGGACGTCGTTACCGCTGGTTCGGGCGGCGAGGTTGATCTGTTCGAGCGTCGGGGGTGAGGGCGCGGCGGGTGTTCGGCAGCCGGCGGGGCTTGACCACCCGGTGGGCGGGGCTGGCTGCGGCGTCGATGAGCCCGTCGGCGATGGCCCGGTTGTAGATGGCGCGGGCAGCGGCGATGGCATGTTCACCGGCGTGGCGGCCGCTGCGGCTGTTACGCCGTGACCGGGCCGTCGCGGCGACCTGTCGTTGCACGGCCTCGATGTCGCTGGCCGCGATGGCATCCAACGGGAGATCGCCCCAAGCGGCGGCCATGCGGTTCCAGTAAGTCCCGTAGGTGCGACGGGCACCCGGCCCAGCCGCCGCGATGACATGGGGCAGGTACTCGGCGAGAGTCGGCAGGCTCGGGCCGGGGTCGGCCTGCAAATCGGCGAGGGTGACGCCGAGGTGAGCCAGCAGCTGCCGGGCTGCGGCGACGCGGGCAGGATCAGCTGTCACCACGGCCTCCGATCACCTGGGCATGCAGGTCGGCCAGCAGCCGCGCGACCATCCCGGCCGGATGGATCACCAGCACGTCATGAGCGACCAGGGCGGCGAGCAGCAGCGGCTGCCCAGGCGCGATAGCGCACATCTGCCGCGCGCTGGCCGGTAGCGGCAGCTCCCCCCGACTGCCCACCCCATGCGGCCCGGGCAGCGCCGAGGCGACGACCAACATCCCGGCGCGCGGACCGATGCTGATCCGGTGACCCGGGTTCCAGCCCAGCGCGCGCATGAGGCCGCGTTCGGTCACCCGGCCGGAACGATCCGGGCAAGCCATACCGAGCAGAACCTCGTCCGGCGAGGCGCTTGCTGGCGGACGCGGTGCGGGTAGCACCGGCATGGGGGCCTGGCGGGATCGCGGTCGGTCGGGAAGCGGGGCCGCGATGAGCACGCCGATGAGCTGCTCTGGATCGCGGCGGCGAGGTGGTGTCATGGCCGGTCCAACTGCGAACACGCCGCTACACGCCGGCAGCAACGTACCGCTCGCCGGCGCCCACGATCACTTGTTACAGCATGGGTGCCGTCTGTGCGCCACCACGGAACCGAGCCTGACTCAAACTCGGTGAAACTCCACCAAAATGGTGTCCGAGGGGGGACTTGAACCCCCACGCCCTATACGGGCACTAGCACCTCAAGCTAGCGCGTCTGCCATTCCGCCACCCGGACTTACTCGTCCAGCCTACCGCGCCGACCTGGGGGATCTCATCACCCGCAGGCCGCTCTGGCGGGCCGCACGAGGAGTTACTGTACACGCCCCGGGTGGATCATGCACATCGGCTTCCGGCCGGTGCGTCCGTGCAGGTCGGGCCGGTCCACGACGCGGGACGACCGACGCCGACCGGCGGGCCCGGGTAGCGTCCGGCGGGTCCGACCCGGCAGCATGACCACGTGTCCCATCCCTCTCCCCTGGCCGCCGTCCAGCACCGGGCCCTCGCCCTGCGCGCCGCGGGCGATCTCACCGCCGCCCGCCGGTTGCTCGCCGACGCCGTCGGATCCGCCCGGCCGCCGTACGGCGAGGATCACCCGGATGTGCTGAGCACCGCGCACCTGCTGGCCCGCCTGCACCGGGAGGCGGACGACCCGGGCACTGCCCGTCGGACACTGGAGGAGGCGTACGCCGCCGGCGAGCGACGCTGGCCGCCCGCCGACCCGCTGATGCTGGCGCTCTCCTTCGAGTTGGCCTCGGTGGCGCATGAGTTGGGCAACCGGCACGAGGCCCGCCGCAACTACCGCCTCGTCGCCTCCCTGGGCCCCGCCGTGCTCGGTGTCGACCACCCGGCCGTACGCACGGCCCGGCAGTATCTCGGCGATGCCGCTCCCGCCCCTCAGCAGGCCGCGCCGGGCCCGCGGCCGGACCTGTCGGCCCTGTCGGAGCCGACCATCTCGCTGGCCGCCCTCTCCACCGCGTGGCGGCCCCACGAGCCGACCGCGATCCCCCAGCCACCCCGGTTTCCGGCCGCACAGCCCCCGACGGTGCATCCTCCGCCCGCGCCGCAGGCGACCGCTGGCCCACCCACGGTGCCGCCCGCTCCGCCGTACCACCAGCCGATCCCGCCGCCGCCCACCGTTCCGGCTCCGCCGGGTCCGGCTCGGGCCACCGCCACCCCGCCGCCCGCGCCGCCGTACCCGCCACACACCGGCGCCGCGCCGGTGCCGCACCAGCCGCCGGCCCAGCCCTACCCGGGTCCGCCGCATGCCGGCCGTGTGCCGCCCCCGCCGGTGGTGCCCGCGCCGCCGCACGCCACCCCGGTGCCGCCTCCCCCGGCGGTGCCCGTCCCGCCGCACACCGGCGCCGCCCCGGTTCCGCCCCCGCCGGTGGTGCCCAGCCCGCCGCACAGCGGATGGGCTCCCCCGGCCCCGCCCGTCGTGCCGAACCCGCCGCACGCCGCCCGGGTGCCGGCTCCGCCCGTACCGCCGCACGCCGCCGCGACCGGACAGGCCACTCCGCACGCCGTCCCGGCGCAACAGATCCCGCCGCCTCCGGCGGTACCGCCGCACCACGCCAGCGGTACAGCAGCGCCGCCGCAGTCTCCGTGGGCCCCTGCCCCTGCCCCCGCGCAGCCGCCCGTGGCGCATGGTCCGTCGGCGCCCGCGCCGCAGAGCCCGCCTCATCCCGCCGCACCGGCGGCCGAGGGCACCTCCCCGTCCGCCAGGACGATCCCGCCACCGCCGCCGGTCCCGCCGCACGCGGCGCACGCCGTCTCGTCTCCCCCGCCTGCGGCGACGACCGCGACGTCGAGCCCGCGACACGCGGCGCCTCCCGCCCCCGCCGCCGTGTCGGTGCCGCCCACGCCGCCCACCGTCGCGCCGTCGCGGCCGGTCCCCGCCGTGCCACCGCGGCAGCGGACGGCCCACGGGGCGACGGCCGACGCCACGCCCTCCACGGCACCGGAACCCACCGCCGAACCGGCCGCGTCCCCGGCATCCGGCGGTCGGCCGACCGCGGCACCGACGTCCGGCGACAGGACGCCGACACCCCCCACCCCGCCGTCGGTCCCCACCGCCCAGACGTCCGCCCCGGCCGCCGCACGCCCGGCGCCCGACGCCGAGGCACCGCGTCCGGCCGTGCCGGACGACGCGGCGTCGGCCGGGCCGGAGGCGCCGGAACAGTCGACGCGCGGGCCCAGGTGGGACAACCCCACGATCCAGGTACGGCAGATCGAGCCCCTGCTCGCCGAGGAGGCCGCCCGCACCGCCAACGCGAAGCAGGCCGAGGCCGCTGCGGCCACGCCGGCCACCACCGCGCCACCTGGTACGTCGGAGGCCGCCCCCGCCTCACCCGGGACGTCCGAAGTCGCCGCCACGGCCCCGCACCCGCCTGCGCCGACGGCACCGGTCAACGCCCCGCCCACAGTTCCGGTCAGCGCACCACTGGTGAGCGCACCACCTGCGCCACAGGTCGCCGTGCCGCCCGCGCCCCCCGTCAGCGCCCCGCCGACGCCGCCGGTCAGCGCACCGCCGGTTCCCCCGGTCAGCGCGCCACCGATCAGCGGACCGCCGGTCAGCGCGCCTCCCGGGTACCCGCCCGTCAGCGCACCGCCGCAGCCCTCGCCTCCCGTGAGCGGGGCGCCGGCGCCGCCGTGGAGCATGACCGCGCCGCCGTGGAGCAGCACGGCTCCCCCACAGGCGCTGACCGAGCCGCCGGCCACCGGGAGCGGCCGCGACCAGGACGTCGAGGACGAGCGGGACCAGGAACCCGCGCTGGAGCGGAAGCCGGGCCGGGAGCAGGGGACCGGAGAGCAGGCGCCGGCGTACCTCGACATCGACGAGACGTTCCCCATGAAGGAGGTCCCGTCGCCGTCCACCGTGCCCGGGCCGGCCTACCAGGTGCCGGCCTTCCCGCCGCCGCCGGCGGCGTACCCGATGGTCGCGGAGCCCGAGGAGCGCGGCCGGAGCCGGACGGCGGTGGTCGTCGCCGTGGTCGTCGCGGTCCTGGCCGTGGCGGCGCTCGTCGGGGTGGGCGTGCTGGTGCTCAGCCGGGAGGCGGCGCCGCCGGCCGGGCCCGCCTCACCGACCGCGTCGACGACCGCGGCGGCCTCGCCGAACGCGGCCGGCCCGCCGCCGGGCGACCTGGCGCTGCGGGACGACTCGGCGACGATCACCCTGAGCTGGACGGACCCGGCGCGCGGCGGCGTGCCGTTCATGGTGGCCGGCGGCCGGGCCGGGCAGAAGCTGGGCGTGATGGCCACGGTGGACCCCGGCCAGACCAGCTACACGGTCAACGGCCTCAACTCGCGGGTGGACTACTGCTTCACGGTGCTGGCGGTCTACTCGACGGACTCGTTCGCCACGTCGGGGCAGGTCTGCACCGAGCGGGAGGGCGACACGCCGACGACCTGAGGCTGACCCCCGGCGCGGCGCGCACGCTCGGTGTCCACAGCGGGACAGCGCGGGTTCCCCCGCCCCCGGCCGGGCCATATGATGGCACCCGGCTCAGGGGAGGGTCGCCGGTCAGGGCGCGCCACCTGCCAGGACGACACGGGAGGCAGCCGGTAGTGGCCACCATCGACGACGCCGCGAACGCCGGCGGTCCGCGTCCCCGCTCCCGCCGGATGCGGGGCGGTCTGGTCACCATCGGGACGGTGGCGGCGCTGCTGGCCGCGATGGGGCTGACCGTCCTCGGTCTCGGCGCGGCGGACAACGCGGTGGCGAGCTACGACGCGAGTTCCTGGCTGTGGAGCACCGCCCGCAGCGAGATGGCCCGGGTCAACGGGGTCACCGCGCGGGTCGACACCCGGGTCGAGATCCCGGCCGCCCGCCGACACCCGATGCAGGTCACCCAGACCGACCGGCTGCTGATCCTGCGGGACCTGAACACCGGCCAGGTCAGCTCGCTGGACCTGGCCACCCTGCAGATCACCGCGACCACCCGCACCACCCCGGGCCTCGGGGTCAGCGTCGCCCTGCACGAGGACGCGGCGTTCGTCGTCGACGCCGTGCAGGGCATCGTCCGGCAGCTCGACCCGCGGTCCCTGACGCCGGTCGGCGAGCCCGTGCGCTACCCGCCGGGCATCACCGGCGGGTCCTTCGACGGGGAGGGCCGGCTCTGGATCGCGGTGCCCAGCGAGGGCACCGTCTCGGCGATCACCGCCGCCGCGCTGCCCTCCGCGCCCGCCTCGGCCGCCGCCGGGGCCGGCCTCAGCCCGAAGCAGGTCGAGACGTACGACGTCGCGGAGGCCAGTCACGAACTGGTCGTCTCCACCCTGGACGACGGCGTCGCGGTGCTCGACCGCACCGCCGGCGCGCTGGTCACCGTGCAGCGGGGCCAGGTCCGTCCAACGCCGCTGACGATGAGCGCCCCGGGCGCGCTGCCGGCGCGGACCAGCGGGCCGGCGGTGCCGGTGACCGTGCCCGGCGAGCGGCGGGTATACGTGGTCGGCGACGGCGGCGAGGTGCGCGTGTTCACCGTGCCGGGCACGGGCGACCGGCTCAGCCCGGCGGTGGCGTGGGCCGGCCGGTTCTACTGCGCCGACGAGGCGTCGGGCACGGTCTACGCCTTCGACGCGAACGGCCAACTGGTCGACACCATCCGCGGCAAGGGGACGGGGCCGCTGGAGCTGGAGGTGCGGGAGAACCACCTCTTCGTCAACGCCCCCGACTCGGCGACCGCCCGGGTGGTGGACGACAAGCACCAGGTCCGCGAGGTCGACAAGTACGCCAACGACGTGCTCGGTGGCGACCCGCCGCCGGCTCCCCCGCCGCCGCCCCCGCCGAAGAAGCCCAAGGTCGGCAAGCCGGGCGCGCCGCGCAGCGTGACCGCCGCCGCCGGCAATGCGCAGGCCCGGGTGAGCTGGCGGCCGGCCCCGACCAACGGCGCGGAGATCACCCGGTACGTGGTGGAGGGTGCCGGCCAGCGGGTGCAGGTGGGCGCCAACCAGCGGGCCGTGGAGATCAAGGGTCTGACCAACGGCGAGACGTACCGGTTCTCGGTGCACGCGGTCAACGCCAAGGGCGACGGCCCGGCGCGGACCAGCAACCCGGTGACGCCGACCGCCGCGGTGCCCGACCCGCCGGCCAGCGTCACCGCCCAGGAACGGCCGGACGGCACGGTGCTGGTGCGTTGGCCGGCGGCGAACGGTCAGGGCAACACCATCGCGAAGTACGTGGTGACGGCCACCTCGGCGGGCACCAACGCGCCGGCCGGCGAGTCCCGCAAGACGGAACTGGTGGTGCCCGCCGGTGAGCTGGAGTACGGCACGCAGTACGCGTTCACCGTCGTCGCCGTCAACGACCGGGGCGCCGGCTCGGCGGCCTCCCCGGTGAGCAACACCGTCGTGCCGTACGCGGCGCCGGACCGGCCCGCCGACCTGCGGGCGACCACGGTCGCCGACCGGCCGGGCACGGTCGCCGTGCAGTGGTCGCCGGCCGGGGCGAACGGCCGCCCGGTGACGAAGTACCTGGTGGACGTGGGTGGGCGCACCAGCGAGGTGACCGACACCCGGGCCACCGTGGACGGGCTGGGCAACGGCCAGAACGTCACCGTGAAGGTGAAGGCGGTCAACGAGGCCGGTCCCGGCCCGGAGGCCACCGCCACGGCCCGCACGGTGGCCGAGCCCCGCATCACCGTGACCGGCTCGTCGGCGACCGCCACCTCGGCGACGGTCACGTTCACCGTGGACGCCGGCGGCGGCAAGGCGACCTGCTCGCTGAGCACGAACGGCGAGCCGACGAAAACCGGGAACTGCTCCGGCATCACGATGACGGGCCTGGCCCCGGGCACGGCGTACACCTTCACCGTGACCGCGAGCAACGCCGCCGGCAAGGGCACCGCCACCCGCGCCCAGGCCACCGACGCCCTCTACGGGATCGCCACCTGCAACAACGGCCCCGACGGCGACCAGCGGACGTACTGCAACTCCGACGTCGACGGCCGCAACGGCAACGAGATCTTCTCGGTGCCCCGGCAGGACAACAACCGGCAGGTCGGCTGGGCGAAGCCCGGCACCCGGCTCAAGGCGTACTGCAAGAAGTCGGGCGAGAACGTCGACTCCTGGATCTACAACAACCAGAAGCAGAGCACCTGGTGGGTGCAGGTCGAGTACAGCGGGAAGAACTACATCCCCTGGGCCTGGCTCAACCTCGAGGGCGGCGACAACATCAACGTCCTGCCCACCTGCTGACCGCCCAGGCAAGGAGCACCACCGACCGTGAACACCCACGAGCCGCTCACCCAGCCGGAGGTGCAGGGCTTCGCCGCCCTCGCCGCCCGGCTGGCCGAGAACGTCAACGCGGTCGTGCTGGGCAAGCCACAGGTGGTCCGGTTGGCGCTCACCGCGCTCTTCGCCCAGGGACACGTGCTGCTGGAGGACGTGCCCGGGGTCGGCAAGACCACCCTGGCCCGGGCCATCGCCGCCACCGTGAAGGGACAGTGGCGGCGCATCCAGTTCACCCCCGACCTGCTCCCCTCGGACGTGTCCGGGGTGACCATCTTCAACCAGGCCACCCGGGGCTTCGAGTTCCACCCGGGGCCGGTTTTCGCCAACATCGTCATCGCCGACGAGATCAACCGGGCCTCGCCGAAGACGCAGTCGGCGCTGCTGGAGGTGATGGAGGAACGCACCGTCACCGTCGACGGCGTCCGGCACCCCGTGCCGCAGCCGTTCCTGGTGGTGGCCACCCAGAACCCGGTGGAGATGGACGGCACCTACCGGCTGCCCGAGGCCCAGCTCGACCGGTTCCTGGTGAAACTCTCCGTCGGCTACCCCGACGAGGCGGTCGAGGTGGAGGTGCTGCGCGGCGCGACGGTCCGCTCCCCCGAGGCGCTCACCGCGGTCACCGACACGGCCACCGTCGGGGAGATGGTCCGCATGGCCCGCCGGGTGCACATCGCCGAGCCGCTCTACACGTACGCGGTGCGGCTGGCCGCGGCCACCCGCGCCCACCCGCAGGTGCGCGTCGGGGTCAGCCCCCGGGGCGTGATCGCCCTGACCAGGGCGGCGTGCGCGTACGCGCTGATCGACGGGCGGGGCTGGATCATGCCGGAGGACCTCAAGGCGCTGACCGAGCCGGTCTTCGCGCACCGGCTGCTGCTCACCCCGGACGCGCAGGTGCGCGGGGTGACCGCCGCCGAGGTGCTGCGCCAGGCGGTCGCCTCGGTGCCGGTGCCGCTTCCCTCGGGCCAGCCCGCCCCGGTCCAGGGCTGACCGGCAACGCCGGTGTCCGCGCTCACCGCCCGAGGCGTCGGGCTGCTCGTCGCCGCCGTCGTGCTGCTCGGCGCCGGCTTCCGCTTCGCGTACCCCGAGCTGACGCTGCTCGGCGCGGCGGCCGGCACCGCCGTCGGCTACGCCCTGGCGACCGCGGCCTGGCGGCCCCGGCTGGAGGTGACCCGCAGCGCGGACCCCGACCGGGTGGCGCGGGGCGAGCCGGCCGCGATGACGCTGACCGTCCGCAACGCCGGCCGGCTGCCGGCGGCGAGCCTGGTGGCCGAGGACCGGTGCGGGAACCGGTCGGTCCCGGTGCCGCTGCTGCGGCTGCGACCGGGCCGCGACACCACGGTCCGCTACGACGTACCGACCTCCCGCCGCGGCGTGGTGCCGGTCGGGCCGCTACGGGTGACCCGGCGCGACCCGCTGGGCCTGGTGGCGCTGGCCCGCCCGTACGGCGGCACGGTGCCGGTCTGGGTGCACCCGCGCATCCATCCGCTGCACGCGGTGCCCACCGGGGCGGGACGCAGCCTGGACGGCCGGGTGGACAAGGTGCCGCACGGGTCGATCACCTTCGACTCGCTGCGCGAGTACGTGGTCGGCGACGAGCTGCGCCGGGTGCACTGGCGCACCAGCGCCCGGGTCGGCGAGCTGATGGTGCGGGAGAACGTCGACACCAGCCTGCCCCGGATCGTGGTGCTGCTGGACAACCGGGCGGTCGCCCACCCGGAGCGGGTCGACGGGGTGGCCGAGTCGTTCGAGTCGGCGTGCGAGGCCGCCGCCTCGGTGGTGACCGCCGCGGTCCGCGAGGACCTGCCGGTGGTGCTGCTGGTGGTCGCCCCGGAACCGTCCGGGCCGGACACCACGGGCGACGAGACGGGGCACGGCGGCGGGCCGCTGGACCGACTCGCGGCGGCACAACTCGCCGACGACGACGTCCTCCAGCCCGCCACCGCCCGACTGCGGCGGGAACGGCTCGGCGACACGCTCGTCTTCCTCACCGGTCCGGGCGGCCGGGGCGACCTGGGTGCGGTGGGCGCGCTGCGCGCCGCGTACCCGTCGGTGGTGGTGGGGATCTTCGGGGCGGCGGAGCCGGCGCCGTCGGGCGCGGCCGGCCTGGTGGTGATCGACGCCCCGGACGGCGCCGCGTTCGCCGCCGAGTGGGACGGGGTGCGCAGGTGGTGAGGGCGACCGGCGGAGTCCGCGCCGGCACGGCGGTGCCGCCGCCGGCCGACAGCGGCGGCCAGGCCACGGGCAGCAACGGCCAGGCCGCGGGCAGCGCCGGGCCGGACCGGGACGGCACCGGCGGCAGCGGGACCGCCGGGCCGGGGCGGGCAATGCTGCGGGCGCTGCGGGCCGTGCCGGTGCCGCTGGCGCTGATCGCGATGATCGGCCTGGCCGGCGCGGTGCTCGGCCGGGTCTACGCCGGCCCGCTGCTGACCCGGCTGGTGCTCGGTGCCGCGATTGGTTCGGTGCTGGTCAGCATGGCGGCCCGCCGGCTGCCGTCGTGGCTGGTCGCGCCGGTCTCGGTGACCGCGATGGCCGGCTGGACGGCCTGGTCGCTGCGGCTGACCGGGACCCGGGCCGAGCTGCCCGGCGGTCTCGCCGAGGTGACCGCGGACGCCGCCACGAACGGCATCCCCCGGCTGCTGACGGCGATGATCCCGGTCGAGCCGACCCCGGACACGGTGCTGGTGCCGCTGGTCGCCGCCTGGCTGGCCGGGCTCGCCGCGGCGGAGGTGGCGCTGCGGGCCGGCCGGGTGCTGCTCGGCTACCTGCCGCCGGTGCTGCTCTACGCCGCCGCGCTCTACGTGGTCGGCCCGAACGCCGACCCGGCGATCGGGCCCACCCTGGCCTTCGTGGCCGTGGCGGTGCTCGGCCTGGCGGTACCATCGGGCGGCGCGGCGACGCCCGGCGACGACCCGACCGCCGGGCTGGCACCCGCGGTCCGCGCCGCCGTGCGGGCCCGGCTCGCCGCCGCCTCCGCCGCCGGGCTGGCGGTGGTCGTCGGCCTGGCCGCCCTGCTCGGCCCGGCGCTCGCCGGCCAGGTCGACGGCCGGCCGGTGGACCCGCGCCGGTACGTCGAGCCGCCGCAGGTGGAGGCGCTCGACGAGAGCCCCCTCATCCGCATCTCCGGGTGGGCGCTCAACCCCGGACAGAAGCTGCTCGACGTCCGCACCGACTCCCCGGACGCGCCCGCGCCGACCGGGACGCCCGACCCCGCCCCCGACTCCGGGCCGGACACCGGCGGCCGGCCGGCACCGATCCGGCTGGCCGTGCTCAGCGACTACGACGGCGTGACCTGGCGGGTCGGCGCGACGTACCGCAACGCCGGACGGATCCTGCCGGCGACGGCATCCGCGCCGGACAGCACCGTGCGGACGGTACGACAGGAGATCACCGTCGCCGAACTGAGCGGCCGGCTGCTGCCCGCCGTCGCCACGCCGCGCGAGGTCACCGGGGCGCGGGTGGCGTACGACCCGACGACCGGGACGCTGATCCGGCCGGAGGGGCTGACGCCGGGCCTGAGCTACACCGTGACCTCGGCCGTGGAGACGCCGGACGGAAACCTGCTCAGCACGGCGGACGTGCCCGCCGGCGACGAGGTGGCCCGGGTGCTCCGGATCGCCGACGGGGTGCCCGAGCCGCTGCGCCGGCTCGCCACCCAGCTCGCCGAGTCCAACGGCGCCCCGTACGCGCGGGCAGCCGCCGTGGAACAGTTCCTCGCCGAGCACTACCGCCTCGTCGCGGACGCGCCGAGCGGGCACGCGTACCCGAACCTGAACTTCTTCCTCTTCGGACCGCGCGACGCCGGCGGCCAGCGCGGCACCTCCGAGCAGTTCGCGGCCGCGTTCGCCGTGCTGGGCCGGCTGGCCGGGCTGCCGACCCGGGTGGTGGTCGGCTTCCGGTCCACCGGCGACGGCCCCGTCCGGGCCGGCGACGCGTACGCCTGGCCGGAGGTCCTCTTCGACGGTCTCGGCTGGGTGCCGTTCGACCCGCTGCCCCGACCCGACGAGGAGCCGCGCCCGGTGGAGGAGGACTTCCGCCCGACGCCCGACGAGCCGCCCCCGTCGGAGGTGCCGGAGCCGACGGTCGAGCCGACCGCCCCGCCGGAGCCGGTGGCCGCGCCGGGTGGGCCGACCGACGCCGGTGGACCGTCCACGGCGCTGCTCGTCGGCGGCGGTACGGGCGGCACCCTGCTGCTGGTCGTTACGGCGCTGGTCGTCCTGCTGGTGATGCGCCGGGCGCAGACCCGGGCGCGGCTGGAGCGGGGCGACCCCGGCCAGCGCATCGCGGGCGCCTGGCGGGAGGTCACCGACGCGTTGCGGCTGGCTGGCCGGCCGGTCGGCGGGGACCTGGCCGCCACCGAGGTCGCCGCCCACGCCCGCCGGGCCCTCACCGACGGCCGGGCCGGCATCTCCGGGGCCCCGGCCGATCCGGTCGGCACCGCCGGTCCCGCACCGGCAGACACCGGCCCGCCGCGCACCACGACAGGTGGCGGGGATCCCGACGCCCGGGTGGACGAGCTGGCCGGCCTGCTCAACCAGGCGGCCTTCGCCCCGGGCACGGTCACGCCCGAGCAGGCCACCCGGGCCGGCGCGATCGCCAACGACTACGTCACCGCGCTGCGGGCCGCCCGCCCCTGGTGGCGCCGCGTCCTCTGGTCGGTCCGCCCCGGCCCCCTCCGCTGGCGGCGCTGAGCTCTGTCACGCAGGCCACCACGGATGAATGACCGGGGCTACGATGTGCCGCACCGTGACAGGAGGGCCGGTGGCACATCGTCTGCGGTTCGTCGCGCTGCTGCTGGGCACGGTCGGCCTGTACGTCGGCTCCTGGTGCGGCGGCTGGCGGGCCGAGAATGAGGGGCTGACGGTCACGCTCACCCACCAGGCGCGACCTGCGCCGCGATCGTCGTAACACGATCGAGGAACCACACTTGCTCCCTGACGAGGGCCACCAGGTTGAGTACCGCGACTCAGGCGGGCTGGCACGTGCCAGGCCAGGATCAGGGGCATGACCAACGCAGGGGATGACGACCAGCACGACGGTGCCGTTGCGGGCTCTTCCCCTCCCCGAGAGCCAGGCCACTGGGCGTACCCCTGGTTGATGCTGATCCTGGCGCTGCCCGGCGCCGCATGGTCCCTGTACGCGGGCCTCATCTCCTCCGCGGCATTTTTCGGTGAGCAGCCCTCTCCGACCGACCACGCCACCACCACCGCCGCTGTCCTGTCCGGGGCGTCTCTATGGCTGGTAACGGCTTTGCTCACCGCAGTCGTGTTCCGCCGCGCGGTGGTGCCGGTACTGTGTGGCCTTGCGGCGGCCGGCTTCGCTACGGCGGCCATGTCGGTGCAGCCGCGTGCTCCGCTGAACACCGCGGACAGTGCGGGCTGGCTGTCGGCCTGGACTCCACCGACGAGTTGGGCGATCGTCCTCTGGGGCGCTACCGCGCTGGTGCTGTCGACGTACGGCCAGGCGGCCAGGGCGCGTGGCCGCCGCGCGGCCCGCTGACGACCGGGCGGCGCCCCCCTCAATGGGCAGCGGGTTGTCTTCGTGCCCAGCCACCACCGCACCACCTGCTCAGAACGCCGTCACCGCACCCCTGCCGTGGCCGCTGCGGTCACTTCACCACGTGGAAGTCGGGGTGGGCGATCCACGCGCCCGTCGCCGCCGCGTCGAGATACACCGCGTCGCCGGCCCAGACGCACCGGCCCGCGTGCAGCCGCCGGCCGTGCACGGTCAGCCGGGCGTTACGGTGGGCCATGAGACCTCCGGATTGTTCGTGGGCGTGAGCACCTCTTCATCGGCGACGAGGTGGTGGATCGATGGCAGCTGCCGTACCGGGCGGATGTCTCCGGTCGCCCGCCACACCAGCCGCGCGGCGGCGATCTGCTCATCGCGTTCGGGGTACATCGCCCCTGGCGCACCGGTCAACCGGCCACGCAGCGCCGGAACGAGGGGCGCGGCGGACGGCCCGGCGTCCGCGACGAGGTCCAGTTCCCAGGCCAGGTTCGACCGGGACGAGGCCAGCCGGGCAGAAGCCGCCGAGATGAGCGGTCCGGCATCGCCGGTGAGGCGCCACACCGCGTGGCCCGCCCGTATCTGGCCGGTGTGGGCGGCCTCGCGCAGCGCTGGCACGGCGTCCAACGCGGCTGGCCCGATCTCGGCAAGCGCGGCCGGCGTCACCCACGGCGCGACGGGCAGGGCGGCGAGGAGATCGGGAACCGCGTCGGCCGCGGCTGGCCCCCAAGAATGCACCAGCGGCACCGCAGCGCGCGAGCGCGTAGGCGGCGCACTCGCGTACCTCCGGGTCTGCGTCCGCCAGCTGGGGCAGCAGCACGTCGCTGTGCTCGGCGACGGCCGCCCACACCGCCGGCTGGTGGTCGCCGTCGCTCTGTTCGGGGTCGCTCTGTTCGGGGTCGCTCTGTTCGGGGTCGCTCTGTTCGGGGTCGCTCTGTTCGGGGTCGCAGAGCGCGCCGAGCACGTGGAGCAGTTCGGGTCGCTGGTGCACTCCCGGTGTGGTGGCCAGCTCGACCAGGAACGGTACGGCCATCACCGTCACCGGGTAGACCGTGCCCTGGTGCCACAGCGAGGAGGCGAACTCGTAGCGGCCTTCGCGGGCGGTCTCCGGATCAGGTGAGGCGATGGCGCGCAGGATGTGCGGCGCTTCCTCGGCCGGGCCGTAGGCACCCTCGTAGGCCGCCCAGTCGACCTCTTCCAGTCCGGCGAGCATCGGGACAGGGTAGACGATCAGGAAGCATCCTTCCTGGGCGCTGTCATCACCTCATGGCGATTGGTTGCACTCCGGGGACGGTGTCGAAGCACCTGGCATGCCTTCGTGACTGCGGGCTGATCGACTACCGGACCGAGGGCCGCCGGTCGTTCTACGCACTGACCCGGCCGGAACTGCTGGACCTGGGATACCAGCCGGGCACCGATGGCGGGCCGCGCCGGGCGGCCCGCCCGGGTGGTACTGGAGGTCAGCCGGTCTGACCGACTTCGTCGACGACGGTGTGGGTGATCACCGCCGTGTATCGCGAGGTGCCAAGGTAGGCATAGGTTTCGGGGTGGAAGACGAGGACCATCTGCTCCGCTCCGTTCGTGGACGGCCAGGCGATTCCAATGCCCGGCCGGCCCGCGCCATCCGTGACGTGCTCGACGGCGCGTAGACCCGGGACTGCTGCTGCGGCTTCGTACAGCGCCGCCCGCGTCTGCGGTCGTAGATAGCTCTCGGCGAGGAAGAGCACGTCCTTGCCGGCGGCATTCACGTCACCGGCTTCGCCGCTGCGGTGCTCGGCCAGGTAGGTCCGCATGGCGGCCGCGTCGGTAGGCAGGTCGGAGCGGTACGCGGGTTCCGGGGCGCACTGCTCGGTCCGGCCCGGAACCACCTGGCCGCCCTTCACCGCGGCCATCCGCCCGTTCCGGCAGCCCGGAATGACCGTCTCCGTGGTGCCGCCAGCGGAAGTTTCTCTGACCAGTCCGTCTCGGGTCCCGTCCACCGACATCCAGCTCTCACGGATCGACTGGCGGTTCTGAGTGCGCTGGTAGATGAGCTGGTCGGATCGGGGGGTGAGGTCAGGCATCCGGAGCGAAACGGCCGCCGCGTTCCGCAGCACCTGGCTGGCATCGGCCCTGGCAACCGGCGCGTCACCGCCGAGCTGATCCGGAGCGAGCACGACCACCGAGGTGACCGCCGCCGCGACGCCCACCGCCACCATCCCGCTGAGTACGAGTCGCCAGTTCCGTCGGTTCGAGCGGCGAATCGTCGTGGGAGCAGGGGACGTGGCGGTCATCGCGGCCAGAAGCCGGCCGCGGGCCGAGGCCAACTGTTCGGGGGTGGCCGGCGGGGTCTCCTGGCCAATTTGCTGGAGCAGTCGCATGTCATCCATTGCTCATTGCCTCCTCGATCGTGATGGTGGAATCGCCGCCCAGCGCGTCGCGGAGCAGCCTGCGGGCGCGGTTGAGTCGTGATCGCACGGTGCCCACCGGAATCCCGAGCGCGGCGGCCGCCTCGTCGTAGGTCAACTCCTCCCAGGCGATCAGGAGCAGCACATCCCGGTCGCCGGTGGAAAGCTCGGCCAGGGCGCCGAACAGCATTCGGCGCAGCGACTGCGCGGTGACCACAGTGGCGACACGGTCGTCGTGCGACGCCTCGTTTGTCGCGGGGACGTACGCCTGCCGCAGCCGGTACTCGCGCTCCTCCTCGCGTCGGTGCTGGCTGACGATGTTGGTCGCGATTCCGTAGAGCCATGGCCGGGCGTCCGGACGGGCGGTGTCGTACCGCTCCCGGCGACGGAACGCCACCAGGAACGTCTCGGCGGCCAGGTCGTCCGCGATCCCGGCACCAAGCCGCCTCGCCAGGTAGCGGTGGATGTACGGGGCGTGCCGGTCGAAGATCACCGCGAAGCTCTCAGCATCCCGGATGGATCGCTCGATGACTGCCCCATCCGTCAACGTGCCGACGTCGACAGCCTTCACTCGTCTAAAACGGTTCATGCACGACCTTCCGCGGAGCCGGGATTCATCACCTGTTATCCGCAGGTCGCGGGAAAACGGTTCACAGGCTGGCGCTCGTGCCGGGTGAACCTATCCGGCGGGTGGAGTGTTGCCGGCACCCAGCGAGGAGCCAACACTCGGAGTGGGAGCCGCTACTGCCCCGTCACCTTTTGATCGTCCCCAGCCGGGGACTCCTCGGTCGCCCGGCCCGGTACGACTTACTGCCCCTGTCGTTCGACGATCCGTGGGGGTGTTGTCGCCGGGTCGGGTGGCGTCGGTGGACCGCTGATGGGGACACGGGCAGCGAACGCCGACAACGCTGGGGCCGACCCCGCACCGATCAGACCCGACGACGTTCATGGATAGCGCACTCGCCAGCACGTCGCGGCCGGTGCAGCCAGGGCGCGACCCGGGGCGCCACCGCGATCAGGGCAACCGCGAGTGTCGTGATCACCGCTTGCCCGATCCGGCCGGGCGTGATGCCCGGCGCGGTGTCCAGCACGTAGTTGGCGTACCCATTCGCCGCCGCGTCGCTGCCCAACAAGACACAGCCGAGCAGCAGCCCTTCGATCCGGCGCAGCACCAGCAACAGCCCGGCGAGCGGATCGAACACGGTCAGCGAGGTGAAGTACAGCGTCAGCCAGGTGGGGATGGACTGGCTCGGACCACCCGGCCGGATGCCGAGCAGGTCGCCCAGGTGCACGATCCCGCCGTACGCGAAGAGGCAGACGGCGGCGATCGCGACGACCCGAACCCACCGGGGCACGCCGGCCCACCGCCGGAGCGATGTCTGCCGCGTCGCGCCCACTGGCCCCCGTTCCGGTCGGGCATGGCCCGCCCGCGCCGCTGTCGACCCTACGCCCGACTCCGTCCCCGCCGAGCAGGACGCGTAAGTCGGTTCGGCGGAGTCGTGCCGTTCGTCCTTGCGGCATGAATGCCGCCCATGGCCTCTCTGTGGTCGTCAGGCTGGCGGATCAGGCGGGCAGCGGCGGTGGCAGATCGCGGTTCGCGACGGGCCGTGTCCGCACCTGTTCAGCTGGGCGCTGCCCTCGAACGGGACCGCAGAGCAGCCAAGCAGCCGCTGCCCAGGTGCCGTCGGGTCACTTTCGCCAGAACAGGTGGTGTGTCACGCCGCTCGGGCTGGGCACGACCTCGAGATGGAACCGGTCGAGCAGCTCATCGTGGGACTCCCAGAGTCGTAGTCCGGACCCGAGCTTCACCGGCGAAACCGCCACATGCATGGTGTCGACGAGGTCCGCGTCGAGGAACTGCCGGATGGTGGTAACCCCACCGCCGAGTCGGATGTCCTTGCCCTGCGCCGCCTCCCGCGCCTGCTCGAGGACCGTGGCCGGGTCTCCGTCGATGAAGTGAAACGTGGTGTCGGAGAGCGTGATCGAAGGACGTTTGTGGTGGGTCATGACGAACACCGGGGTGCGGAACGGGGGCTCGTCACCCCACCAGCCGCGCCACTCATGGTCGCTCCAGGGCCCGCGCTGGGGCCCGAACTTGTTGCGGCCCATGATTTCGGCGCCGATGTTGCGTGCGTAGTCCCGCGTGAAGTAGTCGTCGAGGCCCCGACTTCCCCCGGGGGCGGTGCGCATGGGCCAGCTCGCCGTGGCGCCGGCCCAGGCGAACAGCCTCTCGGGGTCGGCGTGGCCGAACGGACGCTCGAGGCTCTGGCCCTCACCGGCACCGATTCCGTCACTCGACACGTTGAAATTCTGCACTCTCAGTAGTTGAGCCACGCGTTCCTCCTGTGTTGTCGATGATGCTGGTGAGACTCTCCGGGCCGGAGAAACTCATCGCTGCGTCCGTGCCCGGCCAGAAATTGAGCTACCTCGTAGTAGTGACCATGAGCGTTGTTGACGGCGTGGCGGGTTGAAACGATGAGACCTCCGGCGAGGTGTGAGGTGCTGACGCCCACGACCAAAACGGAGGTCTCATGGCCCAACATCGCAGCCACGCCTCACTCGGCGGCAAACCACCGATCACCCGCGTCAACAACGGTGCCGGGCATTCCAACTAGAAGCTACTGACCAGCTTGACGAACGCGTCGTCGATCTTCGCCGGGTCACGGGCGTCGAACGCCTTGCCCGCGGACGCCTTGGCGATCCGGTCCAGCGTCCCGAAATCGGACTGCTCATCAAAGGCGATGCAGAAAATCTTGATCGGTCGTTCCGGATCCAACGCGACGTCTTGGAGCAGCCGGGCGAGGTTGCTGTCCTTGTTGTACTCGTTCTTGCCGTCCGTCAGTACGACCACCGCGTTGATCCGGGACTGGTCATAGTGGTCGAGCATGTGACGGTGTGCCGCCCGTACGGTGGCGTACAGAGCGGTGCCGCCCTCGACGTGGAGGTTGTTGATTTTATTGGTGAGCGCCTTCTGGTCGAACGCCGACAGCCGGACCTCCTCGCTGTACGGCGACTTCGGCCGCTGTTTCGTCTCGGACGAGAACGACCAGAGCGCAACCTGGTCCTCGGAGTTCAAGAGGCCAAAGCCCTTGGCGGCGGCCCTGGTCGCCACCTGGAACCTGGTCCGGTCACCGATCCTTGCGTTCATCGAACCGGACGTGTCGACGGCCACGAGGATGTTCGCCTTCTTGCGCAGCGTGCCCCAGCCGGTGAGGATCGCCTTGACCACGGTGGGATCCGGCGGGTCGAAGTAGGTGAGATCTTGGGCCCCGCGCCCGCCGACGGAGGCGATCAGCGGGCGGGCCGCGTTCTGCTGGTGGTCGCGGAACCCCAGCCGGCTGAAGCTCTCCTGCTGCGGCGCCTCTTGGAGGAACGCCAGGAAATCGGCAGCGGCGTCACGTTGCTCCGGGCTGGCCGAGGGGAGCACCACGTACGGGTGGTCGAGGTTGAACGTGCCCTCCTTCGGATACAGCGCGACCAGGGGGACCCTCGGCTTCTCGCCCCGGGTCGGGCTCAGCTCCCCCTCGTTGTACTGGTAGACCAACTCCTCCTGCGTCACCACCGCGCTCATGTCCGTCGGGGCCGCCGTGCCGGACAGGTCCGCCTCGGCGCGGTCCTTCAGCAGATCCACGATGTCGTCGCTGTAGTGGGACACGTTGGCCTCGATGCGACGGACGAACTGGGTCACCGTCGGATTCGCGATATCGCGCTCGGTAAGGTCACTGGCCCGGTTGATGGCCGCGTAGTAGCTCGCGATCGTGGCCGCCAGCCCGGAGGTGGACAGGTTCGGGTTGACCTTGCCGAAGGTGAACCGCCCCCACTCGGGGCGACCGAAGGTGGCCCAGCCCGAGCGCCCGGACGAGCCCAGGATCTCGCCCCAGCCGAGGGGACCCTGCTGTTGGAGCAGCTCTCCCTTCGGCTGCGGCATGGCGATGACCAGCGGGCTGTTCGCGATCGACGGGTACCGGCCGGGGGTCTGCGCCGGACGCCCGGCGGCCTCGTCCCGCAACTTCAACTGCCCGGTCCACAGGGTGGACGTCGGCAACCACACCTGCGGCCGTGGCAGGTTGGGCTGCTTGACCGACCATTCGCCGGCCAGCGCGTCCGTCGCCGCACCGGACGAGAGCCCATGTACGGTCACCGCGGCGCACCGGCCACCGAACCGCCGATCGCTCTTGTTGTAGCGTTCCGCCAACTCGCCGAGCAGCACGTCCTTCTCGATCGACGAGCTGACCTCCAGCGGCGTGCACCCGACGTCCGCCGCCGGCCGAACGATCAGATAGGCCGCCGTGACGACCGCGAATCCGGCCACGATGGCTGCGGTGTACGGCAGCCACGGCCGAGCAGTCGGTCGACCTGAAACCATGTGGTCCCTCCAGAGTGTCGGCTGACGGCGTCGACATCAGCCACCAGCCCGGCCGAGCCGCCCTGCGGGCCGACCGGATCGTGTTCGTGGGTCAGGGCCCGGACCGGCCGAAGTCGATCACGCGGGACCGTCGCATCCGGACTGACGGTGGCCGGCATCAGGTCGCGATGGACCAGGCCGGACGGGCGGGTCGCGGTCGACGCGGTGGCGGTGCCAACGGTCGGTCAGTCGGTGCGGTGCCTCCCCGGAGATCGGGTCACGCTCACGGACGTGCCGCTCCAGGGTCGGGCCATCGATGAACTCGCTGACCACGTACGGTGGGTCCGCGTCCACCTCCCGGTTGTCGTTCACGTCCCTGCCCGGGTGGACGACGCCCCGGCCGCCCGCACCCAGCCGCCCGAGCAGCTGGTAGGGCCCCGCCGTTCGTGGATCATGCGAACTCAGCGGCGTGGTACCAGGCATCGCTGCCCCTGTCAGCCCGGTCATTGTGGCTCCACCGAAACCCTTATGAGCCGCGCCGATGCGACGGACGACACAGGCATGATGTCACGGCTCCACCAGCACGAAAACCACTCGCGTTTCGGCGTGTCGTTCGACGACTTCGGCGATTTGGTCGACGGTAGAGACCGTGCCGCCACCATAAGGCCCCCACAACCCGCCGCGCCGTCGACAACGCTCATTCGTCACCACAATTAGTCCCGCCATGACTGCCGTCGCGGTACTACCCCCGCAGGCGGCGGACGAGTTTGCGCAGGCCGGCCTGCCAGCCGTCCGGGTCCTCCGCGCGGCGGAGGGCGTACGCGGCGACCTCCGGGTGCGGCAGGATGAGGAAGCGCTCCTCGGCGAGGCCGGCGATCACCGAGTCGGCGACCTGGTCCGGGCTGAGCACCGCGCCGGAGGCGGCGATGACCCGGGCCCCGAGGTGCCCGGCGGCCAGCCCCTCCGCCAGCATCGGCGTGTCCACGCCCTGCGGGCACAGCGCACTGACCCGCAGTCCCTGGTCCCGATAGGTGACGGAGAGCCACTCGGCGAATCCGACCGCGGCGTGCTTCGTCGTCGTGTACGCCGCGTCGCCGACCGCGGTCAGCACGCCCGCCGCCGAGCACGTGTGCAGCAGGTAGCCGCCGCCCCGGGCCAGCATCGCCGGGAGCACCGCCCGGGCCGCGTAGACGTGGGAGAGCACGTTCACCCGCCACGCGCGGTCCCAGCCGGCGTCGTCGACCTCCACTCCCCCGCTCGTGGTCACGCCCGCGTTCGCGCAGAACAGGTCGATCCTCCCGTACCGCCGCTCGGTGTCGGCGACCAGCGCGCGGACCTGCTCCTCGTCGGTCACGTCGAGGGCGGCGGCGTGGGCGACCGGGCCGACGCCGTCGGCGACCGCGCGGGCCGCGTCGGCGTCGAGGTCGGCCACCACCACGGCGGTGGCGCCCTCGGCGGCGAACCGCCGCGCCAGGGCCGAGCCGATGCCGCCGGCCCCGCCGGTGATCACCACCACCCGGTCGGTGAGGTTCATCGCGGCTCACCCGGAGCCAGGCGCGTGATCAGGTCAGCCAGCGCCGCCGTGCCGCCGGCGGCCACCTCGGGGGTGGGCAGCAGGGCCAGCACCGGCACGTCGATCCCGGCGTCGGCGTAACGGCGGACCTGCTCACGGCAGTGTTCCGGCGAGCCGTGCAGCACCAGCGCGTCGACCACCTCGTCGGGCACGGCCGCGCCGGCGCCGCGCCGGTCCCCGGCGGCCCAGGCCCGCCACATCGGCCCGAGCACTTCCTCCCGGCCCAGCCAGCGGTGGAACTCGGCGTACGCGGGAACGGTCAGGTAGCTGGTGATCAGCCGGCGGCCCAGGGCGCGGGCGTGCGCGGCGTCGGAGGTGGGACAGACGAAGATCCGGGCGACCACCTCGAAGCCCGGACGCCGGTCGCCCACCTCGGCGAGCGCCCGCGCCACGTCACTCGCGGCGAGCCAGTTCAGGATGACGCCGTCGGCCTCCGCGCCGGCCAGTCCCAGCATCCCGGGGCGCAGCGCGGCGAGCAGCAGCGGCGGCGGCACGGCCGGCGGCCGTTCCAGGCGGAACCGGCGCACCGCGAAGGTGTCGTACGCCTCGTCGACGGTCGCGCCGGAGAGCGCCGCGCGCAGGAAACGCAGCACGTCCCGGGTCCGCCGGAACGGCTCGTCGAACGGCACGGCGTTCCAGTTCCGCACGATGACCGGCGAGGACGCGCCGATGCCGAGCGCGAACCGGCCGGGCGCGGCCTCGGCGAGCGCGGCGGCGCTCATCGCCAGCAGGCCGGGCCCCCGGGTGAAGACCGGCGTGATCGCGGTGCCCAGGCGCAGCCGCGGCTGCCAGGCGGCGGCGAGCGCCAGCGGGGTGAACGCGTCCGCCCCGGCGACCTCGGAGGACCACACGTCGGTGAACCCCGCCCGGTCGAGGGCCGCGTAGACCGCGGCGTGGTCGGCGAGCGGGATGCCGTCCAGCGGCACCGTCATGCCCCATCGGGTCGTCATCGGTCGATCGTGCCCGCCGGCGGCCGGCCGGATCAAGATCCCGCCCCGGTTTCCCGGTAGCCGGGCGGTCGGGCGGTCGGCGGTGTTACGACTGCGGAATGGGCGCACGCGACGGCGGGGCGAGCTGACCATGGCCACCCACGAGGCGGGACGCCGGCTGCCCCCGGCCGGCGACGCCGGCCGGGCCACGTTCCTCGAACTCTTCTTCGACCTGGTGTACGTCTTCGCGCTCACCCGCATCTCGGTCCGCTCGTTCGAGGACCTGGCGCTGGAGCCCGGGGGCGCCCGGGGCTGGGGCGCGGTCACCGGCGGCGCCAAGACGCTGCTGCTGATCCTCGCGCTCTGGGCGGTGTGGCAGGGCACCTCCTGGACAACCAGCCGGTACGACCCGCACCACGCCTGGTTGCAGGCTGTCGTCATCACCGCCGCGGTGGCCAGCATGGTGATGGGGGTGGCGATCACCCGGGCGTTCAGGGAGACCGGGCTGATGTTTGCCGTGGCGTACGTGACCGCACAGCTCTCCCGCCCGCTGATCCTGCTGCTCGCCCTGGGCTCGCACCCGTACCGACGGCTGAACCTGCGGATGCTGCTCGTCTACAGCGCGACCGGCACGCTCTGGATCATCGGCGCGTTCGTGCCGACCAATCCGCGGGTGTTGCTGTGGACCACCGCGCTCGCCGCCGAGTACCTGGCCGCCCGGTTCGGCTGGCCGGTGCCGGGGCTGGGCCGCTCGACCGTCTCCCGGTGGGACATCGCCGGTGAGCACCTCGCCGAGCGGTACCAGCAGTTCTTCCTCATCGCGCTCGGCGAAACGATCCTGGTCGCCGGCCTCGCCTACAGCGAGGGCCCGTACGGCGGCGGGCACGCGCTCGCCTTCGCCCTGGCGCTGGTCACTTCGATCGTGCTGTGGCGGATCTATGTGCAGCGGGCCGGGCAGATCCTCGCCGAGGCCGTCGCCCGGGCCCGGCACCCGGCCAGCATCGGCCGGTCCGCGGCCGACACCCACCTGGTCATGGTGGTCGGGCTGACCGCCACCGCGATCGGTTACAAGCTGGTGATCGAACACCCGCTGGACCGCCCCGAGGCGGCCTGGCTGGCGATGGTGCTCGGCGGGCCGGTGCTCTTCCTCGCCGGCCGGGCCCGGTTCGAGTACGAGGTGTTCAGCCGGGTGTCGCCGTCGCGCTGGATCGCCGCCCTCGTGCTGCTGGTCCTGATGCCGGTGCTGCTGCGCACCGTGTCGCTGGTGGCCGCGGCCGTCGCCGCCGCGCTGCTGACCGCGGTCGCGGTCGCCGACGCCCGCCGGGCCCGCGGCGCGCCGCCGGAGGCCGCGGCGCCACCCTTCTGAGCACCGGATGAACCGCCGGACCAACCCGGCAGGAGGGTCGCATCCAGCACCGACGATGGCCGCCGGCCGCGAGCTAATCTCCTCGGGTGACCTTCTCGCTCGTCGCCCGCTCCGACGACGGCCGCCTGCACGGCGTCGTCGTGGCCAGCAGGTTCCTGGCCGCCGGCGCGCTGGTCCCGGCCGCCGAGGCCGAGGTCGGCGCGCTCGCCACCCAGGCGCACGTCAACCTCGCGTACCGGCCGCAGGGGCTGACGCTGCTGCGCACCGGGGTGGCCGCGGCCGACGTGGTCGCCGGCCTGGTTGCCGCCGACCCCGACCGGGACCACCGCCAGCTCGGCGTGGTCGCCGCGGCGGGCGCGGGCGCGACCTGGACGGGCCCGGCCTGCCACCCGTGGGCCGGCGGCCAGGCCGGCGACGGCTGGGCGGTGCAGGGCAACATCCTGGCGGGCCCGCAGGTGGTCGACGCGGTGCGGGACGCCTGGCTGGGCGGGGCGGCGCTGCCGTTCCCCGACCGGCTGCTCGCCGCGCTGCGCGCCGGGGACCAGGCCGGCGGCGACCGGCGCGGCCGGCAGAGCGCCGGGCTGCTGGTGGTCGAGCGC
The DNA here is from genome assembly GCF_043204765.1 of Micromonospora sp. NPDC047730. NCBI lineage: Bacteria > Bacillati > Actinomycetota > Actinomycetes > Micromonosporales > Micromonosporaceae > Micromonospora > Micromonospora sp. NPDC047730. The sequence goes on along the minus strand of NZ_JBIDCU010000016.1, from coordinate 109,195 downwards.
GGCGGCGGGTACGGCGGCACCAGCGACGTCCTGGTCGACCTGCGGGTCGACGACCACCCCGATCCGGTGACCGAGCTGGGCCGGTTGCTCGCGCTGCACACCCTGCTCTTCGGCCGGCCCGATCCGGCCACCCTGCTCGACCTGACCGGGGCGGTGGCGACGGAGGTCGGCGGGCTGCTGGCCGCGCTGGGTCTGCCGGTCGACCCGGACCGACCGGAGGAGGCGCTCTTCGCCTGGGCCGGGATGGAGAACCTGGAGGAGCGGCTGGTGCCCGGCCGCATCGACCCCGTGGTGCTGGACCACCTGCGCAAGGCGGTGCCGCGGGTACCCACGCCGCGCGCGGCGGCGGACCCGTTCGCCACCACCTGACCCACGTCGCCCGGCGACGACCGTCCCGGAGGAGGGGCGGACACCCGCGCGGGGAGACCGCGAGCAGTCCGGCCCCGGCCTCGCCGGTCGCCGGGACGCTGCGGGGCTCGCGCGGTCGCTGCGGGGCTCGCGCGGTCGCTGCGGGGCTCGCGCGGTCGCTGCGGGGCTCGCGCGGTCGCTGCGGGGCTCGCGCGGTCGGCGGGAGGAGGCCGGTCAGCCGCCGAAGGAGAGCCAGCGGAAGCCGGTGGCGCCCAGGACGGCCCGCTCCCGGGCGGTGAGGTCGGCCCGGCCCGTGGCCCTGCGGATCAGCGTGAGCCGGTCCCAGCCCAGCTCCGCCGGGACGGGTCGCCCGCCGGTGAGCAGGCCGGCGACGACCTCCGCCGCGGTGGGCGTCAGCCACGGCTCCCGGTCCAGCGCCGCCGCCAGGTCCAGGCCGTGCACCCCGACCTCCACCACGCGGGTACGCAGGAACTCGGCCAGCGCCATCGCGTCGCCGTGGCGGGTGCGCACCACCCGGCCGGGCGGCTGGGCGTCGACGGCGGCCAGGGCGTCCCGCCAGGCCCGGTCGAAGTCGGCCACCAGGGCGGGGCCGTCGAGTTCCCGGGCCTCCCGCCGGCCGCTGTCGATGCGGGAGGCGTCCACCGGCGGGGTGAACTTGGCGGCGCCGTAGTACGCGGCGGCGTCGACCTCGGCGCGGGGCGGGGCCGGCGCGGCGAGCATGTCGACCAGCCGCCCGGCGCCGGTGCGCACGTGGGCCAGCAGCTCCCGCACGGTCCAGGGGCGGCAGTCGGTGGGGCCGTCCAGATCCGCCTCGTCGACGCCGCGCAGCACCTCGCCGAGCCGCGCGCACTCGTCCCGGAACGCCGCCCGTACCCGCTCCACCGGTCCTCCCCCGTCCGTGTCTGCCGCTCCGACCCTCTCACACCGCCGATCGGCGGCGGCGTGGCCGTTTCGGCGGTCGCCGGGCGGGTACGCGCGGCCGGGCCGAGGAGAGGAGCGCCACCGATGGCCGGGATCATGCTGCGCAGCACCGCGTTCAACGACCACGACATGTTGCCGACCCGCTTCGCCCGCGAGGGAGGCAACGTCTCACCGCCGTTGGAGTGGTCGCAGGTGCCGGAGTCCGCGACCGAGCTGGTCCTTTTCGTCGAGGACCCGGACGCCGGGAAGACCCCGTTCCTGCACTGGCTGGTGACGGGCATCGCGCCGACCGCGGCCGGGGTACCCGAGGGTGGGGTGCCCCTGGGCGGCCGGGAGTGGCCCAACGACTTCGGCACGACCGGGTGGGGCGGGCCGCACCCGCCGCAGGGCGACGATCCCCACCGGTACTTCTTCCGGCTCTACGCGCTGGACCGGCCGCTGGAGCTGCCCGACACGCCGCACGCCGACGACGTGCACCGCACGCTCGCGCAGCGGGACATCGCGAGCGGGACGATGGTGGGCACCTACTCCCGCTGACGCGGGCGCCACGCCTGCCGGGAGGCGGGCGAGCCGGGGCAACCCGGTGCCGGGAGGCAGCGGGGCCGCTGTCAGCCCTGCCGGGAGGCGGCGGGCCGGGCTCAGCCCTTGACGCGGGGCACCAAACGGTGGACGGCGGCGAGCACCAGCGCCATCACCACGCCCATCGTCCCGGCGATGCCGGCGGCGCTGCCGGCGTACCCGACGAACAGCGGCCGGCGGGCCAGCTCGTCGGGCGGGGTGGCGCGCAGGTCGAGCAGCCAGGCCAGGGCGAGCCCGCAGGCCACCGCCGCCAGCGCGCCGCCCATGCCGAGCACCGTGGCGGCGACCCGGTGCGCGTCGGCCGACTCCACCTGCGCCTGTTCGCGTTGCGTGACCAGCAGCAGCAGCCCGGCCAGCGCCGCCCACACCCCGACCACCAGGAACGCCGCCACCGCGTCGCTGGGCCGGTGCCAGCCGGCGGAGAGGGTGGCGACCCCGGCGACCGCGGCGTAGCCGGCCCCGAGGAAGGCGCCGAGTGCCCGCACCTTTTGCGGCAGCACGAGCACCAGCGCCACCGCGACCGATGCGGCGACGGTGGCGTGCCCGCTGGGCAGGCTGTTGCCGGCGTAGATCCGCTCCGGGTCGATGCCGAAGTCCGGCCGGGCCAGTCCGTACTTGAGCAGCTGGGTGGTGCCGTTTGCGCCGGCGATCAACAGGGTGGCCGTGACGGCGAGCGCGATGCGACCCCGGATCAGCGCGATGAAGCCGATCACCGCGGTCGCCGCCAGCAGCGACACGACCGACATGGCGTTGAGGAGCCGGTCCACCGGGCCGTCGATGCGGTCCTGACCGATCCGGTTGCCGGTCAGGGCGACGGTGTCGATCCACTGGCCCGCCTCGATGTGCAGGGCGACCCGCCACACGGCCAGGAAGGCGGCTGCCTGAACGATCGCCAGGACGACCAACCAGACTGCGGTCCAACCCCTCGGCGTCGCTCGCACCCGCACACCGTAGCGGCCAGCCCGCCCCGGTCACCCGCTGGCCCGCCCGCTGGCGACGGATAGGTTGGGGGGCGGACGTGAGGAGGTGGCGGGTGGTCAGCACACCGGAGCGCGGGAAGCCCCCGGCGGACCGGCCGGAGAGCCTCGCCGACCTGCTCGGCGGGCGTCGGGGCGCGGTCGACGCCACCCTTCCGCCGGTGGCGTTCGCGGTCGGTTGGCTGATCGGCGGCCACTCGCTGTGGGCCGGGGTCGGCGCGGCGGTGGTCACCGGCACGGCGCTGGCCGGCTGGCGGTTGCGCCGGGGCGACCGACCGCGCTCGGTGCTGGTCGGGCTGTTGGCGGTCTGCGTGGCCGCGCTGGTCGCGTTGCGCACCGGGCGCGCCGAGGACTTCTTCCTCGTCCAACTGCTCTCCAACGCGGCGAGCGCGCTGGCCTGGGTCGTCAGCATCGCGGTGCGTTGGCCGCTGCTCGGGGTGGTGGTGGGCGTCGCGCTCGGGCAGCGCAGCCGGTGGCGGCGCGATCCGGCGCTGCTGCGCGCGTACGGCCGGGGAAGTTGGGTGTGGGCGGCGACCTACGTGCTGCGGGTGCTCGTGTTCCTGCCGCTGTGGTTCGGCGGCCAGGTGGTCGCGCTGACGGTCGCCCGGGTGGCGCTGACCTGGCCGCTGGTGGCGACCGCGCTGGCGGTGAGCTGGGTGGTGGTGCGCCGGTCGCTGCCGGCGGGTCACCCGGGGCTGCGGCATCCGGTCGTTCCGGCCGTCGTGGTCGCGGCGGAAAGATGAGGGAGAGGCCGCCACGGGGGGAGCGGCCTCTCCGGTGACGTACGTTACTCCGTCGCGGTCCCGTGCGTGATCCCGTGACGGCCTGTTTTTGCGGGCTTTTTCGCGCCCGTTGCGTATCCGGGTGGTGGGGTGGGTCGGTCCGTTCCGCCGCGCCGGTCGGAGGCCGGCCCACCCGGCCTGACCGTGGGAGCCGGGCCGTTCCGCCGACCGGGCGTCGACGCGGCTGGCCCCTCCGGGTCGCAGCGGCCGGGTGTCGAGGGCGTCGGCCTCCCCCGCCCGGTTCGGTGCGCCACCGCGCGCCCCGCGAGCCGGGTCCTTCGTGGCGTCGCGCCCCTCGTGAAGCCGCGGTCAGAATGTGGCGATCGGGTTGACCGGGCTGCCGGACGTACCGGCGAAGCGGACCGGCGCGACTGCGAGGTGGAAGTCCCACTGGCCAAGCTCGGCAGCCGTCGTCGCGCACGCCTCCAGGTCGCAGTTGTCGAGCAGCCACAGACCCATCGCGACGAGGCTCACGGCGTGAACCGGCATCAACACGTCTTCGTACCCCGACGGCTGAACCTCCTGGGGGGTGTCAGCGCCGATCAGCGCGACCTCCCGTTCGTGCAGCCACGGCAGGCAGGACGCGTGCCAACCGGCCTGCGTGAAACCGTTGGCCGCACCGGTCTCGTGTCGGACGCGGCCACAGCCGGTCCGCAGGAGCACCGCATCGCCGGATCGCACCCGCACACCCTGGCGACGCTCGGCCTCCTCGAGATCCTCGGGAAACACACCCTGCCCCGGTTCCAACCACGGCACATCGCGGACCCTCGCGATGTCCAGCAGGACACCACGCGTGATGATCCCGTTCGCCGCCGCCGTGACGGCCGCCCACGCCGATCCCGTCGCGGCGTCGACCAACGAGTGCGACCGACCGTTGTACATCGTGCCGTCCCAGAAGATGTGGCACGGCGAGTCGACATGGGTGAGGGTGTTGCCGTGGAAGGTGATGCCGAGCCGCTCGGACGAAAAGCCCCAGCGCCGGTCGTCCCGGAATCCGGGCAACGGCATGTTCTCGGCACCCGGCATGTCGGCGGCGCACGGGCACGTCGTCGTCGACCGCTCCATGTCTTCCGGTACCGCAACCTCCCATGCGCACGACACGCTCCTGCCGTGGCGCACGGCCCGCGCCGCCGCCAGCCGAACGTCGTCGGTGATGTGGTTCAGGGTCCCCAACTGGTCGTCGTCGCCCCACCGTCCCCAGTTCGACAGGGTGTTGAAGTACCCGAGCACGTCCTCCTGCGTGGGCATCGGTCGCCCTGCCGTCATCCCAGCATCGGCTCCTCCGGTCACGCGGTTCGAGGCACCGCAGGTAGGGTATCCCGCCCTGGCGCGAGAAGCTCACCCGCCCGCGCCGCAGTCCGCGCGATCGTCACTGATCAAGTGGAGTGACGGTTGGTCAGTCCGGCTGCTGGCGGGCGGCATAGGCCCGTACCTTGGCCCGGTTGCCGCAACTGGCCATGCTGCACCAGCGACGCCGGCCCCGCCGTTCGAGGAAGAGCCATCCGCAGTCGACGGCCGGGCAGGCGCGTACGTCGGTGCGGGCCGGGGTGCTGAGCAGGTCGGCGGCGGCCCGGGCACCGGCCAGCAGCGGCAGCAGCAGACCGACGTCGTCGGGCAGCGTCCAGTGGGCGAGCCCGTCCTGGTCCGACTCCAGCACCGCCACGGCGGCGGCCCGCTGTGCCTGCTCGGCGACGTGCCGGAAGGCCGCGGTGTCGCAGGGGTCGAGCAGGACATCGTGCAGCGCGGTGCGCAGCAGCCGGGTCGCCACCAGTACGTCGTGTGCGGCGGCGCCCGGCCCACACCGCCAGGCGGTCGAAGTCGCGAAGCCACTCCCGTTCCGGACCGGGCGGCGCCGCCCAGCCGGCCCAGGTGTTGCAGAGCTCCAGGGCGGGATGCCCGCCGACCGGCGCCGTCGTCAGCGCGGCAGTGCCTGCTGCAGTTCCGCCCGCAGCGCCGGGGTGAGCATCTCCCCCGCCTGCTTGGCCAGCCGCGCCATCTCGTAGCCGACCACGCCGATGTCGGCGTCCGCGCCGGCCAGCGTGGCCAGGATCGACCCGTCGCGCACCTGCATGACCAGGAAGTAGCCGCGTCCCATCTCGACGACCGTCTGCTTGACCACGTCGCCGTCGAACATCTGGGCGGCGCCCGCGGTGATGCTCATCAGCCCCGACGTCACCGCGGCGAGCTTGTCGGCGTTGTCCCGTGGCAGGTGGTCGGAGATCGCGACCAGCAGGCCGTCGGAGGAGACCACGATGGCGTGTGCCACTCCCGGCACCCGCTGTGTGAATCCGCTGACCAGCCAGCTCAGATCGCGGGCCTCCTGGCTCAACGTCGTCATCTGTGTCCCCCTTCGGTGCACGTGCCGCCCGGCGGCATGAAAATCTCGGTGGTGTCCTCGGCTTCGGCCCGCCGGACGCCGCTGTAGAGCCGGGACAGCATGCCGCCGACCGCCTCCGGGTCCGGGTCGTGGCGTGCCGCCGGCTGTTGCGGCCGCGCCGGCTCGGTGACGGCGGAGAGCTGGGCCATCGGCACCCGTACGGGCAGCCCGCGGGCGTTGGTCCCGCCGGTCACCGGGACGGTGGGCGGGGTGGGCGAGGTCTCCCGGACCGGGGCCGGCGCCGGGCCCTGGCGGGACCACCAGCCCCCGCCGGCGGGCGACCCGGCCGCCGGGGCGGTCACCTCCTCGGTCCGCACCGGCCGGGTCTGGCGGGGCACGGCGGCCTCCGGACGCCGCCCGGCCACCGGCATCTCGTCGGGCGACGGCGCGCCGGCCCAGGCGACCGCGGAGGTCAGCATCCGCGCCGGGGCGGGCGCGCCCGGCTCCGGCGCCGGCGCCAGCAGGTCACCGGGCAGCCGGATCCGGGCGACGAGGCCGGCGTTCGCGCCGCCGTGCAGCCGCACCTCGACGCCGAGCCGCGCGGCGAGGTGGCTGACCACGAACAGGCCCATCCGCTCGACGGTCGCGACGTCGGCCGCCGGCGGCGTGGCGAGGACGGCGTTGGCCTCGGCCAGGGCGGCCGGGCTCATGCCGAGGCCCTCGTCGGCGATCTCGACGACCGCGCCGGCGCCCTCGGCCCCGGCGGTGACGGCCACGACCGTGTCGGGGCGGGAGAACGAGGTGGCGTTCTCCAGCAGCTCGGCGAGGACGTGGACCAGCTCACCGACGGCGTGGCCGACGACGTGCAGGTCGGCGACCGCCTCGTGGCGCACCCGCTGGTACTGCTCGATCTCGGCGCTGGCCGCCAGCAGCACCGCGCCGAGTCCGACCGGCCGGTTCCACCGGCGGGTCGATTCGGTCCCGGCCAGCACCAGCAGGCTGTCGTCGTTGCGCCGCATGCGGGCGGCCAGGTGGTCGAGCTTGAACAGGTTCTCCAGCTGGTCCGGATCGCTCTCCTCGCGTTCCAGGTCGTCCAGCAGCTCCAGCTGGCGCTCGACCAGCACCTGGCTGCGCCGCGCGAGGTTGACGAACATCGCGTTGACGTTGCGCCGTGTGGTGGCCTGCTCCACGGCGACGCTGACCGCGCTGCGGTGCACCGCGACGAACGCCTCGGCCAGCTCGCCGATCTCGTCGAGCGAGCGGACCACCGCCGGCGGGACCTCGATCGTGGGGACGCCGCCGGTCACGGTGCGCAGCCGGTCCAGGGCCTCCGGCAGCTCGAGCTGGGCGATCCGCAGGGCCTGGCCGCGCAGCAGCCGCATGGACCGGGCAATGGACCGGCCGACCAGAACGGAGATGAGCAGGGCCACCAGCAGCACCACGACGACCACGCCGACGACCAGCAGCGTCGTGCGCAACTGCGCGGCGCTCACCTCGTCGGCCTGTCGTACGGCGTCGTCGAGCACCGACGTCTCGACCCGGCGCAGCAGCTCCTGGCGCTGCTCGCTGGCCGCCCACCACTGTGGAGCGGGCAGCACGGCCGGCTGGGCGTCGCCCGTCGGCAGGCTCTGCTCCTCCAGCCGGGTGGCGGCCAGGAACGCCGGGTCCACGGAGGTCTCGTCGTAGCGGCCGATCTGCGCGGCCGTCGCGGCTACCCGGAACGCGCCCAGCGCGGTGAGCTGCTGGGCCCGCAGGTCGGTCAGGACCACCTGGTCCTCCACGCCGTACCGGCCGGACCGGGCGGCCTCGTAGAGCTGGGCGCGGACCCGGGAGGACAGCTCCTTGACGCGGGCGAGCTGGACGTAGCGCAGCACCGCGTCGCTGAGGGCGGGCTGGTCCTCGCCGGGAGACGGCTCGGCGAGGAGGCTGAGCAGTGCGTCGACGGCGCGGTGGTAGTTGCTGAGGATGGTGTCGCTGCCCAGCACCGCCGGGGCGATCGCGGCCCGGATGTAGACGACCTGCTGGTAGGCCTCCAGCACCTCGGAGTAGGCGACCCGCCAGGACGCGTCGGCGTCGGCCAGCGGCTCGGCCGCCCGGCGCAGCTCCCGCAGGGCCTGGTCGGTGGCGCTCTGCAACGGTTTCAGCGCGACGATGGCCGCGTCCCGGTCGGCGCCCGCGCCGCTGCGCCGCAGCTCGCCCAGCTCACCGGCGGCCCGGTCCCGCTCCTGCTGGAGCTGGTGGACCGCGGCGGTGATCTGCCGGCCGATGCCCACCTGCTCGGCGAAGTCGCCGAGCGCGGTGGTCTGCCCGACCAGGGCGTGGGTCTGCACGCCGGCCAGCACCAGGAACGCCACCGACGGGATGACCAGCACGGTGGCGAGCTTGGTGCGCATCCGCCAGTCCCGCAACCGGAACGGCGAACGGCGCCGGTGCGGGACGACCCGGACGTCGAACCGGCGCCGGCGGTGCTGCGGCACCTCGCCCCGTGCCGGGCCCGGACCTGCGCCCACACCTGCCTCCTACGTCCCTCGCGTCCGCCGCGGCGACCCGGGGAACGGAGTCCCATCCAATCAGGCCCGCGAGCTGTGTCAACGGGCCGGGCTGAGGTGCGACTCAGGAGGGTGAGGCGGGCTCGTCCGTCCGGCCGATGTCGGCGAGCCGGGTCGCGTCGCCGACGCGGCCCAGCGCGACCAGCGCCGCACCGCTCGCCCCGACCTCCGGGTTGCGCCCGTGCCACACGGGCCGGGGCGCGAGCACGGCGGCGAACGCCGAACGCCACCAGCGTGAGGCGGCCACCGCTCCCCCGCCGAGCACCACCTCGACCGGTTTGTCGACAGTGGACTCCAGCACCGTGAGGTCCTCGGCGACCAGGTCGCACAGACCCCGCATCAGCCCGGCCAGGATCTCCACGGCGGTGCTGCTGAAGCTCAGCCCCCGCAGCTCGCCGGAGCCCGCCGGCACCAGGCCGGGCGGCCGGTCGCCGCCGAAGCGGACGTTCACCGGCAGGCGGCCGTCGGGTGGCAGCCGGGCCAGCGCGGCGTCCAGCTCCGCGCCCTCGGGCAGTCGCAGCTCCCGGTTGGCCCAGGCGAACAGGTTGCCGCCGGAGGAGTACGCGGCACCGGTGACCACGTAATCGTGGTCGACCCGGTAGCGCCAGAGCGTCTCCGGCAGCGGGGGCAGTTCCTCGCCCGCCGGGCCGCGCTGCATCAGCCGGACCGCCGCCGAGGTGCCCACGGTCACCGCGACCCGGTCCGGGGCGGCGCAGCCGCTGCCGACGTTCGACGCCGCGCCGTCGCCCACCGGCCCGGCCCACGGCGCGTCGGTGAGCTGGGGCCAGCGCCGCGCGTACGCGGGCCGCAGCCGGCCCCGCCATCGCGCCGGGGCCAGCTCGGGCAGCTCCCCGGCCCGGCTGCCGGCCAGCGCGCAGGCCTCGGCGTCCCAGTCCAGGGTCCGCAGGTCCAACAGCCCCGTGCCGGACGCCTGAGAGATCGACATCGGCGCGGCGTCGAGCAGCTCCCCCAGCACGTACTCGGCCAGGCCGGCGAACCGGGCGATCGGGCCCCCGGTGTGCTCCCGCAGCCAGGGCAGCCGGATCGACCAGTAGCAGCGGTGCCACCACGTGCCCGTGCGCTGGTGGAAATCGGCCGGGTCGGCCGGCCCCGGCGCGCCGGGCAGGGCCGCCGGCCGGGTGTCCAACCAGGTCAGCACCGGCCCGAGGGGCGCGCCGTCGGCGCCCAGGGGGACCACCGAGTGCCACTGCGCGGAGGTCGCCACCAGGGACACGTCCCGCAGATGCCCCGCCGCGGCCAGCTCGTCCAGGCACTCGACCAGGCAGGCCAGGTAGCCGGGGCCGTCCAGCGTGCCGGTCCCGTCGTCGTGCACGACGAGGCTCACCCTGCGCCGGGCCAGCGCGCCGGGCCGCGGGCGGGCGTCCGCGTCCAGCACGAGCCCGCGTACCGAGGAGGTGCCCAGGTCGAGCGCGAGAATGTTCATCGCCGTCAAGTTACCCGGTGCGCCGCGGCCCGGCGTCCCAGCGGATGGGCCGTACGCCCGATCGGCTTTCCGGCCCGTGGGCCGCCGCGTAGGGTGGTGCCATGCTCGCGCACCTGTCCTGCTGGTGGCCCGCCGACCCGGCGGCCATCCCCCGCGCGTAGCTTCCCCACGCGGCCGCCCGACGAGGCGGCCGCCGGTCTCTCCCCGGCCCTCCCGGTCGCCCCGCCCGGGTGCCGCCCGGCCCGAGGAGACCCGATGACCCACCTGCCCGAGCTGCTGGCCGCCGTCGCCGCCGGCGCCGACCCCGGCCCCTTCGCGCTCGTCCGACGCGAGGGCGCCGACCACCTGGAGCTGTTCACCGGCACGGTACGCGTGGCGGAGCGGCTCGCCGACATCCCGCTGCCCGACGGGCCGCCCGGCCCCCGCACGCTGGCGCTGGTGCCCTACCGGCAGGTCACCGAGCGGGGCTTCGCCTGCGTCGACGACGGCGTACCGCTGGAGTGCCTGGAGATCGCCCGGCACGAGCGGATCGGCCTGGCCGAGGCCCTCGCCGCGCTGCCCGACGTGCCCGTGCGCACCGCCGGCGCCGGCTTCGACGTCAGCGACGACGCGTACGCGGCCACCGTCGGCCGGGTGCTCGCCGAGGAGATCGGGCGCGGCGAGGGCGCGAACTTCGTCATCCACCGCTGCCTGCGCGCCACCGTCGAGGGGCCGCCGCTGGTCGCCGCGCTCGCCGCGTTACGCCGGCTGCTGTCCGGCGAGCGCGGGGCGTACTGGACGTTCGTGGTGCACACCGGCACCCGCATCCTGGTGGGCGCCAGCCCGGAGCGGCACGTCAGCGTCGACGACGGGTTGGTCATGATGAACCCGATCAGCGGCACCTTCCGGCACACCGGCGCGGACGCCGACCGGGGCGCGCTGCTGCGCTTCCTCGCCGACCCCAAGGAGGTCGAGGAGCTGTACATGGTGCTGGACGAGGAGCTGAAGATGATGGCCACCGTCGCCGAGCACGGCGGCCAGGTGGTCGGGCCGTACCTCAAGGAGATGTCCCACCTGGCGCACACCGAGTACCTGCTCGCCGGCCGGGGCACGAAGGACGTGCGGGAGGTGCTGCGCGAGACGATGTTCGCGCCCACCGTCACCGGCAGCCCGATGGAGAACGCCTGCCGGGTGATCGCCCGGCACGAGCGCACTGGGCGGCGCTACTACGCGGGGGTGCTGGCGCTGCTCGGGCGCGACGACGCCGGCCGGCAGAGCCTGGACGCGCCGATCCTGATCCGGACCGCCGAGATCTCCCCCGCCGGCGACCTGCGGGTGCCGGTCGGGGCCACCCTGGTCCGGCACTCCACGGCCGAGGGCGAGGTGGCCGAGACGCACGCCAAGGCCGCCGGCGTGCTCGCCGCGCTGGGCCTGGGCCCGCAGGCCCCCGCGGCCGGCGCGCGCCCGGCGGTACGCCTCGCCGACGATCCCGAGGTCCGCGCGGCGCTGGCCGCCCGCAACGCGCCGCTGGCCCGGTTCTGGCTGGACCAGCGCGCCCCGGACGCGCCCGGCCTGCCCGGGTTGGCCGGGCATCGGGTGCTGATCGTCGACGGAGAGGACACGTTCACCGGGATGCTCGCCCACCAGTTGGGCGCGCTGGGCCTGGCGGTGACGCTGCGGCCGTGGCACGCCGCCGGCCCCGTGGACGGCTACGACCTGGTGGTGGTCGGTCCCGGCCCGGGCGACCCGGGCAGCACGACCGAGCCGAAGATGGTCGCGATGCGCGGCCTGCTCGCCGGGTTGCTCGCCGAGGGCCGGCCGACCCTGGCGGTCTGCCTGGGCCACCAGCTGCTGTGCGGCCTGCTCGGGCTGGCGCTGCACCGCCGGGACGCGCCCTACCAGGGGCTCCAGCGGGAGGTGCGGCTCTTCGGCGCGCGGCGCCGGGTCGGCTTCTACTCGACGTTCACGGCCCGGGCGGACGCCGACCGGCTGACCACCCCGTACGGGCCGGTCGAGGTGGCGCGCGACGGCGCCGACGGCGCGGTGCACGCGCTGCGCGGGCGGGGCGTGGCGGGGGTGCAGTTCCACCCGGAGTCGGTGCTCAGCCCGGACGGCCTGGCGGTCCTGGCCGACCTGCTGTCCGGGCTGCTGCCTTCCCCCGCCGGGCGACTGTCGACGGGCGGGGAACGGTCGCCTGCCGGAGACCTGTCCGCCACCGGCGAGCGGTCGGCGACGGCCGAGCGTGCATAGTCGTCCCGATCGGGGGTAGGGCTGGGTGCGACCGGTGGTCCGGGCGGGTCGAGAGCCCCCGTCCGGGCCGCCGGTCGCCGCCGGCTCAGCCGGCCAGACCGGCCTTCAGCGCCACACCGATCTGCACCGCCCGCCTCGTCGTCAGGGCGGTGGCGCCGAGGGCGATGTCGTCCGGCGCGGTCTCGCCGTTGTTGCTGGTGTGCGAGGCGCCGTACGGGTTGCCGGCGACGAACTGGCTCGGGTCGGTGTAGCCGGGGGTGACCACCACCCCACCCCAGTGGTAGAAGACGGTGAACAGCGACAGCAGGGTCGCCTCCTGGCCGCCGTGGGAGGTGGCCGTCGTGCAGAACGCGGAGTAGACCTTGTTCGCCAGGGCGCCCTGCGACCACAGCGGCCCGGTGGTGTCGATGAACTGCTTGAGCTGGGCGGCCATCACGCCGTACCGGGTCGGCGTTCCGAAGATCACCACGTCCGCCCAGGAGAGGTCGTCCAACTGGGCCTCCGGGACGTCCTGGGTCTCCATGCGGTGCGCGTGCCAGCCCGAGTTGGAGCGGATCGCCTCGTCCGGTGCCAGCTCGCGCACCTTGCGCAGGCGCACCTCGGCGCCAGCCTCACCGGCGGCCTCGCAAGCCGCCTGCGCCATCTGGTACGTGATGCCGGTCGCGCTGTAGTAGATCACCGCGACCTTGGTCTGGGCAGCCATCAGGTGTTTCCCTCCTCATGTCGGGTCAGCTCCGGCGACTACCCGGTACTTGCGGCGTCAAACGGCGGGGGAGGGATCCGGCCCACCCGACGTGCGAGATGCTGGAGTTAACAACTGCTCGCGACTGAGTGTTCTCTAGCATCCTTAGGGGTGTTATGGTGGCCGGGTGAACTTGAAGGAGTGGGCGGCGTCTCAGGGGATTGCGTATGTCACCGCGCGGCGGCAGTACGCGGCTGGGACGCTGCCGGTTCCTACTTTCCGGCTGGGTCGACTCATCATGGTGGGCGAGCCGCTACCTGCTGCCTCGGCTGGCGTCGAGCGGGTGGTGGTGTACGCCCGGGTCTCGTCCGAAGACCAGCGCGCCGACCTTGACCGGCAGGTCGCTCGGGTCGTCACGTGGGCGACCGGGCAGAACCTGCCGGTGTCGCAGGTGGTGACCGAGGTCGGATCCGCACTGGACGGGCACCGCAAGGAGTTCCTCGCTCTGCTGCGTGACCCGATGGTCACGACGATCGTTGTGGAGCACCGCGACAGGTTTGCCCGCTTCGGTGCCGAGTACGTCGAGGCGGCGCTGACCGCGCAGGGTCGCAAGCTGTTGGTGGTCGATCCGGCGGAGGTCGACGACGACCTGGTCCGGGACGTCACGGAGATGTTGACCTCGTTGTGCGCGCGTCTCTACGGCCGTCGGGCTGCTGCGAGTCGGGCGCGCCGGGCGGTCGAGGCCGTCACCGCACAGGACCCGCCGTTGTGAAGGCGATGCAGGCGTACCGGTTCGCTGTGGACCTGACGCCGTGTCAGCAGCGGGCGGTGCTGGCGCATGCGGGCGCGGCCAGGGTGGCGTACAACTGGGGCCTCGCCAGGGTGAAGGCGGTCATGGGCCAGCGCGCCGCCGAACGTTCCTACGGCACGCCCGACGAACTGCTGACTCCGGCCGTCGGGTGGAGTCTCGCCGCGTTGCGCAAGGCGTGGAACGCGGCCAAGTCGGATGTGGCGCCGTGGTGGGCTGAGTGCTCCAAGGAGGCGTACAACACCGGCCTGGACAACCTGGCGCGCGGCTTGAAGAACTGGTCCGATTCCCGGGCAGGCAAGCGCGACGGTCGGCGCGTGGGATTCCCGCGGTTCAAGTCCCGCCGTCGCGCTATCCCCAGCGTCCGGTTCACCACTGGCGCGATCCGGGTGGAGCGGGACCACAAGCATGTCGTGCTGCCCCGGCTGGGCCGGCTGAAGACCCACGAGTCGACCCGCAAGCTCGCCCGCCGTGTCGAGGTGGGCACGGCCCGGATTCTGTCCGCGACCGTGCGCCGTGACGGCGGGCGGTGGCATGTCGCGTTCTGCGTCGAGGTCGAGCGGGCCGCGCGTACCCCGACGCGCCCGCAGGCGGTGGTTGGCGTCGATGTGGGGATCACCCACCTGGCGGTGTTGTCCACCGGCGAGATGGTGCCCAACCCCCGGCACCTGGACGAGGCGGCCCAGCGGATGCGGCGTCTCGCCCGGCAGATGTCGCGGCGCGTCGGGCCGGACCGGCGCACCGGTCAGCGGCCCTCGAATCGGTGGGAACACGCCCGCCAGCAGGCCGCTCGAGCGCATGCGCGGGTGGCGAACCTGCGCCGTGACGGCCTGCACAAGCTCACCACCCGGCTGGCCCGCAAGTACGGCACGATCGTCGTCGAAGACCTCAACGTGGCCGGCATGCTGCGCAACCGGCGGCTAGCCCGGCAGATCGCGGACGCCGGCTTCGGTGAGATCCGCCGACAGGTGACGTACAAGGCTGAATGGAACAGCGGCCGGCGGATCGTGGCCGACCGCTGGTATCCCTCCAGCAAAACCTGTTCGGACTGTGGCGCGGTGAAAGCCAAGCTGCCGCTACGTGTCCGAACCTACAGTTGCGACTCTTGCGGCTTGACCCTCGATCGGGACCTGAACGCCGCGCGTAACCTCGCCGCGCTCGCGCGTGAGGTCACCACCGCCGGGAGTGGCCCGGTGGCAGGACGTGGAGCCGACCGTAAGACCCGCCCCGGCGGGCCGGTGGCCGTGAAGCGTCAACCCGGCCCCGCTCAGGCGGATAAGACCGGGACCGTCCCACCGCAAGGCGGGACATACCGATCAGTCGCTAGAGCGCACTGACAGGTAACGGCATGCTGATCAGGGACGCCACCGCCGAGGACTGGCCGCGGATCTGGCCCTTCCTCCGGGAGATCGTGGCCGCCGGCGAGACGTACACCTGGCCCCGCGACGTCGACGAGGAGCGGGCCCGGACGATGTGGCTGGTGCCCCCGCCGGGCCGCACGGTCGTCGCGGTCGACCCGGACGGCGCCGTGCTCGGCTCGGCGAAGCTGGCGCCCAACCAGCTCGGGCCCGGCGACCACGTGGCCAACGCGAGCTTCATGGTCGCCCCGACCGCCGGCGGGCGCGGCCTGGGACGCGCCCTCGGCGAGCACGTGCTGGCGCTCGCCCGCGCCGACGGCTACCGGGCCATGCAGTTCAACGCCGTCGTGGCGACGAACACCCGGGCGGTGGCGCTCTGGCGCTCCCTGGGCTTCGAGGTCGTCGGCCGGGTGCCCGAGGCGTTCCGGCACCCCGACCAGGGGTACGTGGACCTGCTCGTCATGCACCGCCGGCTCTGAGCCCCCGGCGACCGCGGCGGCTCAAGATGTACGCAAGTTTCGATGCGTACCGATGCCGGGTGGGCCGCCGGCGGGGGATCCTGGTGGCACCGGCGCGGGCGGGCCGGCAGTCGCCCCGCACCGGTCGACCTGAACGGGTGATCGCGCTACGCCGGCCGGGCCGGCGTAGCGCGATCAGGGAGGACGCCCCGGCGGGTCAGTCCAACCGGTCGCGCAGGTCGTCGACCTGCCGCTGTATCCGGTTCACGGCGCTCTCGTTGTTGAGGAAGGTGGTGATCCCGGCGGCGAAGGCCAGCCCGATCAGCACCGCCAGGGCGCTGAGCACCAGGCCGCCGAGCGCCACGCCCCGGCCGGTCACCCCGGGCCGGCGGGCCATCTTGAGCCCGACGATGCCCAGGATCACGCCGATGATGCCGAGCAGCAGGCCGATCCAGGACAGGATCACGGTCAGCACGCTGATCAGCGCGGCCACCCCGAAGACCAACGCGAAGGCCGCGGCGGCGCTGGTCTTGGCCGACGGGCCCGCCCGGCCGGCCCGGGTCGGTGCGCCGGCACCCCGGGCCGGCTCGCTGGACGCAGTCATGTCGCTCCCTCCGGGGCGCGTGACGCGCCCGCCGGCGGCCGGTTTCCCGCTGCGGCGGCCGTCATGCGTCGGATGTCGGGGCCGGTCCTAAGCTGTGGCCCTGCCCCGACCCGAGGAGCCCGATCCCGTGGACCTGACCGGCCGTGAGGCGCTCGCGCTGCGGATGACCAGCCTGCTGCTGCGCCCGCACCCCACCGCCCGCCCGGGCGGGGTCGCCGACGTGGTGGAGTGGTTCGGGGCCATGCAGGCGCAGGATCTGGCGAGCGGCATGTGGTCGCTCGGGGTCCGGCTGCCCGCGCTCAACCACGCCGACGTGCACGCCGCGCTGGAACGCCGGGAGGCGCTGCGCACCTGGCCGATGCGGGGCACCGTGCACCTCGTGCCGCCCCGCGACGTCCGCTGGATGCTGGAGCTGACCGGCGTACGCTCGCTGGCCGCCGCCGCGACGCGCCGCGCGCAGCTCGGGCTGGCCGAGGCCGACGCGGACCGGGCGGTCGACGTGCTCGGCGCCGCGCTGGCCGGCGGCGGCCGGCTCACCCGGGCGCGGTGCCTGGCGGCGCTGGAGGCGGCCGGCATCGGCACCGCCGGGCAGCGCGGCTACCACCTGCTCTGGTACGCGAGCGTGCGGGGCGTCACCTGCCTCGCGCCGAACGTGGGCACCGAGCAGACCTTCGCCCTGCTCGACGAGTGGGCACCCGCGCCGCACCGGCCCGACCGGGACGAGGCGCTGGCGATCCTCGCCCGCCGCTACGTCCGCGGCCACGGGCCGGTCACCGACCGGGAGTTCGCCGGCTGGACGGGCCTGACGCTCACCGACGCCCGCCGGGGCCTCGCCGCGGCCGGCGACGCCCTGGCCCGCGTGCGGGTCGACGGGCAGGAGGCGCTGGTCGACGCGGCCCTGCCGGACGCGCCGCACGTACCGGTCGACGACGACCTGCTGGTGCTGCCCGGCTTCGACGAATACCTGCTGGGCTACAAGGATCGTTCGCTGATGCTCGACGCCGGGCACCGGGATGCGATCGTGCCGGGCGGCAACGGCGTCTTCCAGGCCACGGTCGTGCGCGGTGGTCGGGTCGTGGGCACCTGGAAACGGGCGGTCGGTCGGGACCGGGTGGCCGTGACGGTCCGCCCGCTGACGCCGCTCGGCGCGGCGCAGCGGGCCGGGGTGGAACGCGCCCTCGGCCGCTACGCGGCCTTCCTCGACCGCGCGCTCCACGTCGAGTGGGCGGCCTGAGTCGTCACACCGCCCCATCAGCCCCAGTGGCCCCCGAGCGTAACTTGCTGCTCCTATTCACCGGGCCACCGACGAATCCGCTCCGGTCGGCCGGGTATCCGTCCGGCGACACGAGAGGGGGGTAGACGATCCATGAAGCTCAGCGCACAGCAGGCCAGTTCGCTGTACGGACAGGACGTCAAGGACCGCTCGGGTTCGAAGATCGGCAGCGTGGGTCAGATCTGGACCGACGCCGCCGGCGAGCCGACCTGGGTCAGCGTGAAGACCGGGGTGACGGGCCGGAAGGAGTCGATGGCTCCGCTGGACAAGGCCCGGATCACCGACAGCGGGCTCGCGGTCGACTACGACACGTCCACCGTGAAGAACGCCCCCGCGGTGGACGCCGGCACCGACGAGCCGCTGAACACGGCCCAGATCGAGCAGCTCTACGCCCACTACCACCTGCAGCCGCAGGGCGCGCCGAGCGCCGCCCGGGGGCGGGCGCCGGCCGCGGGCGAGGACCTGATCCGGTCCGAGGAGCGACTGCGGGTCGGCACGGAGAGCCAGCCGGCCGGTACGGCGCGGCTGCGCAAGTACGTCGTCACCGAGAACGTGCACACCACCGTGCCGGTCGAGCACGACGAGGTGTACGTCGAGCGGGAGCCCATCGCCGCCGGCGACGCCCGCGATGTCCGCGCCGACATCGGCGAGGCCGAGCAGGAGATGACCCTGCGCGCCGAACGGCCGGTGGTCGGCAAGGACACGGTGCCCGTCGAGCGGGTCCACCTCGCCAAGGACGAGGTCGTCGAGCAGCAGCCCGTCGACGACCAGATCCGGCGGGAGCGGGTCGAGGCGGAGATCCCGGAGGCCAGCCGGCGACGCCGCTGACCGCCAACACGACAAGGGGCGGGTGGGTCGGCGCGACCCGCCCGCCCCGCGCGTCGTCGCGTCAGTCGGCGAGCGCGCCGGCCGCCCGGCCCTCGTGCAGGGTCAGGTTGCGCCCGTTCGACGGGTCGAACAGGTGGATCTTCTCCAGGTTGAACCAGACCCGCCGATGCTGCCCCTCCGCCACCGGCGACTCGGCCGACAGCCGGGTCACCAGGCTGGCGCCGCCGCCGCTGAAATCGGCGCCCGCGTCGGCCGCCAACTCCTCCAACTCCGCGGCGCTGGCCCGCTCCCCCTCGACGCTGAAGTAGACGTACTTGTCGGAGCCCATCGACTCGACGATGTCGACCGGTGCCTCGAACTCCATGCCCCGGCGGCGGGTGTCGTCGTCGATCAACGCGGCGTCCTCGAAGTGCTCCGGCCGGATGCCGAGGATCAGCTCGCGCGGCGCGTCGCCGCCGGACAGCTCGCGCCGGATCCGCTCGCCGATCGGCACGTCGCCCAACGCCGTACGCAGCTTGCCGTCCTCGACAACCGCGTGCAGGAAGTTCATCGACGGCGAGCCGATGAACCCGGCGACGAAGAGGTTGCGTGGGTGGTCGTACAGCTCCTGCGGCGGGCCGACCTGCTGCACGGCGCCGCCCCGCATGATCACCACGCGGTCGCCGAGGGTCATCGCCTCGGTCTGGTCGTGGGTGACGTAGACGGTGGTGGTGCCGAGTTGCTTCTGCAGGCGCGACACCACGGTGCGCATCTGCACCCGCAGCTTCGCGTCCAGGTTGGACAGCGGCTCGTCCATCAGGAACGCCTTCGGCTGCCGGACGATCGCCCGGCCCATCGCCACCCGCTGGCGCTGGCCGCCGGAGAGGTTCGCCGGCTTGCGGTCCAGCAACGGCGTCAACTCCAGGACCTTCGCCGCCTCCTCCACCTTCTGGTTGATCGTCTCCTTGTCCAGCTTCGCCAGCCGCAGCGGGAACGCCATGTTCTCCCGCACCGTCATGTTCGGGTAGAGGGCGTACGACTGGAACACCATCGCGATGTCCCGGTCCCGGGGGGGCTTGTCGTTGACCCGCTCGCCGCCGATGCGCAGCTCGCCGGAGCTGATGTCCTCCAGGCCCGCGATCATGTTCAGGGTGGTGGACTTCCCGCAGCCGGACGGGCCGACCAGGATCACGAACTCGCCGTCGGCGATCTCCAGGTCGACGTCCCGTACCGCCGTGGTCCCGTCCGGGAACCTCTTGCTCACCTTGTCGAGCACGATGTCAGCCATGACTACCACCTATCCCTTGACTGCGCCGGAGGTCAGGCCGGAGACGATGCGGCGCTGGAAGAAGAGGACGAACAGGATGATCGGAATGGTGATCACCACGGCGGCGGCGCAGATCGCCCCGGTAGGGTCCTCGAACTGCGACTCGCCGGTGAAGAACGACAGCGCCACCGGCACCGTGCGGGCCCGCTCGGTGGAGGTCAGCGTGATGGCGAAGAGGAAGTCGTTCCAGCAGAAGATGAAGACCAGGATCGCCGTGGTGAACAGCCCCGGCGCGGCCAGCGGGGCGATGACCCGCCGGAACGCCTGGCCCTGCGTCGCGCCGTCCATCTTCGCCGCCTTCTCCAGGTCCCACGGGATCTGCTTGAAGAACGCCGACAGCGTGTAGATCGCCAGCGGCAGGGCAAAGGTGATGTACGGCAGGATCAGCCCCGGCCAGGTGTCGAAGAGGCCGAGCTGCCGCTCGATCTCGAACAGCGGCGACACCAGCGACACCTGCGGGAACATCGCGATCAGCAGCGAGACGCCGACCAGCAGCTTCTTGCCGGGAAAGTCCAGCCGGGAGATCGCGTACGCGGCCATGGCGCCGAGCACCACGGCGATCGCGGTGGCGATCAACGCGATGCCGATCGAGTTGACCAGGGCGCGGACGAACTGGTCGGTGGAGAAGATCGTCCGGTAGTTGTCCAGCGTCCACTCACGCGGAATGAACTTCCCGTCCGTCAGGGTCGCCGGG
This sequence comes from Micromonospora sp. NPDC047730, assembly GCF_043204765.1. NCBI lineage: Bacteria > Bacillati > Actinomycetota > Actinomycetes > Micromonosporales > Micromonosporaceae > Micromonospora > Micromonospora sp. NPDC047730. Next base: position 89,017 of record NZ_JBIDCU010000016.1, on the reverse strand, counting down.
GTCTTGAACGACAACGACATGATCCAGAGCACCGGCACCAGCGCGAAGACGACCACGATGGCGTCCAGCAGGCCCCAGCGCAGCTTGGCCCGGGTGGTGGTCTCAGCCATCTCAGCGCCTCTCCCCGTCGTCGCTGCCCGGAGCAGCGGTACCGAACAGCTTCACGAAGACGAAGGCGATGATCGCCACGGCGATGAAGATCAACACCGACATCGTCGACCCGATGCCGAGGTTCAGGCCCCGGATCAGGTTGTTGTAGGCGAGCATCGACACCGACGAGGTCTCGTTGCCGCCCGCGGTCAGCACGAAGATGTTGTCGAACACCCGGAACGCGTCCAGGGTGCGGAACAGCAGCGCGACCAGGATCGCCGGCTTCATCACCGGCAGCATCACCTTGGTGAACCGCTGCCAGGCGGTCGCGCCGTCGGTGGAGGCGGCCTTGAGCAGGTCCTCCGGCACCAGCGCCAGGCCGGCCATCAGCAGCAGCGCCATGAACGGCGTCGTCTTCCAGATCTCGGCCAGCATGATGATCGCCAGGGAACTGGCCCGCTCGGTCAGCGGCGCACCCTCGCTGAACAGGTTCGCCAGGTAGCCGGTGCCGGGCGTCCACGCGTACCGCCAGGAGAACGCCGCGACCACCGTGACGATGCCGTACGGGATCAGCGCCGCGGTGCGGACGATGCCCCGGCCGACCAGCGTGCGGTGCATGATCAGCGCCAGCCCCATGCCGAGCACCAGCTCGACCGCGACGGTGACCACGGTGATCAGCGCGGTCACCCCGAACGCCGTCCACCAGAACTCGTTGGTCAGCACCGTGACGTAGTTCTCCAGCCCGATGAACTCGCGCTCGTCGGGGAAGCGCAGGTCGAAGCGCTGAAGCGACAGCCAGACCGAGTAGAGGATCGGGTACGCGGTCACCAGCACCATGACCAGCGCGGCGGGGGCGCAGAGCAGCCAGCCCAGGCGGCGCTCGGCCCTCTTGTTCTCGCTCAGCGGGGCCTTCCGGCCGCGACCGCCCCGCTGGGCCGGCACCGCGGCGTGCCGCCCGGCGGGGCGCTCGGCCTGCGCCGTGGCGTCGGCGCCGGCGGGCGTGGCGTTGACGCTCACGGCAGGACCCCCTTCGAGTCGAGGGCGTCGGCGATGGCGTCGCGCAGCTCGTCGGCGGTCTGCTGTGGCCTGATCGCCGACGGCGGCGACAGGATCGCCGACATGACGGTGGAGATGCTCTGGTACGCCGGGGTCAGCGGCCGGACCGCCGGGTCCCTGAGCTCCTCGAGGATGGTCTCCTTCATCGGGTACGCCTCGGCCATCTCCGGGTCGTCGTAGACCTTCTCGATGGTCGGCGGCACGCCGTCGTTGATCGCGGAGAACTTCTGGTTCTTCTCGTTGCGGATGCACCTGGCCGCCTCGAAGGACTCCTCGGGGTGCTTCGAGTACGCGCTGACCGCCATGTTGACCCCGCCGATGGTGACCTTGCTCGGGGTGTTCTCGTCGATGCCCGGGATCCGCGCCCAGCCGACCTGCTTGGCCAGCTCCGGGTTGGCCTCCTGCATCGCCGGGTAGACGAACGGCCAGTTCACCTGGAACGCGCCGCTGCCGGACTGGAACTCCAGCCGGACGGGGTCCTCGGTGGCGTTGCTGAACGACGGCGACGTCACGCCCGACGTGGCGAAGCGCTGGAGCTGCTCCAGCGCCCGGACGGTGCCGGCGTCCATCACGGCCTGCTCGCCGTCGTCGCTGAGGATCTTGCCGCCGGCGCTCTCGGCGAGGGTGTTGTAGAGGACGACGAGACCCTCGTACTGCGCGCCCATCGTGAGCACCTGGTACGGCTTGCCCTGCTGCTTCAGCTCCTGGGCAGTGGAGATCATCTGGTCCCAGGTCCTCGGCGGCTCGGGGACGAGGTCCTTGCGGTACCAGAGCAGCTGCACGTTGGTGTTCTTCGGCGCGCCGTAGAGCCTGTCCTGGTAGCGGGCCGTCTCGAGGGGGCCGGCGAGGGTGCCCTGCTCCACCTCGGCCTTGTCCTGGCCGGTCCACTCCAGGATCCAGTCGGCGCTGGCGAACTCCTGGGTCCAGGTGACGTCGAGGCCGAGCACGTCCATGCCGCTGTCCTGCGCGGCCAGCCGGCGGACCAACTGCACCCGCTGGTCGTCCGCCTGCCGCGGCAGCACCCGATAGGCGATCTTGTAGCGCCCCTGGGCCTGCGCGTTGCAGTCGTCGACGACCTTCTGCAGGTTCTGCTCCGGCGGGTAGTACAGGTTGATCGTGGGCGTGCCGCCGTCCCCGCCGGAGCCGCAGGCTGCCGCCATCGGCGCCACCAGCGTCAACGCCGCGGCCGCGGCCACCGCGCGCACGCGGGGCCGTCCCCGGCGTCGGGCCTTGTCAGGGTCGCTCATCACCCCTCCCCTCGTGTCGGCCAAAGCCGGGGTGATGCTCCGTGCCCCGGCGCACGGCGGAACGATCAGGGCGTTGACCTGCGGATCCGCCGCCCCGGCGTTTCGTGGCCCCAACACTGCCCGACCTGCGAAGTCGCGAAACCTGACGCTGGTGAGACGACCCCGACAGGGGCTGGGTGTGGTGCGGATCACCGCCGTGCGGGTCCGCCGGGCCGCCCGTAGGCTCGGCCGATGGACGCCACCTTCTTCTTCGACCCCGCCTGCCCGTGGACCTGGCGCACGTCCCGGTGGCTCGTCGCCGTCGCCGACGCCCGCGGTCTGCACCTCGAGTGGCGGGCGTTCAGTCTGGCCATCCTCAACGAGGGGAACGTCGCGCCGCAGTTCGCCGAGGCGATGGCCGCCTCCAGCCGGGCGCTGCGGCTGGTGGAGGCGCTGCGCGCCGACGGCCGCCACGACGACGTCGCCCGGTTCTACGCCGAGGTCGGCGCGCGCAGCCACGACGCCGGCAACCCGCTGTCGCCGAAGATCGTGGACGCGGCCGTCGAGGCCACGGACCTCCAGGAGGCGGCGCCGGCCCTCGACGACGACCGCTGGGACGACGCGGTACGCGAGTCGCACGCGCTGGCGTACGCCTCCGCCGGCCCGGACGTCGGCTCACCCGTGCTGATGCTGCCCGGCGCCGAACGCGGCATCCACGGCCCGATCCTGACCGAGGTCCCCGGCACCGACGACGCCCTGACCATCTGGGACTCCCTGCTTCCCCTGATCCGAATGCCCGCCTTCCACGAAATCAAGCGCACCCGCCACTGACCCTCCCGCCTCCCCTCCTCCCCTCCCGCCTCCCGCCTCCCGCCTCACCCCGTTGATCATGAAGTTGTTGGGGCGAATTGTCCGCTTCGTCGCCGCTAACTTCATGATCAACGGGGCGGGGCGGGGCGGGGGTGGGGCGGCAGGGCGGACTGGTCGGCGGAGCGGGCGTGGCGGGGCGGGTCGGGCGGGGTGGGGCGGGGTGATGGGGGCGTGATCGCGAGTTTCAAGGACCTCTGCCTGGACGCCGCCGACCCCCGCGAGACGGGGGGCTTCTGGGCGCGGGTGCTCGACGGCGACGCGGTGGACCTCGGCGACGGGGACACGCGGGTCGACCCCCGGGGGGCCCGGTCCGGGGCCGAGTCGATCTGGGTCAACCGGGTGCCCGAGCCGCGTACGGTCAAGACCCGCATACACCTGGACGTGCGCCTGACCGAGGCGGACCCGGCGGCGCTGCTGGCGGCCGGCGCCCGGCTGGTGCGCGAGCCGGACGCGGAGATCGGCTGGTGGGTGCTGGCCGACCCCGACGGCAACCTGTTCTGCGCGTTCCCGCCCCGCGAGGGCGCCCGACCCGGGCCGTTCGAGCTGATCGTCGACGCGGCCGACCCGGCAGCCCAGGCCGCCTGGTGGGCCGGGGTGACCGGCGGCAAGGTCGAGGCCGGCGATGGGGGCGCGGTCTCGGTGGTGGGCGCCGCCGGCTTCCCGTGGGACTGGTGGGTCTTCGACCCCGTGCCGGAGCGCAAGACGGTCAAGAACCGGATGCACTGGGACGTCGACCTGACCGACCCGGAGCCGACCGCGCTGCTCCGGGCCGGCGCGACGCTGCTGCGCGAGCCCGACGACGCGGTCCGCTGGTGGGTCCTGGCCGACCCCGAGGGCAACGAGTTCTGCGCCTTCGCACCGCGTCCCACCCAGTGAGCGGCGGAGCTACCGAGCGGCCGGCCGGTCGACTAACGTTTCCGTAGCTCCGCAGCCAGCGCGTTCGCCGCCGACGTCGACACGCCTCCGGCCGACCCCATCCTGTCCGATCGGTTGGTTCTCGCGGGAACTCCCCTGCACCGCTCCACCGGTTGGGCAGGATCGTCCCCAACGAGGAGGTGCCGTCGTGCAGGACACCCGCGCTCTCGCCCTGACGTTCGAGGTGAGCGGCCTGCCACCGGTCAAGACCGAGGCGCTGTCCATCTTCGCCGCCGGGCACCGGCAGGCGACGAGGGTCCGCGCCCTGCTCCTGGCGGCCTGCGAGGCGGCCCAGCGCACCGGCTGGACCCCGCTGTCGGGGCCGGTCGAGGTGGACCTCGTGCTGCGCTGCCCGCCGGGGCACCGCACCTCCGACGCCAGCACCCTGCTCGGCGGGGTGTGCGCGGTGCTCCAGGACAAGAAGCGGGTGGCCAGCATCGGCCTGGCGCACCTCGGCGTCCTCGTGGACGTCGCCCTCTACGACGACGACCGGCAGATCCGCCGGCTGTCGTACGTGGAGGAACCGGCCGACGAATTCTCGTACCAGGTGCGGGTAGCCGCCGTACCGAACGTGGTTTGACCGACGACCGTGGTGGGGTACCGCGGACGCCGACGAAGGGAGCGCCGATGTCGGAGCCACATGTCACGCTGGACCCTCGCGGGCTCGATCCCGTGCAGCAGAAGCTGCGCGGCCCGCTGGAGGACCAGCTGACCTCGGCGCTGCAGGCCGCGACGGAACGGGTCCGGGCCAGCTACGCCGGTGAGCCGGTCGAGCAGGTCTGCCAGCGGCTGCTCGACGAGACGCGCGGCGGCCTGCACCCCGACATCGCGGCCGGCTTCCAGCCGGACATGGACGAGTTCTGCCGGGTGGCGGTGGCGATCGTGCGCGGCGAGGTCTCCTGACGTCGCGGGGGCATCGCCCCGGCGCGCCGGTCAGTAGCGGTCGAGGTTCGCGTACGGGCTGATCACGATGCGCGGCGACAGCGCCGGGTTGAGCCACCGCAGGACGGCCACCAGGTTGGTGTGCGACAGGCTGACGCAGCCGGCGGTGGGGTTACCACCGCTGGTGCTGAACTCGTGCAGGAAGATGCCGCTGCCCGCGTACGGCACGGGCTTCGCCACGTTCGGCGGCATGTTGTAGGTGATCACCGCGAAGTGCGTGTACGCGGGCGTCTCCTGCCACAGCGCCTCGCTGTAGCCGCCCGGGTTGGTGGCGCTGTGCTGGAAGGTGTTGTAGAGCGACGACTCCGGGTTCTCGTTCCACCAGTCGCCGCTGACGAGGCGGTGGTACGGGTAGCGCACGCCCGGGTTGGCCCCGATGCCGTACATGGTCGGGCCGATCGAGTAGACCCCGGTCGGGGTGGTGGGCACCCCTTCCACGTGGTTGTCGCTGAAACCCTTCGACCCGATCCGGGCGGGCAGCGCGCCCGACACCCGCCGCCAGTGGCCCAGCACCTTGGCGTACGTCTCGAGGGTCGCGTAGGTGGTGGTGTAGCTGGCGCCGCCGACGACGATGACCTGCCGGCACTCCACCGGCAGCGTCCGCAGCTTGGCGGCGCGGTTGTTCGGGTCGACCCACATGCGCCGGTCACTCGGATAGCGGGCCACGGTGGTCGTGGTGCTCCAGGCGTCCCGGGTTGCCGGGGCCACGGGGGCCGCGGAGGCGCGGGCCGCGGGGGCGACGACGGCGGACGCCGCCGCGCCGGCAGCGGCAATTAGGAGGTTTCTCCGGTTCATGCCGGACATCCTGGCAGCCGGCACACGTTCCCGTGGTCCCTTGGCATCACGGTTCCCGACCCCTTGATGTCGAGCCGGGGTGGAGGGGGCGTGTCCGCTGGGGGCGGGTCAGGACCGGGTCCGCAACTCCCCGATCCTGACCCCCAGCCGTCCGGCGTGGTAGCGGACATCACCGAATGAGCGCGCGGGCGTGGCACGCCGCCCACGCCGGGCTCACCACGGCGAGCCTGCCGCCTGCACTCAGCTCCACGGTGCCCAACTACCGGACTTCGGCGCGCCCCCGACTCACCCCGACGAGCCGTGAGCGCCGGATCAGGTTAGGCGCGCGTCCGCGGGCCGGACAAGGACGAACCGGGTCCGAGCGAGCGTGATTGATGTCAAGGTGAAAAAGCGGCATGTCGACGTAACGCGGCCCTGCGGGCCAGCGCTGTTCCCCGTCGAGGCGACCGCCGTGGCGCGGCCCTCGCGCCGCCGCCCGCGACCAGCGTACGGCTCAGAAGTGGAGCAGCAGTTCGGGGAACGCGGACAGCCGCAGCACGCCCCGGTCGGCCGGGTCCAGCTCGGCGTGCTCCAGCACCCACGTGTTGTCGTTGGGGATGAACACGGCGTTCATACCGGCGGCGCGGGCGGGCAGGATGTCGGACTTCGGGGAGTTGCCGATCATCCAGGCGACGGCCGGGTCGATGTCGTGCTCCCGGGTCAGCCACCGGTAGGTGTCGACGTCCTTCTCGGGCACGATGTGGGCGGCCCGGAAGTGGTGCAGCAGCCCGGAGGCGTCGAGCTTGCGCTGCTGGTCCTCGGGCTCGCCCTTGGTCAGCAGCAACAGCTCGTGCCGGCCGGCCAGGTCGTCCAGCGCCTCGGCCACCCCCGGCATCAGCTCCACCCGGTGATCGGCCAGCGCCGCCGCGAGACCCTCGATCTCGCGCCGCTCGGCCTCCGTGGCGGGCCGCTGGCGCAGCCGCTCCAGGCACTCGGCCAGGCTGCGCAGGAAGACCTTGCTGCCGTAGCCGTGCGCGACCGTGTTGGCCCGCTCGATGTCGTCCAGGATGGCGCGGGTCTCGGCGCGGTCGAGCGTGGGGTGGTCCAGCCACTCCAGGAAGTCGTCGATCACCCGCTCGAACAGGATGTTGTTCTCCCAGAGCGTGTCGTCGGCGTCGAAGACGAGCACCTGCCCGCCGCGCCGGCGCGTCGTGTCTGCCATGGCTTTCCTCCCGTTGACGGCCGGCGCCACGGTACTGCCCTCCGCCGGCCCGGTCATCCGGGTTCCGCCGGCCCGGCGCCCGTCACGCCGGTCGTGGCGGAGGGTCACGGGCCGGCGAGCAGCCTCGCCACGGCCATCTCCTCCCGCTGTTCCTACGTCTCCGGGCGCAGCCGCCCGCCGCGGGTGAGCATGACCATGCCGTGTGGCAGGGCCCAGCCGAGCTCGGCGAGTGTGTCCGGGTCGCGGCCGGCCGCCAGCGGCGCCACGGCGGCGCGCAGCTCGGCGAAGGCGGCCCGCGGCGCGCCCGGCACCGGGTCGCGGCCGAGGGTGAGGTCCGCGGTGTGGGCGAGCATCGCGTCGTACACCTCGGGGTTGGCGTACGCGAAGTCGAGGTAGGCCGTCACCACCCCCGGCCAGGCGCCGCGGTCGCTCCCGCCGGTGGCCCGGGGCGGCGGCGAGCGCGGCGGCCAGGTCGGCGAAGCCACGCACCGCCACGGCGGACATGATCCCGCAACCCATGCCCCTGCGGGGCGGACACCCGGCGACGCGGTCCGCCCCCGGCACCGGTGCCGCGAGCCCGGCCGGCTCGGTGACAGGCACCCGACGGGGCGCCGCCCGGTCAGCGGCGCAGGGTGAGGATCAGGTCGGCGACCAGCGCCGTCCAGCCGGTCTGGTGCCAGGCGCCCAGGCCCGCCCCGTTGTCGCCGTGGAAGTACTCCGGGAAGCAGATCAGGTCCCGCCAGTCCGGGTGGGTCTGGAAGAGCTGGGCGGCGCCGTAGATCGGGCGCCGGCCCCAGCCGTCGCGGGTGAACAGCGAGATCAGCCGCGCGGAGAGGTCGTCGGCGATCTCGTCGAGCGTCCGCTTCACCCCCGAGCGCGTCGGGTACTCCACCTGGAGGTCGTCGCCGAAGAACGCGGCGTAGTCGCGCAGCGCGCTGATCAGCAGGAAGTTCGTCGGCATCCAGATCGGGCCGCGCCAGTTGGAGTTGCCGCCGAACAGGCCGCTGGTCGACTCGGCCGGCTCGTAGCCGACGCTGAACTCCTGGCCGCCGAGGGTCACCGAGAACGGCTTGTCCAGGTGGGCCCGGGACAACGTCCGCAGGCCGTACTCGGAGAGGAACTCGTCGGGGTCGAGCATCCGGGCCAGCAGCGGGACGATCTGCTCCGGGCCGACCATGGACAGCAGCCGGTGCTGGCGGCCGTCCGGCCCGAGCCGCCGCGCGCCGATCACGTCGGCGTACTCGGGGCGGTTGGTGAGGAACCAGCGCAGCCGGGCGCCCAGTTCGGGCAGCCGGTGCAGGGTACGCGCGGTGAGCCGGGTGGTGGCGGCCAGCGGCAGCAGCCCCACCACCGAGCGGACCTTCAGCGGCACCTTCGTGCCGTCGGCGAGCCGCAGCACGTCGTAGAAGAACGCGTCCTCGTCGTCCCACAGGCCCTGCTCGTACGCGGCGGCCGCGATGTAGGCGAAGTGCTCGAAGAACTTGGTGGCGGTGTCGACCCAGGTGCGGTCGTGCTCGGCCAGCACGATCGCGATGTCGAGCAGGTTGAGGGCGTACATGGCCATCCAGCCGGTGCCGTCGGACTGCTCCAGCACCCCCGCCACGGGCAGCGCCGCCGAACGGTCGAACGGGCCGACGTTGTCCAGCCCGAGGAAGCCACCCTCGAAGACGTTGTTGCCGCCGGTGTCCTTGCGGTTGACCCACCAGGTGAAGTTGATCAGCATCTTGTGCATCGCCCGGGCCAGGAAGTCGTGGTCCCGGCTGCCGTCGATCTCGAACACCTTGAGCGCCGCCCAGGCGTGCACCGGCGGGTTCACGTCGCCGAACGCCCACTCGTACGCCGGGATCTGCCCGTTGGGGTGCAGGTACCACTCGCGGAGCAGGAGCAGCAGTTGCTCCTTGGCGAAGCCGGGGTCGACCCGGGCGATGCTGACGCAGTGGAAGGCCAGGTCCCAGGCCGCGTACCAGGGGTACTCCCACGGGTCCGGCATGGAGATCACGTCGAAGCTGCTCATGTGCCACCAGGCGCTGTTGCGCCCGTGCCGGCGACCGGGCGGCGGCGCGGACCCCGGATCGCCCTCCAGCCAGCGCTTGACGTCGAAGTGGTAGAACTGCTTGCCCCACATCAGCCCGGCGATCGCCTGCCGGGCGACCAGGGCCTCGTCCGGGGTCGCCGCGGCCGGGATCACGCCGGCGAAGAACCGGTTCGCCTCCGCCCGCCGGGCCCAGACCACCGCGTCGAAGCCGTCGCCGAGGTCCGCCGGCGGGGGCGGGGTGCCGCCCGGCGGCGGGGCGGTACGGGTCAGCCGCAGCCGGATCCGCCGCTGCGCGCCGGCCGGCACGTCCAGCACGTAGTGCAGCGCGCCCTTGGTGCCCTCCCGGGCCGGGTTGACCGTCGCGGCCCCGTCAACGACGTGGTCGTTGATGCCGTCCTTCGGGTAGCGGGACCGGCTGCGCAGCCCCCAGAGCCGCTCGGCGTTGCTGTCGTTGTCGCAGAGCAGCGGCGTGGGCTCGCCGTCGCCCTCCAGCAGCAGCTGGCCGAGCACCCGGTGCTCCCCCACCAGCCGCGACCCCTCGCCGACCAGCCGAGGCACCCGGTCGCAGCCGGGCAGCCCCCACGCCCAGGTGTTGCGGAACCAGAGGGTGGGCAGCACGTGCAGGGTGGCCGCCCGGTCGCCCCGGTTGGCGACCGTGACGACGACGCACATGTCCGTCGGGGTCGCCTTGGCGTAGTCGACGGTCACCGCCCAGTACCGGTCGTCGTCGAAGATGCCGGTGTCGACCAGCTCGTACTCGGTGTCGTCCCGGCCGCGCAGGGCGTTGACCGCGACCAGCTCGTCGTATGGGAAGGCGGCCTGCGGGTAGTGGTACCGCCAGCGCATCCACGAGTGGGTGGGCGTGGAGTCCTCGTACCACCAGTACTCCTTGGCGTCCTCCCCGTGGTTGCCGCCGTCGCCGCCGAGGCCGAACATCCGCTCCTTGAGGATCGGGTCCTTGCCGTTCCACAGGGCGAGGGCGAAGCAGAACGTCTGCCGGTCGTCGCAGACGCCGGCCATCCCGTCCTCGCTCCACCGGTAGGCTCGGGACCGCGCGTGGTCGTGCGGGAAGTAGTCCCAGGCCGTACCGTGCTCGCTGTAGTCCTCCCGTACCGTCCCCCACGCCCGTTCGGACAGATAGGGACCCCATGCGCGCCAGTCCTGCTCCCCGGCGTCGGCCTGAGCCAGCCGGAGCCGTTCGGGGTCGGGCGCGCGGTCGTCGGGGGGCGGCATGTCGGTGATCACTCGCACATCTTCGACGCCGCCGGGGGACTTCACCACACGGGCCATTCTCGTCGTGGTCCGTCGCACGCCGCGGCCGGTGGAGGAAAGTTGATCGACATTCGCTTGGGTCCGCAGGTGTGCGGCGACCTGACCGGCGGGGCGGCCCGGGAGTGGCTGGTCACCGACGGCCTCGGCGGGTACGCCATGGGCACCGTCAGCGGGCTGCGGACCCGCCGCTACCACGGCCTGCTGGTGGTGGCCGGTGAGACGCCGGCGTCCCGACGGGTGGGACTGGTCAGCCTGGACCCGGCGGTGGTCCTCCCCTCCGGCGCCCGGGTGCGCCTGGGCGCGCACGAGTGGGCCTCCGGCGACGTCGACCCGCGTGGCTTCGAGCTGCTGGAGCGGTTCGACCTGACCGACGGCCTGCCCCGGTGGCGCTGGCGGGTCGGCGACGTGGTGATCGAGCGGGAGCTGGCGATGACGCACGGCCGCCCGTGCGTGGCGGTGGTGCACCGGCTGGTCTCCGGCGGTCCGGTGCGGCTCGAACTGGCGGCGGTCTGCACCTGGCGGGACGCGCACGGCGAGCGCCGCGCCGACGGGGCGGCCCCGCGGGTGGAGCCGGTGCCGGGCGGGGCGGTGGTGGAGGGCGGTTTCCGGCTCGCCGGGCCGGACTGGACGCCGGAGGGTCAGTGGTGGCACGGCGCGCACCACCGGGAGGAGGCGGCGCGCGGCCTGCACCCCGACGAGGACCTCTGGTACGCCGGTCGCTTCTCCGGGGAGCTGGGCGGGCCGGGCGACACGGTGTCGGTGCTCGCCTGGGCCGGCGACCCGGCGCAGGAGCTCCCGCCGGCGACCGAGGTGGTGGCGGCGGCCCGGGCCCGCAACCGGCGGGTCGTGGCGGCGGCGAAGCCGGCGGACCCGGTCGAGGCGACGCTCGCGCTGGCCGCGGACGCCTTCGTGATCCGCACCGGCGCCGGGCCGGACGTGGTGGCCGGCTACCCGTGGTTCGGCGCCTGGTCGCGGGACACGATGATCTCCTACGAGGGGCTGTTCCTCTGCACCAACCGGGCCGACGAGGGCCGCGAGCTGCTGCGGGCGTACGCGGCGACGCTGTCGGAGGGGATGCTCGCCAACACCGCCGACACCGGCCGGGTGGAGTACAACACCGTCGACGCGACGCTGTGGTTCCTGCACGCGGTGAGCCGGCACGTCACCGTCACCGGCGACACCGACCTCGGCGACGAGCTGCTGCCCGCGTTGCGCGGGGTGGTCGACGCGCACCTGGCCGGCACCCGGTTCGGTATCGCCGTCGACCCGGCCGACGGGCTGCTCACCCAGGGCGGCACCCCGGGCACGGCGCTGACCTGGATGGACGCCCGGGTGTACGGGGTGCCGGTCACGCCGCGCACCGGCAAGCCGGTGGAGGTCAACGCGCTGTGGGTCAACGGGCTGGCCGGCCTCGCCGAGCTGACCGAGCTGGCCGGGCGGGACGCGACCGACCTGTGGCGGCTGCACGAGCGGGCCGTCGCCGCGTTCCGGGACCGGTTTCCCGCCCCGACGGGCTGGCTGCACGACGTGGTGGACGCGCCCGCGCCGGCGTACCCGCTGGGCGGGGCCGCGCACCACGACGACGACCTGCTCCGCCCCAACCAGTTGCTGGCCTGGTCGCTGCCGTACGCCCCGCTGGAGCCCAACGAGCCCACGCTGCGCCGGGTCGCCGCCGGGCTGCTCACCCCGCTGGGCCCGCGCAGTCTCTCCCCCGACTCGCCCGAGTTCGTCGGGCGGCACCGGGGCGGGCCGGCCGAGCGCGACGGCGCCTACCACCAGGGCACCGTGTGGCCCTGGCTGCTCGGTCCGTACGCCGACACCGCCCGGCGGGCCAAGATGCCGGTCGACGACCTTTTCGTGGGCATCGAAGCTCATCTGACCGAATACGGCCTGGGATCGGTGAGCGAGACGGCCGACGGCCTCCCGCCGCACGGCGCGACCGGCTGCCCGTTCCAGGCGTGGTCGGTCGCCGAGGTGCTACGCGTGCGCCGCACCCGCCGGTAGCGCTTTACACGACCGCAACGGCGGCGTCTCCGCTGGTTAGCCGGCCGCCAGGAGGATGGGTGCCGATCCGGTCGCGACACCCGGCGGGCACCCTCCGTGGTGCCGGCGCGCGCTCGGGGACAACTCAAAGGGGGCCGCATGTCACCTGACGCCGACGTGATCGACATCCACCCCACCCGGCAGCAGCGGGTGCTGATGCTCTCCTGGGAGTACCCGCCCGTGCTCGTGGGCGGGCTCGGCCGGCACGTGCACGCCCTGTCGGTGGCCCTGGCCGCCGCCGGGCACGAGGTCACCGTCGTCACCCGGCACGCCGACGGCGCGCCCCTGGAGGAGTACGCCGACGGCGTCCGGATCCTGCGGGCCGCCGAGGACCCGGTGACCTTCCCGCTGGCCACCTCCTCCCTGCTCGCCTGGACGATGGCGTTCAACCACACCCTGACCCGGGCCGCCCTGCGCGCCACCGAGGCCGGCACGTACGACGTGATCCACGCCCACGACTGGCTCGTCGCGCACACCGCCGTCACCCTCGCCGAGCACCTGGATCTGCCGCTGGTCAGCACCATCCACGCCACCGAGGCCGGCCGGCACCAGGGCTGGCTGCCGGAGGAGATGAACCGCACCATCCACGGTGTCGAGCACTGGCTGAGCAACGCCTCCGCCCGGGTGATCGCCTGCTCCGGCTACATGCGCGAACAGGTCGCCACGCTCTTCGACCTGCCGGCCGACCGGATCGACGTGGTGCCCAACGGGGTCGACGACCGGGCCTGGCGGGCGCAACCCCGGGCGGTCGCCTCGGCCCGCGCCCGGTTCGCCGGCGACGGCCCCCTCGTCGGGTACGCCGGCCGGCTGGTCTACGAGAAGGGCGTGCAGCACCTGGTGCACGCCGTGCCGCACCTGCGCGACCGGCACCCCGGGCTGCGGGTGGTGATCGCGGGCGACGGCCCCTACCGCGCCGAGTTGGAGGAGGAGGCCCGCCGGCTCGCGCTCGGGCAGACCGTACGCTTCGCCGGCTTCCTGGACTCGACCCAGCTCCCGGCGCTGCTCGGCGCCACCGACGCGACCGTGGTGCCCAGCCTCTACGAGCCTTTCGGGATGGTGGCCCTGGAGGCGGCGGCGGCCGGCGCGCCCCTCGCGGTGGCCCGCACCGGCGGCCTCGCGGAGATCGTCGAGCCGGGCGTGACCGGCGTGACCTTCCCGCACAGCGACCCGGACGCCCTCGCCGGCGCGGTCGACCGGCTCATCGGCGACGAGGTCTTCGCCCGGCGGGTGGCCCGGCAGGCCCGCACCATGGTCGGCCGGCGGTACGGCTGGGCCACCATCGCGGCCCGGACCGCCGGCACGTACGCGACCGCGTGCCGGGAGCACGGCCCGGCGCAGGCCCGGCGGGCCGCCGCCCGGCTCGGTGAGCCCCGGCAGAAGATCACCATTCCCGAGGGGAATCTCCTCGCGGTCGGCGGCGCCGCCTGCTGAACCGGCCGGCGGCCTGCCGGACGGCGTGCGGGACGGCGTGCCGGGCCACCCCGCGCGGCACGCCGTCCGGTGGCCGACAGAACGGCCCCGCCCGCCCGGCGGCACGCGATACTTCCTGGTGGCCCGGCATCGACCGGCACCCCTCCCCGACACCACCCTCTGTGGACCGTCCGGGTGATGCCCCTGCGCCACCGCGACGAACTACAGTGGCGTAGTTTTGGCGCTCAAGATCCCTGGGGAGGGCGAGCCGACATGATGGGACCGTCCCACGCGCTGTCCGGCGCGGCGGTGTGGCTGACCGGGTCCTGGGCGCTGGACCACTTCGCCAACTACCACCAGACTCCGCTGGAGCTCGCCGTCGGCACCGCGGTCTGCGCCGGCGGGGCGCTCTTCCCCGACCTCGACCTGTCCGGCAAGGTGACCCGCAACCAGGGCGGGGCCACCGTCGCCCGCACCTTCGGCGTGTTCTCGCTCTTCATCGCCGAGGTGATGGAGAAGATCTCGCTCGGGGTCTACTACGCGACCAAGCTCAGCAAGGACCCCCGCCGCAACAACGGCCACCGGACGCTGACCCACACCATCCCGTTCACCCTGCTGGTCGGCTGGGGCACCACCACGCTCTGCGCCGCGTACGGCAAGTGGGCGGTGATCGGCATCCTGTTCTTCATGTTCGGGCTGGCCCTGCGCGGGCTGTTCGACAAGTGGGCGGAGCGGGCCGGCTGGGTCATCGTGACCCTCGCGTCGGCCGGAGCGGCCTGGTTCACCTTCGCCAACCTGCCCGGCGACCGGGGCTACCCGCTGATCGGCACCGCCGTCGGGGTGGGCTGCTTCGTGCACATCCTCGGCGACATGATCACCCGGGCGGGCGTGCCGATCCTGTGGCCGATCCCGATCAAACGTCGGATGTGGACGCCGATCGGCCTGCCGAACAAGATCGCCCTGCGGGCCGGCAGCAAGACCGAGGTGATCGTCGTCCGGGCCGTGCTGACGGCGGTCTCGGTGCTCGCGGCACTCGGGCTGGTCGCCCCGTCGGTGTTGCAGCGCTTCAACATCGAGGGCTGAGCGGCCCCCGACCCGTCAGGACAGCGCCTCGGCGGCCCAGCGCACCAGCAACTCCAGCACCGGCCGGCGGCCGGCCATCATCTCCGCCTCGTCACGCGCGTCGTAGGTCCCGCTGATCGCGGTCCGGCCGAGCCGGCCGAGCATCATCGGCGCCAGCCAGAAGTACTTGGCCGCCCCGGTGAGCCGGACGGCCCGGACGACCACGGCCGGTGCGACGGCGCCGCGCAGCCCCTCGACGTAGCGGTCGACCACCGTGGCGGCCACCTCGTCGAGCAGGGCGACGTCGACCAGCCCGTCGAGGAAGGTGTCGAGCACCAGGTTCGCCGCGTCCTCGCCGAGCGGCCCCGGCCCGACGCCCGACCAGTCCAGCAGCACCGGGCCGTCGTCGCCGAACACCAGGTTTATGGGCCAGCAGTCGTGGTGGCAGAGCGTGCGGGGCATCGGGTCGGTGGCCGCCAGCACCTCGTGCCGCCGCTCCCACAGCGTGCGCAGGGCGTCGCGCAGGGGGCGCGGCCAGGCGGCGACGGCGACCGGGTGCTCCCACGGCACCGGGGCGGCCACCGGCCGGGTGAGCGTGTAGTCGCGCAGCCAGTCACGCGCCAGCCAGAACGACGCCCGGCCGCCCGGCAGCAGCTCCCGCGCCTCGGGATCGCCCAGCCAGCGGGCGTGTCCGGCGCCGAGCCGGGCGGCAACCTCGCCGAGGTCGGCGGGCGTGCAGGCGATGCCCGGCCGGCCGGTCGCCTCGGCCAGCCACAGCGCCACCGAGCCGTCCGGCCGGTCGTCGACCGCCAGCGGCGTCGGCGCGGCCAGCCCCGCGTCGGCGTACACGGCGGTGGCCAGGCCGCTGCGGTACGCCTCGACCTCGCGTCGCCAGTAGTTCCAGTGCCCCGGCTCGTCGCTGCCGGCCCAGTGCGCGGGGCCCGGGCGGCCGGGCGGGGTGACCAGCTTCAGCACGGCCGCCTGTCCGTCCCGGCGGGTGCGCCAGATGCCGCCGGTCACCCCGTTGAGCGTGTTGTGGGTGAGCTGCTCGGCCGGCACGCCGGCAGGGACGAGGTCGGCCGGTGGACGGTCCGGCACGCCGGTCACCGTCAGGGCCGGTCGGCGTGGTCGGCCCGGGGGGCCGCCGGCACCGGGCCCTCGGAGCCGGCGGGCGACTGCTGGGCGGCCACGGTGTCGGAGGGATCGGTGCGGCGCCAGCGGGGCAGGAGCCGGGTCGCCGCCGGCGAGCCGTGCACGACGGCGGCGTAGGCCACGACGGGGCAGAGCAGCGCCGCCGTCGTGAGCGGCCAGGCCAGCACCGCGTCGGTGACGGCCGTCTCCGTGACCGCCGCGACGCCGCCGACGTACAGCCCGACGATCACCACGGCGACGGCGCAGGCCGCCAGCGTGCGGGCCACCGGCCCGTGGCGGCTCGCGGCGGCGTCGGCGATCACGACGGCCGGCGCCACCGCCAGCGGCACGAGCGCGGCGCCCAGCAGGGCGGCGACCAGCACCCAGAACGGCCCGGCCAACGGACTGCCCAGGGGGGCACCCGTGACCAGCGCGTACGCGAACAGCGCCAGGTAGCAGACCACCGCCTCGACGACGAACACCAGCCAGGCGGCCACCGCCCCGGCGACGTACCGGGCCACCGTGCCGATCATGGAACCTCCCCCGATGCCGGCGGGCTCCCCCGGCCCGCGTCGGCGAGCGGCGCCGCGCCGCGCCCCGCCGACGGTATCGGAAGGACCGCCCGTCGTGCGTCCCCGCGTCGCGGCCCCACCTGACGCGGGGCACGTCGCCGACGGGCAGGAGCGATGTCACGCCTGGCGCCCGGGTGGGCGGCGGTGCGCCGGCCCGCTTCGGGTGTCGCAGTCACCCTGCCGGCTCGAAGACGACCCGTACGCAGCCGTCGAGCCTGTTCCTGAACAGGTGGTAGCCCTGCGGGGCGTCGGCGAGCGGCATGGTGTGGGTCGCGAGGTGTTCGGTGACGAGCTCGCCGCGGGCCATGCGCTCCAGCAGCATCGGAATGTAGCGCTGTCCGTGCTGCTGGGCGCCGCGCAGGGTGAGACCCTTGTTCGTCACGGCCCCGAGCGGGAACTTGTCGACCGGGCCGGCGTAGCCGCCGAGGAGGAACACGCTTCCGCCCTTGCGGCAGTGGTGGATCGCCTCGCGGGCGGCGACGGGACGCTCCGATTCGAGGCGAAGCTGCTGCTTGACCTGGTCGAACAGGAACTGCGGGCCGCTGCTGCGGGCCTGCGTGCCGACGGCCTCGATGCACACGTCGGGTCCGCGTCCGCCGCTGCGTTCCCGCAGTTCACCGCCGACATCCTGGGTCTGGTGGTTGAGCGTCTCCACCCCCAGGTGGTCCCGCGCCATCCGCAACCGGTACTCCATCCGGTCGATCACGACGACGCGCTCCGCGCCGAGCAGGACGGCTGCGCGGGCCGCCAACTGCCCGACCGCGCCGGCGCCCCAGACGGCGACCACGTCGCCGGCCTTGACGCCACCGAGATCGGCGCCCATCCAACCCGTCGGGGCGGCGTCGGAGGCGAACACGGCCCGCTCGTCGCTGACGCCGTCCGGGACGGTGAAGGCCCCGTGGTCGGCGTAGGGGACGCGGACGTACTCGGCGTGACTGCCCGCGAAACCGCCCAGGGCGTGCGAGTAGCCGTAGCACCCGCCCGGCGCGAAGCCCCACCCGCCCTCGGTGACGGCCGGGTTGGTGTTCCCGTTGTCACACAGCGAGAACTGCTGTTGCCGGCAGTACCAGCAGCGCCCGCAGGCGACGAAGGAGCAGACCACCACGCGGTCGCCCACCCTGTGCTCGCGCACCTGCGGGCCGACCTCGACCACCTCGCCGAGGAACTCGTGGCCCAGCACGTCACCCCGCTCCATGAACGGGATGTAGCCGTCCAGCAGGTGCAGGTCCGAGCCGCAGGTGGCCGTCTTCCGTACCCGGACGATCATGTCCTGCTCGTTGCGCAACTGCGGATCCGGCACCCGCACCACGGCGAGCTCGTCGGCGCCCTGCCACACCAACGCCTTCACGGTCGCCCCTTCCGGCGCTGACCAGACACCGTCACCGACGTCGTGGGCGGGGCATCTAGACGCCGACCCGCTGGGGCGGGACCGTCAGCCCGTAGAGCGCCATCAGCTCCGGGGTGTCGACCCGGCTGCCGTCGGCGACCGAGTCGCAGGAGATGTCGACGATCTGGTCCTTGTGGGCCAGCAGGTAGGGCCGGGCGCCGACGTCCGCGCTGGCCAGGGTCGCGATGCCGGACCAGTGCCGGCGCCCGAACAGCATCGGGTAGCCGCGCAGCCCGGCGTACGTGGCGCAGACCAGCACGTCGGGGTACGGCAGCGCGATCACCCGGCGGACGGCGGCGGCGGTGAGGCCGGGCATGTCGACCGGCACGACCACGACCGCCTCGATCCCCTCGTCGTCGAGCGCGGCCAGGCCGGCCCGGATGGACGAGCCGACGCCGGTGCCCCACGCCCGGTTGATCACCACCGTGGCCCGACTCAGGTCGGCCGTCTCGCGGACCTGGTCGGCCGCCGCGCCCAGCACGACCACGATCTGCTCGCAGCCCGCCTCGGTCATCGTGTCGATCATCTGGTCCACCAGCGGCTTCTCTCCCTGGTGCAGCAGGGCCTCCGGGCCACCGATGCGGCGTCCCCCGCCCGCGGCGATGATCATTCCTGCGATCCGGTTCAGCTGGGCCCCCTCCACCATGGAGCGGACCGTGACGCGAGGGCACGGCCCGCTCCGTCGTACGGACATCGGGAGCAACGAGGAGACGGCGAGCCGGGTAGCGGGGCGAAAGGGGAAAATAGTGCAACTGTTACCAACCGGCAACCCCGCCGGATCGCCCGCCACGGACTGTCCGGCCGATCAGGACGACGCCCTCGCGGCGGCGACCGCGACCGGCATCGGGTCACGGGGTGGACGCGGGAGCAGGCGGGCAAGGTCGCCGTGGGTCTCGGCGAGGAACCCGCCCGCCGTGGCAGAGTAGATCGACATGAGCATCGCCGGCTGGAAGGGCAGCAGGCCCGGGCCCGCCAGCGCGGCACGACGCTCGCCCAGCGACACCGGACGGTAGGGCACCACCAGCGCGGCGGCGAGACCGGCCGCCGTGAGCGCGACGGGCCCCGTCAGCTCGTACGTGCGGTGGCGGTGCGCGGCGGGGTCGGCGGCCACCCGGACGGCCGCGTCGGCCAGGTCCTGCCGGGCCACCGCCGCCAACGCGCCCGCGCCGAACGGGGCGGTCACCACGCCGCCGACGGGGGCGGCCAACTGGCCGAACAGCTCCGCGTAGAGCCCGTTGCGCAGGATCGTCCAGCCCAGCCGGCTCTCCCGCAGGCGGCGCTCCGTCCACCGGTGCGCCAGCGCGAACGCCAGGTGGTCGCCGGCCCCGACCAGGCTCGTGTAGACCACGTGGTCCACCCCGTGCCGCTCCGCCGCCGCGATAACCCGCTCGTGGCGGGCGATGACCACGTCGTCCTCGCCGTAGCCGGCGGAGACCAGCACCAGGACACGTACGCCCGTGAGGTCCGGCCCCGCCGGGTCGTCGAAGTCCACGTGCCGCCCAGCGTCGGCGAAGCGGCCGGGGGTACGGGTGCCGGCGAGCGGGGCCAGGCCCCGCTCGGCCAGACCGGCGTGGATGAGGGAGCCCAGGTGCCCGGAGGCACCGGTGACCAGCAACATGAGATGAGCCTTCCGCGTGGTACCGAATCGGAACTAACCTCATCGTCGGGAACCACGGAACCGGGCACAAGGAGGCACTTCCATGTCGGCAGGGCACACGGCGGTAACCGACGCGCTGGCACCGTGCGGGTTGCCCGAGCACCCGGACTGCGGAATCCGCGACGTGCTCGACCGCATCGGCGACAAGTGGTCGGTGCTCGCGATCGTCGAACTCTCCTCCGGCGTCCGTCGGTTCCGGGAGCTACAGCGGGGCATCCACGGCATCTCGCAACGGATGCTCACCCTGACCCTGCGCCGCCTGGAACGCGACGGCCTGGTGCTGCGCACCGCGTACCCGACCGTCCCGGTGACCGTGACCTACGAGCTGACCGCGCGCGGCCGGAGCCTGACCCACCTCGTCCGGCAGCTGGCCGACTGGTCGCTGGCGCACAAGGACGCGATCGCCGAGTCCCGTCGGACGTGGGACGCCGCCAACCCCGGATCAGCCGTCTCCTGACCGGCGGGCCCCGTCACGCCGCGTCCGCGTAGCAGTCGACGACGGACAGATCCAGCGGGAAGCGGACCGGGGTGTCGCCGAAGAGCAGGGCGCCGGCCCGGTCGCCGGCGCGGGTGACCGCCTCGGCGACCGCGCCGGCCTGCTCCGCCGGGCAGTGCACGATCACCTCGTCGTGCTGGAAGAAGACCAGCTCGGCACGGGTGCCGGCGAGCCCGCCGCGCAGCGTCGCCAGCAGGGTCGAGGCCCACTCGGCGGCGGTGGCCTGGATGACGAAGTTGCGGGTGAACCGCCCCCGGGACCGGGCCGCCCGGGCACGCGGCGACTGCGGGTCGCCGCCGCCGTCGGGGTCGGCCTCCTCGCCGTCGCCGAACCCCGCCGTGCCGGGCGGGCAGGTGCGCCCCAGCCAGGAACGCACGAGCCCGCCGGCCTCGCCGGTGCGGGCGGCCGCCTCGACGTAGCCGAAGGCGGTCGGGTAGTTGCGCCGCAGCACCGCCAGCGCCGGCACCGCCGACCCGCCGGTCTGCCCGTACATGGCCCCGAGCAGGGCCACCTTGGCGCGGGCCCGGTCACCGGCGAAGGCGTCCTGGGCGAGGGCGGCGTAGAGGTCGCCGGCGCCGCCGGCCGCCGCGAGCCGGGCGTCGCCCGAGACCGCGGCCAGCACCCTCGGCTCCAACTGGCCCGCGTCGGCGACCACGAACCGCCAGCCCGGGTCGGCGACCACCGCCCGCCGGATCACCTTGGGGATCTGCAACGCGCCCCCGCCCCGGGTGGCCCACCGGCCGGAGACCACCCCGCCCGGGACGTACTCCGGCTGGAACCGCCCGTCGCGCACCCAGGCGTCGCGCCAGGCCCAGCCGTGTGCCGTCCAGATTCGGTACAGCTCCTTGTATTCCAGGACCAGCGGCACCGCGGGGTGGTCCACCCCGCGCAGCACCCAGGCGCGGGTGTTGGGCAGCTCCACGCCCGCCCGGGCGAACGCCCGCAACAGCTCCGCCGGGGAGTCGGCGTGCAGTTGGCGTACGCCGAACGCGTCGGCGATCCGGGCGGCCAGCTCGGCCAGCCGGCGGGGCGGGCCGCCGACCGGGGACGGCTCGCCGAGCAGCTCGGCGAGGATCTCGTCGTGCACCTCGGCCCGCCAGGGCAGCCCGGCCGCACCCATCTCCACGGCGATCAGCGCGCCGGCCGACTCGGCGGCGACCAGCAGCCGGAACCGGCCGGGGTGCTCGGTCGCGGCGATCCGGGCGAGCTGATCGGCGTACACCCGGGTCAGCGCCTCGATGCCCGGGCCCGGCGGGCCGGGCAGGGCGTCGAAGAGCGCGCCCTGGCCGTGGCCCGGCGGCGCGGCCGGGCGCGGCGGCGGGTCGGCCGGCACCGGCGCCCCGGTGAGCCGCGCCCACGCCGCGGCGAGCGCGCGGGGCTCGCCCCAGCGGCCGGCGTGCCCGAGCAGCAGGGCCTCGGTCAGCTCCACGTCGTGGCAGCGCTCCACCCGCACCCCGGCGCGCAGCAGCGCAGGGTAGACCGTGGCGCCGGACGCCCACACCCAGCGCGGGTGGGTGGCCCGCTCGCGTGCGGCCACCGCGGCGGCCAGGTCGGCCGCCGGCTCGACCGGGCCGACAGGAGCCCCGGCAGCGTCGAGGGGTTGCAGGGCTCCCCCGCCCCGCTCATCCGACACCACCGCCACCAGCACGAACGCGATTCTGCCTCGTTCCTACGACACTCCCCGCGACCCACCCCACCGCCACAACGTCTACCGTTGTGACCGCACAGTTGGGCGGGGTTGGCTGCCGAAGCCGTTGGTGGACGCGGTTACGCTCCGCCGCATCGGTGAGCGGTAGAAGGTGGCTACGACAGAAGTCAGGCAGATCCCGGCAGCTGCGATGAGTGACGGGCGGCTGCCGAGGTGAACAGACGCGGAGCCGAGCGGGATCGCCAGAGCGATCGGCCCGAACATCACGGTGTTGGCCGTCGCGGCGACTCGCCCGAGCAACGCCGTCGGTGTGTGCGTCTGCACTGCGGTCACCGCTGCGACCAGGGTCCAGGGCAGGCCGATGCCGGCGACCACCGAGGCGGCAACCGTGACCGGCCACCAGGGCAGGCAGCGTGCCAGGCAGCCGGCTGCGAACAGCACCGTGCCGGCGATGCCGATAGCAACCGGGCCCCGACGGGCGACGAGTGGGCCGACGATCAGTCCGCCGAGGATGGACCCGGCGCCCTGGGCACCGGCCAGCACGCCGAGGAACGCAGGCGGCAGGCCAAGCACCCCGATGACGATCGCGTAGACGGCCGCGGTCGTGAAGCCGGACATGGCAATGGACACTGCGGCGAGTGCGACGGTGACGCGCACCACCGGTTGCCCGAACAGGATGGCGAGCCCTGCGCGGAGGCCGCGCTGCCGCTGCTGCGGACGGTCGGCTGGCGTACGGGTCAGTCGCACTCTCGCGTACAGGATGGCGACCAGGACGGGCACGGCCGCGCTGAGGACGGCCACCACGTGACCACCGTGCCATGCGTAGAGGCCCGCGCCGGCCAGTGGAGCCACGAGCTTCATGCCTTCCTGAGCACTCGAACGCCAGCCGTTGACATGGCCGAGTTCCGCAGGTGACAGCGATGACGGCAGCAGCGCGGTCTCGCCCGCGTCAATCACCACGTGGCCGAGCCCGTAGGCGCACAGGACGGCGAAGATCAGCCAGGTTTCGCCGGGTCCCCGCACCGCGAACAGACTCAGCAGGACGGCGGCCAACGTGAGGTTGACTGCGATGATCAGTGGTCGCGCCGGCGCCCGGTCGAAGAGACCTCCCAGCCACGGGCCAGCAAGTACCGGGGCATACACGCACAGCCCGGCGAGGGCCGCGAGGCTGCTGGAACCGGTGAGGTCGAGGAGCCAGATCCCGGCTACCAGGGACATGACGCTGCCACCGAAGCCCGACAGCAGCGATATCGCCACGAACAGTCCAGCATTGCGGCGCATGAGGCCTCCAAGGTTGAGCCGAGGTGACTCATCCTCATGACTTGAGCCTCAGCGAGGCAATGCCGCTGGCGGCTGTCAAGCTTTCGTTGACAGCCCCGCCTCCAGGCTCGCGGCGACCGCTCGAACGGGCCTCGGCAACCGTTGGCACCCCGCCTCGGCGAGGTCGGCGGCGACATGCGATGCCAGCGCGTAGAGCGAGCCCGGAGCGGCATCGAGCGCGGCCTCTGCCGTACTTCGTATGAGCGCCGCCCGCCGGAACCGGGTATCCCAACCTCGGTCCACATCGATCCAGCGATGAAGATCCGCTATCGCGGTCCGCAACGCCGCGATCCGCGGCGAATAGTGAAGATCGAGGTTCTGCCGCCGGGACCACCGGGCTGCCGCCAGACGTTGGCGACGCTGCTCCGCAGCCTGCCGACTACCGAGTCCCAGCGCGGCAGCGATCTGCGCCCATGTCGCACCCTGGTAGCGAGCGCGTTCGATGAGCTCCAACTCTTGCTCGTCGAGTCGGCAACGGGCAGCTCGGATCTCGGCCAACTGACCCATCTCCGGTATCACACGTCAACGCTACGTCGACGGTGGAAACGGGTCGATGCGGCGACAGCCGGCTCGGTAGCGTGGGCGGGTGCCGCCACGGATCCCCCATCCCGACCCCGGAATTCCGGACACCAGGGGGCCGCTGCGGTACCTGTGGTGGCTGACCCGCTGCCAGCCGTGGCGGGTGCTGCGCGGCGGCCTGCTCGGCACGGCCTGGATGACCGGGCTGTCGGTCCGGCCCTACCTGATCTCCCGGGCCGTGGACGACGGGCTGCGTCCCGGCGACACCCGGGCCCTGACCCTGTGGGTGGCGGCGATCGTCGTCGCCGGCGTGGCGCTGGCCTACCTGGGCATCATGCGGCACCGCACGATGACCTTCATCCGGGAGGACGCGAAGGCCCGGTCGTCCGCCGTGGTGCTGCGCCACCTGTCCCGGGTCGGCGCGGTGCTGCCCCGCCGCAGCGCGGCGGGCGAGGTGGCCACGGTCGGCGGCACCGACGTCGACCGGGTCGCGCAGGTGCTGACGATCACCGGACCCGGCGTCGGCGCGGTGGTCGCGTACGTGGTCGTCGCCGTCGTGCTCTGGTCGATCTCGCCCCTGCTCGCGCTCTGCGTGCTGGTGGGCGTGCCGGCGGTCGGCCTGGTCGTCGCGCCCCTGCTGCGCCGCCTGGAGCGGGTGGAGTCGGCCTACCGGCAGCAGCAGGGCGAGCTGACCGCCCGCTCCGGCGACATCGTGGCCGGGCTGCGGGTGCTCGCCGGGGTGGGCGGCCGGGGCCTGTTCGCCCGCCGGTACGCCGCCCGGTCCCGGGACCTGCTCGCCGAGGGCTACCGGGTGGGGGCGGTGAACAGCTGGATCGACGCGGCCACGGTCGCCGTCCCCGGGCTGTTCCTCGCCGCGGTGGTGTGGCTGGCGGCCCGGATGGCAGTGACCGGCGAGATCAGCGTCGGGGAGCTGGTCGCCGTCTACGGCTACGTCGCCACGCTCATCGTGCCGGTCTGGTTCCTGCTCGAGGGCAGCCACCTGCTGATCCGGGGCCGGGTCGCCGCCCGTCGGATCATCGCCCTGCTCGCCGTGACGCCGGACGGTGTCGGCGGCCCGCGCCCCCTGCCGTCCTCCCCCGGCGCGGCAGCGGTTCCCGACGCCCGGCGGCCGACGCGAGCCGCAACCCCGGACGGCCCCGCCGACCTGCACGACCCGGCGAGCGGGTTGATCGTGCCCGCCGGCCGGTTCACCGCGGTCGCCGCCACCGACCCGGCCGACGCCGTCGCGCTGGCCGACCGGCTCGGCCGGTACGTCGTCGGCGACGTGACCTGGGGCGGGGCACCGCTGACCGGCGTCGGACTCGACGAGGTGCGGGCCCGCATCCTGCTCGCCGACCACGACGCGCACCTGTTCGCCGGGACGCTGCGGGAGACGCTGCGCGGGGCCCACCCGGACGCCGACGACGAGCGGATCGGCGGCGCTCTGCACGCCGCGTCGGCCGAGGACGTGGTCGACGCGCTGCCGTACGGGCTCGACACCCCGCTGGACACCCGGGCCCGTTCCCTCTCCGGCGGGCAGCGGCAACGGGTGCGGCTGGCCCGGGCCCTGCTCGCCGACCCGGAGGTGCTGATCCTCGTCGAGCCGACCTCGGCGGTGGACGCGCACACCGAGGCGCGCATCGCCGCGCGGCTGCGGGAGGCCCGGGCCGGCCGTACCACCGTCGTGTTCACCACCTCGCCGCTGCTGCTCGCGCGGGCCGACCGGGTCGCGCACCTGGACGCGGGGCGGGTCGTCGGCGCCGGCGGGCACGCCGACCTGCTGGCGGCGGACCCGGGCTACCGGCGGCTGGTGGCGCGCGATGACGCCGACGCCGAGCGGGTGCCGCGGTGAACGGGCTGCCGGTGGCCGAGCGGGCCGCCGTACGCCGGGCGACGCGGGAGCTGATCAGCCGGGACCGGCGTGCCGTCGCAGCCGTGCTGGCGCTGCACGTCGCGGCCACGGTCGCGGGGCTCGCCCCGCCGTGGCTGCTCGGCGCCGTCGTCGACCGGGTCTCCGGCGGGACGGGCGTCGGCACCGTCGACCGGCTCGCCCTGGCGATCGTGGCCTGCGTGCTGGTGCAGACGCTGCTGTCGCGCTTCGCGCAGTACGCCGGCCACCGCTTCGGCGAGCGGGCCGTGGCCCGGCTGCGCGAGGAGTTCGTCGACCGGACGCTGAACCTCCCCGTCGCCGTCGTCGAACGGGCCGGGTCCGGGGAGCTGGCCACCCGCAGCTCGGTCGACGTGGCCACCGTCGGCATCACGGTCCGGGACGTGGTGCCCACCATCGTCATCGCCTCGGTGCAGCTGACGCTGCTGTTCGGGGCGGTCTTCCTGCTGCACCCGGTGCTCGGGGTGGCCGCGCTGGCCGGGCTGCCGACGATCGTGGGGGTGACCCGCTGGTACCTGCGGCGGGCCAGCCCCGCCTACCTGGCCGAGGGGGCGGCCGCCGCCGAGCTGACCGAGACGCTGACCAGCACCGCCGAGGGCGCCCGTACGGTCGAGGCGTTCCGCCTCGCCGACGAGCGGGTCGGGCACGGCGACGCGCGCATCGCCCGGGTGTGGTCGGCCCGGCGGGCCACCCTCGCGCTGCGCTCCGTCTTCTTCCCCACGATCGAGGCCAGCTACCCGCTGCCCGTCGCGGCGGTGCTGCTGGCCGGTGGCTTCCTGCTCGCCCGGGGCGATGTGTCGCTCGGCGCGGTGGTCGCCGCGGCGCTCTACCTGCAACAGGCGATCGACCCGCTGGACCGGATCCTGCAGTGGACGGAGCAGGCGCAACGCGGCTTCGCCTCGTTCGCCCGGGTGCTCGGCGTCGGGGAGGTGCCACCGGAGTCGCCCGGCCGGGCCGCCGCGCCGGCCGACGAACGGCTGGTCGTGCGCGGCGCCCGATTCGGGTACGCGGACGGACCCGACGTGCTGCACGGCATCGACCTGGCGGTGCGCCCCGGCGAGCGGCTGGCGATCGTCGGGCCGTCGGGGGCCGGAAAGTCCACCCTGGCCCGGCTGCTCGCCGGCATCGACCCGCCCCGGGAAGGGCAGGTCACCGTCGGCGGCTGCCCGGTCACCGACCTGGACCCGGCCGAGCGGCGGCGACGCATCGCACTGGTCACCCAGGAGCACCACGTCTTCATCGGTACGCTGCGCGACAACCTCGCCTTCGCCGCCCCGGAAGCCACCGACGAGCGGATGCGCGCGGTGCTGGCCACCGTCGGCGCCGACTGGTGCACCCGGCTGCCCGACGGCCTCGACACCCGCCTCGGCGACGGCGCGCACCCGCTCGGCGCGGCCGAGGCCCAGCAGCTCGCGCTGGCCCGGCTGGTGCTCGCCGACCCGCACACGCTGATCCTCGACGAGGCGACCGCCGCCCTCGACCCGACCACGGCACGGCGTACCGAGCAGGCCCTGGCCGCCCTGCTCACCGGGCGGACCGTGATCGCCATCGCGCACCGGCTCAACACCGCGCACGACGCCGACCGGGTGGCGGTGCTGGAGGGCGGCCGGATCACCGAGCTCGGCAGCCACGACGAGCTGATCCGCGCCGGCGGCCCGTACGCCGCCCTCTGGCGCTCCTGGCACCCCTGACGTCGGCCCCGTCCGGCCGGGCGGTCGACGTCGGCGGGCACCGCGTCGACCGCCCGGGTCACGTCACTTCACGGCGCCGGAGGTGAGGCCGGACTGGATCTGCCGCTGGAAGATCGCGTAGACGACGATCATGGGGAGGATGGCGATGGTCAGGGCGGCGAAGAGACCGGACCAGTCGGCCTCGTAGCCGGCGTTGACCGAGATGTCCGCGATGCCCTGGGTGAGCACCCACTTGTCCTTGGCGTTGGAGAGCAGCACGAGCGGCAGCTGGTACTGCGCCCACTGGCCGATGATGTTGAAGATCCCCACGCTGATCAGGCCCGGCTTGGCCATCGGCAGCATCAC
This sequence comes from Micromonospora sp. NPDC047730, assembly GCF_043204765.1. NCBI lineage: Bacteria > Bacillati > Actinomycetota > Actinomycetes > Micromonosporales > Micromonosporaceae > Micromonospora > Micromonospora sp. NPDC047730. Next base: position 61,446 of record NZ_JBIDCU010000016.1, on the reverse strand, counting down.
CTGGAAGAACAGCCGGGTGTGCGAGCAGCCGTCGATCATCCCCGCCTCGGCGACCGACGCCGGCAGCGTCTTGAAGAACGCGGCCAGGAAGAAGACCGTGAACGGCAGCGAGTAGGCGATGTAGACCAGCACCAGCCCGGTGTGGGTGTCCAGCAGCCCCAGGTTCTTCACCACGAAGAAGAGCGGCACCAGGGCCAGGAAGACCGGGAAGGCCAGCCCCGAGACGAACAGGTAGTAGATCGCCCGGTTGCCCCAGAACCTGTAGCGCGCCAGCACGTACGCGGCCATCGAACCGAACAGCATGGTGCCGAAGGTGCTGCACGTCACCACGATCACGCTGTTGAGGAAGTAGCGGCCGACGTTCGCCTTGTTCCACGCCCGGGCGTAGTTCTCGAACCGCAGCTCCGCCGGGAGCGTCCACGGGCTGCTGAAGATCTCCGTGGTGTTCTTGAACGAGGCGAGGAAGGTCCAGAGGATCGGCACGATCACGATCACCGCCCAGACCGCGAGCGCCACGTGCCCGAGGCCGGCGAACAGCCGGACCTCCGAGCGTCGGCCCCCGCGCCCGCGCCCATCCGCGGCGCCCGGCTTGACGGTCTTCGGCGGTAGCGCCGCCGGTGTCGGCGGCAGCGTCGTCTGCGGGTTCATCAGTACTCCACGCTTTCCCGCTTGGTCAGCCGCAGCGTCAGCGCCGCGAACGTGATGGTGAGGAAGAACAGCGCCACGCCCATGGCCGAGGCGTAGCCGTACTTCGAGTAGACGAAGGCGTTGCGGTAGATCTCCATGGCCAGCACGGTGGTCGCGCCGTCCGGGCCGCCGCCGTCCACCGAGAGCACGGAGACGATGGCGAACGCGTCGAACGCGGCGATGCCCAGGTAGACCCAGGCGACCTGGAGGGTGTCCCAGAGCAGCGGCAGGGTGACCCGGAAGAAGAGCGTCACCCGGCTCGCGCCGTCGATCTCGGCGGCCTCGTAGATCTCGCCGGGGATGGAGGCCATGCCCGCGGAGAAGAGCACCACGTAGAAGCCGACCGCCTGCCAGACCAGCACCGCGAGGATCGACCAGAGGGCCAGGTTCGGCCGGACCAGGAAGAGCACCGGGTCGAAGCCGAGCTTCATCAGCACGCCGTTGATCAGGCCGGACTCGTTGGGCCGGTAGACCGTCTGGAACAGCACCGCGATGATGGCCACCGCCAGGACCTGGGGGAAGAAGAACACCACCCGGTAGAACTTCGACCCCCAGACCCCCTGGCGCTGCCCGCCGCTGCTCTTGCCGCCCACGTTGAGCAGGAACGAGAAGAACAGCGCGATGGCGATGGTGATCAGCGGCAGGGCAAGCAGCAGTACGCCGTGGTGCTGGACCGCCTTCCAGAAGTTGTCGTCGTCGAACAACCTCCGGAAGTTGTCGAAGCCCACCCACTGCGGGGCGGAGAGCCCCCGCCAGTTGGTCATCGAGATCTGGAACGCCTGCGCGTACGGCGCGATGACGAAGACCACGTACAGGGTGACCGGGACGAAGAGGAACCCGATCACGAAGGGATACTTGCCGTGCCGCATGACCCCTACGCTCCGTTCGATCAGCGCTTGAACTTGGTGACGGAGCTGTCCTTCTTGATCGCGTCGGCGCGCTTCTGGATCCGCTCCACGAAGGCGTCCGCCTTGATCCGGCCGAACATCAGCTCGTTGGTGGCCGTCCGCGCCTCCGTGTCGAGCTCCTTGTACCAACCGTCGAAGTACAGGTTGAACACGTCCTGGCCGGCGGCCTTGAGCGCGGCCTGCGAGCTGGCCACACCCGGCGGGAAGGCGAAGCCCGCCGAGCCGGCGGTCAGCACCGTCGGGGCCTTGACCACCTCGGTGAAGCCCTTCGCGCCGGCCACCGAGAGCATCTGGCGCATGTACTCCAGGCCACCCTTGGGGTTCTTGCTCTTGGCCGAGACGAAGTAGCCCTCACCGGCGGTCGCCCGCAGCGCCGTCGCCGGCAGCTTGTCCGAGGCGGACAGGCTCGGCACCGGCATCAGCTGGTACTCGAAGCCGGACGGGGTGTCCTTCTTCTGCTCGCCCTCCAGCCAGTCGCCGCTGGGGTAGAACGCCAGCTTGTACTGGTTCTGCCGCAGCTGCACGTCGGTGTGCTTGAGCCCCTCGAAGCTCTTGTCGACGTACTTGGCGCCGATCTCGGCCCACGCCTCGGCGGCCTGCTTGACCGCGTCCTGCTGCCAGGCGCCGTCCTCCAGGTTGTCGATGTTCTTCAGGACGTCCGTGCCGCCGATCTTCGCCGCGTGGGTGAGGATCACGTTCCACTGGTAGTAGGCCGCGTTCGCGCCGGCGTAGCCGTACGGCGTGATGCCCTTGGCCTTGATCTGGTCGAGCAGCGCGGTGAACTCGCCCCAGTTCTTCGCCGGCGCCCAGCCGTTGTCCTTGAACAGCTTGCCCGAGTACCAGATACCGAAGACGGTGGAGACGTAGTACAGGACGTACGGCTTGCCGTTGAACGACCCGGCCTCGACGGTGCCCGGCACCACGGTGTCGCGGACCTTCTTGTTGGGGTCGTCGACCGACGGGGCGTCCCACAGCTCGGTGAGGTCCTGGAGCTGGCCGTCGGCGACCAGGGCGCCGAAGTCCATCAGCTTCTCGCCGGAGTTGTTCACGAACTCCGGCGGGTTGCCCGAGGCGAACCGCGGCTGGAGCACCGTGGACACGGCCTGGGTCGACTGGTGCTTGACCTCGGCCTTCGGGAACGCCTTCTTGTAGAGCGGCTGGTGCACGTCGGTGGCGTACTTCTCGCCGTAGCCGCCGTTGAAGATGACCACCTCGATCGGGGCGTCCTCGGGGACGCCGAGCGGGTTGGTGGCGCTCTTCGTGCCGCCCGCGACCTGCTCGTTCTTCTCGTCGCCACCGCTGGTCGCGCAGGCGCTCAGCAGGCCGGCCGCCGGGGTGGCGAGCAGGCCCACCGCGGCGGCCCGGCGCAGCACGGTCCGGCGGCTCAGGTCGGCCGGGTTGTCGGGGGTAATCGACATCGTCGTCTCTCCTTGTGGTGTTCGGGTCAGGCGGTCCGCCGGAGACGCCCGGCGTACCGCGACTCGAGGGCGTGGTTGTGCTCGTCCCCGCCGGGGACGTTGGCGGAGAGGTAGATAGGGGGTACCTCACCGGCCTGGTGGAACCGTCGTACGACCTCGGCGGTCAGCAGCTGCGCCAGCAGCGCCGCGGTGACCGAGGAGACCGCACAGACCGCGCCGCCGCCCTCGAGCGGCAGCAGTGCGTCGCCGTACGGCGCGCCGTTGTCCAGCACGACGTCGGCGAGATCGGCGAGCCGCCGGCCCGACGGGTGCCGTGGGGCGACCCGGGCGGTGTGCTCGATCGAGGTGACCGCGATCAGCGGGTGGCCGCGGTCGGTGACCAGCGCCGCCAGCTCGACCACCGAGCCGTTGATGCCGGACTGGGACGCCACCACGAACACGTCCTGCGGCTGCGGGGCCGCCAGCGCGTAGAGCTGGTGGGCGATGGCCGGGTCGCGCTCCAGCTTCGGATCGGCGAGCAGGTCGCGCGGGGCGTCGCCGTGCAGCACGAGGTCGTGGATGGCGAGCCGGTTGGTGGGCACGAGTCCACCCGCCCGGGCGACCAGTTCCCCGGCGAACGCCTCGGAGTGGCCGGCGCCGAACGCCTGGAGCACCCCGCCGGCGCGCAGGCTGGTGGCGATCAGGTCGGCGGCGACGCGGATCCCGTCGGCGCTGGTGTCGACCAGCCGGTCGAGCACCGGACGGACCGCCTCGGCGTACCCCTGGGCGCTGATCATGCGGTGGCCCCCTTGGCGGCCTTGTGCCCGTCGACGGCCTGGGCGGTGCGCCGGAAGGCCGCGTGGGCGCGGTCGTGGGTGCGCTGGGCGACGGCGATGTAGAGCAGGTCGAGCACGACCAGCTGCGGGTGCCGGGCCGACAGCGCGTCGGGGCGGAACGTGGTGGCCTGGCTGGCGGTGAGCAGCACGATGTCGGCCAGCTCGGCCAGCGGCGAGCGCGGGAAGCCCGTCAGCGCCACGGTGGTCGCGCCCCGGCTGCCGGCCTCGGCGAGCATCTCGATGGTCTCCCGGGTCTGGCCGGCGTGCGAGATGCCGAGCGCCACGTCGCCCTGGCGCAGCAGGGCCGCGCTGGCGAGTCCCTCGTGCACGTCGTTCCAGGCCCAGGCCGCCACGCCGATGCGGTGCAGGCTGAACTGCATCTCCTCGCCGACGAGGGCGCTGCCGCTGGCGCCGAAGATGTTCACCCGGGACGCCCCGGCGATGGCGACGGCGGCGCGTTCGACCTCGGCGAGGTCCAGCAGCGCGGCGGTGTCGTGCATGGCGCGGGTGTCGGCGGCCATGATCTGGTCGAGCACCCGGGAGAGCGGGTCACTCGGCTGGATCTCGCGTCCGATGTCGACGGTCCAGCCCGCCGAGCGGGCCCGGCCGGTCTCGGCGGCGATGCCCAGCCGCAGGTCGGCGTAGCCGTCGAAGCCCATCGCCCGGCAGAAGCGGGTGATCGTGGCCGGGGAGGTGCCGCTGCGCTCGGCCAGCTCGACGATGGTCGCCCGGGCGGCCGCCTCCGGGTCGCTGAGCACGTGTTCGGCGACCCGGCGCAGCGCCCCGGTCAGGTCACCCGCGCCGGCCCGGACCCGTGCCAGCACACCGTCGGAGGGGACCCCGAGGGCGGCCCGCCGGTCGACCGCGTCGGCGTCGACCACCGCGGTCCCCGCGGAGATGTCCACCTCGTGATCAACCATGGGACGCCTTTCCGAAAAGATTATTTACTGTTAGTGGTAAAAGTTCTTACTGAAGGCCCCTCCGTGTCAAGGCCGTGGGCGAAGTTTTCAAACTGTTACCTGGCGCACAGCCCGCCACAGGCCCCGGCCCTTGCCCTTCACCGCGAGGCCGACCAGCATGAACGCGGCGTTGATCAAGGAGGTGGGTGCCGATGTCCGACACCGTCGTGGTCGGTCTCGACGTCGGAGGTACGTCCACCCGGGCGGCCGCCCTGAGCCTGGACGGGTGCCGGCTCGGCACCGGCCGGGCCGGCGGCGGCAACCCCACCAGCCACGGCGCCGAGCGGGCCGCCGGCGAACTCCTGGCCGCCCTGCGGGAGGCGCTCGCCGACGTCGACCCCACCCGGGTCCGGGCCGGCACCATCGGCCTGGCGGGGGCCGGCCGGCTGCTCGCCGACCCCGCCGGCCGGGACGCCTTCGACCGGGCCTGGCGCGACGCCGGCCTGCGCTGCCCGTACGACGTGCGCGGCGACGCCCTGGTCGCGTACGCCTCGGGCACCGCGAGCCCCGAGGGCACCGTGGTCATCGCCGGCACCGGCGCGATCGCCGCACAGGTCCGCGAACTGCGGCTGGACCGGATCGCCGACGGTCACGGCTGGCTGCTCGGCGACGCCGGCTCCGGCTTCTGGCTGGGCCGGGAGGCGGTCCGCCGGCTGCTGTCCGACCTGGACCGGGGGCAGGCCCCGGGGCGGCTGGGGCGGGCGGTGCTCACCGAGCTGCTCGGCTCCGCCGAGGTGGCGCCCCGGCCCCGGGACACCGGCGACGCGCTGGTCCAGGCGGTGACCCGACGCCCCCCGGTGGAGCTGGCCCGGCTCGCGCCCCTGGTGGTCACCGCCGCCGTCGACGGCGAGCCGGTCGCCCGCGGGCTGATCGACGAGGCCGCCGCCCACCTGGCGGAGAGCACCGCCCGGATCCGCCCGGCCGGCGACGCCTCCCCGATCGTGCTCGGCGGCGGGCTGCTGACCGGCGACACCCCGCTGGCGGCCGCGGTCCGGGCCGAGGTCGCGCGACGCTGGCCGGACGCGGTGCTGTGCTCGGCCGGCGACGGCGCGGCCGCGGCGGCGTGGCTCGCCGCCCGCGACCTGCCCGAGGTGACCGATCCGGTCGCCCTGCACGCCCGCCTGGTGCCACCGGCCCCCTGACCGCCCCCTGCCCGGCCTCCTGCCCCTTGACCGGCCTCCTGACCCGGCCCCGCCGCCTCTTCGCGCCGGCGGCTGTGGCGCGAGGCGAGGTGACGTGAGGTGACGTGAGGTGGGCGGCGGCGAGCGGGCGTGCGGTCGCTGTCGAGCTGCCCCGTCTGTGAGACCACCGTCGCCCGAAGCCCACCGATCGGTGCCACCGGACCGAGCCGTCCGGCCACCCGTCGGAGCCAGCCAGCTTGAGCCGTCCGGCCTCGCGTGGTCCCACCGCTGGGGCAGCTCGACAGCGAGCGCGCCGAGCCGGTCCTTCACCTCGTCCCAGAGGTTGGCCGAGCGGAGCGCCCCGACCGTCGCCCTCCGCCCGTCGGTCAGGGGCGGGAGGGCGACGGAGCGAGCCGCGCCAGCCGCCCGACCGGGTGATCAGTAACGGACGCGGCTACTTGAGCTGGCCGGCGGTCAGGCCCGACTGGATCTGCCGCTGGAAGAGGATGTACACGACCAGCACCGGCAGCGTGGCGATGGTCAGGCCCGCGAAGAGACCGCTGTAGTCACCCTGGTACCCCTGGCTGACCGCCAGCGCGGCGAGCCCCTGCGCAAGCACCCACTTGGAGTCGTCGCCCTGCATCAGCACCTGGGGCAGGATGAACTGGTTCCAGTGACTGAGAAAGTTGAAGATCGCGATGCTGACCAGACCCGGTCGCGCCATCGGCAGCATCACCCGGAAGAAGAGCCGGAAGTGACCGCACCCGTCCATGAGCGCCGCCTCCGCGACCGCGATCGGCAGGGTCCGGAAGAAGGCGGTGAGGAAGAAGACGGTGAACGGCAACGAGTAGGCGGCGTACACCAGGATCAGCCCGGTCCAGGTGCCGAAGAGGCCGGCGTTGCGCACCACGAAGAACAGCGGCACGAGGGCCAGGAAGACGGGGAACATCATCCCGCCGACGAACAGGTAGTAGAGGAACTGCCGGCCCCGGAACTCGTAACGGGCGAAGACGTACGCCGCGGTGGCGCCCATCAGCATGGTCAGGGCGAGCGATCCGGTCACCACGATCGCGCTGTTCAGGAAGTACTGGCCGATGTGCGCCTCGGTCCAGGCCCGCGCCCAGTTCTCGAACCGCAGCGCGCCGGGCAGCCCCCACGGGTCGGAGAGGATCTCCCCGTCGCTCTTGAACGAGCTGAGGAACATCCAGAGCAGCGGCAGCGCGGTCAACGCGCCCCAGAGCAGCAGGAACCAGTGCGAGAAGATGTTGGCGACGCCGAAATCGCGGCGGAGCTTCCGGTCCCGCGGCGCCGGCCGGTCCGCCACGGCCGTACCGTCGGGCGCGGTCCTGTCGAGGGTTGTCACGAGTACTCGATCCGATCACGCCGGGCGGCCCGCAGCGCCAGCACCGCCACCGAGAGGGTCAGGAACAACAGCACCACGCCGATCGCCGAGGCATAACCGAACTTGCTCTCGCTGCCGAACGCGGTTTCGTACATCCGCAGGCCGATGACGTCGGAGGAGAAGTTGGGGCCGCCGTTGGTCATCTGCTGGATCAGGATGAACCCGTCCAGGGCCGCGATCGCGAGGTAGATCCAGGCAACCTGCACGGTGTCCCAGAGCAGCGGGATGGTGATCTTGCGCAGGGTGGTCCACCGCGACGCCCCGTCGAGCATCACCGCCTCGTAGATGTCGCGCGGAATCGCCGACATCGCCGCGCCGAAGAGCACCACGTAGAAGCCGACGTTGCTCCAGATCATCACCGCCATTGCGCACCAGAAGGCGAACCGGGGGTCACCCAGCCAGGCCGGCGTGGGCAGGCCGACGGCACCGAGGGCACCGTTGAGCAGGCCGCTGTTGGGGTGGTAGACCTCTTTCCAGAGCAGGGCGATGATGACCACGGAGAGCACCTGCGGGAAGAAGTAGACCATCCGGTACACGGACGTGCCGCGTACGCCGGTCACCCCCGCCCGGCCCTTGCGGCCGCCCATGCTGAGCATCGTGGCGAAGAAGAGGCCGAGGCCGATGGTCACCACCGGCACCACCGCGAGCAGCCACGCGTTGTTCTTGAGGGCGTTCCACACCCGACCGTCGTCCAGCAGCCTCTCGAAGTTGGCCAGGCCGACGGAGTTGGCCTCGGCCGAGTAGCCGAGCCAGTCGGTGGTCGAGATCTGGAAGGCCTGCAGGTACGGCGAGAGCACGAAGATGCCATAGAGCAGCAGCGGTGGCACCAGGAACGTGATGATCAGCGGGTACTTGCCATGTTTCACGAGAAAGGACCTACTCCCACAGCGGTGGGCCGGTGGGGGCGGATCGGCCCCCACCGGCCGGATGTCACGCGGCCCGCTTGTACTTCTTGACCGAGCTGTCCTGGGCGATCGAGTCGGCGCCCTTCTGGCACAGGTCGAGGAACTCCGCCGGGCCGATCCGACCGCTGAAGAACTCGCCGCACGCGGCGTCGACGAGCTCACGCTCCAGCTTCCGGTAGTAGTTGTTGTAGACCCAGTTGAAGCCGTTGCTGCCGGAGGCCTCCAGCGCCTTGCTCACGGTGCTGAGGCCGAACGGCAGCTCGACGCCCTCGGTCGACCCGGCCACCACGGTCAGGCTGGAGACCTTCCTGGTGAAGTCCTGGGCACCCTTCTTCGACAGCATGACCCGGAAGTACTCCAGGCCGCCGGCGAGGTTCTTCGCCTTGGCCGGGACCATGAAGGGCTCGCCGGCGGTGCCGCGGATCGCCTCGAACGGCAGCTTGTCGCCGCTGCCCAGGCTGGGCGTCGGCTGGATCGTCATGTTGAAGCCCTCGGGGGTGACCTTCTTCTGCTCGCTCTCCAGCCAGGAGCCGCAGGAGATGAAGGCGGCCTTGCCCTGGCACCACGCGGTCTGCGACTGCACGTGGTCGAGGCCCGGCGAGCCGGCGAGGATGTAGCCGTCCTTGACGATCTGGTGCCACGCGTCCGCCGCGGCCTTCATCGCGTCGGACTTCCACGCGTTGGGCTCCAGGTTGTCGATCGCCGTGGCGACGGACGCCCCGCCGAACTTGATGGCCGTGGCGATCAGCGGCCAGCTCATGTAGCGGGGGTGCTTGCCCGCGTACGTCCACGGCGCGATGCCGGCCGCCTTGATCTTCTTGCACAGCGCGATGTGCTCGTCCCAGGTCTTGGCGTACTCCCAGCCCCGGTCCGCGAAGAGCTTCGTGGAGTGCCAGATGCCGTAGGCGGTGTAGGTGTAGTTCAGCACCATGAACTTGCCGTCGTACGAGCCGACCTCGACGGCGCCCGGCAGCAGGGTGTCCTTGACCGTCTTGCCGGGAACGTCGAGGCTCGGCGCGGCGAGCAGCTCGCCCAGGTCGGCGATGGCGTTCTGGGAGACCAGGCCGTTGAAGTCGATCTGGTCCTTGCCGGAGTTGTTGACCACGTCCGGCGGGGTGCCGTCGACGAAGCGCGGCTGGAGCGTCTTGCCGATCTCCTGAGTCGCCGAGTGCTTGATCTTCGCCTTCGGGTACTTCTCGGTGTACATGGCCTCGTGGGCCTTCGCGTACTCCTCGCCGAAGCCGCCGTTGAAGATCACCACCTCGAGGGGCGCGTCCTCCTTGACCCCGAGCGGGTTCTGCTCGCTCTTGGTGCCCTTGTAGGTGCCGGCGTCGCCCTTGTCGTCGCCACCACCTCCGGTGGCGCAGCCGGCGAGCAGGCCGGCGGCAGGGGTGGCCAGCAGGCCGGCGGCGGCGCTGCGCCGCAGGATGTCACGCCTGTTCATGGTCTCTCCTCGGATCGGGTCCGGGCGGGCGCCGGATGGGGGAAGGCGGGCCGCCGCACGAGGCACAGGGGGAAGTTGTCTTCAGTTTGTTACGTGTTGCTGAAGAATTTCTACGGCAGTAACCGGCGGACTTCAAGACCGCAGACCGAACCGTTATCACCACCGGTCGGCTCGCGCCTGACATACCCTCGGGGCCATGCGCCGTCTGCGGCAACTCGCCGCACACACGCCGGCTGGTCGGGAACGCTACGTCGACCTGCTCCGGGCGCTCGCGATCGTCATGGTCGTGCTCGGCCACTGGGCGGTGGCCGCCATCGGTGAGGACCCTACCGGCCGACCGACGGCCCGCTCGGCGCTGCCGGACCTGCCCTGGGCGTACCCGCTGACCTGGGTGGCCCAGGTGATGCCGGTGTTCTTCCTGGTCGGCGGCTACGCCAACGCCGCCTCGCTGACGGCCCGCCGGGCGGCCGGCGGCGACGCCGTCTCCTGGCTGCTGGACCGGGGCGCGCGGCTGCTGCGCCCCACGACCGCGCTGCTGCTGGTGATCGCCGCCGGCTCCGCCGTCGCGTCGCTGGCCGGCGCCGAGGCGACGCTGGTGCGTACCGTCGCCTGGTTCGCCACCATCCCGCTGTGGTTCCTCGCGGCCTACCTCGTGGTGGTGCCGCTGACCCCGGCGATGTACGCCCTGCACCGGCGCTTCGGCCTGCTCGTCCCGCTCGCGCTGGCCGCGCTGGTCGCGGCGGGCGACCTGGGGCGCGCGCTGGGGCCGGCCGAGCTGGCGTTGCCGAACTACCTCTTCGGGTGGCTGGCCGTCCACCAGCTCGGCTTCGCCTGGCGCGACGCCCGCGCCGAGCCACCCGCCCGCCCCGACGCGCCCGTTCGCCCCGACGCGCCCGCCCGCCCCGACGCGCCCGTTCGGCGCGGCGTCCGGGCCCACCGGCTGCCGCTGTCGCGGCGGGCCGGCGGGACGGCGCTGCTCGGCGGGCTGGCCGCGACGGTGCTGCTGACCGTCGGGCCGTACCCGGTCGCCATGCTCAACGTGCCGGGCGAGCGGCTGGACAACGCCGCGCCGCCCAGCCTCGCGCTGCTGACCCTGACCACGGCCCAGCTCGGGCTGATCCTGCTGCTGCGCGACCCGGCGGAACGCTGGCTGCGCCGCTCCCGTCCCTGGCAGGCGGTGATCGCGGTGAACGCGGTCGTGCTCACCGTCTTCCTCTGGCACCTGACCGCCGCGATCCTGCTGGTCGGCGCGCTGGACGCGGCCGGGGAGCTGCCGACCCCGCCCGTGGGCTCGGCCGCCTGGCTGGCCTGGCGGGTGCCCTGGGTGCTGATGCTGGCCGTGGTGCTGGCCGTCCTGGTCGCCGTCTTCGGCCCCGTCGAGGCCCGCACCGGCCCGACCGGCCGTGGCCGGGACCGCCGGCGCGCCGACGGCGGCGGGGCGCCCACCCAGGGCCCCGAGCCGACCGGCCGGCCGCACGACGCCGGTCAGCGGCACGACGCCGGTCAGCCCGCCGGTCCGGGGTGGCGGGGCACCGCCCGCGCCGCGGTCACCGGCGCCGGTTTCGCCGCCGTGGTGTACGCCCTGGTCGTCAACGCCGAGACACCGAAGTCGGCCCCCGAGTCGCTGGGGGTGCCGGCCTCGGCGCTGGCGGCGTACCTGGCCGGGTCCGGCGCCCTGCGGCTGCTCAGGTCTGGGTGGGGAAGCCGAGGTTGACCCCGCCGTGGCGCGGGTCCAGCCAGCGGCTGGTCACCACCTTGCCCCGGGTGAAGAAACGCACCCCGTCCTCGCCGTGCGCGTGCAGGTCCCCGAAGAGCGAGGACTTCCAGCCGCCGAAGGAGTAGTACGCCATCGGCACCGGGATCGGCACGTTGATGCCGACCATGCCGACCTCCACCTCGTGCTGGTAGCGCCGCGCCGCGCCACCGTCGTTGGTGAAGATCGCCGTGCCGTTGCCGTACGGGTTGGCGTTGACCAGGTCCACCGCCTCGTCGTACGAGCCGACCCGCACGACGCTGAGCACCGGGCCGAAGATCTCGTCGGTGTAGATCGACATGTCCGGCGTGACCCGGTCGAACAGCGTCGGGCCCAGCCAGAACCCGTCGGCGTCGCCGTCGGGCTCGACGTCGCGGCCGTCCACCACCGGCACCGCGCCGGCGGCCACCCCGGCCGCGACGTACGAGCGGACCTTCTCGGCGTGTGCGGCGGTGACCAGCGGGCCCATGTCGCAGCCGCGCCGGCCGTCGCCGGTGCGCAACCGGGCCATCCGCTGGGCGATCCGGGCGACCAGGGCGTCGCCGACCGGCTCCACCACGACCAGCGCCGAGATCGCCATGCACCGCTCCCCCGCCGAACCGAACCCGGCGTTGACCGCCGCGTCGGCGGCCAGGCCCAGGTCGGCGTCCGGCAGCACCACCATGTGGTTCTTCGCGCCACCGAGGGCCTGCACCCGCTTGCCGGCGGCGCTGCCGCGCTGGTGGACGTACCGGGCGACCGGGGTGGACCCGACGAACGACACCGCCTTCACGCCGGGGTGGTCCAGCAGCGCGTCGACGGCCTCGGCGTCCCCGTTGACCACGTTCAGCACCCCGTCGGGCAGGCCGGCCTCGACGAACCACTCGGCCAGCAGCAGCGCCGCGCTCGGGTCCTTCTCGCTCGGCTTGAGCACCACCGCGTTGCCGCAGGCCACGGCCACCGGCACGAACCACAGCGGCACCATGACGGGGAAGTTGAACGGGGAGATCACGGCGACCACGCCGAGCGGCTGGCGCAGGCTGTACGAGTCGACCTCGGTGGAGACGTTCTCGCTGAACCCGCCGCGCAGCGCCGAGGGGATGCCGCAGGCGTACTCGATCACCTCCAGGCCGCGCTGCACCTCGCCGGCGGCGTCCGCGAGCACCTTGCCGTGCTCGGCGGTGATCACCTCCGCCAGCCGGCCGCGGCGGGCGTTGACCAGCTCGCGGAAGGCGAAGAGCACCGCCGTCCGCCGGGCCAACGACGCGTCCCGCCAGGCCCGGGCCGCGCGCTCGGCGGCCTCCACCGCGACCGCGACGTCCGCCGCCGAGGCCAGCGCCACCTGACCGGTACGCCGGCCGGTGGCCGGGTCGAAGACGTCCCCGTGCCGGGCCGACGTGCCGGCGAACCGCTTGCCGTCGACGAAGTGCGACACCGTGGCCAGCTCCGGGGCGGTCGCCCTGTCCATGCCGGGCCCGCCGTTCGCCGCGCTCATGCCTGGACCGCCGCCGCCGCACAGGAGCGGATGGCGTCGACCATGACGGCCAGGCCCTCCCGGGCCTCGTCCTCCGTCAGCGTCAGCGGCGGGCCCATCCGCAGCACGTTGCCGTACAGGCCGCCCTTGCCGACCAGCAGCCCGCCCGCCCTGCACGCCTCGAGGACGCGGACGGTCAGCGCCGGGTCCGGCTCTACGGTGCCCGGACGGACGAACTCGACGCCGAGCATCAGCCCCTTGCCGCGTACCTCGGCGACGCAGTCGAGACCGCCCACGGCGGCACGCAGGCCGTCGGCGAGGATCGCGCCGGTGCGGGCCGCGTTGGCCTGCAGATCGTGGTCGAGCAGGTAGTCCAGCACCGCGTTGCCGGCGGCGGTGGAGACGGGGTTCCCGCCGAACGTGCAGAAGCTGATCGCCGGCACGGACTCCAGCACCTCGGCCCGGCCCACGACGCCGGCCAGGGCGAACCCGTTGCCGATGCCCTTGGCGAAGGTGAGCAGGTCCGGGGTGACGCCGTGCGCCTGGTAGCCCCAGAAGTGCTCGCCGGTGCGCCCCCATCCGGTCTGCACCTCGTCGGAGACGAACAGGATGCCGTGCTCGTCGAGCACCTTCTTCCAGGCGGCGAAGAGCCCGTCCGGCGGGTGCACGAAGCCGCCGACGCCCTGGATCGGCTCGGCGATCAGGCAGGCCACGTCGCCGGCGGTCTGGGTGGCGAGCACCTCGCGCAGGTCCTCCACCGCCGCGTCGACGCGCTGCGTCTCGTCGAGCCGGGCGAGCAGGCCGCGCAGCCGCTCCCCAGAGTGCAGCCAGGCCACCTGGAGCGGGTTGAGCGCGCTGGCCGACCAGCCGCGGTTGCCGGTCACGCCCATCGTCGCGTACGACCGGCCGTGGTAGCTGTTGCGCACCGCGAGGATCTGCGCCGAGCGGCGGTGGTTGGTGGCGAACAGCAGCGCCGCCTCGTTCGCCTCGGTGCCGGAGTTGGCGAAGAACACCCGCGCGTCCGGGATGCCGGAGAGCCGCGCGACCTTCTCGGCCAGCTCGACCTGCTGTCGGATGAGGTAGAGCGTGGAGCTGTGCACGATGCCGGTGCGGAGCTGCCGCTCGACCGCCTCCCGGATCTCCGGGATGTCGTAACCGACCATCGAGGTGAGCACGCCGCCGAAGAAGTCCAGGTAGGTGCGGCCCCGGGCGTCGGTGACCCGGCGGCCCGAACCGGAGACCAGCTCGATCGGCTCGTCGTAGTAGAGCGGCATCCAGGACGGGAGCACGGCCCGGTGCCGGGCCAGCAGATCGTCGGAGGTCATCGTCGCACCCTCTCAGCGGCGTTGGCGGTAACCCGCACGCTCTCATCACCGGGCGGCAGGGACAACTGTCACTGTGTAGCGCAGCGGCGGTCCCCGCCTGACAGCGCGTCAACCCGGATGCTGCGGTTTCCGGGGCCGAGAACCGGTCGCCACCCGGTTTTCGGTGGCCGGCGTGGGATCACGCGACTCATTCCGCATCCGGCGAGCCGCTCCAGATTGGCAACGCCGTTCCTACCGGCTCCGGCACCCGGCCGCCGGTAGGATCCGGCGGTGCGGATCGGGGAGGTGGCGCTGCCCACCGGTGCGGCGGGCACCGGCGCCGGGGAGATCACGGCCGGCGTACGGGCCTGGGTGGACTCGGCGCCGCTGCGCGCCCTGGTCGGGCACTTCGGCGGCGACTGGCCGGGCGGGGACCTGGCGGCCGTGCTGGCCGGCCTCGACGAGTTCTCCGCCCGGCACTGGGACTTCCGGGGCGGGCGGGAACGCCCCGACGCGCGGGAACCCGCCTTCGACCCGGCCACCGTCGGCCTGGTGCTCGGCGCCGCCGCCGCGCTCGGCCTGGTCCACCCGGTGCCGCCGGCCCGGCCCGAGTACGCCCACCTGGTGGTGCTGGGCGGGCTGTCGAACGCCTGCCAGCGCCGGGTCGCGTACGCGGCGCACCTGCTGCGCGCCGGCACCCGGGTCGCCGGCGAGGTGGCCGTGCTGGGCAGCTTCCGCCCGCTGTCCGAGGTGGAGCGCGCGGGGCTGGCGGCGGCCGGCGTCCCGCCCTGCGACACCGAGGTGGAGGCCCTGGACGCGGCGGTGCGGCGCGAGTTCGGGGTGGCCGCCCCAGCCGAGGAGGACGGTCACGACGGGGGCCATCCGCACCACTCCTGGTCGTCGCGGACCTACCGGCCCGCGAGCGGCCCGCCGGTCCGGGTGCTCGCCGCCCCGTCCACCGATCCCGCGCGGCGGCGGGCGCACACCGCCGACACCCAGCGGTTCTGGGCGGAGCACGTCAACCTGCGCACCGGCGACCCGGTGCTCATGGTGACCGCACCGATCTACGTGCCGTTCCAGCACTGCGACGCGCTGCGCACCCTCGCCGTGCCGTACGGCTGCGGGATCGAGACCGTCGGCGTCGACCCGACCCTGCCCGACCTGGCCGGGTTGCCCGAGCCCACCCTCACCCCGGGCCGCTACCTCCAGGAGATCCGCTCGGCGATCCGGTCGATGCGCGCCCTGCACGCCGCCCTCGTCGCGGCCTGACCGACCGCCGGGTGCCGCGACGGGAAGACCAGGCGCCGGGTGCCGGGACGTGCGCTCCGCGCCTCGGCGGTCAGCCGGCGGCGGTGTCCCGGACGGCCTGGGCGAAGACCTCGGAGCGGTGCTCGAAGTTGCGGAACCGCCCGTAGCTGGGCGCGGCCGGGGAGAGCAGCACCACCCCGTCGGCCGGGGTCAGCCCGCGGGCCAGCCGGACCGCGTCCACGAGGTCGTCGACCACCTCGGCGCGTACCTTCGGCAGCCCGGCGAGCGCCTCGACGATCCGGGCGCCGCTGTCCGGGATGCCGATCACGGTGATCTCGCGCTCCGCGAGGTGCTCGCGCAGCGGCGTGTAGTCCAGCCCCCGGTCGGTGCCGCCGACGATCACCGTCAACGGCCGCCCCTCGTACGCGTCGATCGCGTGCATCGCCGCGTACGGGCTGGTGGCCAGGGTGTCGTCGACGAAGGTGAGGCCGGACGGGTCGACGATCTCGGTGAGCCGGTGGGCCAGCCCCTGGAACCCCGCCACCGCCACAGCCAGGGTGTCCCTGCGGGCCACCACGTCGACGCCGAGCGCGTCGAGCACCGCGAGGGCGACGCAGAGGTTGCCCTCGTTGTGCCGGCCGACCAGCGGCAGCACCGCACGCGGGAACAGCGGCCGGTCGCCGAGGTGGAACCAGGGCGTGCCGTCGGGGCCGCCGGCCACGTGGGCGGTGTCGGGCAGGCCGGCGCGCACGGCCGCCCGGTCGCCCAACTCGAGGGCGAGTCGCGGGTCGGCGCCGTTGACCACCACGGTGCGGGGCCCGTGCGCGAGGAGGTTGAGCTTGTCCCGGTAGTACTCGGCCTCCCCACCGTGCGCGTCGAGGTGCTCGGGGAAGAGAGCGGTGACCACCGCCACCCGCGGCGAGTCGGTCAGGTCGCTGCACTGGTAACTGGAGAGCTCCAGCACATACAGCTCCGCATCCGGCAGGTCCAGCGTCGGCACGCCGATGTTCCCGCCGAAGACGTTCGGCCGGTCCACGGCGGCGAGCAGGTGGCTGATCAGGCTGGAGGTGGTGCTCTTGCCCTTGCTGCCGGTGACGCCGACCGTGCGCTCGGCGTGGTCGGCCATCCACAGGGCCGTGCCCTGGGTGACGGTCACGCCACGCCGACGCAGCTCCACCAGCCACGGGTGGGTCTGCGGCACGCCGGGCGAGCGGACCACCACCTCGGCGGCGGCCAGCCGGGCGAAGCCGTCCTCGCCGGTGACCAGCGGCGCCGCCTCGGCCAGCGCCCCCTCCCAGGGCAGGCTGAGGAAGTTGGCGCTGTCGTCAACGGCGACCAGGTCGGCCGGGCCGTGCGCGGCGATCGCGGTCACGGCGGCCCGGCCCTCCCGACCGGCGCCCCAGACGGCGACGGTACGTCCGCGCAGGTCAGACAGGCGCACAGGCTCTCCTCAGGGGGTGTCGGCGGGCGAGGCAGGGGCGGTCCGGCGCAGCCGGACACGGCCGGACGAACCAGGGCCTAGTATGGCGTGTGCCCAACGAGCAGCTCCGGCGGATGGACGCCTTCACCTTCCCGTCCTACTCGATCGATCTCTCCACCGGGGAGGTCCTGTTCGACTACGCCCTCACCGGCCCCGACGGCGAGCAGCGGTTCACCGAGGTGATCACCCTTCCGCTGCCCGACGCGCCGCCGTCGGACGAGACCGTGGCGGCCCTCGGCCGGGTCCTGGAGCTGCTGCACGTGGTCGCCGGGGTCAGCTACTACAAGGCCGCCGCACCGCCCCGCGTGGTGCTGCCGGCACCGCTGGGTGCGGCCGCCGCCGAGCTGGTCACCGCCCTCTACACCAAGGGCCTCGCGGAGTACGCGTACCGCAACCAGCTGCCGCACGTGCTGGAGCTGCGCCCGGAGGTGCCGGCCGGCACGGTCGCCCCGGCCCGGGTGTACGACGACTCCGACCGGCGTCCGCTCTCGGCGGTGGGCGGCGGAAAGGACTCGATCGTCAGCCTGGAGGCACTGCGTCGGGCCGGGTTCGACCCGGTGCCGTTCTCGGTCAACCCCAACCACGTGATCGTCTCGGTGAACGAGGCGTCCGGGCTCACCCCGCTCGCCGCCCGGCGGCGCATCGACCCGGTGCTGTTCGAGCTGAACGCCGCCGGGGCGCTCAACGGCCACATCCCGGTCACCGCGATCAACTCGCTGATCGCGGTCGCCACCGCGGTGCTGCACGGGCTGGGCCCGGTGGTGATGTCCAACGAGCGGTCGGCGTCGGACCCGAACCTGGTCTGGAACGGCCACGAGATCAACCACCAGTGGTCCAAGGGCGTGGAGGCGGAAGGGCTGCTGCGGGCGGCGCTGGCCGAGCACGCCGGGCTGACCGAGCCGTACTTCTCGCTGTTGCGCTCGCTGTCCGAGCTGCACATCGCCCGGCTGTTCGCCGAGATCGACCGCTACGACGACGTGGTGACCAGCTGCAACGCCGCGTTCAAGCTGCGCGACGCCAGCGCGCGCTGGTGCCGCGACTGCCCGAAGTGCCGGTTCGTCTTCCTGGCCATGGCGCCGTTCATGTCGCGCGAGCGGATCACCCACATCTTCGGCGGCGACCTGCTCGCCGACCCCGCGCAGGTGCCCGGCTACCGGGAGCTGCTGGGCGTGGACGGGCACAAGCCGTTCGAGTGCGTCGGCGAGGTGGAGGAGTCGGTGGTGGCGTTGAGCCTGCTCGCCGAGCAGGACGAGTGGCGCGACGCCCCGGTCGTCCGCGCCCTCGTCGACGCGGTCCCGGCCACGGCCTGGTCGGCCGCCGCCAACTCCGACGTCTTCACCCCGGGCGGCCCGAACCACGTCCCCCCGCCGTACGCCAAGGCCCTCACCGCCCTCACCTGACTCTCCTGGCCCGGGCCACGCCCGTTGATCATGAAGTTGTTGCCACGACACGCCGGGCGGAGCGCAACAACTTCATGATCAACGGCGTGGTCGGCGGTGACCGTCAGGGGGTGCGGATGGCGTCCAGGGCCAGCAGGGCGACGTGAAGGGAGAGACAGGCCTCGACCGAGTCGAGGTCGACGTCGAGCACGCGGCCGATCCGGGCCAGCCGCTCGTAGAACGCCGGCCGGGACAGGTGCGCCGCGGCGGCCGCCGCCGACTTGTTCCGGCCCTGCTCCAGGTACGCCCGCAGGGTGCCGAGCAGGTGCTCCCGGGGGTGCTGCGCGTCGTACGTCAGCAGGGCGCCCAGTTCCCGCTCGACGAAGGTCTGCACCCGGGGCTCGTCGCGCAGCAGGTGCAGCAGCCCGGCCAACCCGACGTGCGGCAACCGGAAGATCGGCAGGTCCCGCCGGTCCCGCCGGGCGGCGTCGGCGACCTGCCGGGCCTCGATCAGCGACCGGCGCGCCTCCCGCAGGCTGCCCACCCCGGAGCCGGCCGCGATCAGCACCGCGCCGCCCGACGGCGGCCGGACCGCGCCGTTGCCCGGGACGTCCCGGGGCGGGCCGCCGAGGCGTCCGGAGGCGGCGACACCGACCCGGTCGGTCGGCGCGGCGGTGTCGGGGCGGCCCCGGCGCAGCGCGGCGGCGAACGCGGCCAACGCCCGCTCCTCGACGGCCGGGTCGGGCAGGGCGAGCAGCACACCGACGGCATGGTCGTCGACGGCGCTGGTCAGCCCGGTCAGCTTCGCCTCGCGCAGCGCCTGGCCGACGGCCTCGGCGAGGTCGCGCAGCCGCGCCGGACCCGACTCCGGGTCGCCCGTGCCCGGGTCGCCCGGGTGTCCGGCCTCGCCGGCCGGGCCGCCCTCCCCCGCCGGGTCGTCGGCCCGGTGCCGGACCACCACGCCGACGAGGTGCCGCCGCTCCAGCACCACGCCGAGCGCCCGGGCCCGCAGGGCCACCTCGTCGACCGGGCGGGAGTGGTCGAGCAGGGCGGTGAGCAGCGTCCGGTGGATCTGCCGTTCCAGTCCCTCGGCGTCGCGCCGGATCAGCCGGCCCAACGCCAGCGTCGAGGCGGCGCGTTCGACCAGGATGGTCAGCCGGGTGGGCGGTCCGGCCGGCGGGGCACCTTCGACGCCCACCCCGCCCTCGGCCGCCGGGTAGAGCACCCGCCGGCCGGCGGCCAGGTCGCCCCCGCCCGGCCACCGCAGCAGCAGCCGCCCCCAGTCGTGCCCCCGGGCGCCGACGGTGGTCACCAACCAGCCGCTGTCCGCGTCGTACGCGGTCCGCCCCGCCGGCCGGATCCGGCGGGAGTGCTGCTCCCAGCCGTCCAGCAGCAGCTCGGCGCTCTCCCCCGCCGGGTCGTACGCGAGCACCTGCCGGGAGAGGTTCTCCAGCACCACGGGGCAGCCGGACAGTTCGGCGGCCTGCCGGACCACCTCACCGGGGCCCGCGCCCTCCACCGACAGCTCGGTGAAGCGCTGGTGGATCTCCTCGGTCGCCCGCAGCTCGGTGAGCTGGGCGTCGACGATCAGCGCGTGCACCGCCTCGGTGATCCGCACGAACGGGGTGGCCCGCCGCAGCTCCACCAGCGGCAGCCCGCGCCGCTCCGCGACGGCCGCCATCACCCGGGGCACCCCGCTGACGTACCGGCGACCCAGCTCGACGACCAGGCCAGAGACCCCGACGTCGGCCAGGTCGCCGACGAAGGCGCGCAGCCCGGCGTCGTCGGCGGGCAGCCCGATGCCGGTGGTCAGCACCAGCTCGCCGCCGCCGAGCAGGGTGGCGATGTCGGGCACCTCCGCCACGTGCACCCAGCGCACCGGGCGGTCGAGGCCGGCGTCCCCGGCGACCAGGCGAGGAGCGCCGTGGCGGACGGGGTCCAGCGCGAGGACCGCACGGACGGTAGGGAACACGGGCGACACGCTACCGTCGGTGATGCCGATTCTCGACTGTCCGGCGGGGGCGGGTGACGGGGCGGCTCGCCGCCCTCACCACGGGTCGTCGCGGCCCAGCTCCCAGCAGGCCACGGCGGTGGCGGCGGCGACGTTGAGCGAGTCGACGCCGCGGCGCATCGGGATCACCACCCGCGCGTCGCTGGCGTCCATCGCCGCCCGGGTCAACCCCGCCCCCTCGGCGCCGAGCAGCAGGGCCGAGCGGGCCCGCTGCGCCGCGTCGAGCCGCTGGATCGGCACCGCGTCCGGGGCGGGGGTCATCGCCAGCACCGTGAAGCCGGCCGCGCGGACGTCGGCGAGCGCGTCGGGCCAGGGATCCAGCTTCGCGTACGGGATCGCGAAGACCTCCCCCATGCTGACCCGGACGCTGCGCCGGTAGAGCGGGTCGGCGCAGGTCGGGGAGAGCAGCACGGCGTCCACGCCGAGCGCGGCGACCGCCCTGAAGATGGCCCCCAGGTTCGTGTGGTTGTTGACGTCTTCGAGGATCACCACCCGGCGGGCGGCGGCGAGCACCTCGGCGGCGGCCGGCAGGGGCTTGCGCCGGAACGACGCCAGCACGCCCCGGTGCACGTGGAAGCCGGTGGCCCGTTGCAGCACGTCCGGGGTGGCCGCGTAGACGGGGGTGTCGCCGGTGTCCAGGTCGGCGAGCTGGTCGACCCGCTTGGCGTCCACCAGGTACGACCGCGCCGGGTAGCCGGCCCGCAGCGCCCGGCGCAGCACCAGCTCACCCTCGGCGATGAACAGGCCGTGGGGTGGCTCCCAGCGGGTGCGCAGCTCGACGTCGGTCAACGCGCGGTAGTCGGCGATCCGCTCGTCGTCGGGGTCGGTGATCTGGTGGATGGGCACCGCACGATTCTGCCGGACGCCCGGACGACGACCGACGGAAGGAGCAGCAGGCCGGCGTCAGCCGGCCCGGTGGTACCGCAGCAGCACGGACCGGCCGTCGAAGGTCCGCGACTCGACGAGACGGAGGTTCAGCCGCCCGGTGACCGAGAAGACCGGCTTGCCGCCGCCGAGCACCACCGGGTGCACGAAGATCTGGTACTCGTCGATCAGGCCGAGTTCGGTCAGCGCAGCGGCGGCGTCGGCACCGCCGTTGAGCAGCAGGTCGCCACCCGGCTGCTCCTTGAGCGCGGTGACCTCCTTGCCGAGGTCGCCGCCGCCGACCACCTGGGCGCCGTGGTCGGCCTCGGCGAGCGTGCGCGAGACCACCACCTTCGGCGTCCGCCGCCAGATGGGCACGAAGGCGAGGTCGTGCGGGTGGTCGGAGATCGACTCCGCCTGCGGCCAGTAGGCGGCCATGAACTCCCAGACCTTGCGGCCGTAGAGGAAGGCGCCGGACCGCTCGCACTGCTCCAGCGAGTACGCGGACAGCTCCGGACCCATCTCCGGCCAGTCGAACTCGCCGTTCGGCCCTTCGATGAACCCGTCGAGCGACTGGTGCACCCCGTAGACGATCTTCCGCATGGCTGTTCCTCCTGGCGTCGGACGCCCGCCGTGGGCGTTCTCGCCAGGTGGTCGGAGCGGCGTCGCCGGACCCGACAGCTCCGGCCGAATTTTTCCAGGATTCTTTCGCCGGGTTGCCCGCCGCCGCTAACGTGCCGCTCGTGCGCCCGATGATCATCGCCCTGGTCGGCATCGACGGGGCCGGGAAGACCACCCAGGCGAAGGCGCTGGCCGGCCGGCTCCGCGCGGCGGGAGTGCCGGCCACCTACTTCGAGAACGCCGGCGGCCGGCCGCTGTGGAACCGGCTCGCTCGCGCCCTGGGCCGCCGGGACGGCCCGCACCTGTTCGGCCGCACCGGCTACGCGGCGCTGGAGGCGACCGTACGCTGGCTCGCGATCGCCCGGGCGGTGCTGGTGTCCCGGCTGACGGGCCGGACGGCGGTGATGGACCGGTGGTCCTGCTGCCAGTACGTGGTGATGCGGGTCCGCCGCGACCGGGGCGGGCGGCTGGTCCGCCTGGCGTACGGGATCTTCCCGCCGCCGAGCCTGGTCTGCTTCCTGGCGGTCTCGCCCGAGCGGGCGCAGCAGCGGGTGCTGGCCCGGGGCATCGACACCGAGGAGCTGCCCTACCTGCGCGCCCTGGACGCTGGCTACCGGGAGCTGCCGGAGTTCGGCACCTTCACCGTCGTCGACGCGGACGGCGGGCCGGCCGAGGTCCGCGCCACCCTCGACCGGGTGGTGCGCACCGTCCTCGACCGGGCGGTGCGGGCGACCGGCGACCGCTCCGACCGACCGACCGTCGAAGCGGAGTGACCGTCCCCGTCGGGGCCGAATGACCGCCCGTCGATGCGGGTTGACCGCGCGTCCCCGGTCGACTGGTGGGCGGCACCAGGCCGGCTCGGTCATCGGCATCATTGCGGCCGACAGTTGCGGTCGTGGCCCCTGTCGAGCTGCCCCACAGATGGGGCAGACGGCAACGGCGAAGCGTCATCGGAGCCGGCCGGCGCGCCGAAGTTATGCGCCCGCCGGGTGGTCTCATGGGTGGGGCAGCTCGACAGGGTGTTCCGGGTGCCTACCGAGGGAGACGGCAGCCGACGCCCCCACCGACGTGCGGGCCGCCGTCGTCCGCGGGCGCACGCGGCGGGTGTAAACCCGCGACGCACGTGGCGGGCCTCAACCCGCGACGCACGTGGCGGGCGTCAAACCGCGACGCACGTGGGTGGCATAGGGGGTCAGCCGCGGCCCTGGAGCCAGCGCCGCAGGTCGGAGAGGCGCTGCTCGTCGGGGGGCCGCCGCTCGCCGGTGGGCTGTCGTTCCTCGGCCGGGCGGCGCTCCACCGGGCGGCGCGGGTCGCCGACCAGCTCGCGGCTGGGGGCCGCGAAGGTCTTCTCCGGCTGCCCGTCGACGGCGGTGGCGATGACCCGGGCGACCGCGTCGATCACCTTGGCCTGCACCGCGGCGCCCACCGAGTCGGTCGGGTCGTCCGGGTTGGCGGCGATGCCGGCGACCGCCACCTGCGGGGTGAAGCCGACGAACGTCTCCGTGGCGTTCCGCTCCGAGCTTCCGGTCTTGCCGGCGACCGGGCGGCCGTCGAGGATCCGGTTCACCGAGGTGGCCGTGCCGCCGTTGCACTGCCCGAACGCGGACTGCTGGCCCACCGGGCAGCGGGCCGCGTCGGTGGCGGCCCGGGCCACGTCGGCGTCGAGCACCCGGCGGCAGGACGGGTCGCCGACCGGCACCCGCTCGCCGTCGGGGCTGGTCACCGAGACCACCGGCAGCGGCGTGCAGTACGTCCCCTCGGCGGCCACGGTGGCGTACGCGTTGGCCAGGTCGAGCGGCGTGGTGGCGGCCACGCCGAGGGTGAAGGAGCCCCAGTTGGCGGCGTCCTCCTCGGCGAAGGCGGCGTCGGCGTCGGCCCGGAAGGTGATGCCGAGGCGTTGCGCCATCTCCACCACCTTCTCCTGCCCGACCTGCTCGGCGAGCCAGACGAAGTACGTGTTCACCGAGCGGCCGAAGCCGTCCCACATCATCCGGTACCCGTCCATCCACTCGGGGTTGGCGTTGGCCGGGCACCACCGGCCCTCGCAGCTCCCCTCGCCCTCGGCCGCGTACCGGGTGGGCAGCCGGCTGGGCGCGTCGAAGCCGGTCGCGAGGGGCTTGCCGGCCTCCAGCGCGGCGAGCATGGTGAACAGCTTGAACGTCGAGCCGGCCTGGTATCCGTCGACGCTGTCGCCGCCGGAGATCAGCGGGTTGACGGTGTTCGGGTGGTTGGGCTGCCCGTCCGGGTTCGCGTCGAGGCTGTAGTGCCGGTTGACCGCCATGGCGAGGACCCGGCCGGTGCCCGGCTCGACGGCGGCGATGGGCAGGGCGCGCTTGTTGCCGTACCCGTAGACACTGGTGGCCTGCTTCTGCGCGGTGGCCTGGACCTGCGGGTCCAGCGAGGTCACCACGGTGTAGCCGCCCCGGCGCAGCGCCTGCTCGCGCTCCTCGACGCTCTCGCCGAACGCCGGCTGGGCGAGCCACCACTGCCGCAGGTAGTCGCAGAAGAAGCCCCAGTCGTCGTGGCCCTCGGCGACGGCGGTGCAGCCGTTGGGCTGCGCGGTGGGCTTGAGGGTCAGCTTCTCGGCCTTGGCCCGCGCCGCCTGGTCGGCGGTGATCGCCCCGGTCTCGACCATCGCGTCCAGCACGTAGCCGCGGCGCTCCAGCGCGGCGTCCGCGTCGCCGTCGATCGGGCTGTACGCCTCCGGCGACTGCACCAGGCCGGCGAGCAGGGCCGCCTCGCCGAGGGTCAGGTCCGCCGGGGCCTTGGCGAAGTAGCGCTGGCTGGCCGCCGCGATGCCGTACGCCCCGGAGCCGAAGTACGCGATGTTCAGGTAGCGGTTGAGGATCTCGTCCTTGCTCAGGCGCTGCTCCAACGCCGTGGCGTACCGGATCTCCTGGATCTTGCGCCCGACGGTCTGCTCGGTGGCCGCGGCGCGCTCCTCGGCCGTGCGGCCCGGATCGGTCTTGAGCACGTTGCGGACGTACTGCATGGTCAGCGTCGAGCCGCCCTGCGCGGTGCCACCGCCGGACACGTTCGCCACCAGCGCCCGGAGCAGGCCGCGCAGGTCGGCGCCGCTGTGGTCGTAGAACCGCCGGTCCTCGGCCGCGACGATCGCCTGCCGCATCACCGGGGCGATCTCGTCCAGCCCGACGTCGGTGCGGTTGACGTCGTAGAACGTGGTGATGAGCGTCTTGCCGTCGTTGGCGTAGAGGTAGGAGCGTTGTGGTGTGGCCGGGGTGCGCAGCGCCTCGGGCAGCGCGGCGTACGAACCCAGGGCCGCCTTGGCGCCCAACCCGAGCAGCAGGTTGCCCGGCAGCGCGGCGACCGCCAGGACGAGGCCGGCGAGCACGCCGGCGAGCAGCACGGTGAACAGCCGCGACAGCGGCGAGCGGGGTGGGGCCATGGTCCCCAGGATTGCCGTGAAAGCCGCCAACCGACCACCCTCGCGGCCCTCCTGTCAGCAACTTCACCGCCCGCTGCCAGGGACTTCCCATCCCAGCGGCCCCGGCGTCCCCCGCCGCCCCACGCGTCCCGCCGGCCGGCGCCGCGCCGGGCCGGCCAGGGCGGCGGGCGAGGGGCTCAGCCGGTGGCCAGCGGGCCGTTCGGGCCCGGGCCGGTCGGCGCGGCGGTGGCGAGGCTGGCGCTGGCGGCGTCGCGCGCGATGTCCCGGGGCACCAGGCGCCCGGAGCGGTAGGCGATGCCGATGCCGGCGATCAGCACGAAGATCGCACCGAAGGTCTGCAACGAGCCGATCAACGCGCCGCCGAGGCCCAGCAGCGGGGCGGCGATCATCAGCATCGTGCCGTCGCCGATGCTGAACGCCCCGGACCGGGCCACCGACCACCCGGTCAGCAGCCAGCCCAGGGTGTAGCAGGTGGCGCCGACGAGCACGAGCCCGCGGGCGGTGGTGCCGAAGACCGGGGTCTGCTCCGCCAGGCCCGCGAAGGGCAGCATGAGCACCGTGCCGGCGATGGACACCAGTAGGCCGGCGACGGCGACCCGGCGGCTGCGCGTCGCGGCCAGCAGCCCGGTCAGCGCCAGCAGGGCGAGCAGCCCGAGCCAGACCGACGCCACCCAGCCCACCAGGTAGAGCGGCCGGCCGTCGGCCGGGTACGGGTCGTTGCCCACCCCGCCGTCGCTGGCCATCGCCACGACGCCGTAGAGCACGGCGTACGCGGGAAGCAGCCACACCGCGGCCCGGGCGAACCGGCGCAGCGACCAGGCCCAGCTGGCGTTGGTGGCCGGCCCGGCCGGCGTCGGCTCCCCGACGAACGGCAGCACCCCGAACCCCCCGCCGGTACGCCGGCTGCCGAGCGGCCCGGTGGGGTCGTGCGCGCCCGGGACCGGGGCCGAGGACCACACCCGCTTCGCCGGATCCTTCATGCGTCACCTCGCTCGTCCGCGAGCGGTGCGGGACGCGCCGGGGCGCCCCGATGCCTGGTCACCACCCGTCCTAGAACCGATGGTGGCAGGCGCCGGAGCGCCCCATGAGCACTTCTCGTATTTTTCCGGGCTCGTCGGCCCGCGCCACTCAGCCCCGTTCGCGCTGGTCGGCCGGGTCGTTCAGCAGGCTCGCCGGCGAGACCGGCTCCGGCGCCGGCAGCCCCTGCGGCTTGCCGCCGGTGGCCTGCGCCTCGGCGACGCGTACCTCGTCGTGGATCTGCTGGGCGGCGGCCGCCGCGGCCTGCGCCGCCGCGGCCGCCTCGCGCTCCACCTCGCTCGCGCCGTCGGCCGCCTCCGGCGCCGGCTCGTCGCCGACCATCCGGCTCAGCCCGCCGAGCGCGCCGCCCATCCCCTCGAGGGCCTTGGTCAGCTCGGCCGGGACGATCCAGACCTTGTTCGCGGTGCCGTTGGCGATCTGCGGCAGCGCCTGGAGGTACTGGTAGGCGAGCACCTTCTGGCTCGGGTTGGCCTGGTGGATCGCGTCGAACACCGTCCGGATCGCCTTGGCCTGGCCCTCGGCCTGGAGGATCCGCGCCTGCCGGTCACCGTCGGCGCGCAGCACCGCGGCCTGCTTCTCGCCCTCGGCGGTGAGGATCTGCGACTGCTTGTGCCCCTCGGCGTTCAGGATCGCCGCCCGGCGGTCCCGCTCGGCGCGCATCTGCTTCTCCATCGAGTCCCGGATGCTCGGCGGCGGCTCGATGGCCTTGATCTCCACCCGGGTGACCTTGATGCCCCACCGGCCGGTGGTCTCGTCCAGCACGCCGGAGAGGTGCCGGTTGATCTCCTCGCGGCTGGTCAGCGCCCGCTCCAGGTCCAGCGAGCCGATGACGTTGCGCAGCGTCGTGACGGTGAGCTGCTCGATGGCCTGGAGGAAGTTCGAGATCTCGTACGTGGCGCGGACCGAGTCGACGACCTTGAAGTAGAGCACCGTGTCGATCGAGACCACCAGGTTGTCGGAGGTGATCACCGGTTGCGGCGGGAAGCTGACCACCTGCTCACGCATGTCGACCTTGGTGCGGACCGCGTCGATGAACGGGACCAGGAGGTTCAGCCCCGGGTTCAGGGTGCGCTTGTACCGACCCAGCCGCTCGACCACGTCCTGGCGCTGCTGGGGCACGATCCGCACCGCCTTGGCCAGGGTGATCACCCCGATCAGCGCCACGGCCATCAACAGGACCGGGATCACGAGTTCCATGTACTCACCTTTTCGCTTCGGGTAGCTCGTCGGAGGGGGAAACGTCGTCCCGCCAGACCAGGGCGGTGGCGCCCCGGACCTGGATCACCTGCACCCGCTCACCGGGGGCGAAGACCTGGCTGGCGTCGTAGGACCGGGCCTGCCACAGCTCGCCGTCGATCTTGACCATGCCCTGCCCGGCGTCGATCCGCTCCAGCACCAGCGCCGTGCTGCCCTCGATCGCCTCCACGCCGAACGGCTGCTCGCCGCTCTCCAGGGCGGAGCGTCGGTGCTTGCGCAGCGTCGGGCGTACGCCCAGCACCGTCAGCGCCGACACCCCGGCGAAGACGATCGCCTGCACGCCCACCGGCGCGCCGAGCGCCGCGGCGCCGGCGGCGGCGAAGGCCCCGGCCGCGAACATGATCAGGAACAGCGTCGTCGTGAAGATCTCGGCGACCGCCAGCACCACACCCAGCACGATCCACAGCACGGCGTCCACCACACGATCGTGACACGGTAATGCACGCGCGGCCCACCCCTGAAGATCAGTAAGCTCGGCGGCACGCCAGCGGCCCGCCACCGGGCCCGGAGGGAGGAGCGCGCCTGTGTCCCTGCTGCCCGACACCGCCCGCCACGTCGACACCCTCGTCGCCGAGGCGCAGTCCGCCGGCCGGACGCCGTCCCTGGTGATCGGCGTGGTACGCGACGGCGCGCTGGCGCACCTCGCCACCGCCGGCGAGCACCCGCGCCCGGACGGCGACCTGCAATACCGGCTCGGGTCGATCAGCAAGACCATGACCGCGACCCTGGTCATGCAGGAGCGCGACGCCGGCCGGCTGGCCCTGGACGACCCGCTGGAGAAGCATCTGCCCGGCACCGCCGTCGGCACGCTCACGCTGCGGCAACTGCTCGGCCACGCCAGCGGCCTGCAGCGCGAGCCGGAGGGGCCGTGGTGGGAACGCGCCGAGGGCGTCGACCTGGAGACCCTGGTGGCCGGGGTGACCGCCGAGAAGATCGCCTACCCCGCGCACCGGTCCTACCACTACTCCAACCTGGCGTACGGGCTGCTCGGCGGGGCGCTGGAGCGGATCACCGGCACGCCGTGGGCCGAGCTGCTCCGCCAGCGCGTCCTGGCGCCGCTCGGCATGCGCCGGACGACGTACGCGGCGACCGAGCCGTTCGCCCGCGGCTACGTGGTACACCCGTGGCACGACACGCTGCGGGAGGAGCCGCGTACCGACACCGGGGCGATGGCCCCGGCCGGGCAGCTCTGGTCGACCGCCGAGGACCTGGCCCGGTGGGCGGCCTTCCTGGCCGACCCGGCGCCGGAGGTGCTGGCGGCGGAGACGCTGACCGAGATGTGCGCCCCCGTGGTGATCAGCGACCTGGACTCGTGGACCGGCGGGCACGGCCTGGGGCTGGAGCTCTACCGGCAGGGCGAGCGGGTGTACGTGGGGCACGGCGGCTCGATGCCCGGCTACGTGGCCGCCCTGACCGTGCACCGCCCGTCCCGCACGGCCGTGATCGGCTTCGCCAACTCGTACGGCTTCCGCACCGACGGGATCGGCGGGCTCGCGCAGCGGATCCTCACCGCCGTGCTGGACGCCGAGCCGGCGCTGCCGCGGCCCTGGCGGCCGAGTGCCGCCGCCCCGCCCGCCGGAACCGCCGAGATCGCCGGCCGCTGGTGGTGGATGGGGGTGCCCCTCGACCTGACCTGGGACGCCGCCACGGGTGGTCTGATGGCGCACGTGCGCGGGGAGCGGATGAGCTGTTTCGCCCCGGAGGGACCGGACCGCTGGCGGGGCCGCTCCGGCCCGGAGAACGGCGAGATCCTCTCCGTGCTGCGCGACGAGGCGGGGCGGGCGGTGGCGCTGGACATCGCCACCTTCGTCTTCACCCGCACCCCCGACCAGGAGCCCTGACCCCGGCCCCGGCCGCAACCACGCTCAGGCGGGCTCGGTGACGAAGTCGATCAGGCGTTCCATCGCGTTGATCAGCGGGGTCTCCACGTCGGCGAAGCTGTCCACCCGGGACAGGATGTGCCGCCACATGTCGGCCGGCTCGGCGACCCCGAGCGCGGCGCAGACGCCCTCCTTCCACGGCTGCCCCGGCGGCACCACGGGCCACGCCCGGATGCCCAGCGCCGCCGGCTTGACCGCCTGCCACACGTCGACGTACGGGTGACCGGTGACCAGCACATGCGGCGAGGTCACCTTCGCCACGATCCGGCTCTCCTTGGAGCCGGGGACCAGGTGGTCGACCAGCACGCCGAGGCGGCGACCCGGGCCGGGGGCGAACGCGCGCACCTCGGCGTCGAGGGCGTCGATGCCGTCCAGCGGCTCCACCACCACGCCCTCGATCCGCAGGTCGTCGCCCCAGATGCGCTCGACCAGGGCCGCGTCGTGGATGCCCTCCACCCAGATCCGGCTGGCCTTGGCGACCTGGGCGCGGACCCCGTCCACGGCGATCGAGCCGGAGGCGGTGCGCCGGCGGGCCGCCGGGACGGGGGCGCGGCTCGGCCGGCGCAGCGTCACCGGCTCCCCGTCGAGCAGGAACGCCGCCGGCAGCAGCGGGAAGTTGCGCCGCCGGCCGTGCCGGTCCTCCAGCACCACCGCGCCGGCCTCGAAGCCGACCACCGCGCCGCAGAAGCCGGAGTCGGCGTCCTCGACCACGAGGTCCGGTTCGGCGTCCACCTCGGGGGTGACCTTCCGTCGCCGCCAGTCCCCCGCCAGCACGTCGTCCGCATACCGCCGCCCCATGAGAGATCACGCTAACCGCCCGCCTCCACGCCCGCACCCGACACGCCGCGACGCCCCCGGCACGCCGACCGTGCCGTCGTGGCGCCCGCACACGCCGCGCGGTTCGGCGTTCCGCCCACACCACCACATGATCGACAGGCAAGGGACGGGCGGAGCGGCAGTCGAGACAGGGGCGGCGATGACCACGTACCCTTTCGGCATGTCCACCCCCGCAGCGGGCGCGGCCACTCTCGCGCCGCGCCGGTCCAGCCGGTTCGTTGCCTGGGTGCGCGCGTGGCGCGCCGGGCTGGTGCCCTTCGACGAGGTCGCCGACGCCATCGCCGGCGACGAGGAGCACCTGGTCGCGGACGCGCCCGGCACCTGGACCGACGTCCCGCTGCCGCAGGCGCTGCCCACCCTGGCGAAGCTCTCGCCGGACGAGATCCGCCTGGTGCTGCCCGCACCGGGCGATCCGCGCGGGCTGCCCGGCCCGGGCGACTTCGCCGGCGCGGCGCTGCTGGCCGGCGAGGCGGTCGTCGCGGGCAGCCTCGGTCTGATCCCGCACGTGCGCACGCACACGTCCGGCTCCGGCGACACCTTCGAGACGGTGCTCTGGCGGGTCTACCCGCTGCCGGCCGACGCTCCGGCCGCGTCGCTCGCGCTGCCCGGCGCGGCCGAGGCCGAGGCGGAACTGGCGGCGGCCCTGCACCACACCACCGCCGCGCTGACCCGGCTGGACGTCGCCCAGTGGCGACCCGAGCTGGCCGGGGCACTGGAGGAGCTGCGCCGACCCAACGGCGCCACCGACCTGCCGCCCGGGTTCGACCCGCGGGCCCGGCGGCTCTTCGCCCGGGCCGCCGTGCTCGACCGGGTGCTCGCCCTGGCCGGGCACGCCGCGCCCGGCGGCGCGATCAACAACTACGAGGCCCAGCAGCGCGACGCCGCGCTGCGCCCGCTGACCGCCGCCTGCCGACAGGCCCTGGTGGCCGCCTGCAACGCCCCGCTGCGCCCCTGACGGCGGGCGGGCGTACCGCCGCGGGCGGGGGGCCGGTGTCGGGCGCGCGGCGGCCGGGCCGCGCGGCGCCCGCGCGTCAGACCTCGTCGACCAGGTCGGCCACCGAGTTGACGATCCGCGACGGACGGTACGGATAGCGCTCCGCCTCGGCGCGGCTGCTGATCCCGGTCAGCACCAGGATCGTCTCCAGGCCGGCTTCCAGCCCGCAGAGGATGTCGGTGTCCATCCGGTCGCCGATCATGGCTGTCGTCTCGGAGTGCGCGTTGATCGTGTTCAGCGCCGAGCGCATCATCATCGGGTTGGGCTTGCCGACGAAGTACGGCTCCACCCCCGTCGCCTTCGAGATCATCGCGGCGACCGAACCGGCGGCCGGCAGCGCGCCCTCCACCGACGGCCCGGTCACGTCGGGGTTCGTGCAGATGAACCGGGCCCCGTCGTTGATCAGCCGGACGGCCTTGGTGATCGCCTCGAAGCTGTAGGTACGGGTCTCCCCCAGCACCACGTAGTCCGGCGCGTAGTCGGTCAGCACGTAGCCCACCGCGTGCAGCGCCGTGGTCAGCCCGGCCTCCCCGATCACGTACGCGGTGCCGCTCGGCCGCTGGTCGGCCAGGAACTGGGCGGTGGCCAGCGCGGACGACCAGATGGCGTGCTCGGGCACGTCGAGGCCCATCCGGCTCAGCCGGGCCTGCAGGTCCCGCGGCGTGTAGATCGAGTTGTTCGTGAGCACCAGGAACGGCTTGCCCGAGGCGCGCAGCCGGGAGACGAACTCCGGCGCGCCGGGCACGGGCTGACCCTCGTGCACCAGCACGCCGTCCATGTCGGTCAGCCAGCTCTCCACCGGCTTGCGGTCCTGCATCTTCACTCGTTCCAGGGGTGTCGGGGGCGCCGGCGGAGCCGGCGCGGCGGTCAGGAGTCGGGATTCGGGGGTCGGGTCGGCGGCCGTCATGAGTCGGGCCGCCGAGGGCGGGCTCGGCGGCGGTCAGGAGCCGGGCCGCCCCGGGGCCGGGGCGACGGGGCGGCGGGCGGGGACGCAGCACACCGTCGGGCAGGTGTCCCACATCGGCAGGTCACCGAGGCGGCGGCGCAGGGCCGCCCCGTCCGGCTCGGTCCGCTCCCGGACCAGCTCGCGGACCATCGCCACGAACCGCGGGTCCGTGCCCGGGGTGGCGGCCCGGACGAAGTCCAGGCCGAGCTGCCTGGCCGTCTGGCGCGCCTCGGTGTCCAGGTCCCACACCACCTCGAGGTGGTCGGAGACGAACCCGATCGGGCTGACCACCACGCCGGTGGTGCCGGCCTCGGCCAGCGTGCCCAGGTGGTCGTTCACGTCCGGCTCCAACCACGGCACGTGCGGCGGGCCGGAGCGGCTCTGCCAGACCAGGTCCCAGGGCAGGTCCGGGGCGGCCGCCGCGTGCACCAGCCGGGCCACCTCGGCGAGCTGCGCCTCGTACCGGCCGCCGTGGGGGCCTGCGGTGGCGGCCATCGAGTTCGGGATCGAGTGGGCGGT
Organism: Micromonospora sp. NPDC047730; assembly: GCF_043204765.1. Taxonomy (NCBI): domain Bacteria; kingdom Bacillati; phylum Actinomycetota; class Actinomycetes; order Micromonosporales; family Micromonosporaceae; genus Micromonospora; species Micromonospora sp. NPDC047730. The sequence goes on along the minus strand of NZ_JBIDCU010000016.1, from coordinate 28,797 downwards.
GAACACCAGCCGGGTGCTGTCCCGCTTCGCCGGGTCGAGCTGCGCCAGCGCCGCCCGTACCGCGTCGACGTGCGGCTCGACGAACCCGGGATGGTCCCAGAACTGGCGGATCTTGTCGATCAGCGGGGCGTCCGGGCCGACCGCCGCCCGGGCGGCGGCGATGTCGTCCTGGTACTGACGGCAGGAGGAGTAGCCGCCGAGGGCGCTGGTGACGAACGCCAGGGCGTGCCGGACGCCGTCGTCGCGCATCCGCGCCACGGTGTCGGCGAGCATCGGATCCCAGTTCCGGTTGCCCCAGTAGACGGGCAGGTCGACGCCGTGGGCGGCGAAGTCCTCCCGGATCGCCGCGAGCAGCTCGCGGCACTGCTGGTTGATCGGGGAAACGCCGCCGAAGTGCTGGTAGTGCTCGGCGACCTCCGCCAGCCGTTCCGGCGGCACGCCCCGCCCCCGGGTCACGTTCTGCAGGAACGGCATCACGTCCTCGGGCCGCTCCGGCCCGCCGAAGGACACCAGGACCACCGCGTCGTACGCCATGGTGCCATTCTTCCCCGTCGGCCGCGCCCGCCGGGCAAGGCCCCCTCGCCCCGGCGGTTAGGAAGGGCCCCCTGCTATGCAGAATGCGATTGCAGGGGGCCCTTCCTTACACCTCAGGCGCCGATGGCGTGGTAGCCGCCGTCGACGTGGACAATCTCGCCGGTGGTGGCCGGGAACCAGTCGGACAGCAGCGCCAGGCAGGCCCGGGCGGCCGGCTCCTGGTCGGTGAGGCTCCAGCCCAGCGGCGCGCGCTCGGTCCAGGCGTTTTCGAACTGCTCGAAGCCCGGGATCGACTTGGCGGCGATGGTGCGCAGCGGCCCGGCGGCGACCAGGTTGCTGCGGATGCCCTGCTTGCCCAGGTGCAGCGCCAGGTAGCGGGAGGCCGACTCCAGCCCGGCCTTGGCCACGCCCATCCAGTCGTAGACGGGCCACGCCTTGGTCGCGTCGAAGGTCAGGCCGACCACCGCGCCGCCGGCGGACATCAGCGGCAGCGCCGCCATGGCCAGCGACTTGTAGGAGTACGTGGAGACCTGCAGCGCGGTCGCCACGTCCTCCCACGGTGCGTCGAGAAAGCCGCCGCCGAGGCAGCTCTGCGGGGCGAAGCCGATCGAGTGCACCACCCCGTCGAGGCCGTCGACGTGCTCGCGCACCCGGTCGGCGAGCCCCGCGAGGTGCTCGGCGTTGGCCACGTCCAACTCGATCACCGGCGCCGGCTCGGGCAGCCGCTTGGCGATCCGCTCGACCAGGGACAGCCGGCCGTAGCCGGTGAGCACGACCTGCGCCCCGTTCTCCTGGGCGAGCTTCGCCACCGAGAAGGCGATCGAGGCGTCGGTGATGACGCCGGTGACGAGCAGCCGCTTACCGGCGAGCAGTCCGGACATGCAGGGATTCCTCCGTAGTTCTTCAGTGACCGCTGTCAGTGGCCCATGCCGAGGCCGCCGTCGACGGGGATGACGGCGCCGGAGATGTAGCCAGCGGCGTCCCCGGCCAGCCAGGTGACCGCGCCCGCGACCTCGTCCGGCTGCGCGAAGCGGCCGGCGGGGATGACCTTGCGGTACTCGGTCTTGCGGTCCTCGGGCAGCGCGGCGGTCATGTCGGTCTCGACGTAGCCGGGCGCGACCACGTTGGCGGTGATGTTGCGGCTGCCCAGCTCGCGGGTGATGGAGCGGGCCACGCCGACCAGTCCGGCCTTGCTCGCCGCGTAGTTGACCTGGCCGGGGCCGCCGTAGAGGCCGACCACCGAGGAGATGAAGATCATTCGGCCCCACTTCGCGCGGAGCATCTTGGTCGAGGCGCGCTTGGCGCACCGGAACGCGCCGGTCAGGTTGGTGTCCAGCACGCGGGTGAACTGCTCCTCCGACATGCGCATCAGCAGCGTGTCGTCGGTGATGCCGGCGTTGGCGACCAGCACCTCGACCGGCCCCAACTCGGCCTCGATGGCGGTGAAGGCCGCGTCGACCGAGTCGGAGTCGGTGACGTCGCAGCGCACCCCGAACAGCCCCTCGGGGGCGTCGCCGCTGCGGTGGGTCACCGCCACCCGGTCGCCCTGCTTGGCGAAGGCCTGCGCGATCGCCAGGCCGATCCCCCGGTTGCCGCCGGTCACCAGGACGGTACGGGCCACGGGTCCCCCCTCTGCTCAGTGATCTCCCGGTCGGTCGGAGCCTAGGCGTTACCGACAGGTAAGCGCTAACGGCGGGCACGTCAGGCCGGGTCACGACGCACGGATCGCCCGTTCCCGGGCGCGTCGCGCCGGGGGCTGCCGGGAGCGGGTCCGCCCGGTGGACCCTTGTGGGCGGACCGCCCGCGGACACTCGCCGCCCCACGCGCGAGGGCGGCGACGGCGGCGGCCCGAGCCGGGCGGGCGGTCGACCGGAGCCGATGGGCCGAGTGCGGCAACGGACGCCGGCCGGTGTACGATCATCGGCGTTTGCGGGCCGATCGCGGCCCGCGTTCCGGGCCCCGCCGACCACAGGAGGTGATCGCTGTGCGAGATAGCGATCCTCCCAGTCGTGGCCGGGCCGTCCGTCAGCCCCGCTGAGCCACGACTCAGCAGGTGAGCTGACCCAGCTCCGCTCCCCGCACCCGCCCGGTCCCCGGCCCCGCGCCGGGTGACCGCGCCGTGCCGCCCGCCACCCGGGCGGCCCGCCGGGAGCCGCCCCCCGGTCACGACTTCTGTGTGCGCGTCCTGATCCACCCCTGCGGTTCGCTTCCGCTCGCGGACCGTCCAGTCGCCACCCGGAGCCGTCCATGAGCCGCTACGTCGCCCCGCTGGGCTTCACCCTCGCCGCCGTCTGGGTGGCCGTCATCTTCGTCCTCGCCGGCCACTGACATTCGGGACGCCGGCGGTGGGCGTCGACCGCCCGCCGCCGGCGTCCCGGGTGTCAGAGCATGCGGGAGGACCACAGCAGGCTGAGCGCGCCGGCGCACAGCGCCAGCAGCAGGGCCACGCCCGCGTACCACTGGGTGACCTCGCGGGGCTCCGTCCGGAACCCGATCGAGCTGCCCATGTCCTGGTAGACCTGCTTCAACTCGGTCACCGAGGCCGCCTCGTAGAAGTAGCCCTCCGTGGCCTCGGCCAGATCGGCCAGGGCCAGCCGGTCCACCGGCACCCGCTGCAACTGCCCGCCGATGTCCACCTGCCCCGAGTCGGTGCCGAAGGCGATCGTGGAGACCGGCACGTTGGCCGCCTGCGCCGCCGAGGCCGCCTCCTCCACCGACCGCCCCGAGGTGCGGTAGCCGTCGGAGAGCAGCACGATGCGGGCCGGCGGGATCTCCGCCGCGCCGTCGGCCGGCACCGACCGGATCGCCTCCAGGCAGGTGAAGACCGCCTCCCCGGTCGCCGTCGCCTCGGCCAGCACCAGCCCGTCGATCGCGCTGGTCACCGCCTCCCGGTCCTTGGTCGGCGGCACCAGCACGTTCGCCGCCTTGGCGAACGAGACCAGCCCCAGGTTGTAGCTCTCCGGCAGCTCGCCGACGAACTGCTTGGCCGCCTCCTGCGCCGCCTCCAGCCGGTTCGGCGCCACGTCGTCGGCCTGCATGGACAGCGACACGTCGATGGCCAGCATCACGGTGGCCCGCTCCAGCGGCTCCCGGGTGTCGACCGCCGGCCGGGCCAACGCGGTCGCCAGCACCAGCAGGCAGAGCAGGAACGCGGTCGCCGGCACGTGCCGACGCCAGCCCAGCCCCTTCGGCGCCAGGGTGCGCAGCAGGTCCACGTTGGTGAACCGCATCGCGTACGCCCGGCGGTTGCGCTGCCGCCAGACGTAGAGCGCGGCGAGGGCCAGCACCGGCAGCACGGCCAGCAGCCACCACGGTTGCAGAAAACGGATCATCGTGTCGTCCCCCTGGTGCGGGCGTGCCGCTGCGCGGCCACGAAGCGCACCATGTCGAGCAGCCAGTCTCGGTCCGTACGCAGTCGCAGGTGGGCCGCGCCCGCGCCGCGCAGCGCGGCGGAGATCTCCGCCCGCTGGGCGGCAGCCGCCTCGGCGTAGCGGTGCCGCAGCAGCGGGTCGGCGGTCTGCACCTCGTGCAGCCCGCCGGTCTCCGGGTCGACCACCGGCAGCACCCCGACGTCGGGCAGCTCCAGCTCCCGGGGGTCGACCACCTCGATCGCCAGCAGGTCGTGCCGTACGCGCAGTTTGCGCAGCGGCCGGGCCCAGCGGTCGGTCGGGGCGAGGAAGTCGGAGATGACCACCGCCACCCCACGCCGCCGGGGCGGCCGGTTGAGCATGTCGACCAGCGTGCCCAGGTCGCTGCGCCCCGGGCGGATCTCGGTGCCGGCGACCGCCCGCAGCAACGCCTGGGCCTCCTTGCGGCCGGAGCGGGCGGGCACCCGGGTGAACACGTCCGGACCGGGGACCGGCGGCGCGCTCCGCCACCGGCGCGCCGGGGCGCTCGTGCCGCCGCCGCTGCCGATCACGGCGCCGATCCGGTTGCCGCCGCGCACGGTCAGGTGGGTCAGCGCCGCCGCGGCCGCCACCACGACGTCGCGCTTGAGCCACCGGCCGGTGCCGAAGTCCAGGCTGGCCGAGAGGTCCACCGCCAGCCACGTCTCCAGTTCGCGGTCGGCCACCGTACGCCGGACGTGCGGCATCGTCGTGCGGGCGGTGACCGGCCAGTCCATCCGGCGTACGTCGTCGCCGGGGCGGTACTCGCGGGACTCCCCCGCCTCGCTGCCGGGGCCGGGCAGCAGGCCGGCGTAGTCGCCCTGGAGCAGGCCGTCGAGTTTGCGGGTGACCAGCAGTTGCAGCCGCGACAGGACGGCTTCGGTGCGGTCCGAGGGGATGTCGGCGGGCCGCCGGACGGGTGAGGTCACGGCCGCTGCCCGGGCCAACCGGCGCCCGGCGGCGCGGCGGTCGGCGTCGGTGTGGCCTGCTGACGGGGCGCGACCGAGGGCAGCGGAATGGTGGACATCACCCGGTGCACGACGTGGTCGGCGGGCACGTCGTCGGCGAGCGCGTCGTAGCTGAGCACCAGCCGGTGGCGCAGGATGTCCGGCGCGATGTCCTGCACGTCCTGCGGCAGGGCGTAGTCCCGGCCCCGCAGCAGCGCCAGCGCGCGGGTCGCCCGGACCAGGCCGAGCGAGGCGCGCGGGCTGGCGCCGTACTGGATGAGCTGGGCGACGTCCGGCATCCCGTGCTCCGCCGGGGCACGCGTGGCCAGCACCAGCCGGACCGCGTAGTCGACCAGGGCGTTGTGCACGAAGACCTGGTCCGCCTTGTGCTGGAGGGCGACCAGGTCGGCGGTGGTGAACACCGGCGCCGGCTCCGGCGGGGCGACGCCCATCCGGTAGACGATCTCCCGCTCCTCGGCGTCGGTCGGGTAGCCGACGAGGATCTTCATCAGGAAGCGGTCCCGCTGCGCCTCGGGCAGTGGATAGACCCCCTCCTGCTCGATCGGGTTCTGCGTCGCCATCACCAGGAACGGGTTGGGCACCCGGTGCGTCTCGCCGCCGATCGAGACCTGCCGTTCGCTCATCACCTCCAGCAGCGCCGACTGCACCTTGGCCGGCGCCCGGTTGATCTCGTCGGCAAGCAGGAAGTTGACGAAGACCGGGCCCAGCTCGACGTCGAACTTCTCGCTCGACTGCCGGTAGATGCGGGTGCCCATGATGTCGGCCGGCACCAGGTCCGGGGTGAACTGCACCCGGGCGAAGGAGCCGCCGACGACCCTGGCGAGCGTCTCCACGGCGAGCGTCTTGGCCACCCCCGGGACGCCCTCCAGCAGGCAGTGGCCCCGGGCGAGCAGCGCGACGAACATCCGCTCCACCATCCGGTCCTGCCCGACGATCACCCGCTTGATCTCGAACAGCGCCCGCTCCAGCAGGGTCGCGTCCTCGGCCGGCGTGGTCACCGGCGCGGGTGTCTGCGGGCCCGTCCCGTTGGGCGTCGGGGCGTCGGGCGTGGTCGGCTGGGCCACCGGTCCTCCACAGCATGATCGGTTGTCGTGCGGCGTGGTGCGTGTCAAGACTCGCATGCCCGGCTGAGTGCCGAGGTGGGGAGAACCCGATTATCGCCGCGCCGTCCCGACTCGCCGGATCGCCGGCCCGCCACGCCGTCCCACGTCGCGGAATCGCCGTTCACGGGTGGACACGGACGGCCCCGGCGTGTGTACGATTCACCCCGTCGCCGGGCGGCTCCCCCCGTGGCCGCCCGGCGCTCACCTCTTCGGCCCGCCCGCCGCCCCTAGACTGGGCGGGATGAGCGACCACCTTCCCGCCAACGAGCCACTGATCTGCTCGTCCCGCGGCTGTCGTGCCCCCGCCCGGTGGGCGCTGCGGTGGAACAACCCCCGGCTGCACGACACCGACCGGCGCAAGACCTGGCTGGCCTGCGCCGAGCACCGCTCCTCCCTCGGCGACTTTCTGGACGCCCGCGGGTTCCTGCGGGAGGTCGCACCGGTGGTCGGATCGCCTACGCTCGAAGGGTGAGCGCGCACAACGGATTCCCTCGGTGAGCGGTGACGGATCCGCCGGCCCGCCGCCGGCACCGCCCCGCCCGCCGGCGGGCCCCCTGGAGCCGTGGCCGGACACCGTCCGCTGGCAGCCGATCTCACCCGACCTGATCTGGGTGGAGCTGCTCCGGCTCGCGATGGTGCTGGTCGTCGTCCTGCTCGGGCTGGGCGTCGGCTGGGCGTTCAGCGGGGCCTGGCCGTTCGGCGCGGCGGGCGGCGTGGTGCTGCTGCTGGGCGCCCTGCGGGTCGTGACCATCGTCCGGGCCGTACGGGCCTGGGGGTACGCCGAGCGGGAGGACGACCTGCTGGTCCGGCACGGCCTGCTGGTGCGGCGGCTCTCCATCGTGCCGTACTCGCGGATGCAGTTCGTGGACGTCAGCGCCGGACCGCTGGAGCGGGCGTTCAACCTGGCCACCGTCCAGTTGCACACGGCCGCGGCGGCCAGCGACGCCCGCGTGCCGGGGCTGCGCCCGGCGGAGGCGTCCCGGCTGCGCGACCGGCTCACCGCGCTCGGCGAGGACCGGGCGGAGGGGCTGTGAGCGACCCGGCCGGCCGCGCGACGGACCGGACCGAGCCGCCCCGGGTGGAGCCCGGCCTCCGGCCGGCGGCGATACCGCCCGTCGCGCAGGGCCCTGCCGCGGCACCCGGACCGGCGCCGTACGATCCGCACCCGCCCGCCGGCCCCGCGCCGGACACCCCGCACGGACCCGCGGACCCGCCGGCCGGGCCGGGCACGGCCCCGGACACCCCGCCCCCACCGCCCGCCCCGCCGGCGCCTCCCCCGGTCGCCGGAGCGGTGCCGGGTGACACGGCGCCGGAGCACGCCGAGCCCCGGCAGCGGCTGCACCCGCTCAGTCCCGCGCTGCACGGGGCCAAGTCGCTGGTCGTGGTGATCGCCGGCCTGTCCTGGTCGACCCTCTCCCGGGTCGGCTTCGGCTGGTTCGCCCTGATGGCGGTCGTGCTGGCCCTGGGCGCCACCGTGCTCGCGGTCGTCAGCTGGTACCACACCGGCTACCACGTGGTCGGCCGCGAACTTCGGGTGCACGAGGGGCTCCTCTGGCGGCGCACCCGGGCGATCCCGCTGGAGCGGCTCCAGGCCGTCGAGGTGGTCCGCCCGCTGCTCGCCCAGCTCACCGGCCTGGCCGAGCTGCGGCTGGAGGTGGTCGGCGGCGGCAAGACCGAGGCGCCGCTGGCCTACCTGAGCGTCGCCGAAGCGACCGCGCTGCGTCGGCGGCTGCTCGCCCTCGCCGGTCGGGCGGCCGCCGGCCGGACCGCGCCGGCGGCGGCCGGGGCGACGGCGGCGACCGGGGCGGTCCCGGCCGAGGCGCCCGCGCCGCCCGGCCGGCCGCTGCACACCGTCGCGAACAAGGACCTGCTGGTCAGCCAGCTGCTGACCCCGCAGGCGTTCATGATCCCGTTCGGTGTGGCGTTCGTACTGGCGCAGTTCCTCTCCGAGGACTCGTGGTCGTTCATCGCGGTGGCGAGCACCCTCACCGCCATGGCCGGCGTGCTGCTGCAACCGGTGCGCCGGGTGCTCGACGACTGGAACTTCCGGCTCGCCCGGGACGAGGGCACGCTACGGATCCGCAACGGGCTGCTGGAGACCCGCGCCCAGACGGTCCCGCTGGACCGGGTGCAGACCGTCGGGGCGACCTGGCCGCTGCTGTGGCGGGTCAAGGGGTGGCTGCGGCTGCGCCTGGAGGTGGCCGGCTACTCCGCCGGCGAGAGCGACGACCGCAACCGGCCGGACCGCCTGCTCCCCGTGGGCGACCTGCCGACCGGCGCGGCGATCGTGGCCGAGGTGCTGGCCGGGGTGTGCCTGACCACGCTGCCGTTGACCCCGCCGCCGGAGCGGGCCCGCTGGCTCAACCCGCTGAGCCGGGGCGTGCTCGGCGCCGGCCTCGACGCCCGGGTCTTCGCGGTCCGGTCCGGCCTGCTCACGCGGCAGGTGGCGCTCGTGCCGTACGCCCGGATCCAGAGCGTGCGGGTGGTGCAGGGGCCGGCGCAGCGGCGGCTGCGGCTGGCGACGGTGCACGCCGACACGGCCGGCGGCGCCGGCGCGGCCGCGCGGGACCGGGACCTGGCCGAGGCGTGGGCCCTGGCGGCGGAGCTGACGGCCCGGGCGCGCGCCGCCCGGCAGGCCGGCTGACCGCCTCCTGCATTGACGTTCAGCCGCCCGGCCGACCGCTGCACCGGCCGCCGCGCCGGTCCGTGGTCACCCGACCGGCCGACCACGCACGGGTCGCGGGGCGCCCCGCCACCCGCCGCGGGGTCGACGCTCAGCGCGTCGCCGGCACCGCCGGCGGCTCGGCGGAGGCGGGCGGTTCGGTCGGCTCGGGGTCGCCCTCCGCCACGGCCCGGCGGGCCCGGCGCGCCGCCCACCAGCGCTCCGCCAGGCCGACCACCAGGAAGGTCATCCCGACGTACGCCCAGCCGACCAGCACGTCGATGACGTAGTGCTCGCCCGAGTAGACCAGGGTGAAGGTCATCGCCAGCGGGTACGCCAACAGCAGCGGCCACCAGCGGCGGCGGGTCTGCCGGAGGAAGAACAGCACCACGAACAGGGCGAACGCGGTGTGCAGCGACGGCATGGCGGCCACCGGGTTGGAGGCGATCTGCCCGGCGTTGAGCAGGTTGCCGGCGCCGTGCATGCCGAACGCCTTCCAGCCCCGGGTGGAGATCCGGGCGACCTCCTCCAGCAGCCCGTTCTGCGCCGCCCACCAGGGCGGGGCCGCCGGGTAGAGGAAGTAGGTGACCAGGCCGGTGGCGCACAGGAAGCCCCAGCGACGCATGAACGCCGCCCAACGCCCCCGGTCGCGCAGCCAGAGCACCGCCGCGGCGGCCAGCGCCACCACGAAGTGGGAGAAGTAGACCCAGCTGACCAGGACATCCCACCAGTGCACCTCGGGCCGGTAGAGGTGCTGCTGGAGCCAGACCGTCGGCACCTCGCCACCGGTCGCCCAGCCGAACATGACCCGGTCGGCGACGATCAGCTCGTACGCGTGCGGGGTCGCGCCGTTGTCGGCAAAGCCGCGGGAGAGGTTGTAGACGGCGAGCAGCAGCACCACCGGCACCCAGTCCCGGGCGAAACGCAGATGGCTGCGCCACGGCCGGTTGCTGTTCCAGGCGACCGTCGCCGCCCAGATCCAGAGGAACGCGTACGCCGGGTCGGTCGGCAGGCCGATGCCGAGCCAGCCGGCGACGAAGGCGACCCCCCAGACGGTCATCGCGACCACGCGACGACGCCCGCCGTCGGGCGAGGCGGGCGGGCCGGTCCGGGCGGGGGGCTGGGGGTCGGTCGCGACAGACATCGCGGTCAAGGTTAACGGCGCGGACGGCATCGACCGACGCCGACCACCCGCCGCGCCGCCAGGGGCGCGGCGGGCGGTCGGCCGGTGGTGGACGGCGCGCGAACCGCGGACCGGCGCTCCCCCCGGAACCCGTGAACCGTCGGCGCGGCACGGACGCCCGCCGGCCCCGGCCCGCCTCGTCTAGGCTTTGGCCATGCAGGAGCAGCCGGAGCCCGCCCTGACGCCGGGCCTGACCGCCCGGGTGGAGCTGACCGTCGCCGACACCGACACCGCCCAGGCGGTGGGCTCCGGGGACGTGCCGGTGCTGGGCACGCCCCGGGTGCTCGCCCTCGCCGAGGCGGCCACGGTGGCGGCCACCGCCCCCCGGATGCCCAGCGGGTCGACGACGGTCGGCACCCGCGTGGAGCTCGACCACCGCGCGGCCACCCCGGTGGGGCGGACGGTGGTGGCGCAGGCCCGGCTGGCCGCGGTCGAGGGGCGACGGCTGCACTTCGAGGTGAGCGTGCGCGACGGCGACGAGACGGTCGCCGAGGGCCGGGTGGAGCGGGTGCTGGTCGACCGGCAGCGCTTCGTGGAACGCGCGGCCCGGTCGTCGTGACCGGCCGCTTCGTACAGGTCGCGGACGGGGTGCACGTGCTGCGCGAGCCGCTGCTGCACGTCAACGTCACGCTGGTCGTCGGCGACGGGGCCGCGCTGCTGGTCGACACGCTCTCCACCGCCGGGCAGGCCGCCGAGCTGGCCGCCGCCGCCCGGGCGGTCACCACCCACCCGTGGACCGTGGTCAACACCCACCACCACTTCGACCACTGTTTCGGCAACGCCACCCTCGCCGCCGACCCACCCCGCCCGGTGTACGCGCACGAGGTGGCCGCCGAGGCGATGCGCGAGGAGGCGGACCGGCTACGCCGGGAGGCGTACGCGGAGATGCGCGACGAGCACCCCGCGCTGGCCGAGGAACTGGCCGGCACCGCGCTGCTGGCGCCGACGCACACCGTCCACGGCGAGACCGTCCTCGACGTGGGCGGCCGGCGGGTGGTGCTGCGCCACCCCGGTCGCGGGCACACCGCCGGTGACCTGGTGGTGCACGTGCCGGACGCCGACGTGCTGGTCGCCGGGGACCTGGTGGAGCAGAGCGGGCCGCCCGCCTTCGAGGAGTCCTACCCGTTGCAGTGGCCGGACACGGTGGCCGAGCTGCTCCGGATGACCACCCCGGCCACCGTCGTCGTGCCGGGGCACGGCGACCCGGTGGACGTCGCGTTCGTCCGCGCGCAGCACGAGCAGCTCGTCAAGCTGGCCTGGCTCATCCGCGCCGGGCACACCGGCGGCGCCCCGCCCGAGCGCGTCGCCGCCGAGGCGCCCTTCGGCGCCCGGCCCGCCCTGCACGCCGCCCGCCGCGGCTACGCCGAACTAGACGGCACCACCTGACCCCCTCCCCGCACCCCGCACCCCGCCGATCTTGCAGTTGTCGCCCCGACAGAAGCGGCATATCCCCCAGATCGCGGGCACAAAGTGCAAGATCGCGGGGAGAAGGGGGTGGGGTGGGTCAGCGGGCGAAGCGGTCGAGGACCTCGGCGCGGGTGGGCATGGCGGTCGCGCCGCCGGGCGACTCGCAGACCAGGGCGGCGACCCGCAGCGCGAAGGCCACCCGCTCGTGCCAGCCCGCCGGGGCGGCGGGCTCGCCGTCGACCAGCAGGTCCGCGACGAGCGCGCCCATCACCGCGTCACCTGCGCCGGTGGCGTCCACCGCCTCGACCTTCGGCGCGGGTACGCGTACCGGATCGGCGCCGGCCGCGGCGACCACCGCGCCGGCGGCGCCCAGGGTGACCACGGCGGTCCCGGCGCCCAACTCCCGCAGGTACGCCGCCACCCCTTCCTCAGGCTCACCTGGATAGAGCAGCTTGGCGTCGGCGGCGCTCAGCTTGACCAGGTGGGCGCCGGCGGCGAACTCGGCCACCACCTCGCGCAGCCCGGCCAGCGCCGCGGGCCCGTCGAGCAGCCGGTGGCGGACGTTGGGGTCGAAGACCCGCAGGCTGCCGGCCAGCGCCCAGGCCCGGCGCGCGGCGGCCAGCACCGGCGGCTGGAGCAGCACGATCGAGCCGCAGTAGAGCACGTCGGCGCCCGCGACCAGGTCGGCGTCCAGGTCGTCGGGGCCGAGCAGGCCGTAGGAGGGCGGCTGCCCGTAGAACCGGAAGTCGGGCTCCGGGCCGGCGAAGGTGGCCACCGCCAGCGCGGTCGGGGCGGGGACCGTGACCGCGCCGGCCAGCCCGACGCCGACGCCGCTCAGGAAGTCGCGGATCCGCCCGGCCAGGACGTCGTCGCCGAGCGACCCGACGAACTGCACCGCGCCGCCGAGCCGGGCGACGGCGACCGCCACGTTCAGCGGCCCACCGCCGACGGCCTGCCGGTAGACCGGCTCTCCGTCGCACTCGGTGTCGAGCAGGTCGACCAGTGCCTCGCCGAGCACCACCGCGTATCCCATCTCCGGCCTCCGTCCGTGCCCGCGCCCACCGCATTTCGTCGCACCAGGCTGGCACAGCCGGTGCCGTGACGAACGCGGAAGCCACCGTATTGGCCTGCTGGGCGGCGTGCGAGGCCAGGGACTGGGACACGTTCGGCGCGCTGCTCGCCGACGACGTGGTCCACCACCTGCCGCAGACCCGGGAGCGCATCACCGGCCGCGCCGCGTTCGTGCGGGGGCGGGAGCCGGCGGGCGCGGGGCGGGAGCCGGCGCGCCCGCCGGGCGGGGCTGGGAGCCGGGTCAGCGGACCATGGAGCCGACCACGGGCTTGGTGAGCAGGGCGGACTGGTTGCGCTGGATGCCCGGGTCGAGGGTCTTGGCGACGAAGATCGCATGCCAGATGCAGAAGATCAGCACCGTCCATACCTTGCGGGAGTGGTCGGCCTCCTCCCGCTTGTGCTCCTCGAGCAGCCGCATCGCGTACGACAGGTCGATCAGCTCGCCCGCGCCGGAGTTGGACAGCACCCAGCGGGCCCACTCGTACATCTCGCCGCGCAGCCAAACCCGGGTGGGGGTCGGGAAGCCGAGCTTCTTGCGGTTGACGATGGCCGGCGGCACCACGCCCTGGAGGGCCTGGCGCATGGCGTACTTGGTGGCGTCGGAGCGGGGCGGCAGCTTGAGGTCGACCGGGATCCGCGACGCCACGTCGAAGACCTCACGGTCCAGGAACGGCACCCGCACCTCCAGCGAGTGGGCCATCGAGATCCGGTCGGCCTTGACGAGGATGTCGCCGCGCAGCCAGGTGTAGAGGTCGACGTACTGCATCTTGGTCACGTCGTCGAGCTCGGTGCACTCCGCGTAGATCGGCGCGGTGACGTCGGTGTAGCGGACGGAGGGGTCGTAGCGGCGCAGCAGGTGCTGCTTCTCCTCCTCGGTGAACATCCGGGCGTTGCCGTAGTAGCGCTCCTCGATCGGGGTGGTGCCGCGCTCCAGGAAGCTCTTGCCCTTGACGCCCTGCGGGATCGCCTTGGAGACGGCCCGCAGCCCCTTCTGCACCCCGCCGGGCAGCCCGTTGACCGAACTCAGCGACAGCGGCTCGCGGTAGATGGTGTACCCGCCGAAGAACTCGTCGGCGCCCTCGCCGGAGAGCACCACGGTGACGTGCTCGGCGGCCTTCTTGGCCACGAAGTAGAGGGGTACCAGCGCCGGGTCGGCCACCGGGTCGTCCAGGTGCCAGACGATCTTCGGCAGCGCATCGATCATGTCCTGCGGCCCGATCTTCGTCGGGATGGTGGTCACGTCGAGGTGCCGGGCCGAGTCCTGGGCGACGTCGATCTCCGAGTAGCCCGGGACGTCGTAGCCGACGGTGAAGGTGAGGATGTTCGGGTTGAACTCGCGGGCCAGGGCCACCACGGCGGTCGAGTCGATGCCGCTGGAGAGGAACGAGCCGACTGGCACGTCGGAGCGCATGTGCATCCGGACGCTCTCCCGCAGCGTCTCCCGGATCTCGTGGTAGAGCCGCTGCTCGTCGGCGACCGGGGTGGGCCGGAACACCGGCCTGTACCACCGCCGCACGTCGATCCGCCCGCCCGGGGTCCAGGTGAGGTACTCGCCCGAACCGATCCGGTTGATCCCCTTGTGCAGGGTGCCCGGCTCGGGCACGTACTGCAGCGTCAGGTAGTGGCTGAGGTTCGCGGTGTCGATGCCGGCGTCGCCCTGGTAGCTGGAGTGCGCGAAGGGCAGCAGCGCCTTCTTCTCCGAGGCGAGGTAGAGGCCGTCGGCGGTCTCCAGGTAGTGCATCGGCTTGATGCCGAAGTAGTCCCGGCCGCCGAACGCGCGCCGCTCCTGCCGGTCCCAGATGACGAAGGCGAACATGCCCCGCAGCCGGGTGAGCACCTGCTCGCCCCAGTAGTGGTAGCCGGCGACGATCACCTCGCCGTCACCGGCGGTGGCGAACTGGGCGCCGAAGTTCCGGATCAGCTCCTCGCGCAGCTCGATGTAGTTGTAGATCTCGCCGTTGAACGTGAGCAGGTAGCGCCCGCCCGCGTAGGGCAGCGGCTCGTGGCTGGAGGCCACGTCGATGATCGCCAGCCGCTTGTGCGCGAACACCCCGTCCGCGTACCGGCCGGAGGCGTCGCCGACCACCTCGACACCGGTCTCGTCCGGTCCGCGGTGGTGCAGGCATTCCAACGCCCCGGCGATGTTGTCGCGGTGGGCGGCGGCGTCGCCGCGCGCGCTGAAGAAGGCCAGGAGTCCGCACATGGTGGTCATCTTTCCACGCGTCCCGGGCGGGCGTCGCGGCACCGCAGGCTCTCCCGCGCTCCAGGCGGGCATCCTGCGGCGGGCGGGCGGGCCGACGCGCAGGCCGGGCCGCCCGCGGGCGTGGGGCCTACCGGGACGGTCGGGCCGACCCGGCGCGGGGTACCGTCAGGACCAGCAACGACGCGGAGGGAGCGGGGCATGACCGAGGAACGCACCGACAACAAGCCGGCGGACGGCACCGAGTCGCACGACCCGGAGTTCCCGGAGGCGTTCCTGACGTTCATGCGGCGGGGCTGGCACGACACCACGCTGCCGGTCGGCCCGCGGCCGGAGGTGCCGAACTACGCCAAGCGCCGGGCCGCGCTCTCCGCGGCCTTCCCGGGCGAGACCCTGGTGATCCCGACCGGTGGCGAGAAGGTGCGCGCCAACGACACCACCTACCCGTTCCGGCCGGGCAGCGACTTCGCCTACCTGACGGGCGACCACGATCCGGACAGCGTGCTCGTGCTGCGGCCGAACGGATCCGGCCACGACGCCACGCTGTACATGCGTCCCCGGTCGTCCCGGCAGAACGACGAGTTCTTCCGCAGCCGGCACGGCGAGCTGTGGGTCGGTCGGCGGCACACGCTGACGGAGAAGTCGACCGAGCTGGGCCTGCCGACCGCCGACCTGACCGAGCTGGACGCGGCGCTGGCCGACCTGGCGCCGGGGCGTACCCGCGTGCTGCGCGGCTTCGACGCGCGGGTGGACGCGGCCGTGCGCCCTTACGACGGCCCCCGCGCGGAGGGTCAGCCGGCGCGCGACTGGGAGCTGGCGGTCACGATCGCGGAGCACAAGCTGGTCAAGGACGAGTGGGAGATCGCCCAGCTCCAGGACGCGATCGACGCCACCGTGCGGGGCTTCGAGGACGTGGCCCGGGTGCTGCCGGCGGACCGGGGCGTCTCCGAGCGCCTGCTGGAGGGGGTCTTCGCCCTGCGCGCCCGGCACGACGGCAACGACGTCGGCTACGGCTCGATCGTCGGGGCGGGCGAGCACGCGACGATCCTGCACTGGGTGCACAACAACGGCGCCACCCGCCCGGGTGAGCTGCTGCTGATGGACATGGGCGTGGAGAACCGCAACCTCTACACCGCCGACGTGACGCGGGTGCTGCCGGTCAACGGCCGGTTCACCCCGTTGCAGCGCCAGGTCTACGACGTCGTGCACACCGCGCAGCAGGCCGGCATCGACGTGATCAAGCCGGGGGTCAGGTTCCGCGACGTGCACCTGACCTGCATGCGGGCGCTCACCGAGGGCCTGGCCGACCTGGGCCTGCTCCCGGTGAGCGTGGACGAGGCGATGGACGAGAAGTCGACGATCTACCGCCGCTGGACGCTGCACGGTTTCGGCCACATGCTCGGCATCGACGTGCACGACTGCTCCGACGCCCGCAAGGAGAAGTACCGGGACGGCGTCCTGGGCGAGGGCTACGTGCTCACCGTCGAGCCGGGGCTCTACTTCCAGCCGGAGGACGAGCTGGTCCCCGAGGAGTTGCGCGGCATCGGCGTGCGGATCGAGGACGACATCCTGGTCACCGCCACCGGCGCGGTCAACCTCTCCGCCGGGCTGCCGCGCCGGGCCGACGAGGTGGAGACCTGGCTGGCCGAGCAGCGCGAGGCGGGGCCGCGCCTGCCGGGCTGATCCGAGGGTACGACCACACGACGGGCCCCGCCCGCCGGCATGCGACGTTTCGACGTCGCCGTTCCGGTGGGCGGGGCCCGTCGGCCTTTGCCCTGGTCAGAGCCCAATTCACCCGGCCACCCGGTTGCCCCCGTTCCCTGCCGGATCCGAGGCGAATGTGGGCTTTTTTCAGATACGTCCTTGTCGCGAGGATCCTTCTCATACGGTGGTCATCAGAGGCTGCAACCCATTTGTAGCTGGTCGCTCCGCTTCGGGCGGTGCGGCCCCCTTGGTAGCAGGAAAGGGCGGAAGGCTCTGATGTCCGATGACGTAACGACACCTGACGGTGGCCCGCCCGCGGGCACACCGACGCGGGGGCGGCGCAAGCTCTGGGTTGCCGCCGGCGTGGCCGGGCTGACCGGCGTCGTCGGCCTGGCGGCGCTGGGTGGCCTGGCCTCCAGGGACGACAAGTCCGGCGACACCGACCGGCTCTCCGACGCGCGGTCGACGGCACCCAGGCAGAACGTCAGCGACGCCGGCAAGGCCGACGAGGCCGGCGGCGCGAAGACCGGCCAGGGCGAGGACGACTGGTCCGGCCAGGGCGACCGGAAACAGGGCAACCGGAAGCACGACGACCGGGAGAAGGAGGTGCCCTGCGACACCGACAAGCTCATCCAGGCGATCACCGAAGCCAACAAGAACCACGGCGCGACGCTGAAGCTCGCCAAGCACTGCACCTACGAGCTGACCCGCAGCGAGCACGGCAACGGCCTGCCGGTGATCAAGCAACCGATCGTCCTCAAGGGCGACGACACCAAGATCGTCCGGGCGGCCGACACCGAGCGCTTCCGGATCCTGAACGTCGGCAGCAGTGGTCACCTGACGCTGAAGAACGTGGCCATCGAGGGCGGACAGACCGTCGCCCGCAAGATGGTCTCCCCGCCGGCAGCACCGCCCGTGGCGACGTTCGGGCTGTCTGGCTCGACCACTGCCGCTGCGGCCCCGGCCCGACCGGCCATGGCGGCACCCACGCCGTCGGCAGCCGCACCGGGGACGCCGGCCACTCTCGCCGAGCCGGCCACGGCGGAGGTGCAGCCCGACGGCACGGCGACGGCCGTGCCCGGGCTGGTCAGCGCCGACGGAGCGGGCCTCCTCGTCCAGCGAGGCGGCCATGCCGACCTCGAGTACAGCACGTTCGCGCAGAACCAGGCGGGCGGGAACGGCGGGGGGATCGCCAACTTCGGCACCACGAACGTCCGCCACACCTCGGTGGAGAACAACAGCGCCGACGGCTTCGGCGGCGGCATCTTCAACGTCGGGGTGCTGCGGGTCGAGGAGTCGAAGGTGACGCACAACAGCGCCGGGCTGGGGGGCGGTGGCATCGCCAATGGCACGGGTGCGAGCGGCAGCACGGCCGGCGGCGGCACCGTCTGGGTGTGGAAGAGCGCGATCGGCCACAACCGGACCGCCGGCCTCGGCGGGGGCGTCTTCGACAACGACGGCGAGACCACGATCACGCAGAGCCACATCACCGACAACGTCGGCCGCACGGACGTCGGTGGCGTGCTCGCCCTCCACGACAGCAGGCTGAGCCTGGAACACGTCGTGGTGGCAAACAACCACACCGAGGGCGAAGGCGGTGGCGTCGGGGTCGGCAGGGACTCCCACGCCGTGATCGAGTACAGCGTGATCAGGGAGAACGTCGCGGAGGGGTTCGGTGGCGGTGGCGTCTACACCGACGACTTCGGCACCACCACGCTGCGGGACACCGAGGTCGTGGCGAACCAGGCGGTCAGCCCGGGCGCGGTGGGCGGCGGCATCGTGAACGACTTCGGCACGACGAGACTGGTCGGGACGAAGGTGGCGCACAACGTCGCCACCGAGCCGCCGGGCGGCATCTGGACCAACAACAACCGCGTCTTCATCGACCGGCAGTCGGCCGTCACCGACAACCGGCCGACGAACTGCCAGGGCAGCCCGGTCATCCCGGACCGCTGCTTCGGCTGAACACCGGACAGCACCACCACATAGAGAGGGCTCCTCCGCACCGCCCCGGCGGCCCGGAGGAGCCCTCGCCATCCGCCTGGGCTCTCTTGACCGTCCCGCGCCGATCCGAACGGTCTGCGTCGACTACGCACCGTAGCCAAGCCTACGGGCACCAGTGCGACCGATCGGCCCGCCCGGGTCGTCCACACCGCGCACGAGGGGCCCGTACCGAATGTGGGGTTCTTTCGGATATGCCTTCGAGGTGAGGAAGATTCTCATACTGTCGGTTCGGGAGCTACAACCGATTTGTAGCAGGGGACGCTCGCCTGTGGCGTCGCGACCCTGTCTGGTACTAGGAGAGGGCAGAGAGCTCCGATGTCCAACTACCTAACGAACAACGACTCCGAGCGGCCGGCGGCGCAGAAGCGTCGCCGCAAGCTCTGGCTCGCCAGCGGTGTGGCCGGGTTGACCGGCGTGGTCAGCATTGCCGCCGTGGGTGTGGCCACCGGCGCCGGCGCCGTCGGCGCGGACGCCCTGAATTGGTCCACCGCCCAGGTCACCAAGGACGGCGACCAGGGTCGCGAGGGCGACCAGGGCCGCGAAGGCGACCGGGACCGCGAGGGCAAGGAGGATCGGGACCGGCACGACAAGGACCGCGGGAGGGAGGTGCCCTGCGACTCCGACAGGCTGATCCAGGCGATCATTTTCGCCAACAACAACCACGGCGGCGAGTTCAAGCTCGCCAAGGACTGCACCTACAAACTGACCCGCTCGGACAACCACGGCAACGGCCTGCCCGTGATCAAGGAGAAGATCACGCTCAAGGGTCACAACACCAAGATCGAGCGGGACGCCACCGCCGAGCAGTTCCGGATCTTCAACGTCGGCAGCGGCGGCGACCTGACGCTCAAGGGCCTGACCCTCAAGAACGGCCAGACCGTCGAGCGCAAGAAGGAGCCGCGGATGACGCCGGAGGCGGTGTGGTCGCGGTACGCCAACTCCGTCGAGGCCGCCGCCGCGGCCCAGGCCGGCAAGCCGTACCTGGAGCTGCTCCAGGCCGCGCCCAAGGGCGCGGCGGCGGCGAACGCCGAGGCCGCCCCCGGCGCCGAGGCCGCCGCCGAGGAGAAGCAGAAGAAGAAGCAGACGCACGACGGGGCCGGCATCCTGGTGCAGCCAGGCGGTAAGGCCGACCTCGAGAAGACCCACGTCGTGGGCAACCAGTCGGGCGGCAACGGTGGCGGCATCGCCAACTACGGCAAGACCAACCTGCGCCACACGACCGTCGAGGACAACACCGCCTTCCTCTTCGGCGGTGGCATCTTCAACGCCGGCCTGCTCAGGGTCGAAGAGTCCAAGGTGACGCACAACCAGGCCATCATCGGCGGCGGCGGCATCGCCAACGGCGCCCCGGAGCTGCACAAGCACGACGACATCGACGGCGGCACCGTCTGGATCGACAAGAGCGAGATCAGCCGCAACGAGACGCTCGGCTTCGGCGGCGGCCTGCTCGACATCGAGGGCGACACCACCGTCAAGGACTCCAAGATCACCGACAACTTCGCGGGGGTCGCGGGTGGCGGTATCGCGACGGCTGAGAGCCAGCTCGACCTGAAGCACGTCCTGGTCGCCAAGAACACCACCGTCGGCGTGGGCGGCGGCCTCGCGCTCGGCTTCGGCACCAACGCCACGGTCGAGAAGAGCGAGATCGCGGAGAACGTCGCCGGGTTCTTCGGGGGCGGCGTGTTCAACCTGTTCAGCCAGGTCACGTTCCGCGACAGTGCGATCGTCCGGAACCGGGCCGTCGGCCCGATCGGCATCGCCGGCGGCATCTTCAACGTCCGCGGCCAGGTCACCCTGCACGACACGAAGGTGGCGGACAACTTCTCCACCCTGAAGCCGGGCGGCGTCTTCAACTACCAGGGCGACGTCGACGTGGACGACAAGTCGGCGATCAGGGGCAACAAGCCGACCAACTGCGAGGGCAGCCCCACTCCGGTGGAGAACTGCTTCGGCTGATCACCCTCGGATGACGTGCGGCCGGCGCCACCGGCACCGGCCGCACGGACCGGACGAACACCGAACCGGCCCCCTCCCGCTCGTGCGGGAGGGGGCCGGTCCGCGTCGCGCGTCAGCTCTGTACAAAAACCGCCACGCTGCGGGCCGGCACCGTGAACGTGCCGCTCGCCCGGTCGAACGAGGCCGTACGCAGCGCCTCGTCCGCCGAGGTCCGCAGCACCGGGTGCAGCGCCACGTCCGCCCCGCGCAGCCCGGTCAGCTGCTGCGTCGCCGCCTCCGGGGTGGCGTTGAAGACCACCGTCACCGACTTCCAGCGCCCGTCGAGGCCACGGCCGTCGAGCGTCATGGTGAGCACGCCGGGCGTCTCGGCCGTGCCGGAGAGCGGGAAGGCGACCCGCTGCTGCACCTGTTCCGCCGTGGCCAGCCCGAAGACCGGCGAGGAGGCCCGGATCCTCAGCAGCTCGGCGTACCGGGCGTCGGTCATGGTGATCGCCGCGCAGTCCGGCACCAGGGCCGGATCGGCCAGCAGCGGCTTGGCGTACGGCCACTTGTCCCGGTTGTCCTGCGCGGGCGGCAGCCCGGCGCCGAACCCGTTGCCCTGGGCGCAGTCCCAGCGGATCTGGTTGAACCAGTCACCCGAGTTGTACGAGTTGCGGTCCAGCGACTTCGAGCGCAGCCGCTCCGTGCCGGTGGTGACGAACCCGGGCCCCTGCCCCATCACCACCGTGCTCAGCGCCAGCACCTGCATGCGGGCCCGGTCCGCCGCCGGGGTGTCCTGCGGCAGCTTGTACGCCAGCGCGTCGTACAGGATCTCGTTGTCGTGCGCGTCGACGTAGGTGACCGCCTCCCCCGGCGCGGCGGTGTAGCCGGCGGGCGAGCCGTTGTAGTCGACCTGGCCGCCGGTGACCTGCCGGCCGGCGGAGTCGGTGAACCGGTAGCCGCGCAGGTTGCCGGTGAGCCCCACCTTGATCAGGTCGTGCTGGTGCAGCAGGCGGGCCCGCTGCTCGGCCACGGACCCGTTCACCGGATCACCGTTGGGGTCGGTGAACAGGCCGGAGGCGAAGCCCTGCACCCGCGGGTTGGCGTCGAACGGGCCGCCGCCGCGAACCGCGTCGCGGAGCCGGTCGTTGAAGGTGCCGATCCCGGTGCCGGCCATGTTGGCCTGGGTGGCCTGCACGAACCGGGCGTCGCCGGCGACCTCGCCGAAGTTCCAGCCCTCGCCGTAGAGCAGGATCTTCTTCCCGTCCACGCCGTCGCGGGCCACGGTCAGCTCGTCGAGCGCCTTGCGCACGGCCAGGATGTTCGCCTTCGGGTGGTGGCCCATCAGGTCGAACCGGAAGCCGTCCACCTTGTACGCCCTGGCCCAGGTGACCAGCGAGTCCACCACGAGCTTGCCCATCATGGCGTGCTCGGGAGCGGTGTTGGCGCAGCAGGTCGAGTTGGCGACGCTGCCGTCCTCCAGCAGCCGGTGGTAGTAGCCGGGCACGACCTGGTCGAGCACCGACTTCGGGTCGGCGCCCGCCGCCGACGTGTGGTTGTAGACGACGTCCATCACCACGCGCAGCCCCGCGCCGTTGACCCCGGCCACCATCTGCCGGAACTCCGTGGTGCGCTTCGCCCCGGCCGGATCGACGGCGTAGCCGCCCTCCGGCACGGTGTAGTGCAGCGGGTCGTACCCCCAGTTGTAGCCGTCGGTGTCGGCCACCGCCGCGACGCACTGCTGCTGCTCCTCGGAGTCCGGCGGCAGCGCGGCCAGGTCGCAGCCGGGCTGCCGCTGGTCGGCGCGGCGCTCGGGGATGGTCGCGAAGTCGAACGCGGGCAGCAGGTGCAGGTGCGTCACCCCGGCGTCGCCGAGCGCCTTGAGGTGCGCCATGCCGGCGGTCCGGGGGTCGGTGAAGGCGAGGTAGGTGCCCCGCCGCTCGGCCGGCACGGTGGTGTCGGCGACGGAGAAGTCCCGGACGGACAGCTCGGAGATCTGCACCTTCGTCGACGGCACGGCCGCCGGCTTGCGCAGCGTCGCCCAGCCGGCCGGCGCGAGCGCCGGGTCGGCCAGGTCCACGATCTGGCTGTGCGTGGAGTTCGGCGCCAGCGCCAGCGAGTACGGGTCGGTCACCGCCGCGGTGACCATCTGCTGCGTCGCCGGCTGCCACGCCTGGACCTGGTAGCGGTAGTACTTGCCGTGCCAGTCGCGGGCGCCGCGCACCGACCAGACGCCGGTGCGGTCGTCGCGGCGCATCGCCACCGCCTTCGGCTCCCCGGTCGGCGAGTCGAAGAGCTGGAGCGACACCTGCCGCGCCGTCGGCGCCCAGACCGCGAGCGTCGGCACCCCGCCGGCAAAGGTCGGCCCGAGCTTCGCGTCGGTGGCCCGGGCGTAGACGTCGTCGAGCACCCCGGGGATCTGCACGCCGGTCGCGGCGAGCAGGGTGCCCTCGGCGTCCCGCTCGGTCACCAGGAGCTGCCCGCGCAGGGCCGCGGGGACCTTGGCCAGGTCCCGCCGGTCGAGGGCGAAGCTCCGGTACGCCCACAGATGCGGGAAGGCCGCGCGCTGGGCCTCGGTGAGCCCGTTGCGCTGCGCCGTCAACGGCAGCGTGGTGTACGTGCCGGTCAGCTCGCCGTCGGCGACGGTGACCCCGCCGGCCGGGGCGGCGACCAGGGCGTACGTCCTGCCGTCGGTGGGCCCGGTCTGCCAGGCGACGGTCGCGCGGTCGATCCAGTGCGCCTTCTGCCTGGTGATGTCGACGTCCCGGGCGGCGCCGGACGCGGTGGACGGCAGCAGCCGCCCGGGCGTTCCCGCGAGCAGCCACACTTCGCGGCCGGCGGTGGCGAAGTCGAGCCGCTGGTCCTCCGGCAGGTCCTTCTCGTCCCCGGAGTGGATGATGTAGCTCAGTCCGGTGGCTCCGGCGGCGAGGGGCACGCGGAACACCGCGCCGAAGGCGTCGACGCCGGCCGGGGCGAGCGGCTTCGCCCAGTCCGTCGGGTTGGCGGCGCCGTCCCAGAGGTGCAGGCCCCAGCCGTCGTAGTTGCCGTCGGCGCGGCGGTAGTGGATGAGCGCGGTGCCGTCCTCGACGGGCGGGTCGGGCTCGCCGGTGGCGGCCTGCCGGGTCGGGTAGATCGCCGGGTCGCCCTGCTTGAGCCAGATCTCCCCGGTCTGCGTCACGTCGATGGTGCGGTCCTGGCCGACGTCCTTGTTCCCGTTCCTGTCGACCACCAGGAAGCCGACCGACTTGGCGCCCGGCTTGAGCTTCACCCAGGCGAACCGGCCGTAGGAGTCCTCGCCGGCGAACGGCTGTCCCTTGGGCCACTCGGTGGCGTACGCGGGGTCGATGTCGCCCCAGGCGTAGAGCCCCCAGTCGTCGTAGCCGCCGGCCGGGCGCTGGTAGTGCACCACCGCCCAGTCCCGGGAGGCGGACTGGGCCGGGGTGCCGACGGTGGCCGTGGAGCGGGCCGTGGCGGTCCGGCCCCTGCCGTCACGCACGACGGCCTTGTACTCGACGGTGGTGCCGCCGGCCAGCCCGGTCAGGTCGTGGTGGACGGTGTACGGGGCCCGGTCGGCGCTGCCGAGCAGGGTCCACTGCCCGCCGGCGACCCGGGCGGCGACGGTGACGGTGGCCAGCGGGTCGCCGGTGACCTGGGCGGTGACGGCGGCCTTCGTGGCGACGGGCTCGCCGGGCGCCGGAGCCGTGATGGTGATCTTCGGCGCGGCGTCGGGCAGCGCGATCGGGGTGCCGGCCCGGTGCACCACCGCCGACAGCGGCGGCACGGTCAGGGTGAGCTTCCCGTCGGCGGCGGCGGCCGGGGCGGCCGAGCCGCCGTAGACGCCGGCGAAGGTGGCGCCGGCCGACCAGGTGTCCACGGTGACAGTCTGCGCGGTCGCGGCGTTGTTCACCGCGACGACGTACTCGGTGCGCTGCTTCGGGTCGATCCGGGAGAACGCGAAGACGCCGGGGCCGTCGGCGGCGTACCGGGTGATCTGGACACCGTCGCGCAGGGCCGGGTGCGCCTGGCGCAGCGCGCCCAGCTCGGCGATGGCCCGGTAGAGCGGGTGCGTCGGGTCGAACTGGTCGACCGCGTGCGTCCGGTCGGTGCCGAGCAGGTCGTCGTCGAGGTAGTCGGGGGTCTTCGAGGCGAACATGTCCTGCCGGGCGTCCTTGTCGCCGCCCGGGCCGGTGAAGCCCTGCTCGTCGCCGGAATAGACCACCGGCTGGCCCCGGGTGAGGAACATCAGCTCGTGGGCGAGCCGGTCGCGGCGCAGGTGGCTGGCCGGGTCGGTGCCACCACCGACGATGAACGAGCCGATCCGGCCCATGTCGTGGTTGCCGAGGAACGTGGTCAGCCGCCGCGCGTCGGTGTCCCGGGAGCGGTAGAGGTCGTCGCGGGCGTACACGTCGGCGAGGGCCTTGGCGGAGCCGTCGCCGGCGGTGTAGCCGCGCGCGGCCTCCTGGAAGGCGAAGTCGAGGGTGGCCGGCAGGCCCCCGCGCCGCACGTACGTCGAGGTGATCTCCGGGTCGGCGCTGTAGACCTCGCCGAACATGAAGAAGTCCTGCTTGCCCGCGCGCTCCGCGGCGCGCTCGATGCCCTGGCTGAACTGCGGCCAGAAGTCGAGGTTGGCGTGCTTCACGGTGTCCAGCCGGAAGCCGTCGACACCGGTGGACTCCACCCACTCGGAGTAGACCTTCGTGAGCCCGCGCACCACCTCGGGGCGCTCGGTCCACAGGTCGTCGAGCCCGAAGAAGTCGCCGTACTCGCTGTTCTCCCCGGCGAAGGTGGAGTCACCTCGGTTGTGGTACATCGTCGGGTCGTTCAGCCACGCCGGGACCTTGACCTTCGCGTCGGCCGGGGTGTCGAACGTCGGGGTGTACGGGAACGAGGTGGTGTCGACCTTCGGGAAGTCCCGGCTGCCGTCGGCGTAGTGGCGGTCCTCGAAGGCCCGCCCCCGCGCGTCGGTGTAGGGGGAGGTCGCCTTGTCCACGTAGGTGTACTTGTCCTCGGCGTACTTGATGACGTCGGCGGTGTGGTTGACGATGACGTCGAGGTAGACCTTGATCCCGCGCTGGTGGGCGAGCCGCACCAGCCGCTTCAGGTCGTCCCTCGTGCCGAAGTGCGGGTCGACCTGGGTGAAGTCGGTGATCCAGTAGCCGTGGTAGCCGGCCGAGACGTCGGACCCGGTGCCCTGCACGGGTCGGTTCTTGAAGATCGGGGCGAGCCAGATGGCCGTCGTGCCCAGCCCCTGGATGTAGTCGAGCCGGTCCGTGACGCCCTTGAGGTCGCCGCCGTGGTAGAAGCCCTTGTCCTTCGGGTCCAGCCCGGTGGAGAGCCGGTCCCCGGTGAGGCCACCGGCGTCGTTGCGCGGGTCGCCGTTGGCGAACCGGTCCGGCAGGACGAAGTAGAACTGCTCGGCACGGGCCTGGTTGCTGCCGGCCTCCAGCAGCGCCTCCGCCGGGGGCTCGGCGCGCCACTGGGTGGCCCCGGCCGCGGCGAGCGGGCCGGTGCCGTCCGTGCCGTCGGTGGCGTCGGCGCCGAGCTGGTGTACGGCGACCGGGGTGCCCACGAGGGTGAGGGTGAGCAGGGAGACGAGGGCGAGCAGGGCCTTGCGCGGTATCGGCGGGGGTTTCATCGACGGCCTTCCTCTGGTCGCTGATTGGCCCGCACGCTAGCCCTTGCCGAAACATTCTGCAATACCTTGCAAACAGAGTCGCAACAAAGCAGTGCTCTTGCAAAAGCAGGGCCCGGCGCGAACGCGCCGGGCCCTGCGAAACCGGTGAGCTACAGCCCGTGGCAGGCGACGCCGTCGACGGTGCAGCTCGCCGGGCGGCTGTCCGCGTGCTGGACGTAGAACCGCAGCACCACCGACGCTCCCCCGGCCAGATCCTGGCCGCTGCGGTAGGTGAAGCCGTCGTCGATCCGGGTGACCGTCCCCTGTGGCGCGCCCTCGATCCACGCGCTGCCCAGCCGACCGCCAGGGAAGGCGAGCCGGGCCGTCCACGCCCGGCCGGCCGGGGAGGCGTTGCTGACCAGCACCTCGCCGACGAACCCGCCGTGGGACTCGTCCACCACCCGGTACCGCCCGCTCACCGGCGACGCGGTCGGCGGCAGCAGCAGCACCGCGTCCTCGTCACCGCCGGGATCCGGCGACGGCGTACGGCTCGAACGCGCCGGGGTGGGCCGGTCCGGAGTGGACCGGCTGATGACGCGGCGGGACGGCGTGGGCGACGCCCGCCGCGACGGCGACGCCGCCGTGGCCGGCACGCTCGGCGAGGCCCACGGGTCGGACAGGGCGAGGGTCGGCTCGGGCGGGCCGGGCTGCGCGTCGAACGACGGGCTGCGCCCCCGGTAGGCGCCGAGCGCGATGACCAACAGCACCACCATCACCCCGGCGCCGACGGACACCACGATCCAGGGCGAGGACGCGATGACGGCCGTGCCGTAGGACTTGCTCGATGCTCGGCGCATGCCGGACATGCCCTCCTCCAGCGGTCGTCCGAAAAAGCGTAGCGGTCGCTGGCAAGGACGTAGGAGCCGGAACGGGCCCGCCGGACGGGACGGTCAGGCGACGCGCAGGACCGTACAGATGACCGGGCCGTCGTCGGTGGCGCGCAACAGGTAGCGGTAACGCTCGCCGGGCACCGCTCGCCCCTGGCTGTCCAGGAACTCCCACTCGACGGCCACCATCGTCAGCAGTGCCGACATCGGCTGCACGTCCTCGATGGCCGCGTGCGCGGCGACCAGCTCGCGCTCCTGGTAGTCGGGGGCGGCGCCCACGAAGGACAGTGCCACCGCCGCCGGGGAGGTGAACGAGAAGCTGTACGTGTCGGCGACCACCAGCCCCGGCAGCGCGTAACAGCCGGCGATGGCGGGCAGGTCGCCGGTGGTCAGCGCCACGCCGTACCGGTCGAAGAAGTCGGTCAGCGTGTCGAGATCGGTGGAGGCTCTCACGGGGAGAGCATTTGCCTGCCGGCCACCGGGCCAAACCTCAGCGCGGCGGGACGCGCACCTCGATCTCGGCGCCGAGCCGGGCGTCGCCGGCCAGGCCGAGGTCGTCGCCGCTCCAGAACCGGCCCGGGTCGTACCAGTTCGGGCGCCGCCCGGCGGGGAGCAACCCCATCGCCTCGTAGGTCACCGCGACGACCTCCGCGCAGTACGCCGTCTCCAGCGCGCGGTCGCGCACCGACGCCCCGGAGCGGGCCCGGCCCCGCCCGGGCAGCGCCGGCACCCGCATCGCCGGCACCCGACCGCGCACCCAGCGCCAGGCGAGCTGGGCGGTGGAGGGGAACGGCGTGCCGTCGAGCCGGGCGACGGTGCGCAGCACCGCGTTCTCCACCTCCGCGTCGGCCGGCGGGTCGAGCTGGCGCAGCCAGGCGCGCTGGCCGTACCGGTTGGCCCAGACGCAGACCGCGTCCCGCAGGTCGTGCAACTGCACGCCGCGCTGGTGGGTGCCGGACCACATGTCGGGCAGCGACCGGCCCAGCTCCGCGTGCCACATCAGAGGCGGCATGTCGTCCAGCACCACCGCCATGCCGACGTGGTTGACCGGGCTGTTGGTGGTCAACTGGATGGCCCGGTCCGGCACGCTGCGGCCCCGGAACACCCACACGTCGCCGGTGCGGGTCAGCTCCACTGCCTCGTCCAGGCTGATGCTCATGGGGGTCTACCCTAGGCCGATGCGGCAACGGATGCGGTGGTGGAAGGTGCTCGGGCTCGCGGGTCTCGCCGGCGTCGCGGCGTCCGGCGTGGTGATCGCGCGGGCGGAACGGCGGCGTCGGGCGTACACCCCGGAGGAGATCCGGGCCCGGCTGCGCGACCGGCACGCGGCGGCTGCGGCACCCGCCGACGACCCGCGCTGACCACCGGCGGCGTCATCCCTCGGCGTGGTCGTTGCGCTCCCCAGGCCCGCCGGGCGCCGCGTGGCGGCGCACCGCCTCCGCCACCGCCTCGGGGGTACGTCCCACGAGCGCGCTCCCGTCGTCGAGCAGCAGCAGGGGCCGCTGGATCAGCTCCGGGGCGGCGACCATCGCGTCGATCCAGCGCGGCTCGGCTGCCTCGTCCCGCAGCCAGTCGGCCATGCCCAGGGCGACCGCGGCGGGCTCCTGCGTCCGGCAGACGTCCCAGGGGCGCGCGCCGAGCCGGCGCAGCACCTCGGTCAACTCCGCGGCGCTCGGCGGCCGGTCCAGGTACGGGCGCACCCCGTACCCCACACCGGCCTCGTCCAGGGCGGACCGGGCGGCGGCGCACTTCGAGCAGGACGGGTTGTTCCAGATCTCCATACCGTCATGGTCGCAGCAGTCCCGTTTCCGGCCGGCGCCGGCCGCGGCGAACGCGGGGCCCCGCCGGCGGGCGGGCACGGCGGGTGCTCGTCACGGGCTGCTCCGGTGTCGGGATTGGCCGGCGATGTCGCGGACGAGTCTTCGGGGTACCGCTTCTCAGCTCGGGGTACCGCTTCTCGGCCCCTGTCGAGCTGCCCCCACAGATGGGGCACGACAGGCGGCCGATCTCACCAACCCGTCGATCAGGCCGGGGCCGCGGCGCCGATGTGACGAGCGGTCCTACAGACGGGGCAGCTCGACAGGGCCCACGGCACCCGACCCTCCGGACCTGTCGAGGCGGGTGTGACCCGCTGTGCCG